>JBEBXA010000005.1:0-99194 GCA_040391825.1 Pigmentiphaga sp.
TGGCGGAGGCGGTGAGATTCGAACTCACGATGCAGTTTTAGCCGCATACTCCCTTAGCAGGGGAGCCCCTTCGGCCACTCGGGCACGCCTCCGTGAGCGAAGCGCAGTATAGCATATATAAGTGTCAGGCCCGGCATAAAGCTGGGCCTGACAAAGATTACTGCTTAGGCGCCTGATCCAAGCCGAAAGCCTTGTGCAAGGAACGAACCGCCAGTTCCATGTACTTGTCTTCAATGATCACCGAGGTTTTGATTTCGCTGGTGCTGATCATTTGGATATTGATGCCCTCTTCCGACAAGGTCCGGAACATCAAGCTCGCTACGCCAACATGCGAGCGCATGCCGATCCCCACGATGGACACCTTGCAGACGTTGGCGTCGGCCACCACTTCGCGCGCACCGATAGCGCCAACGACCTGGCCGTTGAGCACGTCCAGCGCACGCTGGAACTCATTGCGATTGACGGTGAAGGAGAAGTCAGTGGTGCCAGCCACTGACTGGTTCTGCACGATCATGTCCACATCAATGTTGGCTGCCGCAACGGGGCCTACGATGGAAAAGGCGACGCCAGGTTTATCGGGCACGGCCAACACCGTGATTTTGGCTTCGTCCCGGCTGAAAGCGATGCCAGAAACAACGGCGGATTCCATTTTCTCGTCTTCCTCAAAAGTAATCAGGGTGCCCGACGCCATTTCTTCGTCAAGCGCAATATCGGGGTCAGTCAGCGAGGACAGCACGCGCACGGGCACGCGGTATTTGCCTGCGAACTCGACCGAACGGATTTGCAGTATCTTGGAGCCCAGGGATGCCATTTCCAACATTTCCTCGAAAGAAACCACCCCCAGGCGGCGTGCTTCGGGAACCACGCGTGGATCAGTCGTATAGACCCCATCGACATCGGTGTAGATCAGGCATTCGGCTGCTTTAAGCGCCGCCGCTACCGCCACTGCCGACGTATCCGAGCCGCCTCGGCCCAGCGTAGTAATACTGCCTAGCGGATCAATGCCCTGGAAACCCGTCACGATCACAACTCGACCTTCGTCCAGGTCGGCGCGAATGCGGGCATCGTCGATGGAAGAAATGCGCGCCTTGGTGTGCGCGGAATCAGTACGTACGGGAACCTGCCAGCCGGTGTAGCTTTTAGCGTCGACGCCCTGCGCCTTCAGCGCCATTGCCAGCAAACCGACACTGACTTGCTCACCTGTGGAAGCAATCATGTCGAGTTCACGCGGGTCGGGCCGTTCCTGGATTTCCTTGGCCAGGCCGATGAGACGGTTGGTCTCGCCCGACATGGCCGAAGGAACCACTACGACCTGGTGACCTGCGGCATGCCATTTGGCGACACGACGAGCGACGTTCTTGATGCGCTCGACCGAGCCCATCGAGGTTCCGCCATATTTATGAACGATTAGAGCCATTGTTTTACGTTGCTGTTGCCCACGAGCCCCGGCGCACGCGTATTCGCACGCATTCTCTCGCGGTAAATTCGTTCCTGCCGCCGAAATCGGCCAAGTGCGAAGCCAGCCCATCGGGACCGGCGTCCACCCCAGCACTGGCATCCTGTTTCATCAACAAGTCGCAAGGAACCATAAATGGTAGCGCAGGTGGCCAATCTACGCAAAATTGATGTTTTTGACGCAGAACCGCGCCAAAGCGCAAGCCCGTCGGGGAGGCAACGGCACGCAGAGCCCAGGGCGTGCTTTCCTTCCTCGCTTACAGCGTGATGGTTGCCCCTGGATGATCGGCTACCCACTCCAACTGGACCCCTGGACTGGTCTGCGGCATCCGGCTATCGGCACCCAGTCCGGCGGCGTATAGCAAGGTGTCGCCGCGATAGAGCAAGGGCATACGTTCGCGCTCCCAGCTGGGGATACCCCGTTCCTGGTAAAGATTTTTCAAGCTGCGGCTGGGTGCATTTTCTAGTAGTCGGAGGCGTTCACGACCACGGCGCCAACGTAAGGTCAGGACGCCAGCGCGCAGCCATTGTGGATCGAGTCCGGACTCAGCCTGATTGAACACCAACAGGCCGCCCATGCTTTCCAGCCGGACAGAGGGTTCGCCGGCCCAGACAAATTCGACGCTTTCGACACTTGCCGATGGCTCTTTGCCTATGCTGTCCACGATGACACTACCCCGATACCGACGCACATGAACGCTGCCGTGGCGCAACACAATCTGCTTATCTTGCGCAGCGTTTTCCAGTTGGCGCATCATTTCCCGCAAACGCGCTTCTGAAGGCGCTGCCAAGTCGTGATTTGCCAGCCACAAGCGTAACACCATCGCACGGCGTGCGGTCGGCAAGGCATTCAAGCCGCTTAAGCTCAACCCCTGCCCGTAGGGCGGGCGATCATGCTGAATCGACGCCAAATCGCCGCTGGCGATCTCTTGAAGCAAAGCGGCCGATTCGGCGCTACGCCGGGCAAATCGTTCGAGTGTGGCTCGATACCCGGGCCAATGGCGCTCGATGCCCGGCAGCACGTCGGTTCTCAGCTTGCCGCGGGCGAATTGTTCATCCAGGTTACTGGGGTCATCAACCGGCTGAAAACCGGTTTGGTCCGAATATTCCCGCATGAAAGCCAGAATTTCGCTTCTGCGGTTCGACAACCAGGGGCGCAAATAGCAAACGCCCTGCTTGCTGGTACTGGCCGCCATGGCGCTCATGCCATCAGGCCCCGCCCCACGCAGCAAGCGCAATAACACGGTTTCAACCTGATCATCCAAGTGGTGCGCGAGCAATACGCAGCTTATATTCGCAGCTAGCGCCATGTGCGACAAAGAGGCGTATCGGGCTGCGCGCGCAGCCGCCTCGATACCGGCCGGGTCCGTCAGGTCAACCTGGACTTTGCTGGAATGGAAGTCGATGTGGAGCTGGGTGGCCAGATCGGCCGCCCGGCGGGCCCAGTCATCAGCCTCGGGGTACAAGCCATGATGAACATGCAAGGCATGTACGGGCAGCCCTCGTTCGCTGGCAAGCCTCGCCGTCATAACCGCCAGCGCCGCGGAGTCCGGCCCGCCGCTTAAAGCAACGGCGACCCCTCTATGGTCGGGCAAAGTGTCAAGCACCTTGCCCAGGGTTGCGGATAGGGACAATTGCCTGCCCTCCGGCCTGCTGTCAGGACTGGCCAGTTTCCTTGAACCGTCCATAGGCCATGATCCGTTCAAGACGTGTGGCGACGAGTTCAGCGGGTTTGAGCGCTTGCGTATGGCGTAGGGCATCGGCCAAACCGCGCCGCAACAACTGCGCCATATGCTTGGGGTCCCGGTGTGCGCCGCCCACCGGTTCATTGATGATTTTGTCGATCAGGCCCAACGCTTTCAGGCGGTGTACCGTGATTCCCAACACTTCCGCCGCATCGGGAGCTTTATCCTGGCTACGCCACAAGATGGAAGCGCAACCTTCGGGCGAAATGACTGAATAGGTGGCGTACTGCAGCATCAATACAGAGTCGGCCACGGCAATCGCCAAGGCTCCGCCCGATCCACCCTCGCCGATAATGGTGGTGATGATAGGCACTTTCAGTTCGGCCATGGCATACAGGTTGTGGCCAATGGCTTCGGACTGCCCACGCGCTTCGGCGTCGATACCTGGATAAGCACCCGGCGTATCGACAAAGGTGAATACCGGCAAGCCGAATTTTTCAGCCAATCGCATCAGGCGCAGGGCCTTGCGATAGCCTTCAGGCTTGGGCATGCCGAAATTGCGGGCTGCGCGCTCCTTGGTGTCACGGCCCTTCTGGTGCCCGATTATCATGCATGGCGTACCGCTGAAGCGGGCCAGACCGCCCACGATGGAGCGATCGTCGGCAAACATCCGGTCGCCATGCAATTCATGGAAATCGGTAAAGATTTCACGCACGTAGTCCAGCGTGTAGGGACGCTGAGGATGACGCGCCACAAGAGCGGTCTGCCAAGGCGTCAGCTTGGAATAGATGTCTTTGGCCAGGGCCTGGCTTTTTTTCTGTAGCCGGCCGATTTCCTCGGAAATATCGACCGCGGAGTCAGCTTGCACGAAGCGCAGCTCCTCGATCTTGCCTTCGAGCTCGGCAAGCGGCTGTTCGAATTCTAGAAATGCGTTACGCATCAGTACTCCAGTGGTACGGGATCAAGACTGCGCCACAGATACCAGGTTGCAACAGTGCACCATGGTTTCCAGGCTTGCGCGACTTCCCGTGCCTCAAAACGGGACACCGGTTCGCCGCTGAAATAGTGCAGCGAAATGGCGCGCAGCAGGCCGACATCATCCAAAGGAAGAATATCCGGCCGCCGCAGATTAAAAATCAAGAACATCTCTGCTGTCCAGCGCCCAATACCCCGGATCGCTGTCAACTCGGTGATGACTTCTTCGTCGGCCATGGCATCCCATTGCTTGGGATGCACAAGGCCTTGCTGGAAATGAGCAGCCAGATCCAGTAGATATTCAGCTTTGCGCTGGGACAGCCCCGCGCTGCGCAGGCCTTCGATGCCGGCGCGGGTAAAGGCCGCCGGGGTAGCACGCCGGGTGCACACGCTCAGGCAGCGCTCCCAGACTGTGTCGGCAGCCTTGACCGAGATTTGCTGCCCGACCACTGCGCGCGCCAAGGTAGCAAAAGGCTCGCCTCGCGTCAGCAAATGCACTTCCGGGTGCTTGGGAATGATTTTTCTAAGAATGCGGTCGCGCTTGACCAGATGGGCCAACGCCTCATCCCAATAGGCAGGTTTGCCCGGCTCGGCATCAAGCAAGACGGGCGCTGCCACATCGAGTTCGTCAACAACTTGCGACTTCATAGGAAACTGGATCTCATTGACCGGTGCCACATCAGGCCCGGCGCCATACAGTAACACCGCCTGGCTTGTCTTCCAGCACGATGCCGTCGGCAAGCAAGTCGGCGCGGATACGATCGGCCAGGGCGAAATCCCGGTCTTGCTTGGCTTGGGTCCGTTGGGCAATACGCGCCTCGATGTTGGCGCTGCCGCCGTCTTCAGCGGATTTCCCCTGGAGAAAGGTGCGAGGATCTTGCTGCAACAATCCCAGTAATGCCGCCAAGGCCTTGAGTTGGCCGGCAGTGCGGGCCGAGCCGGTTTTGTTGACATCCGCAGCCAGGTCGAACAACACCGCCATCGCCTCGGGCGTGTTGAAGTCATCATCCATGGCTGTCTTGAAGCGCAGACCGCTGGGATCGTCCCAATCGGCACCAAGCTCGTCCGGCTCCACGCTGCCCAGGGCGGTATACAGGCGCGTCAAGGCTGCGCGCGCATCAGTCAGGTTGTCAGAGGCGTAGTTCTGCGGGCTGCGATAGTGGCTGCGCACGATGAACAAACGGATGACCTCGGCATCGTAATACTTGAGGGTATCGCGCACCGTAAAGAAGTTGCCCAGCGATTTGGACATTTTCTCGGCGTCGACCATCAAAGGTCCGCAATGCATCCAGGTGTTGGCAAACGTGCCGCCGTAGGCGCCTTCACTCTGGGCAATCTCGTTTTCGTGATGCGGAAACTTCAGATCGGGGCCACCTCCGTGAATATCGAGCGGCATGCCGAGTAGTTCCATACTCATGGCGGAGCACTCGATATGCCAGCCTGGACGACCCGGCCCATAAGAGGACTCCCATTTGGACTCGGGCGGCTCGCTGGGCTTGGCCGCCTTCCAAAGCACGAAATCCAGGGGGTCGCGTTTCGAGGTATCAACCTTGACGCGCTCACCTGCGCGCAAGTCGTCAAGCGACTTGCCCGACAACTTCCCATAGCCCGGGAACTGCCGCACCGCGTAGTTCACGTCGCCGTCCTCGGCACGATAGGCCAAGCCTTTTTCTTCAAGCAAGCGCACGATATCCAGCATTTTTCCTACGTGCTGAGTCGCGCGGGGTTCAAAATCCGGGGGTTCGACGCCCAAGGCTTTTTCGTCGGCGTGCATGGCGTCGATGAAAAACTCGGTTACCTGCGAAATGGTTTTGCCGCTTTCCACGGCGCGCCGGATGATTTTGTCGTCAATATCGGTGATATTGCGAACGTAGGTAAGCTGGTAACCGCTGGCACGCAGCCAGCGCTGCACGATGTCAAAACTAACCAGCATGCGCGCGTGGCCCAGATGGCAGTAGTCGTATACGGTCATGCCGCACACATACATGCGAACGCAACCGGGCTCGGCCGGCTGGAAGCGTTGTTTGGTGCGAGCTAGCGTATTGTAGATATGGAGCATGAGTCGCTTACGTCTGAAAACGGAAGCCCCGGGTGGTGATAACCACTGCCGGGGCTAAAATCGAACCGAATTATATCAACCGAGAGCTCTTGTCCGCTTGGAAAGGCTCTCGCCCCACTTAGGCGGAACTCGTTTTGGCCATTACCGACGCAAACCAGCCCACCTTTCGCACGCCTTATTTCCCCATGCTGCGATCGGGCGCCTGCGCCCTTGCGCTAGCGCTGGCGGCCCTGTTGGGCGCCGCGCCAGCCACCGCCCAGACTCGGGCGCCTACGCCACCGCCGGTGCTTGGCCCCTCACCCGAGGCCGATCGGCACATCCCTTTCCTCAGCGATCTGCTGGAAGCCCTCAAACCCTCGGTCGATACCAGTCTGCCAGAGTCTTCGCGCGCCGCCATCAATCGTTTGGAAAAACAGCTGGACGACGGTCAAACCGCCGCCGCCCTGCAGGAAATCGAACAAAAACTGGCTGAGGCCGAAGAAAAGGCACCGCAATCCACCAATGTTCAGTTACTTTTCCTGAAAGCCCGCGCCCTGAACCAGTCGGGTCGTCGCGCCGAGGCCAAGGCTATCTATCAGGATATGACGCAACGCTTTCCCGAACTACCTGAACCGTGGAACAATCTGGCCGCGCTGGAGGTTGCTGACGGGCATCTGGAACAAGCGAAGACCGCTCTTGAAATGGCGGTGCGCACCGACCCGAACTATGCCATCGCGCGCGAAAATCTGGGTGATTTGTATATTATGCTCGCGGCGCGCTCATATGGCGCTGCTGAAAAACTGGACCCGCAAGACCCTCGCGCCACCCAGAAACAGACCGAAACCCGGAAAGTGCTGGAAGGCTCAGAGTCGCAGGACGCCGCCAAGCGGACCCAACCATAAACCGGACCCACTCATTTATGAAATCGTTTCTTCCCGCCCTGGCAATCACTCTCGGCGCCCTGGCTTCAAGCGCGGTTCAGGCTGGCCCCCAAGTCGCGCTGCAAACCAGCGCCGGCCGCATCGTGCTTGAGCTTGACGATGTAAAGGCGCCCCTTACCGCAGCCAATTTCCTGCAGTATGTGCGTGACGGCCATTACAACGGCACCGTATTCCATCGAGTCATCAGCGGCTTCATGGTGCAAGGCGGCGGCTATACCGCCGACATGACTGAAAAACCGACTCGCGCTCCGATACGTAACGAAGCTGCAAATGGCTTGAAAAATACGGTCTATACCGTAAGCATGGCTCGTACGTCCGACCCACAGTCGGCCAGCGCCCAGTTTTTCATCAACGTCAATGACAATGCATTCCTGAACTATCGCTCGGCAACAGCTCAAGGCTGGGGCTACGCGGTATTCGGCAAGGTGGTACTGGGCGCCGACGTGGTCGATAAGATCAAATCCGTGCCAACCACCACCCGGGGTCCGTTTGCAGACAACCCGGTTCAACCCATCGTGATCGAAAAAGCAGAGGTCCTGAATAAATGAGCACTCGCGTCAACCTCCACACCACACACGGCTTGATCGGCATCGCTCTTGATGCGGAAAAAGCGCCCAAGACCGTCGAAAACTTCATCAGCTATGTCAATAGCGGCCATTACGACAACACGATTTTTCATCGTGTCATCAGCGGCTTCATGGTCCAGGGCGGCGGCTTCGAACCTGGCATGTCGCAAAAGCCAACCCAAGCCCCGATTGACAACGAGGCAGGCAATGGCCTGAAGAACAACCGTTACACCCTGGCGATGGCTCGCACCAACGCGCCGCACTCGGCTACCGCGCAGTTCTTTATCAACGTCGCCGACAATGACTTCCTCAATTTCACCGCGCCTACCGCTCAAGGTTGGGGCTATGCCGTATTCGGCGAGGTCGTCGAAGGCAAGGATGTCGTCGACCAGATCAAGGCAGTCAAGACCGGCAGCAAAGGCGGCCATCAAGACGTCCCGGTCGAAGATGTCGTAATCACCAAAGCTGAAGTCGTCTAATCAGGCGATAGCAGCTTGCATGGAGTCGAGGCGCACCACAGCGCCTCGATTGTTTTGGATATTGGCAATGTCGCGCAACAGGCGCATCAAGGATTTCCGTGCCCGGCAACCCGCTTCCCGGTAATTCAACAAGCTCTTCCCAGATCTCTCTGGCCGGCCCGGTCTGGCTGGCCTCCGATATGCATCTGGGACCAGACGTACCCGCCACGCTCGAAGCCTTTCTGGCTTTTCTGGATGCTGCAACGGCAGACGCCGCCGCACTGCTGCTTGCGGGCGACATATTCGACGCCTGGATCGGCGACGACCAGATCGATGATGCCCCGCCTTGGTTGGCCGAGGTATTGGCGGGGCTAAGTTCTGCCGCCGCAAGTATTCCCGTATACCTGGGGCCGGGAAACCGCGATTTCCTGATGGGCGAGAAACTGGCTAAAGCCACCCAGACCCACCGCTTGCCGGAGCCCGTCACCTTGCGCACCGACGCGGGGATGTTTCTGCTCTGTCACGGCGATGCTCTGTGCACCGACGACATTCAATACCAGCAATTCCGCACGATGGTGCGCAATCCGCAGTGGCAAGCCCAATTTTTATCTCGACCCATTGCCGAACGCCAGGCTATCGCGCTTGAATTGCGCTCCCGCAGCATCGCCGAAAAAAGCCGCAAGGCTGCCGACATCATGGACGTCAACCAATCCGCGGTCGAGGCTACCCTGCGCGATCACGGGCTGACACGGCTGATTCACGGCCACACTCACCGGCCCCATAGACACGTATTCGAAATGTCGGGCCAACGCTGCGAGCGACTGGTGCTGCCCGACTGGGACCTGGACGACACCGTCAGTCCGCGCGGCGGTTGGTTGAGCATCGATCAGGACGGGCCCGCCCTGATCGACATCGGCACGAATTGATTGCCTGAGCACGGGCCTTCAGGTTCACAGCTAGCCTGTGGCCTGACCAGCCCCCAGTTGCTTGAGCTCACGACACCTGGCCCGCAATAGGCCCGTGCTTGCCATGCTGGGCTCAATCAACAAGCTTATTCAAACGCTCCGCGTCGAACTGCTCCGGCTGGCGGTCGGCCTCAGGCAAATGCGCACCCATGGACTCCAGCGTCCGGCACAAACGCTGAATGCGCGCATCCTGCACGGCAGCGCGCTCGATTAAGCCATGGATGGCTTTAGCCAACGGGTCGTCGCTGTTTTGCACCACGGCGTAGGCTGAAAAAGCGCTTCCGCTGGTCGCGCCTTCGTGCATGGCAGGCCGGCTCTCTTGCTCCACAGGCGCAGACTCCGGCGTGCTTAAAGGCGCCGAGACCGACTCTGTTTTCTTCTCAACGATGCGCGCCGGGTTGCCAACCACTGTGGCCCCCACAGGCACGGGCTTTACAACGACGGCGTTGGAACCGATGCGCGCCCCATCGCCTACGGTAAAGCCGCCCAGCACCTGTGCCCCCGCCCCAACCACCACCCCTTTACCCAAGGTCGGGTGACGCTTCTCTCCTTTGTACAAAGAAGTTCCTCCCAGCGTGACCCCTTGATAAATGGTGCAATCGTCGCCTACCTCGGCGGTTTCACCGATAACTACGCCAAATCCATGGTCTATGAAAACCCGACGCCCTATCGTTGCGGCAGGGTGGATTTCAATACCGGTCAGGAATCGGGCCACTTGCGAAATGAAGCGACCTAGCCATTTCAAATTGCCGCGCCAGCACCGATGGGCCAAACGGTACATAACCAAAACATGCAGGCCGGGATAGCAGGTCAGCACTTCCCAGCGGGTGCGGGCCGCAGGGTCACGCGCCAGGATGCAAGAAATATCTTCGCTCAAATGTCTGAACATAAAACCCATTCAACATGCGCGGAGCCATTGAATCAAGCCCGCAAGAAACAAAGTCAAGATTCTAATAAGCTAGTCCGCTTACCGCGCCCAAGCCCCTGCCCCCACGATGGGTAAAAACTCAGGCAAGCTTCTTGAGCCGGTTCCAGGCGGCTAACAGGACACCCCCGCGCCCGTGGGCACATGGACCCAGCCACTCATCAGGCAGCGCGCGCTGCGCGATACGGTAGCCCCCTCCATGACCCAACCAGGCGCCTGGTGCGCCACGGTTGCCCATGCGGCCTGCACCCCTGAAGCGTGCCCGATGCGAATCGCCACACCAGGCAAGGTACGCACTAATTGCGACACCACAGATCCCGGCAAAGCCGCGGCCACCGCAAGCGAGATCGCGTTTCGAGTCCCGAAAGCGCTCTGCAAGCGACCATGGGCCATGGTGCGCGCCAGCACATCGATACTGCCGCGCGACACATCCAGTCCGGACGCGGTCTTGTAATGCATGGGCGGCGCCACCCAGACCAGCCTAGGCAAAAGAGCCCCTTCTTTTTCGGCCCGGCTGCGGCTGCACAAACCCATGGCCACCGCCCCTTCGATGCGAATGGCATCAAGCCTGGCCAGTGTCTTGGTATCGCGATTGAAGGTATCGGGTCTTTCACGCCCGGTCAGCCCCAAATCTGCTGCCCTGGCGAATATGCTGGCCTCGTGAGTCTTCAACAGGGTCACCGGCAAAGCGCCCCAGCCCTCGATTTCCAGCGTGTCCTGCACTTGGCGCCCCGCCAAGACGCAGGACTGAGTCTCGTCGACAAAATCCAAGCGCACCTCGGCAGCGGGAAACGGAACGCCATCCTCGATGAAAACACCGTCCTCCAGGACTTCACCGCCGCGAACCTCGACATGAGCGACCAAGCGACGGCCCACATTGGCCTGCAGCATACGTACCAGGGTTGTGCCCTCAGTAGAGGCAACCAGGCCTTGCTGGACGGCGTAAGAGCCGACAGCGGCCGCTAAACTGCCTCCATTGCCCGACCAATCTATGCTGGGCTGATCGATGGCGACCTGGCCAAAATGGTATTCGAGATCGCAATCATTGCGTGTTGAGGGCCCCACCAAAACAACGTTGCTGGTGGACACACTGGCGCCACCCATGCCGTCGGTCTGGCGCGAGTAAGGGTCGGGGCTGCCGAGCGCACGCAACAGGAGGCGATCACGCTGACCGCGATCGCCCGGAAGATCACGAACGTTAAAGAAAACGCCTTTGCTGGTGCCGCCACGCATAAAGACGGCGGGAATCTTAAGAACTGCCATGTGTCGTTTTTCTGGACTGCGCAATCATCGCGGTGCAAACACCGCGCAATAAATCGGTTTCTTCCCGGCTCAACTGCGCCCGGGCAAATAAGTGCCGCATACGCGGCATCAGCTTTTTCGGATGTTTCGGATCTAGAAACCCAACCGCGGTCAAGGCCTCTTCCCAGTGCACCAGCAAAGCCGCGACAGCTTCGCCCGATGCCGGTTCGCCCCGCACCCGCAGCGCCCCAGCGGCAGTCGGCGCCGGCAAAACCGGCCCTACCAGGGCATACCTCATTTCGTAGGCAGCTAGTTGCAGAGCTTGGGCCACGTTGAGCGAGGTGTAGTCAGGATTGGCGGGAATATGGCAGATCCGATGGCACAAGGCCACATGCTCATTGGTCAGCCCCGAGCGCTCGGTACCCAGCACGATAGCGACTCGCCCCTGGGCGGACTCGTCGGTTTGCGCCACATTAAGGTGGGCGCGAGCCAGCTCGGCCGCCTGGCGCATATCGCACACCGGCGGCCCCAGGTCGCGATGACGCGCGGTCATGGCGAAGGCCATCGTGACTGGCGCCAACGCCTCTTGCAGCGTGCTGCAAACCTGCGCTGCGGCCAAGACGTCACCCGCCCCGCTGGCCAGCGCAATAGCGTCAGGATGGCTGGCGGCATCGGGGATTTTGGGGTTAACCAAGATCAGATCGGCGAAGCCCATTGTTTTGATTGCCCTGGCCGCCGACCCTATATTTCCAGGGTGACTGGGCTCGACCATGACGAAACTGACTCGGGAAAGCATGCGTCCTTTACACTAGAGGGGTTTAATACCGCGGTTCTTGCCAAATCGGCCTACTATGCACCCCATGCTCAACACCGCCGTCAAGGCGGCTCGGCGCGCAGGCGCCATTATCAATCGTGCCAGTCTAGACCTTGATCTAGTGAAGGTGTCCCAGAAGGGACCTGGCGATTTCGTCACTGAAGTCGACAAGGCTGCTGAAGCGGCCATCGTCGATATTCTGCAAACGGCCTACCCCGAACACGGGATTCTAGCCGAAGAGTCAGGAGAAACCCTGGGCGCGGTCGACGCCCGAGGTCAACAGGAAAACCTGTGGATCATCGACCCTATCGATGGAACCACGAACTTTATCCATGGCTTGCCCATCTATGCGATCTCGATCGCCTTGATGCAACGAGGTCAGGTTACCCAGGCGGTTATCTACGATCCTTCGCGTAATGAACTGTTTACCGCCACGCGCGGTAGCGGCGCATTCCTGAACGACCGCCGCCTGCGCGTTTCCAAACGT
Organism: Pigmentiphaga sp.; assembly: GCA_040391825.1. Lineage (GTDB taxonomy): Bacteria > Pseudomonadota > Gammaproteobacteria > Burkholderiales > Burkholderiaceae_B > Pigmentiphaga. The sequence continues at coordinate 12,552 of JBEBXA010000005.1, forward strand.
TCCCGCATGCCCGAAGCACTGATCGGCACCAGCCTATCGCCCAACGCAACAGGAAGGCAGCTCGCCCAGTGGACCAAGACCTTCGGTCTGATCTCGGCCTCCACTTCGGGGGTACGGCGTATGGGCTCATCAGTTCTCGATCTGGCGCATTTGGCCGCTGGCCGTCTGGACGGTTACTACGGTGCCGGTCTAAAGCCCTGGGACCTTGCTGCCGCCAGTCTGCTGGTGCTCGAAGCCGGCGGGCTGATCGGCGATTTCGAAGGCGAGCAAAACTGGATGGAACACGGCAATGTCGTGGCAGCCACGCCCAAGATCTTTCCGCAATTGCTGTCTTTGCTGGACACGCTGAAGGACGTTCAGGAATAAACAGTCCTGCCTTCCATACTGCGGCGTGCAATTAACCTCAGCTATGATCTCTGCCTGCCGTACCGTGCGCTGGTGCTGCCTTCGCACACCCGCGCACGGCGGCTTTGCCCTTTGGGGCGGTACGCCGTGCTTCAATCACGTTCCCGCTGGACGCAATCTTGATAACTGACAATACCCTCTTTCTGATCAAGGCCTTCTTCCTCGGCATCATCGAAGGGCTGACCGAATTCCTGCCGGTGTCCAGCACCGGCCATCTGATCCTGATCGGCGATTGGATCAACTTTTTCTCGGGCGACGCCAAGGTGTTCGAAGTCGTCATCCAATTTGGCGCCATCCTGGCCGTCATCTGGATTTTTCGAGAAAAAGTGGCGCATATCCTCATCGGTTGTCTGAGCAACGACAAGTTTTCGCTCAAATTCGCGCGCAACATCATCGTCGCCTTCCTGCCCGCGGCCATCATCGGCGCCACTTTCCTGCGGGAAATCAAGGAAGTGCTGTTTCGCCCCTCAGTGGTTGCTGTTGCCCTGATCATCGGCGGACTCATCATCCTGCTCGTTGAACGCCGGCCGCAATCCGAGGCAAAAACCCCGAATATGTCGGAAATTACCTGGGTACAGGCCTTGCTTATCGGCCTGGCTCAGTGTCTGGCCATGATTCCCGGCACTTCGCGCTCAGGCGCTACTATCATTGGTGGTATGGCAGCGGGTTTGAAGCGCACCACCGCTACCGAGTTTTCGTTTTTCCTCGCCATGCCCACCATGTTGGGCGCGTCGGTTTACGACGCCTGGAAAAATCATGATGTCCTTACCAACAACGACGTAACCGCCATTGCCATCGGCTTCGTGGCGGCATTTTTTGCCGCGCTGCTGGTCGTACGCGCGCTGATGCGCTTCGTTGCAACGCACTCCTACCGGGTATTTGCCTGGTACCGCATCGCACTCGGCTTACTCATTGTCGGATGGATGCTGGTTTAATTGGAAAGTCCTATGGTCACCATCAAAAACCGTGTCGTCATTCCCCTCGAAGGCACCGAAACACCGCCGGAATTCATTACGTTCAACGGATTTACCGAAGAACACATCGCTATCGTCTTCCCCACGCTGAAACCCGCAGAAATCCCCTTGGTCCGGGTACATTCAGAGTGCCTGACCGGCGATGTCTTCAGCTCGCAGCTATGCGACTGCGGCCCTCAGTTGCACGAAGCGCTGTCATGCTTTTCACGCCAAGGCGGCGTATTGCTTTATTTACGGCAGGAAGGACGCGGCATTGGCCTGTATGCCAAGCTCTCAGCCTATGCGCTGCAAAAGAAGGGCTACGACACCTTCGAAGCCAATCGTTGCCTGGACTTGCCGGAGGATGCGCGCAGCTTCGAACCCGCTGCGCAAATGCTGCAGGCCATCGGCATGAATCGCATCCGCCTGCTGACCAACAACCCGGACAAAGCCACCCAGCTCGAACAGTACGGCATCGATATCGAAAGTACGATACCGACCGGGGTGTACCTCAACCCCAATAACCGGAACTACCTGGAAGCCAAAGTCAGGGTCAAGAACCACACCATCCCGCTGTAAAGCAGGACGTGACAATGGACTGGGGGATCTCACAACACCACCTGGTAAACGCCTGGTCCGTAACGTGGGCGCTTTATATCTTCAGTGTCGCAGTCTGGATCATCATCCAGAAACGGCCGCCGTTGGCAACGGTGCTGTGGATATTGATCCTGGCCCTGCTGCCTTACGCGGGCTACGTCGTCTACTACTTCTTCGGGCCACAACGGCTCAAGCGGCGACGTACCAAACGACTTCGCAGCCAATTGATGATTGCAGCCCAGGCCGAACGCGCGCGCCTGCAAGAGCACCCCCACATCATCTCGCCCTCAGTCGCCCAAATGGCCACCCTGGCCCAAAGCACAGGCGATATCCCGCTCTCATCAGCCACCGATATCCGCCTGCTGGTAGGCGGGGCCCAAACCTACGACGCTTTCCTGGATGCTATCAAGGCTGCGCAGCACCACATTCACATCGAGTTCTACATCTACGAACCCGATCACATAGGTACCGCCATTCGCGACCAGTTGGTAGAGCGAGCCCGGGCGGGTGTGATTGTCAGATTTCTGGTCGACGCGCTGGGGTCAGCCCGGCTGGGAAACAAGTTTCTGGCGCCTTTGCGGGCTGCAGGCGTAGAAGTCGCTTTCTTTCACAGGATCAAGATAGGGCGAAGGCTACGTCCAGTCACCAACTATCGCAACCATAGAAAAATACTGATCTGCGACGGCGACGTCGGCTTCACCGGCGGCTTTAACGTTACCGACAAAGAAGACCCACGGGTACGCGAAGACGCCTATCACGACGTGCACGTGCGCATTGAAGGCGGAGCAGTCCATTGGCTGCAGATGGTCTTCCTGGAAGACTGGACCTACTCTACCGGCCAACGCGCAAAAGCAGAAGAGCTTGAACGCCTGCTGCCGCCCACCCCGGTAGGCAAGTACTTCATGCAGATTGTGTCCTCGGGCCCCGATGACCCTCGAGAATCCATACACCGCACGCAGGTCGCCGCCATCCATTCGGCCACCGAGCGCGTCTGGCTAACGACCGCTTACTTCGTTCCCAGCTCGGCGGCGCTGATGAGCCTGACGACAGCGGCGCTTAAGGGCATAGATGTGCGCTTGCTGGTGCCGCGCTGTAGCGACTCCCGCTTCGTTACGGCGGCATCCCGCTCTTACTTCGACGAACTGATCGCCGCCGGCGTCAAGGTCTGGGAATACCAAGACGGCATGCTGCACTCAAAAACGCTGGTCGTCGATGACACCTACTCTTTCGTGGCTACGGCCAATTTCGACAATCGCAGTTTCCGGCTCAATTTTGAAGTGGCCGCCCTGATCTACGGGCCCGAAATGAGCAAGCTGCTGGGCCGCCAGTTCGAACTCGACCTGCGTTTGGCGACACGTGTCGCCAAGGACCGGCCCAGCTCATTCTTGCGCCGTTTGGCCGACGCAAGCGCACGCCTGTTTTCGCCGATACTCTAGCCAGCCACGCGCTTTAGGCGCTTTCACAACCCTCTGCCAGATTCCCTGAGCATCATTGCTTGCTGACCAAAGGCCCTAGCAGCCAGTTTTCAACCAGATCCATATCCCGCAACAAAACCCGAAACACGTCGTCGTCGATCTGATGGGTATCGCGCAGCCGAAATATCTCGTTTCTTTGCGCGCGTACCGCCACCATGCGCAGGTCGCGCTCGAAGCTGCGGTGCAAGTTAGCCCTCCGGTTGGTGGCTTCGGATTCGCTTTCGGCATCGATGCGATTGCGATAGATCGTCATCAATCCCGCGCTGACTTCAGTCAAGGTGACAACATCCTCTTCGCTCAAGCCCTGCCTCATGCTCAATTGCGCCTCTTCCAGGCCTTGCAGGGCCACTTGGGCCAGCCTTAAACGCGCCCGCCGTTCTTCCTGTTGCTTCACGGTTTCGACCGGCGTCGGCACCTGGGGCAGCACCAAGGGAAGCAAGATGCTGGCGAACAACAAGGAGCACAGGATCACCCCCGTCGCGAGAAAAATCAGTAGATCGCGTCCCGGAAAGGGGGTGCCGTCCATCAAGGTGAAAGGCACCGACATGACCGCCGCCATGGTGATCGAGCCCCTTACCCCGGACAAGGCAGTTACCAGCACCAGCCAAACATTGACTTTATGCGCCTGGGTGCCTTGCAAAATCAGACGGAAAGCGCGCAGATAATGGGTAAGCCATACCCATAGGAAACGCAGCACTATCAAGGCGAGAGTGATCGCCGCCACATAGGCGAACAAATGCCACACCGGCACGTTTCCGGCCTCGACCGCGTCGGCATGGGCCAGCCCGATCACGCTTGGCAACTGCAGACCCAGCAAAATAAACGTCATGCCGTTGAATACGAACTCCAGCATGCTCCATACGCTGTTGCTTTGCAGACGCATCGCTGATGAGCCCTCGCCTGCTGACTCGGTATAGGTCATCGCAATACCCGCGGCAACTGCCGAAAGAATGCCGGAAACTCCTAAGTGTTCAGCCACCAGGTAAGCCGTAAAAGGCGTTAGCAACAACAAGACCAACTGGATAGCGGGTTCATCGCCGATCCAGCGCGCCACCTCGCGCCTGCCTACGCTCAGCAGCCAGGCGATCAGGGCCCCCGCCGCAAGACCCCCGCTTGCAATGACGAGGAAGCTCCAACTGGCTTCCCACCAGGAAAATGTACCCGTCAGCACTGCGGCAATCGCGAATTTGAATGCCACCAGGCCCGAGGCGTCGTTCATCAAGCCCTCGCCTTCCAACAAATGCTGCAACTTGGTCGGCAGCCTGTTCTTGCCCACGATGGCGGAAACGGCCACCGCATCGGTAGGAGACAGTACGGCGCCCAAGGCAAACGCCACGGGCAAGGAAATGGCAGGAATCAGCCAATGAATGAAGTAGCCCACGCCAAGCACGGTAAACAGCACAAGACCCAGGGCGAGAGCCAGAATCGGCTTACGCAAGCTAAAGAGTTCGCGCTTGGGTATCCGCCAGCCGTCAACGAACAACAAGGGGGGAATAAACAGCAGCAAGAACAGTTCGGGGTCGAAGCGCACCCGCAAGCCGAAAGCCGGGGCTGCCAGCAAGGCACCCAGCGCGATTTGAAACAGCGGCAGGGGAAGCTTGAGGGGAGAAACGCGGGAAAGCACCCCGGACACTGCAACGGCAAGCAGCAGTACGAGCACCGTGAAAACGATTTGCATGGCGGAAATAATTTATCCGAAAGACCAGATAAAGCCTAGCATCAAATCACGGCCCTGCGCCTTGCATTCTGGCCTTGCAGCCAGGCGGAGCAAGCCGTCACGACCATTGCTCCAGGCCCCTGAACGCCCCGGCTCAACTTTCAGAAGCAGCCGTACAAGCCCCTATATGCCCCATCAAGCTAGCCTGATAATCGGCCACAAAAGCCGCAAAATCCCCGGTTTGGCTTTGCTCAAGCTGCTGTTGTTCGGCCAAGGATTCGGTAGCCAGTCGCCGGAACATTTCTTCTTGGGCCGGGGTGCAGGGATTGTTGCGAAACTCGTCCGCATGCTGAAGACTGGTTTGCATAGAGAAGTCCTGGAAAGACATCTTGCGCTCGCGCAGTTGTTCCAGCACACGAGCCGAAGGCGTTAGCTCAGCATGCTTGAGCTTCTCGGTCTGATGCCGCACCGCCTCCGAATAGCCGGTCTCGCCATGGGCCTTGTCAAGCAGAGTGGCACAGGCCTGAATACGGTCGAGTAACTCACCCCCCCATTCGAGCAAGCCGGTGAAACGTCCATCACGATTCAATTGCAGTCCGGGCCTGCGCCCTTCCTTGACGACGGTCATGAAGTTGTTGGTACTGCGTGAACAATGCCCACCCTCGGGGAAGGAAGGGCTGTCTTCCAGTGCACAGAACAACAGGAAGGCGTCCAGAAAACGGCTGGTCGTCTCATCGATACCTACTGGCAGGAAGGGGTCGATATCCAGGCAACGCACCTCTACATACTGGATTCCACGCGTAGCCAAAGCTCGCAAGGGGCGTTCGCCGCGCCGGGCCACGCGTTTGGGGCGAATGCTGGAGTAGTACTCGTTTTCGATCTGCAGCACATTGGTATTGAGCTGTATCCACTCCCCATCGCGCACGGTACCCAATTTTTCGTACTCGGGCCAAGGCTGGCTGACCGCTTCGTAGAGCCGCGCAACATAGGTGGACAAATCGTTGTAGCAGGGCTTGAGGCCAGCCTGGGCTTTGTTCTGGTAGCCCAGATCGCTCATGCGCAAACTGGTTGCATACGGCAAATACAGGGTATCGGTATCGAGCTGATCAAGCTGATGCGGCCTGCCCTGCAAAAAATTGGCTGACAAAGCTGGCGAAGCCCCGAACAAATACATCAGCAGCCAACTGTAGCGGCTGAAATTGCGGATCAGGGCAACATACCTGGCGGACTGCCTATCCTGCTCGGACAAGGCACTTTCGCCGGGCTCAGCCAACACGGACCACAAAGCCTCGTCGAAGGAAAAATTGTAGTGAATACCAGCGATGCACTGCATGGCTTTGCCATAACGATAGGCAAGACCACGGCGATACACATGCTTGAGCATGCCGGTATTGGAAGAGCCATAACGCGCGATCGGGATATCCGCCTCAGCCGGTAATTGGCACGGCATGGACTGGTTCCACAAGATCTCGTCGCCCAATTCACCATACACAAAGCGGTGAATGTCTATCAATTCGCCCAGCAAGGCCTCGTGCCTCATGTGGGTACCGGTAATGAACTCCAGCAAGGACTCGGAATAATCGGTCGTGACGCTGGCATGAGTCAGGGCCGCGCCCAAGGCTGCTGGATGAGGCGTCAAGGCCAACTTGCCGCGGGCGTCGACCCGCAGCGTTTCTCTTTCAATACCATGCAGGCTCTGGCTCAGCAATACGCGGTGTGCGGGTTGGTCCAGCAGAGCCAGACGGCTGTCTAACAGATCGCTCACGGATATCCTTGAATTTTTGCGTGTACGCATTCAGCGCAACAGGTCTGGGCGTGTTTATAGCCGATTCGCGGCCGGGCTGCCCAAACCCCAGGCGGATAAGCTTGGAAACAGGGCTTACGGTCTCGGCCGACGAGCATCGCGCAAGGCTTATACCAACCCGCGCCTCATCTGGCGAAAACCACCGTGCTTTGCCATGCTGCCAGGGGCAAAGGTCTCGTCTTCCTTTGCGGAGTGCGTCACAATCCTACCTTTTACTGTATTTTTCGGCCAGGCAAATGCATTCTTCCTCTTTCAAACCCAATCCTATTCGCGGCAGCCACGCAATGGCGGTCGCTCCCCACGCACTCGCTTCACAAAGTGCGCTGGCCGTCATGCGCGAGGGTGGCAATGCGGTGGAAGCCATGATTGCCGCGGCCGCCACGATTGCCGTGGTCTACCCCCACATGAACAGCATTGGCGGGGATGGTTTCTGGCTGATCAGTCAACCCGGGCAGCCCGTAGTCGCGCTTGAGGCCTGCGGATCCGCCGCGGCTGGCGCCACCCTCGATAGCTACCGCGCGCTCGGCCTGGAAAGCATCCCCTTTCGCGGGGGCCTTGCTGCCAACACCGTTGCCGGTACCATCTCCGGTTGGGATGCCGCCTTTGACTGGTCGCGCGACAGACTCGGCGCACGGATACCGCTCACGCGGCTGCTTGCCGATGCGATCGATTACGCCCGAAACGGCATTCCGGTTACAAGTAGCCAATCCATTTGCACACGCGCCAAACTAGACGACTTGTTGCCGATACCGGGTTTTGCCCAAACCTTTCTGGTAGACCAACAGATTCCCGAAGCTGGCAGCCGATTCCGCCAGCCCCGCCTGGCGGACACTTTCGAACAATTGTCACGCGCCGGACTTGACGACTTCTACCGCGGCGATCTCGCCCGCAGCATGGCCAGCGACTTGGCCACCGCCGGCAGCCCACTTGCCCTTGAAGACCTGATTGCCCATCGTTCAGTTTGGAAGACCCCGCTGGTACTCGAACACTCTGCGGGCAAAGTCTATAACCTGCCCCCACCTACCCAAGGCCTGGTGTCGCTGCTCATCCTGGGCCAGCTTGACCGAATTCTGGCGGCAGGCATCGACCCGCTGGGAGCCGACTATGTCCATGCTTGCGTGGAAGCGACCAAATTGGCTTTTCGTATTCGCGATACAGTCATCACCGACCCGGCCTACATGGCTATCGACCCGCAAGAACTGCTGTCCAGTTCCAATCTGGATGCCATGGCGCGGAAAATTCGGCTTGAACAGGCAGCGCCATGGGGACAGGGCCAAGGCCCGGCCGACACCATCTGGATGGGCGCCATCGATACCAACGGTGTCGCCGTCAGCTTCATTCAAAGCAGCTATCACGAGTTCGGCAGCGGTATCGTGCTGGGTAAATCAGGCATCAACTGGCAAAACCGGGGTTGCAGTTTTTCGTTGGACCCCAGCTCTCGCAACCCCCTCACACCGGGCCGCAAACCCTTTCATACGCTCAACCCTGCCATGGCGCACCTTAACGATGGCCGCACCATGGTCTACGGCAATATGGGCGGCGATGGGCAACCCCAGTCGCAGAGTGCGGTTTTTACACGCGTCGTGCATTGCGGCATGAACCCCCAGGCTGCGATCGATGCGCCCCGTTGGCTATTGGGTAGAACCTGGGGCCAGGCGTCCGACACGCTCAAGCTGGAATCCCGTTTCGACTCGGCCACGGCAAGTCAGTTGCGCGAACGCGGCCACGACGTGGAAGTGCTTAAGCCCTACGACGAAATCATGGGGCATGCGGGAGCACTTATACGCTACGCCGATGGAACACTAGCAGGGGGTACAGACCCCCGCAGCGATGGGTCGGTAGCCAGCTGGTAAGCCAGTCAGCAGGTTAACAAGCGACACATTAAACGCAAAAGCTTACAGAGCCGGCTCGCGTGGGGGACTAGATTGAACGTGTGGCATCCACTCGTTCCCCAAGGAGCACGAAATGAAGAAATTCCTCATGGCTATTGGTTTATGCGGCGTTTGCGCGACAGCTTTGGCGCAACAGCAGGCACCCAACACAGAACAAGCCACCCAGGCTTTGCAAAACGCCATGCAGCGCGAAATCCAGGACTTGGGCGCCAGCCCCCGCCCGGGTTTCGATGGTGCTGCTGCCAGCAATGTAGTGCGTTCGCTGCAAGTTAAGTCTGTGGATAATTGCGAAGCATCCAGCGACGGCGTTGTTACATGCACGGTACGTACCAGCGCCGATGTGAAAGGAAGCCGCCACGAAGACAGCAACCGCTACAATTTCTATCAACAGAACGGAAAATGGGAAGCTAGGCTTCCCTCGTCCCCGTGACGGTGTCTAAAAAAGGGTAACGAAAGCCACGCCCATTGCCGCGCGCGGCAATGGGCGTGGCAACCTCGATCAGTGCTTGGCCCTGACGGTCAGCAGGGCATTCAGGATGATCGCGCCAAAAGTGGCGGTTCCGATTCCGCCGAGTGCGAACCCGCCCAGGTTGACGGTAAAATCACCTGCCCCCAATACCAGCGTCACAGCGGCTACGATCAGATTACGGTTGTCGGAAAAATCCACGCGATTTTCTACCCAGATCCGAGCCCCTGCGATAGCGATCAGCCCAAACACGACAATCGATACCCCGCCCAGCACGGCACCGGGAATAGTCAGGATTACGGCGCCGAACTTAGGCGAGAAACCCAACACGATCGCCACCAGAGCGGCAATGACAAACACCAGCGTGGAGTAAATGCGCGTTACCGCCATGACACCGATGTTTTCGGCGTAGGTCGTCAAGCCGGTTCCACCCACACTACCCGAGACCATGGTAGCCAAGCCGTCACCTACGAAGGCGCGGCCGACATAGCGGTCAAGGTTGTATCCTGTCATCGCCCCCACTGCCTTGATGTGGCCCAGGTTCTCGGCCACCAGAATTACCGCGACCGGGGCAATAAGCACCATAGCGTCAAGCTGGAACACCGGTGCGGTAAAGACTGGCAAACCGAACCAGGCGGCATTGGCCACGGGGGTGAAGTCTATCGGCTTGCCCAGTCCGGCCCCATTGGTTAGCACGGCGTACAACACATAAGCCGCCAACAGCCCGACCAGAATCAGCAAGCGCTGCAACATGCCGCGAGTAAATACCGCCACGCCGCCTACGCATAAGACGGTTACCAGCGCCATCCAGGCATCGAAGTTATTGCCGCTGACACCCTTGACGGCGATCGGCGCCAGGTTGAGCCCGATTACCGCCACCACCGCCCCGGTAACCACGGGCGGCATCAAGCGCTCTATCCACCCTGTGCCTATGGCCATCACCAGCAAGCCTATGAGCGCATAAACCACCCCGCAAGCAATGATGCCGCCCAGCGCGACGCCGATGTTGGCATTGAGCCCGGTACCGGCGTATCCGGTAACGGCAATGACGAGCCCGATGAAGGCGAAGCTGGAGCCCAGATAGCTAGGCACTCGCCCACCCACCATGACAAAGAAAAGCAGAGTACCGATACCGGACATGAAAATGGCCAGATTGGGGTCGAAGCCCATCAGCAACGGCGCCAATACCGTCGAGCCGAACATCGCGACCACATGCTGGACCCCCATTGCCACCATCTGCGGCCAAGGCAGCCGTTCATCGGGTGCGATGACACGCCCCCCCTGCACACCACCCGCCTGCTCGCGCCAGACCGGAAAATAAGAACCTGCCATTGCGACCCTCCCTTGTTTTATTTGATCGTTCGCCATGAACCACGGCAAGTTTAAGGAGAGCCGGCCAGGAAGGCTATACGCGCGAGCTAATTTTTCTTATCGCAACGATGGGTAGAAAGCCAGGCAAGCATTGCGCCTGACCCTATCGTGGCTATTCTTGCCACGGCAGCTTAGGCTCAGGCCTGCCTCGCTGCCCTCGGCACCGTGCCTGCCGGCATCAACAGCGCCACTGGGAAATCGGCCAAAGCTTCGCGGACCGCAAGCTGGCCATTCGCCACATTTGCCAATCGCCCTGTCAGGACGTGCTGCAAGCTCCCATCGCGCACAAGGCTGGAAACTTCGATCGAGGTGTCGCCCCAGGCAAGCTCTGGCACATGCGGCACCGGCGTTGCAAGACTGGAAGCCAGCACAAGTTCTGCCGCACAATGGGGCACGATAATGATCAGAGTATGCCCTTGGTGTCGGCGGGCGAAAGCCAGCACGTGCTCGCGTGCTTCACCGTTGACAGGCAATGGCAGATAATCACCACGCTGAAAAAGCTCAGGCACGCAGCGGCGCAGCGCGAGTGTGCGCCGGATCAATTCAAACTTGATTCGCCCATCACGCCAGCACGCGACCAGTTCTGGCTCGCCGCCCTTGACAGCAAGGAAGGCGCGCCTTTGTTGATAATCCACAGCGCGCCGATTGTCCGGGTCGACCAGGCTGAAGTCCCACAATTCGGTCCCCTGATAAAGGTCTGGCACGCCAGGCACAGTTAAACGCAGCAGAGTCTGGGCCAGACTATTAAGAGCGCCGACGGCTCCCGCCCGGCTCACAAAGGCAGATATTTCCAACAAGGTTCGCCCATTGCGCCGGGTGTCCAGCACAGCATGAAGAAAGCCATTGCAGGCTCGTTCATACTCATCGGCAGGAAGCACCCAACTTGAGCGCAGCTTGGCCTCGCGCAAGGATTTGGTTTGCCAGTCGCCCACCCGTTCAGCCAGTAGCTTGAGCCCTTCCCCATCCGCGCTGGACATATCCAAAGGCCAAGCGCCGAACAAAGTCTGATAGAGCATGTACTCATCAGCAATTGCAGGCGCCAACTGCTGGCCGGCCTGCTTCTTGTATACCGCGTGACGACGAATCCAGCCGTCCACCAGGTGTAGCCATTCGCTGCTCAGTTCGCTCAATACCGCCAAACGGGCGCGCGCGTCTTCGCCTCGCTTGTGATCATGGGTGGCACATACCAGCATGGCGTCCGGGTAATGAACAGCGCGCTCCAGCACCTTATGATGAAAGGCCTCCACATCCAGGGAAAAAACCGCGGGGTCTGCCCCAACTTCGTTGCGCGACAACAGCCGACCATAGCGATAGAAACCGGTGTCTTCCACTGCCTTCGCCGCCAAGGGTGCCGTCAACTGCTGGAAGCGACGAATCGCTTCCAGCCTATCCGCTCGCGCGGCGCCCTCTCCAACCTCGATCGGCGCTTGACCGCCGAGCCAGCCCGCAAGCAGATCCAGCAAAGGTTGCTCGGCCCATCTCAAGCTGGCGCGTGCGCGCCGCACAGCAATTCCAAAGACCAGCTCATCGCTGGCTACACGCCCCTGGACCGTGGCATAAGTACGGTACACCGGGAAAAACACCAGTAATTCGACCAGTACCCTTCGTATAGCGGGCGCGCCCCAATCGCGCGTGACGAGATCTGCTCGCGCCAAGCCATGCAGCACCTTGACCAGCGCCTCGCACTCGCCAGCGAAATTCTGTGCAAGAAGTTTTCGCCGCACATCGTGAACGATCTGCTCAAACCCACGTTGCTCGCCCGACAATTGCTGCCAGCGCTGCGTCAGCGCGTATTCGCCTGAGGGATCATGCAAGAGCGCGCCAACCTGATTCATGAAGTCGTAGCCGGTCGTGCCCTGCACCTGCCAAGCAGGGGGCAGAATCTCTTCGGCCGCCAGAATTTTTTCGACCACGATATATGGCGGTGTACGAGGCGCCGAAGCCGGACGCGCCGAAGTAAGCGCGACCAGACTCTTGCGCAGATACAAGCAATAAGCTTCAGGATCGGACAAGCCATCGACATGGTCCACGCGGACCCCGTCGATCAAACCCTGGGCATACAAGCGCAAGCACAATTCGTGAACGGCGTCGCGCACCTGCCTGCATTCGATGCGCATACCCACCAGATCACTAAGTTCGAAAAAGCGCCGCCAATTGATTTCCTCCGCAGCGGTTCGCCACCAGGCCAACCTGTAATGCTGGCGCTCCAACAGCTCGTGCAAGCGCGCACATCCCTCTGCACAAGTGGCGTCATAGGCGCGCGCCGCCTTCTTCAGTTGTGTCTCGACCTCTGCGGCGAACGCCTCGGCGATGGGAAAACGGGCATCAAAATAAGCAATCTGGAACTCATTACCGCCGCTTGCGCGTTCCAACGCCAATAGCCCGGACCCCAGCGCCACGCCATAAGGTTCCCCTAAAAAAGGGGCCAGCACCTTGCCTCGCAAAGCCGGGTCGTCAGACTCCCAGTCGATATCGAAGTAGGAAGCGTATGGGCTGTGCCGGCCCAGGCTCAGCACGCTCCACCACCAGGCATTTTCCTGCGCGGTACTCATATGGTTGGGCACGATATCGGCGATCAGACCCATATCGAATTCGCGCAAGCGCGCAACCAGTCTACGCAAGGCTGCTTCGCCCCCCAACTCCGGGTTGACTGCACCGTAATCAACCGTGTCATAGCCGTGAATGGAGCCCGGCCGCGCCCGCGTCAATGGTGAAGCGTAAATATGGCTGACACCTAGCCGGTGAAAATACTCGACCAACTCAGTAGCCGCATCGAAGGGAAAGCCGGCATGGAGCTGTAAACGCACTGTTGCGCGCGGAACGCTCATATCACTCTCCGGTGCTTTGCCAACGAAGCCAGGCATCGTTCAACCCCCGGCGCCCCCAAGAGTTCTTCGGCGGGGACATCGATGCGTCGACGCCAATTGGGATGCTCATCAGTCGTACCAGGTAGATTGGGTTGCTCTTTCCTGCCCAGCAGGTCTTCCAGCGGCAGGACTACCAGGGGCGCCGGGGTCGCCGCCACGAAACCCAGTGCACTTGCCACCGGGGCCTGGTCCACCGGAGGGGCCATGCCCCCTGGCGCCACACCCGCTTCGCTCAAGTCGTGCCACAAGCATTCTCGGTCACGAGCGCGCTCCTCTGTTTGCATCTGGATAGAGGTGTCGGGGCCGAGCAAGCCCAAACGTTCTCTCCATCCGAGGTCAGTACCCGACCACCACCCGGCCACTGTCGGTAAATCATGGGTCGAGGTCATGGCGATGGCTTGGGCGGGCCAGCGGCGAGGCGGCCGGAAACACGCATCGGGCCCGGCACCTTCGCGGGCAAACCACAACACCTCCATTCCCAGCATACCGGCCTCTTCTATGGACTGGTTGAATCCTTCAGGCACTGTCCCCAGATTCTCGCCAATGACTATCGCTCGATGGCGCCAAGATTCCAAGGCAAGTAAACGCATCATGTCGCGCAAGGGATAGCGCACGTAAGCCCCTGCTGTCGGGCTGCTGCCTTCCGGCACCAACCACATCCGCGATAAACCCAAGGCATGATCGATCCGTACACCGCCTGCATGCTTCAGGCTCGCCCTCAGCATTTCAATAAATGCTCGATAGCCATTGCTGGCGAGCGAATGTGGTGAAAAGGCAGTCAAACCCCATGATTGACCAAAAGGGTTGTAAAGGTCTGGCGGCGCGCCGGGAGACAAACCGGCAAGCACTTCACCTTGCCTGCTCCAAGCATGACTGCCGGCCGGGTCGGCACCCACCGCCAGATCAGAAATCAGACCAATCGGCATGCCCGCGCCGCGAGCTTGCGATTGCACACGCGCCAAGCCACGATTGGCCAACCACTGGAGAAAAATATGAAAGTCCACTTCCCGGGCGTGCCTCTTGGCGAAACTTGCAACGGCCTGACTGTGGGGACTCTGTAAAGCCGCCGGCCAATCGCGCCATTCGCTATGCCCCAGGCCCTGCGCCATCTGCCTCGCATGCAGGGCTTCGAAACAAGCGTGCTCCTCTAGCGCTTTGCCAGACTCGCCCCGGAAAACAAGCAAATCGTCTTGCATGGACTGCCCCGCATTTTCCGGGAAGCCCTCGTACAAAAATCTGAGAATGGCCAACTTCACAGCGGCGGCCTCAGGCCAATCGATCAACGCCATTGCGTCGAGCCTATTCAGAACGCCGCTCAATCCCAACACGGCAGTGGCATGCGCCACGGCAGCTTGTCCGAAGACCTCGGCAGGGTCGATATACAACACGTTCAAGAACAAGCGGCTGGACGGCGCATAGGGGCTGTAGCGCCTGGCATCCGCACTGAACATCGCGTGCACCGGACTGATGGCTAAAGCGGCGGCGCCCCGGCTTGCCATGGTCAGTGCCAGCGCTTCCAGCGCGGCGAAATCGCCGAACCCCGCACCAGCCCCACCACGCGAAACCGCATTTACCTTGCGGCGCAAGCTGTAGACCTGCACGGCCAAGGCCCACTCGCGGGCCCCGGCATGGCCCAACGCATCTTGCATCGAATAGCAACGTGCGGGCGCAACGGCCAGAACGTACTTCCGAGAACCTATCCGACAAGTGTGATAGCCCGGCACATCCAACCCCGGGATGATGTGCTTACCGGCCTGATCCTGAACAAGATGGCCATGAAGCACTTCGCCCTGCTCCAGATCTATCTGGAATGAGCGCGACTTCTCCCCAAGCTTGCTCGGCAATGCGATAGGCTGATTCAGCGACGCCGTCAGCAAGACAGGCTCGGCTGCCTTGTCCTGCTCCCTCAGCCTAGCAAGGCTGTCAGCGATCTGCCTAGGTGTGCCAGCCTCTATCTGTAGCGCATCCAGTACCCTGCACAACACACTTGGTACCACCTTATGTTCGAGCCCCGACACATCGCGCCAATACACAAGGATGCCTGCGGCCACAGCCAACTCCTCAAGGCCAGGAATAGTCGCGTCTTTCATGATGGAGCGTCTTCTAGGCATGCAACGGTGCAAAGGCCCTGTAAGCGCCCGCGCATCAGCTCACCTCCCGCCCCGCGCTCACTTTCGAACAAGATGCTTTCTGCCGACGGTGGATCAAGGTCCAGGACCTCCGTGGAAAAATTGACATATAGCGCCAAGACTCTTTTCTTATCCAGATACCACCGAGCCGCCACGGCTTGCCGGCCTATCGCCACGGCTCCCGCGCTGTGAACATCGGCTCCGCAAGGCCACCAGACCTGCCTGCGTAAATCCAGCAATTTGCGGTAGTAATCAGACCAACCCGCCGAGTCTGCGCCTGCAGGCCACGCAGGTATCGAGGCTTCGAAGGTGGCGACGGCATTGGGATCGGGTATGGCCGCCTGCGCTGCGTCGCCGGCAAATGCGGGAAACCTGGAAAACTCTTGGCGCCGTCCATCGCTGACCGCTTTGGCCAGCGCTTCGGCATGGCTGATGAAATACAGAAAAGGCGTTTCTGATCCCACCTCCTCCCCCATGAAGATCAGTGGTATTTGGGGAGACAGCAGCAAGAGGGCAAGCGCGGCGCGCAGCGCGCCGAGACGCTTCTTTTTTCGCGCCAAGGTCAATAATCTTTCACCCATGGCCCGGTTGCCGACCTGGTCGTGATTCTGCAGAAAAAGCACGAAACAGTCAGGAGCCAAATGGCCTGAAGAACTTCCTCTGGGGGCACCGTCCCGATACGCTGAGGGCTCACCCTGATAAATGAACCCTTGCTCCAGGCAACGTGCCAAGCGCTCGGCGGCATGCTCGGCATAATCCGCGTAGTAGCCCTCTTTTTCGCCAGTGATCAGAACATGCAGAATGTGATGACCATCATCATTCCACTGCGCATCGAACCCACCGTGAGCGAGGTGGCCGACTCTGTTTCCTTCATGCTCCAACACCAAGTGCACTTGGCGCTGCGGCCCAAGTTGTTGCCGAACGGCATGCGCCAACTCGTCCAGCCAGTCCTGATCGGCGATGGCGTGAGCAGCGTCTAGACGCAAGCCATCAAAGCGATACTCCTGCAGCCAGGTCAGCGCATTATCGGTAAAAAACCGGCGCACCTCGGGACGACGAAAATCGAGAGCGGGTCCCCACGGGGTGCCAATATCGTCACGAAAAAATTGAGGTGCGTAGCAATGAAGATAGTTGCCATCGGGCCCGAAATGGTTGTAGACGACATCCAGAAACATCATCAAGCCCAAGGCATGGGCCTCGTCGATCAGTGCCTTGAGCTGGTCAGGCGTGCCATAAGCGCAGTCCGGCGCGTAGGGAAGAACGCCGTCATATCCCCAATTCCGCTTACCGGGAAAATCGGCAATCGGCATCAGCTCAACGGCGGTGATACCCAACTCAGCCAAACGCGGAAGGTGTGCTCGTACTCCTTCGTACCCCCCGAAAGCGCCCACATGCAACTCGTACAGCACCGCTTCGCGCCAGGGACGCCCGCGCCACGTGTTGGTGCGCCAGCGATACGAATTCGGATCGGTCACGACACTGGCGTCATGAACATCGCCGTCCTGCAAACGCGAGGCAGGATCGGGCACGCATCTTCCGCCTACGTGAAAGCGATAGCGTGTACCCGGCCCACAAGCCAGACGCAGCGCAAACCAGCCCTGATCCCGGGCGTTCATCGCGTGGCACTGTTCCTGCCCTTTATCGGGGTAGATCAGCAAATTCGCATCGGCCACGCCAGGAGCCCATAGACGAAAAACTGTCGTTCCATCAACAAGCAGCGTTGCGCCAAAGGCAGCGCCCTGTTCTTCCAACACGATGTCGTCAGTGAGCTTCTTCATAGCGCCGCCATCTTGCAGCCCAACAGCACCACGCTGCGAGCCTGTAGCGAAAGTCTGTCGTGGATGATGTCCACGACAGCAATGGCGGGGTCGGCGCTGTCCATCAGCAAGCGCCATGCAAAGGAAGATGATGGGATCACGAAGGAAGCATCTTCTGAACCGTCATTGACCAGTAACAGCGTTACGTCCACTTCTCCCCCTGATCGGCCATATACCTGTCCGGCATACCCTCCCGGCAGATAACCATGCCAGATTTCGTCGGTGCACTCGGGCAGGGGCAACTTGGCCAGCTCCTGACGTCCGGCCGCGTCAAACAGGCAAAGTTCCATCTTGCTCGCATGCGCAGAGAACATCGCGAAGTTCACACCAGTCTCATCGCAATGAGCGCCCAAGGGATAAGGCCGACCGGGCAATAAACGATGGATGGCGGCAACCACGACTCAATCCTGCCAAGCGAGCAATAAGGTAGATAAGGGCGGCAACAGAAGCTCGACATGCCAAATCTGGTCGCCCCGCTCGATAGTTCTTACTTCGCCCCCATTGCCCAGCCCCGACCCGCCATAGTCGGATGCATCGGTATTGATGATTTCGCGCCAGCGCCCCGCACATGGAACTTTCACCACATAGCCTGTATGCAGCACTGGCGTCATATTGCTTATCACCAGTACGCGTTGATTTGCGTCACGCCGCATAAACGCGAAAACACTATTGTGGTCGTCGTTTGCGATGAGCCACTGGAATCCTTCGGGATCCGCATCGTGCAGGTATAAAGCCGGCAAAGATCTATACACATCGTTCAAATCGCGCACTAGCTTCTGCACGCCGCCAGGCATAGCCTGCCCGGCCTCATTCCATGCAAGTTGCGTGTCGTGATTCCACTCTGTGGCCTGGGCAATTTCACCTCCCATAAACAGCAATTTCTTTCCGGGGTAGGCCCACATAAAAGCGAAATATGCACGCAGATTGGCAAAGCGTTGCCATTCATCGCCAGGCATCTTGCTCAATAAGGATCGCTTTTCATGCACCACTTCATCGTGGGACAAGGGCAGCACAAAGCGCTCTGAATAGGCATATGTCATGCCGAAGGTCATGTCTTGATGGTGGTGCTTTCTGAATAGCGGATCTCGTTGCATGTACCGCAAGGTGTCATTCATCCACCCCATATTCCATTTGAAATGAAATCCCAAGCCCCCCTGCTCTACCGGCGCAGTCACCCCTGGCCAAGTGGTTGACTCTTCCGCAATCGTGATCGCATCCGGAAACTGCCGTCTCACCTCTTGATTCAGCTTGCGCAGAAAGGCTACGGCCTCCAGATTTTCGCGACCGCCATAGGTGTTGGGTAACCACTGACCGTCCTTGCGACTGTAGTCCCGATACAGCATGGACGCGACCGCATCAACGCGCAGGCCATCGATATGGAAACGCCTCAGCCACGCCAGGCCACTGGCCATGACGAAGTTGCTCACTTGGGGACGGGCCAGGTTGTAAATCAAGGTATTCCAGTCTTGATGCAGTCCTTCCCGTGGATCCTGGTATTCGTACAGAGCAGTGCCATCGAAGCGCACAAGGCCATGTTCATCACCGGGAAAATGCGCCGGCACCCAGTCCAGGATGACGCCCAACCCAGCCTGGTGACAGCGATCGATGAAGCGCGCGAAGTCACTTGGGCTGCCATAGCTGGAACTTGGCGCAAACAAGCCCAGCGGCTGATAGCCCCAAGAGCCTCCGAAGGGATGCTCCATAATCGGCAACAGTTCCAGGTGGGTAAACCGCTGCTCGGCCATGTACGGCAGCAGGCGATCAGCCAGTTCGTCCCAACTTGGCACTTCGCCAATCTCATTGCGTAGCCATGAAGAGGCGTGCACCTCATAAATGGAAATCGCTGCGTTGACCGCCTGCGACCGCCCCCTCTCGGCCATCCATTCCTGGTCGTGCCAGATGAACGGCAAACCATCCGTGACAATCGAAGCCGTTGCGGGGGCGCGTTCCGCTGCACGCGCATAAGGGTCTGCCTTATGCGCAAGCAAATCGCCGTCGGCACCCACGATCTCGAACTTATAGGCCTCGCCCGCCGCCAAGCCCGGTATGAATATTTCCCACACACCCGCGGCATGCCGGAAACGCATCACGTGCCTACGCCCGTCCCATGAGTTGAAATCACCTACGACCGACACGCGGCGCGCATTAGGAGCCCACACGGCAAACCTGACCCCCCGCGCACCTTGGATATTCACGCAGTGTGCTCCCAGACACGCGTCAATCTCGAGATGCGCGCCCTCGGCAATCAGTCGAAGATCAGCGTCCCCTAGCAACAAGCCGAAAGCGTAAGGGTCTTCCACTTCCTGCACACGATCCGGCCAAGCTATACGCAGGTGATAAGCGGGGGGATCAGGCAAATCATCCTGGTCGAAGTCTCCCTGAAAAAAACCATCGCGCAAGAGCGTCAGCGCCTGCGACTTCCCTCCGGCCAGCATCGCTTCGACGCTCAAGGCGCCAGGCAAAAATGCGCGAATCACCCAGCGTCCTGCGAGCCGATGCGGGCCAAGCACACTAAAGGGGTCGACCTGGCATCCGTTTCGCAAGGCATCGATAACAAGCTCGATATCCTGAACATCCGCGTCATGAACTGGCATCGGCGTCCTTTCCCACTTGCGTCAGGACTCGGGTGGCCAGCTCAGCCAAACCGCGCAACGGGATTCCTGTCCAATGGGGACGATTGGCAGCTTCATAGCAAATTTCATAGGCAGCTTTTTCGATCAGGAACAAATCCAACAAGGCCTCCTCGTTTTGAGTAAGGCTCCAAGGGTGCTCAGCCTCGCCAGCCACTTCCCTGTAAGCACTCAAAAAAGCAGCCGAGGCTTGCTCTTTGAAGCGCGTAAGCAAAATGTCCCGGCGTTGAGCCAGTAAGGCCGATGGCGTACCCGACAGTGGGGTGGCGCCAGGCGCGGCCGGCGTCGAATCCGGTGCACGCGCCACCACGGCGGCAGCGTAATCGAATGAACGCAGAAGGCCGGCCACATCTCGCAAGGGATGATTTTTGCTGCGCCGCTCTTGCATGGTGCGCGCGGGCTCGCCCTCAAAATCGATAAGATAGGCGTCGTTCTGCGCAACGAGAACCTGCCCCAGATGGAAATCGCCATGTATGCGGGTTTGCTGCGCATGATCAATACCCCGCACCAACTCATGCATGGCATCAAGCAAAGCGTGTTCGCTTTCCAGCAGCAAGTTCACCAAGTCCCCCAGGCCGTCTTCGGTCCAATCGGCATGTCGTGCGAGCACTTCCAGCGCCTGCTTCAACATGCGGCATGCGCTCTCGACCCACAATCCGATTTCTTCAGCACCGGCAAGCTCCGGAGCAAAATCCGGATCGTCGCTGGGTTTAGCCAAGATCTCGTGCAACTGGCCCAGACGCTTGCCGACCGCGGTGGCAAAAGTAGTGTAGCCCTGCAGTTCCTGCCCATAGTCTTCAACACTCTCGTCTGTCAGCGCGGCATCATCCAGGCTACGGCCAAGATAACTCAGGGTCCAGGTCCAGGCGTCGCCCTGGTTACCGACATACTGTTGCAGCACCGCCAAAGTATGTAGCGTGCCATCCTCATCCCTGCGCACGACCTCGCCCAGCAAAGCGGCCGTATTGCCAAAGCCCAATTGAGTCAGATGCCGCGTCATCTCGCTTTCCGGATGAACACCCGCCACGACGCGCCGAACAATCTTCAACACAGCTTGTGATCCGATCACCAAGGAACTGTTCGATTGCTCTGCCGACAGCCATTCGACTTTGGTTTCGTCCCCCATCGCAACCGACTCCAGCCCCACTTGCGCCAGAAACTGGATACGGGCGGGCCCACCATCGTCCGCCCCGCCAGGTAGTCGTAATTCTTCTCCTGCTTTCAGGCTATCGAGCACCGCAGCGGCAAAGCCACGTAGGCTGAAAGCGTCCGTGACCATCCCTACCAGGGGGCCGCGTCTTGCGCGTGCAAGTGCAAGTTGCTGCGGTAACGGCGGCAAGTTCTCTTGCCAAATCATGGCAAGCGGCACCACGTAGCGATCTTTACGCTCGCCCAGATCGGCTTCTATCTCGGCCATGTACAACTCTTCCGCGGCCCCAGGCAAACGCGCGCCATAAACGACCCTGGCCGAAGCGACTTTTTCATTCTTCGAGGCGAACCACCGACGCAATGCCAAGTACTCGGGCAACACGATCCGCTCCAGCATCTGGCGCGAACCTGGCATCAGGTCGTAGCCTGTCTTACCTCGCAACACCAGAGTGTGATATTCGGGCAATTGTCCTGCGCTGGCCAAGTGCCACGAAGGCGGAGACGCCAGCGTGCTCAGCTCAAACCAATAGAAGCCATAAGGCGGCAAGGTCAGCAAATAGGTCAGCTGGCCGATGGCAGGGAAAGGCGTGCCTCCGGTCAACTCCACCGGCACTCGGCCCGCGAACTCTCCCAGGTCCAACTCAACCGCCTGTGGCGCGTGCGACAAATTGGCAACGCACAAGATGGTGGTGTCGAGATGCTCGCGCAAGTAAGCCAGAATCTGCCGGTTTCCCGGGTACAGCATTCTTATGGTTCCTCGGCCAAATGCTTGATACTGGCGCCGCTTTGCCAACATGCGCCGCGTCCAGTTCAGCAAGGAATGAGCGTCGCGTGCTTGTGCCTCGACATTGACGGCTTCGTAACCGTAGAGGTTGCCCATAATCGAAGGCAGCACCAGGCGTTCGGGGTCGACCCGTGAAAATCCCGCATTGCGATCGGGCGACCACTGCATGGGTGTGCGTACACCGTCCCGATCGCCAAGATGGATATTGTCGCCCATCCCGATTTCATCGCCGTAGTAGATGACCGGGGTCCCCGGCATAGTCAGCAGCAGACTGTTCATCAACTCTATCCGGCGGCGATCGCGCTCCAGCAACGGCGCCAGACGACGCCGTATGCCGAGGTTGATCCGGGCGCGCCTGTCCGCCGCATAAACTTCCCATAAGTAATCACGTTCGCTGCTCGTTACCATTTCAAGCGTCAGTTCGTCGTGATTGCGCAAGAAAATCGCCCACTGGCAATGATCAGGAATATCCGGTGTCTGCCGCATGATGTCGGTGATCGGAAAACGATCCTCCCGGGCAATGGCCATATACATGCGCGGCATCAGCGGAAAATGGAAAGACATATGGCACTCGTCGCCCGCACCGAAATACTCTTGCGCGTCCTCCGGCCACTGGTTGGCTTCCGCTAAAAGCAGCCTGCCCGCATAAGAGGCGTCCAAGTCCTTCCGAATGCGACGCAGCACCTCATGGGTCTCAGGCAAATTCTCATTATTGGTGCCTTCACGCTCTACCAGATAGGGCACCGCGTCCAGACGTAAACCGTCCACACCCAGGTCCAACCAGAAATGCATAACGCCCAGAATGGCCTTGAGCACTTGTGGATTGTCGTAGTTCAGATCGGGTTGATGGCAATAGAAGCGATGCCAAAAGTAAGCGCCGGCAACCGGGTCCCAGGTCCAATTGGATTTTTCAGTATCCAGAAAAATAATCCTGGTGCCCGAATAAGCCTGATCGCTGTCTGACCACACATAGAAATTGCGCGCCGCGGAACCCGGCTTGGCATGGCGCGCACGCTGGAACCAGGGGTGCTGGTCAGAAGTATGGTTTACCACCAGCTCGGTGATTACGCGCATACCGCGTTCGTGCGCAGCCGCAATGAAGCGGCGTGCATCGGACAACTTGCCATAGTCCTCGTGCACGTCGCGATACTCGGCTATGTCATAGCCATCATCGCGCCGGGGTGAAGGATAGAAGGGCAGCAACCAGATGGTATCGACACCCAGCTCGACAATGTAATCAAGCTTGGCGATCAAGCCTGCGAAGTCTCCAATACCATCATTGTTGGCGTCAAAAAAAGATTTGACGTGCAACTGATAAATAACCGCATCCTTGTACCAAAGCGGATCTCCCTGATTTGCAGCCTGCACCGATGTCGAATTCTTCTTCATGGCTTGCCGGCTCCTTTGCTACGGTCTGCTCGAGAGGCGCCAGATCGAATAAGGATGCTCCGGGCTCAAGCTGATGTGTTGATTTTTTCCTTGCCATTCGAACCGATAGCCGTGCAGAAGATCCTCGACTTGCAGCACGCCGTCATCCGCCAAGCCGAACTCCCACAGGGGTAACTCCATATTGGCGCCCTGCTCTGCGAACGGGTCAAGACTGACGACAATCAGCACCACGTTATCGCGCTCAGGCGTAGCTCGCGTATACATCAGGATCTGATCATTATCGGCACGGTGAAAACGTATTCCCTCCTGACGATGGAACGCGGGATTTTCCCGCCTCACACGATTCAGCACAGTCACCTCGGCTACGATGTTGCCGGGACGCCGCCAATCCCACGCCCTTATCTCGTATTTTTCTGAATCCAGATATTCTTCCTTGCCCGGCACAGCTGATGCTTCGCACAATTCGAAACCGCTATACATGCCCCAGACAGCCGACATCGTGCTAGCCAGCGCAGCGCGGATCAGAAATCCAGCGCGTCCGGAAACCTGCAGAAAGCGTGGATTGATATCCGGTGTATTAACGAAAAAATTCGGCCGGAAGAAATCGGACACTGGCGGGCAGGAAATTTCATTCAGATAGTCGCTCAGTTCCTGCTTGTGCTCTCGCCAAGTGAAGTACGTGTAGGATTGAGTGAAGCCGAGCTTGGCCAGGCGATACATCATTTTCGGCCGGGTAAAAGCTTCCGACAGGAAAATCACCTCGGGATAGCGTTCCTGGACCTGCGCAATCAGCCATTCCCAGAAGGGCAAAGGCTTGGTGTGCGGATTATCGACCCGAAAAGTTCGTACGCCCTCCTTGACCCAGAACAGCACCACATCGAGCAAGGCTAGCCAGAGCGTCCTCGCTGCATCGCCACCTTCTGCGATGCGAGCATAAAAATCGACACCGACAATATCCTCATATTTCTTCGGTGGATTTTCGGCGTACCGAATGGAACCATCCGCGCGCCAGGCAAACCATTGGGGGTGAGCACGCAACCATGGATGATCGGGTGAACACTGAACGGCGAAATCCAGAGCAATCTCGATATCATGGTGACGAGCGACAGCGATCAAGCGGCGAAAATCTTCCAGTGTTCCCAATTGGGGATGGATAGCATCGTGCCCACCTTCTTCGGAACCGATCGCGTACGGACTACCTGGCTCATCCGCCTGCGCCACCAAGCTGTTATTGCGCCCCTTCCTGTTCGTCATCCCTATAGGATGTATGGGCGGAAAATACAGTACGTCGAAGCCCATCTCCCGCACGGCGGGAAGGCGTTCAATCACATCGTCGAAATTTCCGTGACGCCTGACGCTGCCGCTTTGTGAGCGCGGGAATAATTCGTACCAATGGGCGAAGCTGGCGGCGCGGCGTTCAACACGCAGCGGTACGGCCGGCAGGCGGACCATGAACTCCCAAGCCACGGTACCTTCCATCAAGGATTGCGCCGCAGGAGACGACAAGTAGGCCAGGGTTTCGGCCGCCGCTGCGCTTTGCAGCACTTCCAGTGTGCGTTGCGCCTCTTGTTGCAGCGCCCTGCTTCTACCGAGTCGATTACAGGCGCGCTTTAGACACCCCCTCAGCCACTGCCTGGCCTCTTGGGCGTCAAGCGATATATCTACACCAGCTTCTTGTTTTTTCCGTAAGTCCTCGCGGTAGCTGGCGAAACGATCCAGCCCAGCCTCCACGGTGAATTCGTGCAAACCGATACGGTTGGCCTGAAACGTGGCGCCCCAACGGTCATTGCCCAGATGCTGCATGGGGACTCGGTTCCATGTCTGCTCATCGGCAGCCCGCCACAGCAAGTGGACCCCAAGCTGATCATGTCCATCCATGAAAACGTCAGCCTCAACCACGAGCGGCTGCCCGACGCTTCGCTTGACCGCGAATCGTCCTACATCGACACTCGGACTGAGCGACTCGATAGCAACCCTTGCGGATGCTATCGCAGCACTCAAGTCCCGGCGCAAGGGCCGCGTATAGCTATGCACCCTGGCGACCGACTTCGGCGACCTCGCATCAACATCGTTATGGATACGGGGCGCAAATCTCCCCATCGCCTTAGTCATGCGGGCTTGCGCTCTGCCGCTATGGCGAGCGGGTTTTTTGCGGAGGGTATCCGGGGCGCCACCATCGGCATACCCACTGGCGCAACGGGAGCAAGCTCACGGTACAACTCCACATACTTGGCTGCTGACTGTTCCCAACCAAAATTGGTAGTCATACCGTTCTTCTGCAAGGCTGCCCACGCAAGAGGATGAGCAAACATATCGATGGCGCGATCAATAGCTGCAACCATATCTTTTACGGTCTCGCCATCAAACAGAATGCCCGTCGCATCAGCCATCAACTGCGCATTGCCGGGCTTGGCGTCTAGAATCGTGTCCGCCAACCCACCGACGCGCGATGCAATAGGCACCGTGCCATAAAGCATCGAATAAATCGGCGTCAGCCCGAAGGGTTCGAAACGGCTACCGTGCAGCAACATATCGGCGCCGGCATGGAGCAAGTGCGCGCGACGCTCGTCATAGCCGATATGCACCGAGAAACGACGCGGATATCGAGCAGCCAATTCACGCATGCCAGCTTCAAGGTGTTGCTCCCCCTGCCCAAGCACAGCAATCTGCAAACGGGGATGAGCATGCAGCGCCATGGGGATAGCCTGCAGCGCAAGGTCGGCCATTTTCTGTGTCGTCAAACGACTACCCATGACCAATAGCGGCGCATCAGGGTCGGTAGGCAAATCAAAAACTTGCTGCAATGCCAGTTTATTGCGGACCTTGCCTCGTAGATTCAGGGCTGAAAAGTGCTCTTCCAGAAAGGGATCGGAAGATGGATCCCATATCTCGGTGTCTATACCATTCGGTATCGATAACAGGTCGCGTCGGCGGGAGCGCAGGACACCCTCCAAACCATGGCCGAATCGCGGAGTGAGTATTTCGCGCGCATAAGTGTCGCTGACGGTAGTAATACGATCTGCATAGCGTAAGCCTGCTTTGAGAAAACTGAATTTCCCCCAGAACTCCGCACCATTGCTGCCGCAATAGCCCGGCGCAATGCACGCCTCCCGTGCAAACGACATGGGGTAGTTCCCCTGGAACGCCAGGTTGTGTACCGTCAATATCGTTTTGGGCCGAATCACGCCTGCCGCATGCAAGAACAGGGGTGTCAGCGCAGCATGCCAATCATGGGCATGCACCACATGAGGGACGCGCACCGCTGTCCCACCCGTGGCGATGATCTTGGCCGCTTGCGCCAGTGCAGCAAATCGGATTGCGTTATCGAGGAATTCCTGGCCCTGGCTGTCCTGGTAAGGATTACCCGCTCGTACGAAGAGAGAGTCATTGCGCAATAACAGTACCGGAACCTCGAATTCTGCGATCCAACCCGACAATACTATCGCGTCGCCACCTATCAGCCCCGGTAAACGAGCGACCTCTCTCAAGTCGCTGGCCCTCTGCATAGCGGTGCCGTAGGCGGGCATGAATACAGTTGCGTCAACCTGAGCTTCGCGCAAAGCTCGAGCAAGTCCACTCACCGCATCGCCCAAACCTCCTGTTTTGGCGAGCGGCAAAGCTTCGGATGTAACAAGCAAGACTCTCGGCAGCAAGATATTTCTCCGGAAATCGGGCGCACACTACGGGCCGCGCGATAAGAAAGGGGGTCCTCTATCCAAATTTCGTTCCATTCCGGTGCGTAAGCACCTCTATTGATCCCTCTCACCGATAAAAATTACCGTCATGGGTAAGATGTACACATCCAGCGAGATTTTTAGGGGCGATACTTCACCTTATCCTTGTCGTCGCAATATGCGTGCCATTGCCCCAATCAGTCGCCTGCAATACCCATAGTTTGTAAGCAGTCGCGTCGGGAAAGAACCGTGCTTGGAAAGGCGCCGCAGCCCGGCGGTACTTGATAAGATCCGAACATAAGCGCGATTTTTAGCGCCCTGGACACAGCCAATATGGAATCAAATACAGCCGCCAACCCCGCTATCCGATTGCGCAAGCAGCAGGAACTTGCGGCACGATTCGGCTTGTTCGCGCTAAAGGCCCAGTACATCCCCGATGTGCTCCAGGAAGCTTGCATCATCGTTTCGCTAGGCTTGGGTGTCAGCTTCGCCAAGGTGCTTCGTTACTTGCCTGAAGAACATCAGTTCTTGCTTGAAGCGGGCGTGGGGTGGGCGGCTTCGGAAATTGGCGTCACCCGCTTGGGAGCCGACCTTGAAAGCCCGGCCGGCTATGCCTTTCAAACCTCGCAGCCGGTCTTCTCCAACGATTTGTCCACAGAAAACCGCTTTCGTACGCCTGAGCTTTTGCAGCGTTATGCCGTGCGAGGCGCCGTCAACGTGATTATTCGCGGCGATTCGATGCGCTATGGCGTGCTGGAAGCCGATGCGCCTTCGGGCGAACATATTTCCCAACGCGATGTTGCTTTTCTTGACACGATCGCGACGATCATCGCCCTCGCGCTAGAACGGCGTCGCACCGAAGATAGTCAACACGCGGACGATGTCTTTTCAGCAGGCGTTCTTGAAGCCAGCAACGACTGCATTCAGGTAATCGATCTTGCTGGCACGATCGAATTCATTAATGCGAACGGTTTGCAGCAAATGGAAATTCCGGCATTGATGTCGGTAAAAGGGCAGCCCTGGCATAAGCTCTGGCCCGATAGCCAAGCCAAGCTGGTCGAGCAGGCAATCGAAGACGCCAGGCAAGGAAAACCGTCACGATTCGAGGCACCTCGTCCCAGCCCTAACAATAGCTCGCGCTGGTGGGATGTCAGCATTTCCCCTCTTGGCAACCAGCAAGGCGAGATCAAACATTTGGTGGCAGTGGCACGCGACATTACGGAGCGCGTCCACACGGAAGCCAGCTTGTCCGCTCTGCTTTCCAATCGCGACTCCTTACTGGGCCGCACAGAACTGCTGATGCTGGAAGTTCACCACCGTGTGCGTAACAGCCTCCAGCTGATTCAAACCTTGTTGTTGCTGCAGAGTTCCAACACTCACGACGATAGCGTGCGCGAGCAATTGAAAACAGCGGCAAGCCGGGTCATGACGGTTGCCGCCGTACATAAGCGCCTGCATGAGCAAGGCGCGCCCGTCGAGACCGATGCGGCGGCCTATCTTCAAGGCTTGGTGCACGAGCTGCAGTATTCGCTTGTTGAACAGAACACTCGACGCATAAAGCTAGTAGCCGCCGAGCTGCTCATGCCGGCGGAACGCCTGTCTTCGCTAGGCTTGATTACCGCCGAACTCGTCACCAATGCCCTCAAATATGGCAAAGGAACTGTTACCGTTTCCCTCTATGATCGCGGCGACACCCTAGAACTCGTGGTGGAAGACGAAGGCCATGGGTTTCCTGCTTCGTTCCCCACTTCGCATTCGGGTGGGCTGGGTATACGCCTGGTCAAAATGTTTTCCCGCGGAGGCGAAAACAGCCTGTACGTGGATCGAACTGTTCCGCACAGCCGGATTACTGTTCGCCTACCCATTACCCGGTCAGCCTAAGCGCCACTTTTTTAACGAGATACTTCATGAGCCCACAAAAACCTCAAGGCCCCAGCGACGCAGTATTGACCCTGGCAAGCAAGCTTTTTGATCTTGCCCGGCAGGGCGCGACCGAAACACTGGTCGCCTACCTGGATGCAGGCGCGCCCGCCGACCTGACCAATGACAAGGGCGACAGCCTGGTCATGCTGGCTGCCTATCATGGTCACGCGCAAACGGTTCAAGCCCTGCTCGATCATCGGGCCGACCCTAACCGTATCAACGATCGGGGCCAGAGCCCCCTGGCAGGTGCAGTATTCAAAGGGCACGAAGATATCGTAAGGATTTTGCTGGAAGCCGGCGCCGACCCTTCGTTCGGCAATCCGTCTGCGTTTGAAACCGCACGCATGATAGGCAAGCCCGAATTACTGGCCCACATCTCACACTAAACCGGCGCCACCAGCCCTGCGGCGGCTCAGGCGGTGCGCAATCGCGCACCGCGACCGTATTGCCACAGCAGGGGTATCAAGGCCAGAGCGATGATGGGGTACAGCAACCAATTGATGGTTTCCCACCCCGCGGCATTAAGCAGCCTGCCTGACGAAAACGAGGCGATCGCAACCGAGCCGAAAACGAGAAAGTCATTAAATGCCTGCACCCGCGTACGTTCTTCAGGCCGGTAGCAATCGGTGACCAGCGCAGTCGCCCCGATAAAACCCAGATTCCAGCCCAAACCCAGGAAAGTCAGCGACAGCCAAAAGTTCGCCACCGCCAAGCCGGAAAGCGCCACCGCGCCAGAGCATGCCATGATCAAGAGGCCCGCTATCGTGACGCGTTCCTTGCCAAAACGGGTGATCAATCTACCCGTGAAGAAACTGGGCCCGAACATCGCCAGAACGTGCCACTGGATACCGAGCGCGGCGTCGCCTATCGTATGGCCGCATGCCACCATCGCGATAGGCGCTGCGGTCATGACGAAACTCATCATTCCAAACGACACGATACCTGCCCCTGCGGCAGTCAAAAAGCGGGGCGTCGCCACGATCTGAAGCAAAGGACGGCCGCCTGCTTTCGGACTTGAGGAAGGCGGCTGGGGAAGGTTGCGCAAAGTAGCCAAAACGGGAATGGCCAGCAAAGCCAACACGGCTTGGCTGGCGAAACTGCCGGCGAACGGTATGCCGGGTAGCGCATCTCGTGTCCAGATCACGGTTTGCGGCCCGATGATGGCTCCTACCAGGCCTCCCACCATGACCCAGGAAATCGCACGCGGTCGAAAATCCGCGTTTGCTCCATCGGTAGCGCCGAAACGGTAACTCTGTACGCAAGCACCATAAAAACCAGCAATAGCCGTCGCCAGGCAAAACAGCAGAAACGCGCTACTGACGATGCCATAAGCGGCGAGCGTTCCCGCCACCGCCCCCACTCCCGCCCCCACCATATAGGCTGCGCGACGACCGATTCGACGCATTAGAAAAGCGGCTGGAATGGTGCCCAGCGCCATTCCAAAGTTGTAAAGGCTCACTGGCAGGGTTGCCAACGACTTGTCATCGGCCAGCGCTTGCCCCACCAAGCCCCCCAAAGAAATGATGATTGCCGGGCTCGCGCCGCCCAAAGACTGGGCACAACTCAATATCAGCGCATTCCGACGCACCATGCTTTCATTCATTCCCATGCTCCGCTTAAAGCAATACCTTAGCCGCATCGCGCGGCACAGGACGATATACTGCCAGCCTTCGTGCATACCTGCGCCGCTTAAGTGGTATTCCACCCCTTTTTCATGACTGCCCCTACCAAGCCCCTCATTATTTGGCTGATCGTAGCAACAGCGTTTTTCATGGAAACGCTGGACGGCACCGTCATTGCCACCGCACTGCCGCAGATGGCCATCACTTTCGGCACCAACCCGGTCAGTCTCAGCATAGGCATGACCTCTTATCTGGTTGCGCTGGCCATCTTCATCCCTATCAGCGGCTGGGTGGCTGATCGCCTTGGGGCACGCACAGTCTTTGCATGGGCTGTAGCGGCTTTTACCGTGGCATCGGTGCTGTGCGCCCTTAGCACCGATCTGGCCCAATTCACGGCGGCACGAATTTTTCAAGGTATTGCAGGCGCCATGATGGTGCCGGTGGGGCGACTGGTGGTTTTGCGCAGCACCAGCAAACAAGATCTGGTGCGAGCCATGTCCTTCATCATCTGGCCCGGTTTGGTTGCCCCCGTTATCGGGCCCCCTTTGGGAGGCTTCTTTGCCACCTATCTGGCCTGGCAGTGGATATTCCTTCTGAACGTACCCTTCGGCCTTGCCGGGATTTTCCTCATCCGCGCTTACATCCCCAACTACCGCTCAGAGCAAAAGCGCCCCTTGGACGTGCTGGGTTTTGGTTTGAGCGCAGGCAGCCTGAGCGTGCTGATGGTGGGCGTGGAACTGATAGGCCACGATGGGCAATGGCAATTGGGCATCGCCCTGTTGGCCTCAAGCGCACTGCTCGGGCTTGCGCTGGCATGGCATTTACGCCGTCATGCCCATCCCCTTGTCGACCCTGCCGTGATGCGCATTCGCTCGTTTGCCATCACTATCGTCAGCGGCACGGCTTCTCGTACGGCAATCAGCGTCCTGCCTTTCATGGCCCCCCTGCTGTTTCAAGTGGGATTCGGCATGACCGCCTTCAAGTCCGGCATGCTGTTCCTCGCCAGCATGATAGGCAACCTTGGCATGAAAATCGCCACTACCCAGGCACTGCGGCGCTTTGGTTTTCGTAGTGTGTTGGTCGGCAATGGCTTGCTGACCGTCGCGGCCATCGCACTTTGCTCCTTACTCTCGGCGGATACTCCGACCGTTCTGATTGTGCTGGTCATGTTCGCCTATGGCATGACGCGTTCCATGCAATTCACCGCGCTGACTTCGATTGCCTTCGCCGACGTACCCCATTCCCAGGTCAGCGCCGCCAATACTTTATTCAGCACCACCCAGCAGATGTCAATGGCGCTTGGAGTCGGGCTAGGGGCGGTCGCCTTGCATCTGTCGGCAAGCTTGCGTGGTGAATACCAAGGGCATTACCTGGTCGCCGATTTTCGGCTCGCTTTCCTGATGGTGGCCGGCTTGGCGCTGGTCAGCGTGTTGGGTTATGTGCGCCTAGACCGCAATGCCGGCTCCGAAGTAAGCGGTCATGGCGCTGCGGCCGGGCCGAATTCGGCCAAGAGTCACTAGCTGTGGCCAGGGCACCGGCCAGCGCAATCGCGCTCCAGGTCCGTTAAATCTTGCCCATCAACACCAGGATCAAGACAATGATCAGAACCAGTCCCAGACCGCCACTCGGACCGTATCCCCAGGCCCGGCTATGAGACCAGCTGGGAAGAGCGCCTACAAGCAAGAGGATCAAGATAATCAAAAGAATGGTGCCGAGCATTTTTACTCTCCTTGGCCCGCACCCACCTGGCCGGGCGTGATCCGTTAAACGTGCCTGTTACAACAGCAAATTTCGTTCCCGGTCACGCCGCTTCTATCAGTAAACGTCGCGGCGATAACGGCCATCTTCGGCCATTTCGTCAAGACATTCCCGCCCGAGGGCAGCTTCGAGTTTCGCGGTCACGCCACTCGCCATACCCTGCAAGCTGCCACACACATAAATCGCGGCCCCTTCTTTGACCCACTCGCGCAAAGTGGCGCCTGCATCCGCCAGGCAATCTTGCACATAGCGATGGGCCCCCGCTTCACGCGAAAAAGCCAAGTCCAATCTGGCAAGCAGCCCCTGGTCTCGCCAACCCTGGATTTCATCTCTATAGAAGAAATCGTGGGCCGAGGTCCGCTCGCCAAACAAGAGCCAATTGCGGCCAAGACCTGCAGCCGCTCGCGCCTTCAGGTGGGCACGCAAGCCCGCCATACCCGTGCCGTTGCCGATCAAGATCAAGGGTCTGCCGGCGGGTGGCGGATGAAAACCACGGTTTTCCCGAATACGCAAAGCAATCCGCCCCCCGATGGCGGCATGCCGAGTCAACCAACCGGAGCCGAAACCCAGTCGGCCGTCGGCCTGCAAGGCCTGGCGCACCAGCAATTCCAAGCGACCATCTACCGGTAAGGAAGCAATCGAGTATTCGCGATGCGGTATGGGCTCAAGCGCATCTGCCAGTGCTTGGGCTGAGCATCCTTTCAATGGGATCCAACCTTGTTGATCACGAGGCAACAGTCTTTGCGCCAAGCATGCGCGCAGTGTTTTCGCAGATGCCCGCTCCTGGATGATTTCCTCCCCCGTGAGCGCCAACTCCGCCAATAACTGATCCACTGGTTCCCAGGGATTGCATGGCCCCACTTCCACGATGTCCCCGGCCTGCCAGGCACATGCGCCATCAATCGGCGCCAAGGCTATGTGAAACACCGGTAAACCGGGGCTGCCTGAGTTCAGATGACGCCGCTCGACCAGAGTCCAATCGCAATAGCTGGGGGCGCTCCAGTCGGCGATATCGGTATGCCCGCTCAGTACACCTAGATGATGCTGCCAGTGTCTTAGGGCACCCTCGTCGCCATCATCGACTTTCACGGTGTCGAATAGCGCCCGAGCCCCTTGTCGATGCAACCAGTTCTCTAACTCAAGACCAAAGGCGCAATAATGCCGATAACTGCTGTCGCCCAACGCGAGCAGGCCATACTCCAGCCCGGCCAGCGGCAGTTGCAGACTCATGGTCTTGCGCGCGAAACCTGCCACGGCATCGGGTGCATCCCCCTCGCCGGTCGTGCTGACGACAAACAACACCCGACGGAACACCGCCAAACTCTCGCCGCTCAGCGCGGACAAACTGCGCAGGCTGGCCGATTGCCCCCCCGCCATCAAAACCGCAGCCGTCTTTTCCGCCAGTTGTTCTGCAAAGCCGGTCTGACTGGCGAAGGCGACCAACACGGTGTCCGCGGCACTGCCCATAACGTTGGCGAGTGCAGAGGGTCTCGCGGCGCGCCAATGGCGATACACCCAATAGCAGAAAGCAAGATAGGCCATAATGGTAGTCAAGCCCGCCCACAAGCGGCGGCTTGCCGGAGTCAAGCCGCCGGCCTCGCTCACTGCAATGAACCAAGCGCATATCAAAATCATAAGCAGCGCAGGCGGAACCAAACTGGACCAGCGCCCAGCAGAACTACGAAATTTTTTTCTCATTCCATCATCGCGGCAAACGCCGGCGTCATCGTTTGCGCAAAACCCCGGGCCATCCGTTGCACGAACACCGCCATCAGCCCCCGGCGGCTGGCCCATTGCATTCCGGCAACCGGTCCCAACACGGTCAAGGCCGTCGCCAGGGCATCCGCCACCATGCATTCGGGATGCAGCACCGTCACCGATGCCAGATCATTATCGATAGGCAAACCAGTGCGGGGATCTATCGTATGGCAGTAGTGACGGCCCTCTTCCTGGAAGAAACGTTGATAATCGCCCGATGTCGCCACTGCCAGCCCGTGCAGGGCCAGCAGCATATCCACCGCTTGTTCACCCTGGCCAGCCGCGCCAAGCACATCCTCGGCCACGAGCTGGCGTGCATCCACGTGATCTCGGCTTTTCGGCCATGGCAGCGGCTGCTCTAACTGCACCCACCACGGCTGCCCGTCAGGCTTCACGCCTTCACCGCGCAACTCGCCGCCCACTTCGACCAGATAGCTGCGCAATCCCTCCCGGCGCAAGCGCCGAGCCACAGCGTCTACACCGTAACCTTTAGCCACGGCCGACAAGTCTACGTATAAGCCACCCGGTTGACGCGCCCGCGCCCCGCGGCGGTCTAGTTCAAGCTTGGTCCATCCGCATTGTGCACGGGCCTTCGCCAAATCCTGCGGCGATGGCACCGTCGCTTCGCCCTCGGGACCAAACCCCCATAGATTGACCAGTGGCCCGACAGTCGGGTCATAGGCTCCATCACTGTCGCGTGCCACATGGCAGGCATAATCGAGAACGGTAAAAAAGGCGGGCTCGAGCTTGGCCCATGTCCCCGCCGCTGCCTGGTTAAAGCGGCTCAGATCGGAATCCGGCGACCAAGTGCTCATTTGCCGCACCACCAGATCCAGCTCGAACTGAATCGCCCGTGCGATCTCGCCCAAGTCTCGGCCTTCATCCACAAGGCTGACAGACCAAGTCGTCCCCATGGTTGCGCCCTCGAAACGGCGAACGCACGCGCTGTCTGGATAAACAGGCAGGGCTTCACGCGACAGAGCCAGGGGAATAAGTACTTTTTTCATTGGCAAAACGCCCGCAGGCAAGCCGCGGGCGTTTTCAGAAAAACCCGGCCGTTTACTCGGGCAACACTTCGAATGTCGCGGCGTAGGTGGCCCGGCGCTCTTTGGCTGGCGCCATCGTGGCCTTGTCGTCCTTGATCTCGGCTTCGATCCAGTACATGCCGGCTTCGGGCCAGGTCACCGTGAATTTTCCGTCGCTATCGGTGCGGGTATTCATTTCCTTTAGTTGATCGCGATAGCGGATACCGCCCGGCACCACGGACACTTCGATATCGGCCGCAGGCTTGCCGTCGATCAGGAAGCGAAAGCTTGCTGCTTCGCGAGCGAAAAGATCATTGGGATGTGTCACTGCTTCGAGCTCAAGGCCACTGCCCACGGTCTTGAGCGCAGCTTTGGTCGGCTTGCCCACTGTGACGAAGGTTTCGAGTCTGCTGCTGGATTGGGTCACCCGCAGATCTTGCGCTCCGGCCGGCACCTCTTTTGCAAAGGTCTCGGGAGTGCCGCGCCAGCGCTTGTTCTTGCCATCCTCTTTATAAAAGGCGGACAGACCGGCGTTGACGACTGCCAGCTTGTAGGTGCCGGTCTGGGTCAGATGCACATCGAAAGTGTTGCGATACCGGCCTTTGGCCAGATTCTCCGCCTGTGCCGGAGCACCATCAGGAGCCGTCACGGCCAGATTGGTCAAGGCCAGTGGAAAATGCTCGAAATAGAACAAATCGTTGGAAATCGCGGCATCGACCGTCACCCATGGATCGCTACCGGACAACACCGTAGCCGAGGGCAACAACCAAGCACGGTGGGCTTGCGCACCAAAGGGTAAGCAAAACGTCAGAGCAAGAGCCGCCCACTTCATTGAAGACTTCATAAAATTTCCTTTGGGTGATCGTTTATCAGGGTTTGAGGTTGAGCACTACCTTGCCCAATTCGTGCTCGCCACGCGCATCCAGTTGCTCAGAGGCTTTAGGGGGCCACTGGAAAGGGATGCGAAGCAATTCGCGGCCGCCAACTTCGCGGGCGGCTTCCACCACAAGTTCATAACGTCCCGCCGCCAACTTGCCCAGCGGCGCCTTACCTTCAGAGAAGTTCAACTGATGCTCGCCCGCAGGTCGTGTCGCACTGCTCACGCCGTCTACCGGCATCTGCAACTCGCGTCCACTGCGGCGCCACCATTGCCGCATGTCCTTGAGCCATTTACTGCCCTCTTCATTCTTCAATTTGAGGTCATACCAAACTGCCAGATTGGCTGCGACTTTCTGATCTGGGCCTTCCACCCAGATCGCCACATACGGGCGGTGATACTCAGCGACATTGAGACGCGGAATCTCTACCTTGACTGCCATATCGGCAGCCTGCGCCTGGCCCACAAGCAGGCTGGTCACTGCCACCGGAATCAACACACGCATACAAACCTCATCAATGGATGAAAACGACAGCTAGAAACACGGGCACTGCCAGTCCCAGAGCCACCATGGGCCAGGTCACCGGGCGATTGCGCGCGTGAATCTGCAATAAGAACAAGCCGGTAATACAGAACAGCAGGCAGGCAACGGCAAAAACGTCGATAAACCATTTCCAGGCCTCGCCGGTGTTGCGCCCCTTGTGCAAATCGTTGAAATAGGAAATCCAGCCCCTATCGGTCTTTTCGTAGCGCACCGCACCGTCGGGCAACTCAACGCTCAGCCATGCGTCTCCCCCAGGGCGAGGCAAGGACAGGTAAATCTCATCATCCGACCATTCCGCATCCTGATCTTCCAAGGCAATCGACAAGTGCTGTTCCAGCCATTGCTTCAAGGAAACCGGCAACGGCGCCTTGGCGGCCCCCTCATACCCCACTAACTGCGTGCGCAGTTCCTCAGGTAGATTGGCCTCTTTGGCCACCACTCGGGGATGCGCCTCTATCTGTGATGCGTGATTGAGCGTGATTCCGGTAATCGCGAACAGCAGCATCCCTATCAAGCAGGCCGCTGAACTGATCCAATGCCATTGATGCAGGTGCTTTAACCAGAACGACCGGCGCTTCTGCCCGGAAAAGCCATCCGACTGTTTATCCATAAGGCAGGCGTGAGTGCTATTGCTTGAGAAAATAAGCCGTAATGATAACAATTCTCAAAACAATCTTCCACTCGCTTTCAGCGGATTCTGTTGTTACCGGTTCACGATCTCGCGGATGTGATCCAGCAAGGTATCAAGCATGATGGGTTTGCAAAGATAGGCGTCGAAACGAGCACCACCGAGCTCGTTAGTGTTTACGTTGTAGCCAGTCAAAGCGATTGCCGGCAGCTCGCTGGCCGCAGCCTCGCTACGCAACCTCGCCAACAAGGCATGACCATCCATGTCAGGCATACCTATATCGGAAATAAGCAGGTCGAAAACCGCTCCCCCGCTTATTGCACCCAAAGCCTGCTGGCCGGAAGATGCTGTCGTCAATTCCATACCTTCTAGCTTGAGCAATTCGGCGAATGCCGAGAGGCTATCGAGATTGTCATCAACCAGCAGTATCCTCAAGCCGGATACGTCAGTTTGGGGCCGGCCCGCGGGCAAAGAATGGAAAGTCATAGAAGTGTCTCGTGAAGGCACAGTCTCGGCCACATATCCAGCCGAAGTCGCAGCGCTCTCCCCAACGCGAGGCCGAGCGCTGTAAGTACTAAAGACCTCAGGCGCTATCGTCCTCAAGGCGAACGCCGAGCTTGAGCCCGACCTGCCAATGGGCCACTTTGCCATTCTCGATATGCCCACGGGTTTGCGTTACTTCAAACCAGGCGATGTGGCGCAATGTTTGGGACGCGCGTTCGATGGCATTCTTGATGGCGTCGTCGCTGGATACGCTTGACGATCCCACCAATTCGATCTGCTTGTAAACATGTTCCGACATAATGATCTCCCGTAGGTGTAAGTGGTGGCCAGCAAGTCACATGCCCGTAAAGCCAGATAAGCACTGGCGCTTACAGTTCACCACTGATCCAACTTAGTGCAGTATCACCCTTGAAATCAAGCAAAAGGCCATCCTGATCGTGCTGCCCTCGCTGGTCGTATAGAATCGATCCTTTTGCCGTTGACGCCATGTGGTTCAAGAACCTTCAGATTTATCGCCTTCCCGCCCCCTGGGCCATGACGTCCGAGCACCTTGAGGAACTCCTGCAGTCCCAAGTCTTCAGTCCCGGCAGCAGCCAGGACATGCAGACCCAAGGCTGGGCGCCACCCCGGGATAACGGCCCTCTCGTCCACGCGCTGAACGGCCAGTTTCTGATCTGCCAGCGGACCGAAAAAAAATTACTGCCGAACACGGTAGTCAATCAGGTAGCGAAGGCAAAAGCTCAGGAAATCGAAGAGCAGCAGGGCTACAAGCCCGGCCGCAAACAAATGCGCGAAATCAAGGAAAACGTCACGGAAACCTTGTTGCCGCGCGCTTTCAGCATTATTCGCGACACGCGCTGCTGGATCGACACCAAAAATGGCTGGCTCATCATCGATGCCTCGTCACCGAGCAGATCGGACGAATTCATTCAGCTCTTGAACAAATCGGTAGAAAAGCTGCCCTTGGCCAATCTGCATGTACAGATGTCGCCTGCGGCAGCCATGACCGACTGGCTGGCACGTGATGAGGCTCCCGCCGGGTTCACTGTCGATCAGGACACCGAATTACGTTCGGCAGGCGAAGGCCGCGCCACGGTTCGATACGTGCGGCAGTCGGTTGATGCCGAGGACGTTCGCCGTCATATCGACGCGGGCAAGCAATGTACGCGCCTGGCCATGACCTGGGCGGACCGGGTTTCCTTTGTGTTGACCGAATCTTTGGCCGTCAAGCGCATTGCGCCGCTGGACGTGCTGAAGGAAAACGCCGACGCTCTGGCACAGAACGATGACGAACAATTCAATTCGGACTTCACTCTGATGAGCGGTGAGCTCGGACGCTTGCTGGCCGATCTGATCGAAGCACTGGGTGGCGAAAAAGCTGACTGAATGAGGTTTTTTCAAGCTGGGCCAACGTAATCGGGAGGCCCAGCACCGTACCGGATCAGCGCATTGTTTGACGCGCTGACCAACCGCCCAATGCCGGAGCAAGGGCGAACAGGGCGAACAAGTACATGGCGGCATGACGCGCCCCTTCCAAGCCGCCCGGATCCGTCAAGCCGGCGCCGTTGGCGACCATGCCTGCCACCGCCGCACCCAGTGACATCGCATACAACTGCACCGTCGTCACCGCGCCCGAGGCCAGGTTTTCCTGCCCGACCGGCGCCGAGCGAAACACCCTCGTCACCAAGTGCGACCAGCACATTCCGATACCAAACCCGACTCCGGTCAGGCCCAGGCAAAGCAAACCGAAACCAATCCCGGACGCCACCATAGCCTGAGACGGCATGACTATGGCCAATCCCGCCAAAGTCACGGCCACCACCCAAGGCCCGGCATGCACCAACAGACGGGCTGCCCTGCCTGTATAGCCTGAGAACAACAGCGCCGCCACCGTCCAGCCTCCGGCCATGACGGCGGTCAAGTAACCAGCCACCAGCGGTGTCCGGCCATGGATAGTCTGAAGGAAATAGGGAACGAAGATTTCGGTGGTAATCCCGATCACCAACATCGCCATGGTGATATAGCACGCACCAAGTGATGTTCTAAAAGAATAGGCGCCGGATGGTAACAAACGAGCATTGCTGCGGACATCGAGCAAGCCAATCGCCACGGCTGTTACCACGCCTATCGCCAGACCGCCCAGATTCCAGCTCAGGCTTGCCGATAAGCTACCGACCGAGATAGCCAGCACCGACCCCGCCAACAAAGCAAGCTTGGTCCAGGGCACCCCAGCTTGCGCACTGCCCGAAGAGGCCTGGGCAGGCACCAGGCGGTGTACGATCAACGCCAGACCAGCGGCGACCGGCAGTAAAGACCAGAAAGCCAAACGCCATTGGCCCGCGGCCGCGAACACGCCTCCCAGGGCCGGGCCCGACAAGGTGGCAACACCCCACATGGCCGACACGAACGCCAGTGCACGCGTCCACAGACGGGACTCATACACCAGGCGAATCAAGGCATAAGACAGCGCCAGCAACACGCCGCCCGCCAAGCCCTGCACAGTGCGCCCCACCAATAGCCACCACATGGCCGGTGCGGTTGCGCAGGCCACGGTGCCCAGACAGAAAACCAGCAATGCTAGCAAATAGGCACGACGCGGCCCGAACACATCGATCAGCTTGTTCGAAAGCGCCGAGCCCAGGATCGACGCCACCACGAACAAGGTCGTGCTCCAGGCGTAATAGGCCAGACCGCCAATACTTTGCACGATGGACGGCATGATGGTGGTGGCGACATAGACATTGATCGCATGCAATGCCACCCCGCCGGCCAGCGCCAGCGACCGCAGCGCGTTGCGGCCCGACATCAGTTCGAAAGGCGATGAGGATTCGGGGTTCTTGCTCATGCGCTACCCGCTTTACCTGCCCTGGCGGCTATTGCCGCCTGATCAGCGAACGACAAGAGAACGGACCTCTGCGGTGGGACGAACGGGAAGTTGATGCCCCACGGATAACACCTCGGAATACTCCAGGACCGTCCCTTCGTGGACTTCGCGAAAGGTATTGGCGCCATAAAGATTCTTGCCTTGCAAATAATGGACACCTTCGACATATGCTGGGCTATCGATACGGTGGCCCAGCGCCTGCGCCACCCATCGCGACATTTCAAAGTGGCTGATCCAACGTGCGTCGAGCAGATCCTTATAGGAAGACTCGGGTGCTTCGCGGTTCCAGGCCAGCACCGGAACGTCGGCCACATCGGGCTCCAATACATTGTGGCCCCACATGCCCTTGCGGCCCAGCAACTGTCCATGATCGCCAGTTACCACCAGGTGGCGCTCTCCCTTCAGGGTATCGAACTCATCAATCATTCCGTCCAGCAAGGAGTCGAGATAAAGGACCGAATTGTCGTACGCGTTGCCCATGCGCTCCTCGCGCGGCAGCGAGCGGTCATCGGGCCACTTGGCGAAGCTTGCTCGATCGTGCTCGTAATTGGCTTCATAAGGCGCATGCGCGGTACGCAGCAACACGACGACAAAAGTTTTTTCAGGCCACTTCTGCTCTTTCAACAATTGCAGCACTGCGTCGTCGCCTTCCCGCATAAACCTCGCTGGCTCATCTTCCCGGGTGATGGAAACATCGATATATCTGCTGCCCACATCGTTCAGCAACTTGGATTCCTGCGAGGAGATCCAGTAAGTTTTGTAGCCCGAGGCCTTGGCCAGGCGAAACAGATTAGTAGATAGGCCGCGAATCTGCGCCAACTGTCCGGGCTCACGCACCGTGTTCAGGATCAAGGGCATGCTGGCGGCCGTGGACACGGCTGCGGCCACGCCTTGACGCGCAATCAAGCCTTGTTCCATGCGAGCTCGCAAGCGCGGCGTGGTTTCCCGAGGATAACCGAGCACCCCCATATGCCCCGCCCTTAGCGAATCGGATACGACTAGCCACACATGCTGTGCACCCGAGGCAAACGGTGTAATCGTTGGCGCCGGCAGCGTGGGGAGCGCCTGCAGCTCAGCCGCGGCGGCGCCTGTGCCATTAACCAGGAAAAATGCGAAGGTATTCAATGAATTATGCAAAGCGCTACGAGTAGGGCCAGGCATAAATGAATTGATGTCGCGGTAAGTCGCGCGATAAGGCTTGGAAAGCAAAGCAACTGCCACCAGAGCCAAACCGAGCATGCGCTGCCACCTTTTGACATCGGATTTCATATAGACGGCAAACAGCGTCATCGCCGCCGCATACGGCAGCAATACCGCGGGCAGCACGTGCCAATGGTCGCCGAAATCGCTCAGCGCTACCTGCCTGACATCCTCGAAGTCAGAAAACAGGCTGCCCAGAACGATAGGGTCCAGCGGGCGGCCCGCATAAGAGATGTGGCCGAGCTGGATCAACTCCATGCCTGCCAGCCCGGCCAGGACGAACGCCACAAAGACGCGGCTGCCGCACAGCCAGAGGCCCAGGTTGAACGCGACCAGGGCCAAAGCATAATTCAGCTCGAAATCGGCCTGATTGGCCGGCGTGAACCACTGCTGTACCCAGTCGTCCAGCATTAGCAACGACGTCGTCGCCAATATCAGAAGACTACGTAACGCGACGTTGCGCCAGTTCACTATGCGAGGCTGTTCCCAGGAAGAGACGGAATAGCTCGTTGTCATTCATACTCACAAAAACCTGGCACATCACGTGCATGACACGCTGGCGACCAGACAAAAGAAGCCGCCAGCATGAAATTTACCGTGCCGGCGCCGTGCAAGAACGCACGGCGGAGGCAAGGTTAACGCGAGTCGAGCAGAAACGACAGCTTTTCCGCTAGGAGCTCGACGCAAGCAGGCCTAATTGGTGGCTGGAGCCGCGATGGCACGCTCACGCGCCTTACGAAGGCCGAGCAAATGACTGCCGCCCAAGATACCAAGCAGTGCCAGGGGATACAACATCCAGGTGACCCAGGTATTGGCGTCAAACCAAGGTTTGATCAGGGGTTCGCCTACAGCCATCTTCACCGCCGTGATCACCAGCACTCCGGCGCCGATATAGATAATGAAGGAATAACGCTCCATTAAACGCAGAATCAGGCGGCTACCCCAAACCATGATGGGTACGCTGATCAACAAACCCAGAACCACCAGCAAGAAATTGCCATGGGCCGCCCCAGCAACTGCCAGCACGTTATCCACGCCCATTACTGCATCGGCAATCACGATAGTCTTGATAGCTTCGACAAAGGTCGTATTGGAAGCCCCCTCGCCGTGCCCGTCGTCGCCAGACGTCAATAAGCGAAAAGCGATCCACAACAGCGCCAGCCCGCCTACCAGCAGCAAACCCGGGATTTGCAGCAGCCACACCACTACCAGCGTCATGAGCGTGCGCACCACCACTGCGCCTACCGTGCCCCAGACGATCGCCTTCTTTTGAAGAGCCGGAGGAAGATTGCGAGCCGCAAGCGCAATCACGATGGCGTTGTCGCCCGCCAGCACAATATCAATGACGATAATCGAGGCAAGTGCGATCAGGAACTGCGTAGTAAATATTTCTGAACTTAAAGCAGATAACCATTCCACGAATGAGTCTCCAGAGAAGTAGTCAAAACCTCGACTGGCGACAGGAATGGCTGGGAAATAACCCATGCAGGCCTGGCGCCAGGCTGCAAAGGTCTTGTTCGGTTACAAATGAACCCTCACGACCGGTGGAAGCATACTTCCACGTATTGACGACCGTGAGAAAAGGCCAGGGCCTTCGAACTACTCCCCTTTGGAGGAACAACGAATATGTCGTTAGGCGCATTTTCCGGATTGCCGGGAAAAAGTCAATGCGCAAGCACCCGAACTTACTTCTGCAGGCCTGTTCGAGCCGCGTAAAGCGTGGCCGAGCTATTGGCGTCAACGTCAACCGGTAGCGGCGCCGCCTGCGGAGCGCGGAAGGTCACCACGCACATCAGCAAAATAGCCGCCGCGAGATCTCGGCGCGGCGTCTGATAGGGTTGACGGCGATAACGCTTGACCAGCCAGATGACCAATACGATGAAACCACCCATCACCGCTGCCGCCAGAAATCCGCCCACATATTGCAGCAGCATCGGTACCCGGGCCGACAGAGGCCCACCAGGCAAAGGACCGCGCAAAGCGCTGGACACAATGAACATCAATACCAAGGCGCCGGCCAAGGCTTCCCAGGAAAGATCTCTATCGGAAAAAATTTTCACGGTAACTCGTTGCTGGAAAATAGGCGATGCGGGCAGTGTAAACGACTGAACCGGGATACTGGACATGGCATCCAGCATCGCACGTTTATGGAGCGACCCAAAAGCACGGTGCGCACCCAACAGTGCGACACGCCAGCCCACATAGGCAAACACACGAATCGCAAAAAAACCCGCACTGACTAAAGTGCGGGTTTCTCCAGCAATCCAATGCCGCTCAAGAGCGGCATTTTTCATGCGTGCATTTACTCTGCAGCGGCAACTACCGGAGCGGCAGCTTGCTCAACGACAGCAGGTGCGGCGACCGGGGCAACTTTCTTGCGAACGACGCGCTTGGCGGCCGGCTTCTTGGCGACTGCTTTTTTCACAGCTGGCTTTTCAGCGGCAGGCTTGGCAACCTTGGCCACCTTGACGGCCT
Organism: Pigmentiphaga sp.; assembly: GCA_040391825.1. GTDB lineage: Bacteria > Pseudomonadota > Gammaproteobacteria > Burkholderiales > Burkholderiaceae_B > Pigmentiphaga. Next base: position 56,809 of record JBEBXA010000005.1, read on the forward strand.
TGGCGGGCTTGGCGACTTTCACAGCCTTGGCTGCGGGCTTGGCTGCTGCCTTGACCGTCTTGGTAGCCTTGGTGGCTTTCTTGGCAGGAGCAGCAGCAGCAGTTGCTGCAGGCTTTGCCTTCTTGGCAGCTGCGGGCTGCTTATTGGCAGCAGCGACAACTGCCTTGGCTTCTTTCAAAGCGGCCTTGACGGCTTTTTCGTAAGTGCTGACACGTTGCGAAGCGTCTTTGCGAGCCTTCTCCGAACGCTCGAGCGCTTTGCGAGCGGCTTCGCCCAAACGAATAGCTGCGGCTTCGAGCTTCAACAAAACGTTGGAACCAGGTTTAGCCGGTGCGGTTTTCTTGGCCGTAGCTTTTTTTGCTGCGGGCTTAGCGGATGCTTTGATAGCTTGCGATTTTTTGACCATGTCAATCTCTAAAAGTCGAGGCCGAAGTGTTAATGGTGGACAAAACAAAGTCAACCCTTTTACCCATAAAAAATGCGAGTCGACCAAAAAAAAACCGGAATCGACTCGCAATGATTTGTTCTCGCAACACTGTGCCGCAGATATCGATCGCCACGCTCTATTTTTTTGTCGATATCAAATGCGCAATTTTCGTAGAAGGAGACACGATTCGGACAAGAAAAAAAGTAAATCCGATCGCGTGTTTCGGGCTTGGGCATCTTGCAAAAAAACGTGAACTCGCCAGGCCAAGAACAAAGAAAATTTCAACCCTCGAACTAGCCCCCTAAATATGCCTCGACCAGCCGCTGATCGTGAAGCAACTCTTGGCCACTGCCGCTCAGTGCGATGACACCTGTTTCCAGCACATAGGCGCGATGAGCAATTTTCAATGCTTGCCGAACATTTTGTTCGACCAGAAAAATCGTCAGGCCCTGACGATTGATTTCGCGCAGCGTGCGGAAAATTTCCTGCACGATGATAGGCGCCAATCCCATCGAAGGTTCATCCAGCAAAAGCAGCCGCGGCTTGGCCATCAATGCCCGACCGATCGCCAGCATCTGTTGCTCACCTCCTGAAAGATTTCCAGCCAGACCGCCCAGGCGTTCTTTGAGCCGTGGAAAAAGTTCGAAGACGCGATCGAGATCGCTCGCCACTTCGCCTTGGTCACGCCGCGTATACGCACCGAGTTCAAGATTTTCACGTACGGTCATGGTAGTGAGGATTGCCCTGCCCTCCGCTACCTGCACCACCCCTTTCGCAACGATCTTGTGCGCAGGCAAACGCCCCAGATCCGTTCCGTCAAAGATGATCGATCCGCCGCTCTTGGCAACCAATCCAGACAAAGCCAACAAGGTGGTCGATTTACCTGCGCCATTCGCGCCCACCAAAGTTGTGATCTCGCCTTCGCGCAACTCCAGGTCTATCCCTTTGACCGCTTCGATATGACCATAGGCAACCTTCAAACCTGATACTTTCAATAAGGTGCTCATGCCTGGACCTCATCATCTTCGCGGCCCAAATAGGCCTCGATCACCATCGGGTTCGTACGGATTTCCTCCGGCTTGCCCTCCGCGATGATGCGACCAAAGTTCAGCACGGCAATCCGATCGCACAACCCCATAACGAATCGCATGTCGTGCTCAATCATGAAAATGGTATAGCCACGAGCCTTGATGTTTTCGATTTCAGTCATCAAATCGACTTTCTCACCGGTATTCATGCCCGCCACGGGCTCGTCCAGAAGCAGCAGTTTTGGCTCGGTAGCCAAGGCTCGCGCCAGCTCCAGCTTACGCTGGTCGCCATAGGAAAGATTGTCTGCGACCTCATGCGCCTTGTGATCAAGTTTCACCCAGGACAAGAGTTCGAGGGCTCTTTCACGAGCCTGCTTTTCACGCAAACGGAAAGCAGGCAAGTTCAACAGCAATTGCACTGAACCGTAATTCAGGTGCCGATGCATGCCCACCACCACGTTTTCCAGCAGGCTCATTTCCTTGAACACGCGTATGTTCTGGAAGGTCCGCGAGATACCACGACGCGCAATCTGGTGGGGCGCAGCCCCGATCAGAGACTGTTCGTCAAAGCTCAAACTGCCGCCTGACGGCTCGATCAAACCGGTAATCAGATTGAATACCGTGGTCTTGCCCGCCCCATTGGGGCCGATCAAACCGAAGATGGAACCTTGGGGTACTTCTATATTGACGTCTTGCAGAACCTGCAAGCCGCCAAAGTTTTTCGAAATAGACGTTAGTTTCAACATATCAGTCTTGCCGGGTCGTCCCAAGAGGCCGGTAACCTACTTGAGAACCAATGAAGGGAGTAAACGTAAGGACAGATCTCATATCAGGCTGCCCGCCGCCCCCAGCCGAACCAGCGGCGCACGCGCACCGGATCCCAGATGCCCTTGGGCAGGAACAGTACGATCAAAATCAGGATTACTCCATTGACCACCAGACGGAAATCATTGAAGGCGCGCAGGGCTTCCGGCAGCAAGGTCAGGATGACACTGCCCACGACCGGGCCGATCAGGTTGCTGATACCACCCAGAATCGCCATCGTCAGAATTTCCACGCCACGGTCGAAACCGTATTCGTTGGGACCGATGAAAAAGGTCAGATGGGCATTGAGCGCGCCCGCCAGCCCCGCCAGCAAAGCCCCCAGAACGAAAGCCAGCATCTTGATATTGTTGACGTCGATACCCATCAAGCCCGCGGCCGTCTCGTCTTCCTTGATGGCTTCGAATGCGCGCCCTATCTTGGATTTGCGCAAACGATGCAGCGCAAACAAGGACACCACTACCGCCAAGGCGATGTGCCACCACTGCGTCAACTGAGGGATTCCGTTCAAACCCAAGGCACCGCCGGTCCAGGATTCGGTATTAAGAATGGTGACGCGAACGACTTCCCCAAACCCCAAGGTGGCCATGGCCAGATATACCCCCGACAAACGCAAGGTGGGTTTGCCGATAATAAATGCGACCAACATCGGCGCCGCCATCCCGCCTAGCAAGGCGAGCGGAAATGACACCTCGTAATTCATCGTAAGAATGGACGCCGTGTATGCGCCTATCCCCATAAACGCAGCATTGGCCAGCGCCAGCATGCCGCAAGAAAGCGTCAGGTAAATAGAAAGGGCCAGCAGTGCGTTGGTGCCCAGCGTCAGCACCAAATTGCTGTAGATTGCCCAGAAATTCTCGAACCAATCCATGTTGTCGCTCCTTAAGCTTTGCGTTCCAGCACTTTGCCGAACAAGCCTTGCGGACGAACCAGCAGGATCAGGAACAGCAAACCAAAAGCCACCGCGTCACGCATGGTGGAACCCACATAAGCCACTGACAACACTTCGGCAAAGCCGAGGAACAGTCCCCCTATCATTGCGCCGCGGATATCGCCCATGCCGCCCAGAATGATGACTGCGATGCCTTTGTGCAGCATAGGCTGCCCCATCAGGGGAAACACCGCGTTCGAATACAGGCCTATCAATACCCCTGCGATTCCGCCCAAGGCGGCAGCCACGAACGAGGTCAGCAAAAATAGCCCCTCGACATTGATACCCAGCAAAGAAGCCGCTTTGGGTGATTCGGCAATGGCGCGCAACGCGCGGCCGAGCTGCGTTCTTTTCATGATGAGCATCAAAGCTGCCATCAGGGAAAAAGACAGGAAAATAATAACGAGCTCAATAACTGTAATGTGCAAGCCGGCGATCTCGATTGCGTCTTCTGGGATCAAACCCGTGGGAAACCGCATATTGTCGGCGCCGAAAATACCTTGGGAAGCGCTGTTAAGCGCAATCGCCACACCGATGGTGGCAATCATGGGGATCAGGTGAGGCGCGTTGCGCTTGCGCAGGCGCTTGAGGATCAGGACATCGATAAGCATGCCGACCACTCCGCTCGCGAGCGCGGCTAACAGCACGGCCAGCCACAAGGGCAGGCCCAGCCGCGTGATGAATTGCAGCGCGGCGTAGGCACCCACCATGAATACCGCGCCATGGGAAAGATTGATGACGCCCAGCACCCCGAATACCAAGGTGAATCCCAGCGCGAACAGAGCGTAAACGCTACCTAGCGAGAGCGCGTTAACGAGTTGCTGTTCCAGCATGACTAATTTCCCGTCTGAAAAACGACGAAGAGAACACTTCGCCCTTAAACATCAAGGGCGCGAAGCCATGCCCCGCGCCCTGCGAACTTCGCGTATCAACAACGGCGAAGCATTCCTGCACGAATACCTGATGCGTCTTGTTTATTTTTCGATGACGTAACGACCACCCTTGGTCACCATCACGATAGGCGTCTGGACTGCGTCATAGCCGCCCGGTTTGCCGCTACGGCCCGGCGCCTGCCTGAAGTGAAAGGCGCCGGTTGCACCCGTCCATTTGACGGCTGGCAAAGCTGCCTGCAGCGCTTTGCGATCGGCGGAAACATTACCGCTTACTTTCACCGATTTGAGCGCTTGAGCCACGATATACAGGGCGTCGTAGGCCTGAGCGGCGAACTGATCCGGCGCCACATTGTACTTGGCCTTATAAGCCGCGATGAAGCGCTTGTTTTCCTCGGTCGGGTTTTCGATCGACCAGGGACTGCCCACCCACAAACCATCGGAACGTTCTTTGGCCAAGTCGAAAACCTTGACCGAATTCATTCCGTTGCCGCCAATGAAGGGCACATTCAGGCCCAATTGGCGAGCTTGAACCATAATGGGACCGCCCTCGGCGATCAGCGCCGACAACACGACCGCATCAGGGTTGCTGGCCTTGATCTTGGTGAGCTGCGCCTTGAAGTCCACGTCGCCCTTGGCGAAGGTTTCAGTGGTGGTGACCGGGATCTTCAGATCCGCCAAGGCTTTCTTGAAATTGTCGTAGCCGCTCTTGGTGAAAACGTCATCGTTACCGTAGAACACAGCCACCTTCTTGATGCCGGTGTGCTTGGCTGCGATACGAATGGTTTCAGGCAGCACGTCGGCTTCGGTGACGGAGTTGCGGAAAACGTGATCCCCGATGGAGGTAATACCGTCGGCAGTGTTGGAGGTGCCGAAAACCGGAGTTTTCGCGCCCTGCGCGATCGGGTCGGCTGCCTGGGCCGAGTTTGACAAGGTCGGGCCAAATACCAGCGTGACCTTATCCTGGAAAATCAATTTCTTGAAAACGTTGATGGCATCTTCTTTTTTGCCCTGCTCATCTTCGATGATCAGTTTCAGCGTATTGCCATTGACCCCGCCAGCGGCATTGACCTCGTCGGCAGCCAGTTGGAAGCCGTTGCGTATGGCCGCGCCATACTGTCCCGCGCCACCCGATAACGAAGCCGCGACACCCAGCTTGACTTCGGCCGCTTGCGCATAGCTTAAGGCCCCCATGGCAACCATTGCCACCAGTGATTGACTAATAATTCGATTCATATGGATTGTCCTGTAGGCATCGACTACACGAGTGAAACTGAACGCACAGCGCTTGGCGTCCAGGCATCAAACGTCCGCGACTTGGGCTCATATTCTACCGTTTCGCCCGTTTATGGACGAATCGGCCGTTGCAAATACACTGCGGACAAACCCGCCCCCAAGTGACGATTTGCAACGCACCGGCTGCTAAACTCAATGTTGTCCACGCAGCCGGCGCTCCCTGCCTTCACATTCGATGACCCCGTCCCAGACCGCCCCCGGCCCGGCCACGCCGGCCTATGCCAGTGCCCGCAGCGAAACAGAATGGACCCGCGTCTATTCGCTGCTGGCGTCCCCTGAACGCCTTATCCTCGACCCAATTATCCTGACTGGAAAATCCCGTCTGGCCCAGTGTTTCTATGACAACCTTTTGGCTGACCCGGAAGCAGGACCGCGTCTGTCGCACACATTGGTCAGCGAACGGCTACACGCCTCGCTTCAGCGCTGGATGGTGCAACTGTTGTGCCCCGCACCCGATGCCGCAATAGCCGACACCATCCTCACGCAGAAAAAGGTTGGCGAAGTTCACGCCCGCATCAACATTCCCATGCACCTGGTCACGCGCGGGACCCGCATCCTGAAAACCGAAATTGCCCTATTGCTACGGGCCAGCCCGCTCAGCCGCCTGCAGTTATCGCTGGCGCACCAGTACGTCGACAACCTGTTCGACATGTCGATCGAGCAGATGGAACAGGCTTTCAGCAAAGGAGCCGAACGCGGCGCGCGGTCGGAAGAAGCCTACCGCCTGTTCTCGCTCGGACAGAACATCGCGGCCGAGCGAGAACGCCAACGCGCGGCGCTACTGGAATGGAGTCAATCGGTTTTTTTTGCATTGCACAAAAATCGCGACGACGTCGAGCTTCCCGCCATCCTCGCTTCGGATTTCGGCCTCTGGGTATCCCACAAGGCGTGCGCACTCTTTGAGGGCGCGCCCGAATTAGAGCTTATTCGTTCCGCCATCACCCGCCTGGACACCATCATCGCCCCCGCCTTGGGGAGCGGTTTCGCCGGTGCTGACGGCCAACCTTTCGTGGACTTCCAGGCCGCACTGCGAGAACTTCTTTTCTTGTTGAATGGCTTGTTCGACGCAGCTTCCGAAATCGAAAATGGCCGCGACACCGTCACGCAATTATTGAGCCGCAAATTTGTCGCAACAGTGTTGCGACGCGAAATTGCTCTGGCGAGCCGTACTGGCGGACAGTTCGCCCTGGTCATGCTGGACATCGATCACTTCAAATCGGTCAATGACAAGCACGGGCATGATGGTGGGGATATCGTGCTGCGCCACGTTGCCGAAATCATCCAGAACCAGAGTCGTTCCAGCGATTTCGTGTTCAGGTACGGCGGCGAGGAGATCCTGATGCTGCTGGTCGATGTAAACGCTCAGCAGGCAATGTCGGTGGCGAACAAGCTGCGCGCCAATCTTGCGGAACATAGTTTCAACCTGCCTGGCGGCGCCCAGTTACAGGTAACCGCCAGCTTCGGCGTAGCTGCGTTTGACGGGCACCCCGACTACCAGCACTTGGTACGGCGCGCGGACCAAGCCCTCTATCAGGCAAAAGAGTCTGGCCGCAATCAAGTAGCGCTGGCGAACTAGTCAGCGCAATGTTCGGCTAATCACCCCAACAGTTGTTCGACTATGCTTACCCACATTGAGACGCATACGATCCGACCATGAAAACACACTTCCCCTCCGCACCGGATGCGCTACCCCAGTGGCATTTGGACGACATCGTCGAAGAACTGCGCGTGTCGCGCGAACTCGAACATAAAATCCGATACCTGGACCGCGTCCGCGAACTACCTTCGCGCGAAACCCTGGTAACGGTACTGGACGGTTTGTCCGCTGCCCTGTTTCCCACACACTATGGCCGCTGCAATCTGAATGACGAAAGCATCGACTACTTCGTCGGCAACACCTTGAATACCACATTGAACCTGCTCTGTGAGCAAGTTCGCCGCGCCCTGTATTTTTCCGAACCGCCGGATACCCATCAGGTACAGAACCTGAACACCAAAGCCATCGACATCACCCGCCGCTTCGCCATGCAGCTACCGGCTATTCGCGCGGTTCTGGTCAGCGATCTGCATGCCGCTTACCAGGGTGATCCCGCAGCGACCAACATATCGGAAATATTGCTGTCATACCCAGGGGTCAAAGCGGTTACCTGCTACCGGCTGGCGCATGCCATCAATCTACTGGGAGCAACCTTCCTGGCCCGCATGATTTCAGACATCGCGCACTCGGCAACCGGTATCGATATTCACCCTGGCGCACGCATCGGCCCCAGCTTTTTCATCGATCACGGCACGGGCGTAGTCATCGGAGAAACTACGATCATCGGCGAACGGGTTCGCCTGTATCAGGCCGTCACCCTGGGCGCCAAGAGCTTTCCCGCAGATGCGGACGGCAACCTTACCAAGGGAATACCGCGTCACCCGATCGTAGAGGACGATGTCGTCATTTACGCCGGAGCCACTGTGCTTGGCCGCATCACCATCGGGCGAGGTTCAATCGTGGGCGGAAATGTCTGGCTGACGCAAAGCGTTCCACCCAACAGCAACGTGGCTCAGGCCAAGATGCTCAATAACTAGCGCACATCAGTGGGCGGTGCTGGCGCTATCAGGCGAAAATCCTGGTCTTGCATACCGACCAGCATCGCCTGGCCCTTTTGGTTCACCCGTACGTCGCCGTAGCGTGCGCGCTCGAATACCTGGCCCTGTCCTTCTTGAAAGTAAAAAGCGTCCGTCACAATACGGACACGACCTCCCCTGATCTTGTAAGCCAGCTTGAACTCGCCAACAGCCAAGGGCTTGCCATCATCCAGGCGCACCAGATCTGCACGCATACTTTGGCCAACGCGCCGTAGCACCAGCAAACCGGAATGAGGGAGACTTTCCAGTTCATAGCGCTGAGCCAAATCCCGCGCGACAGCCCAATCCAGCGCCATGTAGTCGCCCTGCATCAAGGAACGGGGATCCACCGGCGCCAAGGCCAGTGAAACGGGGACGCCATCGGCAATCAGGTTTTCTTTCTGCCAAATTGCCAGATTGATGACTCCCAACACCAAGGAGAGCCCGAACACAAGTACGAAACGTTCAGCCCGTTTAACCACGCTCCTGGTCCTCCTGCCATGTTCGCGCCACCCACCAGGCGGCCCCTAGCAATATGACGCCCAAGAGCAGCAACACCGCGGATTTCGTCAGCAAAGTAAGAGCCAGCGAATAGTAGAACCACGAAATGTAGAAAGCGGTGGCCAACAATCCGCCTTGCCACATACGCGAATAAGCACGCGCAAAACCCAGCGCCACTAGACTCAGACCGGCCACCACGCCAGGCGCTCCGGCTCCAACAACGGCCACCAACAGCGCCAAGGCAAGCAAGCGCCAGTCCGGTTTTCCGCTTTGCTTCATCAGCCGCCACGCAATCCCGACCAAGGACAAATTCGCCAGCAAATTCATTGACCAATACCAGCCCCCCGAGAAGAATCCGGGATGGCCGTAGCCCCAAGTACTCTCCAGCACAATCTGGATAAGCGGCAAAACCATCCAAGCCAGGCTGAACCCTATCGCCAGCGGCATGAAGCGCTCGCCCAAGCGGTACTGGGCACGGGCTTCCCATAACCAGCAAGCTGCACCAACCCATGCCACCGCAACAGGCACAGGATTGGGCCACCCTTGCGCGTAGAAAGCGCCATGCAGGGCCAACACCGCGAACAAGCTGCTGAGCATCCGATGCAAGCCATTGGGTATCCACCAGGCAAGCAAGCCTTGCGCCATTCCTACCAGCAACAACCAGCCACTCGGGCTCAGTTGTTCTTCCCATAGGCTAAAGCAGGCGACCGCGAAGGCCCCCTGCCCCGCCAAGCTCATCGTCAAGGCGAATTGCTCACCCAGTTCGGAGCTTGCCCGTCGATAAGTCAGGATAGCCAAAGCCAGCAAGGCAACGCCGGCCAGGAGTAGCCACGGGGTATCGAAGACGTTGGAAAATGACAAACCCAGGAACAGGAGGACAAGCAGGCCGCCCACCCATCCGCAGATACCGAGCATGGCCCGAATATGCCAGGCGTAAGCCGGCAGCGGCGCCATTTCAGGCAGTGCCAGCCTGTCCACCAGACCCTCTTGCGCAAGTTGTCGCCAGGTATTTTCCAGCTTGTTCATGCTCCCCCCGACCAACGCGCTTGTAAACGCCGCAGCAAGACTGCCACAGTCGCTGACGCCAAAATCAGAAAACCGCCGACCAACAGAAAGCCGGCCGGCTCATGGCTAAAGTCAAAAACGATACGGATCAAGCCGCAAGTGGCCAGAAAGATGGCCGTCAAGCACACGGCAACCAGAAGAGCTACATCGCGCAAGCGCATATAAAGGCCGAATAGGCCGGGCAATACGGCCAGCATGGCAAGCCGCGTCAGGCCGGACCAAGATGCGAAATCCGTATGTTCTGCGCCCAGTATCCAGTTTGCCAGGCTGAAACCGATACATCCCAGTAGCAACAAGGCGGCAAACCTGGGCAAGGCTCGCGATGCCCCGGCCCCCTGAAAGCGGGTGACGAGCTCGCTTGCCAGTACAGCGCTTGCGTTCAAGCAAAACAAGAGTGGCGCTGGGTTTCCGGCGTCGAACAGAGCAGCCAGCGGGCTCCCGCTCAAGCGCCCCGCATAAAGCTGAACGGCGAGATTCAGCAATAGCAACCACAATCCCCAGGCAGCACGCGACCGGGAAATCAGTACCCATGGCGCGATCAGAAACGCCCAAGTCTGGAACAGCTTATAGCTGTCAGCGCCCGTTTGATAGGTTTGTCCAAAATAAGCGATCAACGCCCCGCAGGCCAGCATTGCCCCCAGTAAAGCCGCCCGCCCCCCAAGGTGGCGGGTTCCCAATACGAGAGCTGGCAGCAGCGCCAGGATCACCAGCATTTGCAAAACGCCAAAGCGGACCAGACGAGGCCAGCCACCCCAGTTATGGGCGACAAAAAAAATCACGGCAGCAGCGCATGCCAGCGTGCCCCCAAACAGGAATAGCCGCATCAGAAACCAGCGCCACTGCGCCTTGCCCGGTAGCACTTGCGCCAAAACCAGCGCTCGTTCGGCTGCCGACGCAGACAAGTGCCGCTGACGCAGCAATGTCATCAAGGAGCGGTGTAGATCGCTGGGCTCAGTCACGAGACCTCGATGGGATTCAAACTGGTATTTGCGAAAAAACGTGGAAGCTCTCGTGCCAAATCGTTCAGTGCCTCCATCTCTACGCGGTCTATCTTTCTTTCCGTCCCCGCCTGGTTCCAGTCGCCATAAATCAATGCCACAGCCTGTTTCCCTACCCTTACGGGTAATAAGACAAAAGCGCGCGCATCGGGCATCACTTGCTTGAACCACTCGGGAATATGAACACTGAATTTGGGATCATGAGCATTTTCTATGAAGACGCCAACCGAGTTGGTTATCGCCAGATGGAAAACGTCTACGGAAAATACCTCTTTGAACTGCAAACGCGGCAGCAACTGTTCAATTGCGTTGCCAAATCCAAGACGCGCCTCGAAAACACTGTGGCGCGGATCCCGCAGAAAAACCAAGGTACGAGAGAACTTCATACCTGCCAGCATTGCTTCCAGCGCGATCGTCAGCGCCGCCCCCGCATGGCGCTGCGGAGGCAAGGAACGCAAATCGCGCAAGCCGTTCCTGATTACGCGATCCGGCTCATACTGGCTTTCCTGCTCAGCCTGCACCCGTAAATCGTCTATATCCTGAATGAAGCGCCGGCTGGCGCTTTCCTTGGTCAGGGCGTCCGCCAACTCATAAAGCCGGGCTTCTTTCATACGCAAAGGTTCGGCGTATAAACGGGCTGTGTGTTTCATTTGCTGGTCGCGCAAAGCCACATCGGCACCCATGACTGTCATGCTGTGCGACATCTGCAAGGAGAAACTAGCCACTATTTTCAACCATTGGGCGCTGTCATATTCCTCTTCGGATTCAGCCAAACCCGGATCAAATGACTCCATTCCACGACGAATCACTGACGGCAAGCCCCAGCGTTCGGCAGCCTCTTCGCCCAGGTCTTCGAACTTGATACCCAAAACCGCCTTGCAAGCCTGCTCCTGGCTGCATTCCCGCGTCAATGCCCATTCCCGTATCCTTACCCATTCGGCTTCCAGATAGAAGATGCACAATAGCTTGCCGAGCTGACGCAACAGGGTACATATCACCGCATCTTCAGCTATCACCGGGGTCGAGGTTTCACACACCTTACGCGCAACGCAGCCCGCAAGCATGGCGCGATTCAGTTCCAGCTTGGCATCCAGGCGATGCAGCTCTGAATGAAATTGCTGGAAGTGATCGACCAGCTTCAAGCCCAGGACAACATGCCCGACCGCCTCGGCGCCCAACACGAGTACGGCTCGCGACACCGTCGTGATGTTGCCGCCGAAGGCCAGATACATCGTCGAGTTGGCCAGGCGGATAACCCGCTGAGTCAGTGTGAAATCGGAAAGGATGATCTGGACCAGCGCCGTGTAGTCGTAGTCATCGCCTTTCATTGCCGAAATCGTAGCCCTGAGGGAATCAGACAGCATAGGCAATTCGCCCCGCTCGTTGATACGCAACCAAAGCTTCCTGGTCAGGGCAGCTCGTTGTTCGGCTTCAGACATGGGAATCTAGTGAAAACGGTGCTGTCATGGATAGGGCAAGTGGACTTGGTCCACCCTCAACTCGCCCGCCTTGAATTTCAGTGTCAATGCCTCGACTGACAACGCCTTGCAAATTAACCAGCCCTGAATCCAGCGGCAGCCCGTCGCAGCCAGCATTTCGCGCTGCGCTTCGGTTTCGACACCCTCAGCCACCAACTTTAGCCGCAACTTTCCAGCCAGGGCAACAATAGCCTCGACAATGGACAAGTCATCGCGCGAAGCGGGCAGGTTGCTGATAAAGCGCTGGTCTATTTTCAAGAATGACAAAGGAAAGCTTTGCAAGTAAGCCAAGCTGGAATATCCCGTTCCGAAATCATCCACCGCGAACCTGACGCCCAGGCCAGTCAACTCTTCCAACAAAGCTTTCGCATGAGCCGGGTCGTCCATCAAGACACCTTCGGTAATCTCAAGGATGATGCGCGTGGGCGCCAAGCCAGTCAGCTTGAAAGCGTCTCGCACCGTGGCGGAAAAGCGTTTGTCGCGAAACTGCTGCGGCGACACGTTAACGGTCGCATATTGCAATACTATGCCTTCCGCATCCCAGCGCTTGAGCTGCATGCAGGTGTTTTTCAAGGCCCAGTCGCCCAGGAAGTTAATGAGGCCGGCGGACTCCGCCAGGGAAATGAAAGTGCTGGGAGATATCGCGCCCAGAACCGGATGCTGCCAGCGCATCAAGGCCTCAACCCCTACAACGCCGACCCCCGAGCTGTCCACAATGGGTTGATAGTGCAATGAAAACTCGCCATTGCGAATCCCATTGTGCAGATCGGACTCGAGTTTGAGCGCATCCGCATCGGCATCCATATTGCGGGGTTCATAAAAAGAGAATCCATATCCGCGGTTTCGACCAGCCAGCGCCAGAGCCTCATCGACATTATTCAGGAGTTGGTCGCTGCCCGGATGTATATCCGGGAAAAGCGCCGCCCCTATCCTGACCGATAGTTGCAGGGTCTGACCCTCATGTGAATACGGCAGTTGAATGGCATCCGATACTCGCTGGGCGAACTCTTCAACATAAGCCCGACCTGGCACCTGCCGCAACAAAATCAGGAAAGCGTCACTGTAACAACGGGCCACGAAGCCTTTGCCATGGCATGCGCTCTTTAGCCTTTGGGCGGTTTCATGCAGGATCTCGTCGCCGACTTCATAACCGAAAGCCTGATTGACCCGATGGAACTCATCAATGTCCAACTGCAGCAAGGCCAGCGAAAACCCGCCTGCCAGGGCTTCCTGCTTGGCGCGCTCGATTTCCCGCCGCGCCGAAGACAAATTATCCAACCCTGTCAGAACGTCGTGGTACATCGCATAGGTCAGGCACTGCTCGTTATCAGCCCACGCCGAAATGTCATGACCAACCACCAGTAATTGCCCGGGCACGGTGTGCTCCGAGACAATACGTAATTCGATCAGACGCGGATAGGTCAGCGTTTTAACCAGATGCAAGGTGCACTTCTGTACCCCGCTAGTGCTGAGCGCCATAGCAATGCAGGCGTCGAGCGCAACAAGCTCGCTTGCGGGAACCAAATCCCGCAACGTAATAATGCGCAGATATTCCTGGTGGTATCCGATAAAAGCGAGGCCGCTTGCGGAAATATAGGAAAAACGCCCTTGCGCATCAATACGGGCCAGAAAATCGATGCTGCTTTCGATCGAAGCAAGGTCGATACCGGCCCGAACTTCGTCGATGGAATCAAGATGCTGCATGCAAAAACTAGCTCATAAGAGAAGTCGGGAACACCCAGGGGCGCAGCGCGTCGGTCAGCCTACCCACCTTTTTGACCTTAACGGACGCAATTGGCAAAACTTTACATGTCCCGTACTGCAGTCGTGACAAGCCAACGCAGACAGGCCCATATGCTAACCCGTTCTTTGCACATATCGATTCAATCCCAATGGGTGTTTACCAACGCAACGAAGCCACTATTGCTGCTTTCTACCAGGAAACCGGCAGAGAGTCGTAGTAATGGCGACGATCCTGCGCCTCAAGCCCTGTTCAACCGGCTCTGGTCTGAAGCCATGTCAAAGCGACACTCTTGTGCCGCCATCGCAGGCTTCAATCACCCCTCGGCTCTTGCCTCTTTCAGCGCAATAGTCAGATGCGCAACCTTCTGGCGCAAACTGGCGTTCTCTTCCGTAAGCGCCTGAATAGTCCTATTCAAGGCGATCACATCGGTCGACATTGGCACGCCATCATCCGCGACCTCAGTTACAACAGGTTTGGGCGGCGCCTTGGACTCGCGCACCAGTTTGGCGGCCTGGCGCAACTCTTTCTTGCCGCCGGCAACGGCAGCGCGCTGCTGTTCGTCGGGCAAAGAAGAGACTGCCGCCGCCGCGTTAATGGAAATCGTGCCTGACTTGACTGCGGCCACCAACTCGGGAGCCGCACTCTTCTGGATCTTCTCGATCTGACTGACGGTTGCTGTGCTGAGGCGGGCAGCCTTGGCAATGGCGCCACGGCTCACCATAGGCGAGACCTTCTCAGGCACAAGCGGCTCTGAGCTTCCGCCATCTTGTGGTGGGGCAGGAGGTTCTTGCGTTTTCAACTTCTCCAGCAGGATTTCCTTCTTGCGCAGTGCGAGCACACCGCGCTGGAAATCAGAAATACTCCGCCTACCCAGGTGATTGTCTATCATCCATAGACGCACATCGTCCATGGTCTTGAACGCCGTATTTTGCACCGTGCGAAACTCGATGCCGTGTTTCTTGCAAATTCCATGGCGATTGTGGCCATCGACCAGCACATCGCCCCACAGCACCAGCGCATCCCGGCACCCTTCCGCAAGCAGACTGCGTTCGAGGGCGGCGTACTCGTCTTCGGTAAGAGGATCGATATACGCCCGTAATTCTTCGTTGATTTCTATGGTCATTACTTTCTGACAGTTCTTGAGCGGAGCAAACTATCGGGCACCTAGGGTGCCCGATAGTTTGCGCGACACTAATTTTCTCATTTAAAGGCCTACCCCGTCAGCGGGCAGGCCTGGAAACCAGGATAGGCTCGAATATCCTCGTAGAACCGGCTTCCACCAAGAAAATACGCCGCTCGAAGGACAACACACAAACCACGTGCGTGCCTCAGCAATGCCCTCTTCGTCCACCTCGGCAAAAATCGCGGCCGTGGTGATGGTGCCGATGAAAATAGCGTGGACGGTAGATCGGACCACCGTAATAGTAAACAGGCGGCTGGTAATACACCCCCGGCAACGGCGCCACAACCGCCCCGTCAGGCGTATAAACCGCACAACCACTCAATACAGCAAGCGCTGCGGCCATCGATAACAGGAATTTCATTTCGCTCTCTCTCAACCCTGAGGCACTTAAGTGATAAAAGCAGCTCAGGCAAGACGAGCTTACGGCCAAGCGAAACCCCGCCGTGTAAGAAATTTGTAAGGTATGTAAATGGGAAGGGCCTAGGTACGCGTGGCACCGGACGCGGCCAGTGCTTGCAGGTGACCAGCCTTGACCTGAAACAAAAACTCCGCCTCGAAGGCTATAGAGTTGTTGACGACCAACTAGAAGACATCCTACAGATTGTTCGATTTATTCGATCGGCCAATCGGAATTATTTGTTTCCGACGTCGCCGCTTACTCTGTCTAATCCCTACGCCCCTACGCAATGCTGCTTCGGGATAAATCAGTGTTGATGCACTACGTGACGCATCCGGCCAGGAGATAGGTCAGCATGAAATCGCAACCGCCCGTAACTCTCGATGAAGGCAGTGCCATTCAGTCGGCAGCGGACGCAGCCGCACTTGCTTCCACGCATTTGCCCGCGGATGAGCGCGCCGATGCCATCGAGCATGCAATGGCGCAAGCACTTGAGAAAACCGCCGTAAAATCAACCATCTATACCTCAGGCGAGTGGGACCCTACCGCCGCTCGCCCCAGGGCCTATATACCCGGGCAACATCTATTGATGGATGAAGATCCCCGGCTGCAAAAAATGCCGCCGAAACCCACCCTATTCGATTTTTTCGAGAAACGTTTTCGCCCTGCCAAGCAACATTTGCTGCAAAGTGCCGCGCTTGCCAAAGAAGCCGGACACAACGAGAAAGTCATCCTGGCTTGCCTGCTGCACGACATCTCCGTTGTCGGATTCATCCAGCCCGATCATGGATATTGGGGTGCGCAAATGATCGAACCTTATGTAGACGAAGAAATCGCCTGGGCCATTCGCTATCACCAGGCTTTGAGATTTTTTCCAGACCCTGCCGTCGGCTACGAATATCCCGAGTTGTACGTCAAATATTTCGGCAAAGACTTCGTTCCGTCGACAGCCATGCAAGAAGCCCACGACTATGCCCGCAACCATAAGTGGTACATGACGGCTCGCTTGATCACCATCAACGACATCTACTCATTTGATGACAAGAAAACCGTCGACCTGGAGGAATTCACCGATCTCATCGGAAGGAATTTCCGCCAACCAGCGGAAGGGCTAGGCAACGATCACAGCAGCTCCGCACATATGTGGCGCACTATCATTGCCCCGACCCGCTTCTTATAGGCAATCCAAAAGGCAGTCTTGCTGCACTTTCCTAGCCAGGCGAGCGCAGCAAAATCTCCCTGCCCAGCGCCGATGACTGTATTGCAGCGATACAAAGCTCGAGATTCGCCATACCCCAACGGCCGTCATGGGTGGCCGGCTTCTTTCCGCTGATGGCTGCGTGGAACTCATCCAACACCAGATCGCGAGGGCTCTGATCGGTAGGCAGAATGATTTCTCGCACACCCTTATGATCGTGAAGCGACGGTTCCGTCATCGAAATCTATGAGCACCGTATGCGCACCGATGAAACTGCGCCGAGGATCCCCATCCAATATTCGCGCCCGTACGCTACCCGCCTGGCCGTCGCACAGCATGTGCAAAATTTCTACCCGCTGTAAACCTTGGCGAAAAGTTACCCCACCTTCTGTCTCAATCGCGGCCGGCAATGGCCATCAATGGTAATGTGCTCACCAAGCGACACCGTTTAGCTGCGTGGGTATGAAATTGCATGTAGATTCCATCTGCACGCTTTTTCCCTTTTGCGTGCTAAGCGGCCACGCGTAAAGCTTTCAGGCCTTGCGCGGCGCAACGTACGCCGATTACCCAAGTATCAATAGATGTAGACAGGTGTAGAAAAGTTTGAACAATCCCGCCATGAATGACCGCGAGCCAGAAAAAACGCCAGCCCAACAAAAGACGAAAAAGCCCCAGGCAAACACTGGGGATGGTGGCAGCAGCCATACCCCCATGATGCAGCAATACCTACGCCTCAAAGCCGAGGCCGGACCCATGCTGCTGCTTTACCGCATGGGCGATTTCTACGAATTGTTCTACGAAGATGCCGTGAAGGCTGCGCGTCTGCTGAACCTGACGCTCACCGCCCGCGGCTCATCCAATGGCGTACCCATTCGGATGGCGGGCGTACCCTTCCACTCGGTAGAACAGTACCTGGCTCGACTGGTCAAACTGGGCGAATCGGTGGCGATTTGCGAACAAGTGGGCGATCCCGCCACCTCAAAGGGTCCGGTCGAGCGCCGCATTATGCGTATCGTCACGCCTGGCACCCTTACCGACGATGCTCTGCTTCCTGCCAAGGCGGACCGCGCCATTGCCGCCGTATGTCCGCTTTCGGGCAAGGCGCGCAGTTCGGGCCGTGTCGGTCTGGCCTGGCTTAATCTGGCCAGCGGCGAATTTCGCCTGACCGAATGCGCGCCCACCCTGCTGGCCAGCGAACTGCACCGCATCTCGCCCGCTGAAGTCATTCTTGCCGAGGGCCAGCCGCTGCCGGTCGACTTCACAGCATCGATCAGCCCTGTGCCCGTGTGGCATTTCGAGACCAGCGGCGCGCGTCAGCAATTGCTGAATCACTTCAAGACGGATTCATTGGCCGGCTTTGACATTGAGGACATGCCTGAAGCGATATGTGCGGCCGGAGCGCTATTGCGTTACGTTTCCCATACCCAGTCACAGGCTCTGGCTCATGTCCAACAACTCAGCGCCGACCGCGCCAGCCAGTATGTGTTGCTGGATCCGGTAACCCGGCGCAATCTGGAGCTGACCGAAACATTGCGTGGAGAAGAATCGCCCACCCTTTTCTCGGCACTGGACCATTGCCAGACTCCCATGGGCAGCCGCCTGCTGCGGCGCTGGCTGCACCATCCTTTGCGCGAAAACCAGGCGGTTGTAGCCCGTCACGAGGCCATCAGTACTTTATTGGCTGCTGGCGCGTCTCAAGCCTTGCAGGACGCGCTGGCCCCTTTCCCCGATGTAGAGCGGATTGCCGCGCGCGTTGCATTACGTTCGGTACGCCCCCGCGAACTGGCCAGTCTGCGCGATGCGCTTGCCTTGCTGCCCACACTGCGCCAGCACGTCGCCAGCTTGGTGGACTCGGGCTCGGTGTTTCCCGGTGCCCAGGCACGACTGCCGGAGCTGGCGCAACACATGCTACCGGACGCAAGCATCGGGCCACTGCTCACGCAGGCGATCGCCACCGAACCAGGTGTGAATGTGCGTGACGGCGGCATCATCGCTGCCGGTTTCGACGCCGATCTGGATGAACTTCGAACACTGGAATCACATAGTGGCGACTTCCTGGTGCAGTTGGAAGCACGCGAACGCGAACGCACCGGCATTTCAAACCTGCGCGTGGAATTCAATCGCGTGCATGGCTTTTTTATCGAAGTTTCGCGCGGCCAAACCGACAAAGTCCCGGATGATTACCGACGACGCCAAACGCTGAAGAACGCCGAACGCTATATCACCCCGGAACTGAAAAGCTGGGAAGATAAAATTCTGTCCGCACAGGATCGGGCGTTGGCACGAGAGAAATGGCTGTACGAACAGGTGCTGGATACGCTTGCGCCCCATGTGCGGGACTTGACCCAGGTAGCCGCCGCTCTGGCCGAAATCGATGTACTGGCTTCGCTGGCCCACCACGCGCGCGTCAACGACTGGGTCGCTCCCGAATTGACTGATGACGCCAGCGTAGACATCGAGCAAGGCCGCCACCCGGTCGTCGAAAAGGTCATTGAACGCTTCACCCCCAATGACTGCCGTTTGGGCCAAACACGGCGCATGCTATTGATTACCGGCCCGAACATGGGCGGTAAATCAACCTATATGCGGCAAACCGCGCTCATCGTTCTACTGGCTCGCGTTGGTAGCTTCGTGCCTGCAAGAGCAGCCCGCATTGGCCGCATAGACCGCATCTTTACGCGGATTGGCGCCGCCGATGACCTGGCAGGTGGCCGCTCGACGTTTATGATGGAGATGATAGAGGCCGCCGCCATCCTGTCGGCCAGCACCTCTGAAAGCCTGGTTTTGATGGATGAAATCGGCCGCGGAACATCTACTTACGACGGTTTGGCCTTGGCTTGGGCAATAGCCCATCAACTGGTTGCACACAATCGCGCACTGACTCTGTTCGCCACGCATTACTTTGAATTGACGCGCTTGCCCTCTGTGCGGCCCGAATCCGCCAACGTCCACCTGGCTGCCGCCGAATCGCACAAAGGCATCGTTTTCCTGCACGAAGTACGCGACGGCCCCGCCAGCCGCAGCTACGGTATCCAAGTCGCGCAACGTGCCGGGATTCCCGCTGCCGTTGTGCGTATGGCGCGCCGCGAGCTAGAGAAGCTCGAAACTCAAGGCTCGCAGATTCCGCAACTGGCGCTGTTTGCCGCCCCCCAGGACGACGCTGACGAGGCACGCGAGCTGGCCGAACAGCACGCCAGCCTCAATGAAGCGGTTCGCGACGCGCTGAATGACCTGGACCCAGACCGCCTCAGTCCACGCGAAGCGCTGGACGAGCTCTATCGCCTGAAGAGTCTAGTACAGTCCGAGGGATGAGCCATTTTTTCTCCCTGACGGCCTTGGCCCAGCGCCTGCGCTGCACCCTGGCTATCGCCCTGCCCGCCGCACTGCTGTCAGCCGCCCTGCCCTGGGCGGCGACAGCCAGCGAGTCGACCTACGCGGCACGCAACGGTTTTGCTTTCGCGCTGCTGGGTAACATCCCGGCCAGCCCGCGCGAGGAGGAAACGCTGGCACATGTCCTTGACCAGGTCGGCAAAGAAGCCGATCTAGCTATACACGTGGGTAGCATCAAGGGGGAAAACGAGCGTTGCGAGGACAAACTATATGAGCAGCGGCGCGCCCTGCTCATACAAAGCCCGGTGCCCCTGATCCTTACACCCGGCGACAATGACTGGGCCGATTGTGATCGGGAAGCCGCCGGCCAGTATGGCCCGGTGGAACGATTGAACCGTTTGCGGGATCTGTTTTTCGACGGTCCCCAGTCTCTAGGCAGACTTAGGCTGGACCTGCATCGCCAAAGCGAAACCGTTCGCTATCGTGGCTATCCGGAAAACGCCCGCTGGGAATACGGCAAGGTGATGTTCGCCACCTTCAATACACCCGGCAACCAGAACAATTTTCGGGCGGGAGCCGGACGCAACGGAGAGTACGAGGACCGCATACAAGCCAATGCGTTTTGGCTACGCCAGGTATTTGCCGCCGCGGTTCGCTCCAAGGCAAAAGGCATCGTGCTTGCCTTTCATGCCGACCCGCGCTTCCAGGGCAAGCACGATGTCGCACCCGATGGGCGCGACCCCTACGCCGACCTAAAGTCAAACCTGACGAAGCTGGCGTCAAAGTATTCCGGCCCCGTCCTGGTCATGCACGGTTCGAACGACAGTGGCACGGGGCTGCAGAAACCCGACCACCCGCTAAGACTCAAGGGCAAGACACTGCAGAACGTAACGCGGATCAGGGCCTATGGTTCTCCACGACCTCAATATTGGGTGAAGGTGAGTGTGGATGGCAGCAAAAAAGGCGGCAGCACGGAACTGTTCCATATAGAAACACTGAACACAGTACTTGCTCCGCCGCAGCCATAATCCGGCTTCCCCGACAGGCTCGTTGCGCGGGGATTCACCCCTCATCAGTGCAGGGTATCTCGCTTGCCGCGAGCCTCTAGCATCGCATCCAGCACGCTTTCGTCTTCGTCGTCCTGGTCGGCGTAGCCTTGCTCGATCTCTTCGGGATCTGCCGCGCGTACCGACAGCAGTTTGATACGAACCCTCAATGCCATGCCGGCAAAGGGATGGTTTGCGTCCAGCACCACCTTATCTTCGGTCAAGTCGGTCACGGCAAAAATCAAGGCGTCGTCATCGAGCTCGTCATCTTCATCGGCCTCGAATACCTTGGCACCCTCATCTTCGTCACCGTCTGCTCCAGGCACGCCCTCAAACTGCATCCCGACTTCGAGAGGCTCGGGAAAACGAGAGCGGTCCTCGACACGCAGCAACTCGGCGTCGTAGTCGCCAAAGGCATCATCGGGCTCGAGATGAAAGGTTTGCTCGAACCCCGCCTCTTGTCCTTCGATACCTTCATCCAGCTTGGGCAACAAGCTGTCGTGCCCACGATGCAGGAAGCTGACGGGGCCGCCGCTGTCATCAAGCGCTTCCCCATCAGTGTTCGTAATCCAGAATTCGACGGTCACGACGGTGTTCTCGTTAACCTTCAGAAGTGGATCATTGTTGGAAGCGGTCATAATCTTGGTTTTCCCGTAGGCGTTGCGTGACTCCTCATTTTACAGCTACGCCGCCCGAACAAAATCGAATCGGCCAATCATGAATCCCCACACCCCGACTTCCCTTCTTGGTGGTTTGACCCCCGCCGATTTCATGCAACGCTACTGGCAACGCAAACCCTTGCTGATCCGTGGTGCATTTCCGAACTTCCAAGCCCCCTTGTCTATAGCCGAGGTCAAGAAAATGGCGCGGCGCGACGACGTTGAGTCTCGCCTGGTATGGCGCGAAGATAACCTCTGGCAGATGGAAAGCGGGCCATTTGCACGCCTTCCCCCCGCGCGCGACCCAGAGTGGAGCCTGCTGGTGCAAGGGGTAAATTTGCATCACGATGCCACCGCCGATCTCATGGCTCAATTCCGCTTCGTTCCCGATGCACGCCTGGACGATGTCATGATCAGTATCGCAACCGATCAAGGTGGTGTGGGGCCCCACTTCGACAGCTACGATGTTTTCCTGCTCCAGGGTGTGGGACGTAGGCGTTGGCGCATAGGCAAGCAGAAAGATCTCAGCCTTGACCCCGATGCGCCGCTGAAAGTCCTCAGCCACTTTCAGCCCACCCAGGAATTCATACTTGAGCCCGGCGACATGCTTTATTTGCCGCCAGCCTATGCGCACGATGGTGTTGCGCAAGGCGATTGCATGACCATTTCCATAGGTTTTCGCTCGCCATCGCTGGCCGAAATGGCACGGGGCATGCTGGAAGCAGCGTCCGAGCAACTGGACCATAAGCTGCCCATGAGTTTGCGCGGCCATTATCGCGACCCCGGCTTGGCGGCTACGACCAAGCCGGCCGAACTCCCTGACGCCATGATTGCCACCGCTGTCGCAGCCGTATCACGGCTTACCTTCGATACACGACTTGCCACCCATTATCTGGGCTGCTGGCTGACCGAGCCCAAGCCACACGTGGTGTTCGAACCAGCAGACACAGACTCTTTACCGCAACTCGATGTTGACTGGCCCGACGAGGGTTGCCTGAAACTGGACCGTCGTACTCAGATGATCTATCGCGCCAAACAGCTATTCATCAACGGTGAATTAGCCGAAATCAGCGCCAGTCCGCTATTGCGAGCATTGGCAGATACGCGTCACTTGGCCTGCACCTGCCAAACCGGAGAAAAACTGACGGATGGTGAAAAAGCCGTCCTGGCGGATTGGCTGCAAGCAGGTTGGCTTAGCTATCAGGCGAATGCTTCCTAGTCTAGCAATTGGCTTAAACACCACACATCGGCTCAACAGCCTAGCCCTTGAACCAAACTGATACACAAATTGCTTACGTGATGCTTACTTTTTGCCTCAACAATGGAAAATACCTAGAGACGCTGCTAGAATTTGGTCATGCTCGAATAACGGCTTGCATAAGTGGTATGTGACCGCCCGCATTTGGGTAACCCACCGGAAATAGCGCTATTTCTAGTTTGTGTAATTGTTGAATTACTCATAAAGGAACTCTTATGAAAAAGACTCTGATCGTTGCATCGCTGCTCGCCATCGCCCTGTCCGCCTGCGGCAAGAAAGAAGAAACCATGCCGGCTCCGACCGAAACCACGCCGCCGATGACCACCCCGGCAGAGCCCACCCCGGCTCCCGTCGAGCCCACCACTCCTGCTGAGCCTGCAGCTCCTGCTGCGCCCGCCGACCCGGCCGCTCCCGCTCCCGCAAACTAATACTAGTTTCAGAGACCGCATCCTTCTTGACGGCCGGATATCCCCCGGCCTACGGCGAACCCCCGCCATCCTTGCGGTCCCTGTCCGGGATATGGAAAGCGCGTCAGCGTGAAAACTAAAAAGGCCGGTTCTTCAAGAACCGGCCTTTTTATTTCAACATGAGCCAGCCGCTAGTCAGAGGCTAACCCAGTCAAATCCGTCGTCCTGATCCGCCACCCCGATTTCACCCGGCAGACAACCCATTACTTGCGCCAGCGCTGCTTTGGCCAGATGAGGCGCATTGTTCTTTTTACTTAAGTGCGCGGCATGCAGTGCTTTCAAACGTGAGCGATCGAGCGAAGACAACACGGCCGCGGCAGCCGTATTCGACAAATGCCCGAGACGACCGGCAATACGGTTTTTTAATGAAATCGGATAATCGCTGTTTTCCAGTAGATCCGGGCAATGGTTGCACTCCAGCACGAGGGCGTCACAACCTGACAGCATACGTTGCACATGCGGTGTGCCCTGCCCGAGGTCAGTCAATACCCCTAAGCGGTTTCTGCCATCATCCAACACATATTGGACAGGTTCACGAGCATCGTGTGGAACAGGAAAAGGTGAGATGTGCAAACCGCCAACCACGAACGAAGTGTGGCTATCGCAGCAAACCGCCTGCATTCCTTCCGGAATCTTTGCGGCCACCGCTGTGCGCGTGCCGGTGGTCAGGTAAACGGCAATTTGGTGGCGTCGCGCCAAGCGAAATACACCGCCGATGTGATCACCATGCTCATGCGTTACCAGGATTGCATCCAGACTGGCGGGCTCCAAGCCCCGCGACAACAAACGTCGCTCAATTTCCCGGAGACTGAAACCACAATCGATCATGATTCGTGTCCGGGAAACCCCGTCGCTGGCTTCGACAACGAGGGCGTTGCCCTCGCTGCCGCTCCCCAAACTCGTGTAACGCATTAGAAACAGGTCCAGGCCGGGAAATCTCCCCGGCAACTTCTTGCCTGCTTCACTTCAATTGATTAGCGAGGACATTCAGGATACGGCGGCCGGTGGGGGTGTTGTCTTGCACGCCATCCAGATTAAGCACGGTCACTTGGGTTCGATCGCCTACCCCGTTCAGCTTCACACGATACTGCGGTCGGTTTTCAGGTTTCTCGTCACGCCCGAACAGCTTGCCGAAAAAGCCCGGCTTGCTCTCGCCGCTTACGGCATCGCTGTCGACATAGCGCACGTAGTAGGTGCCTTCAGCGCGGTTGCGATCTTCAACCGTGAAGCCGCCGCGATCCAGCGCCAGCCCAACACGCCTCCAGGCCCGATCAAACGATTCGGCAATCTGCAAGGCCCCGGCTTCACCCGAGCCGCTGATCAATTGCGGTGCGGCGGAACCAGCGGCCGCAGCCTGCTGCACGGCGACCTTGGCGCGATCACTATCGCTACCCAGGCGCACCATAAGACGAGTCAGGAATTCAGCCTCAAGGCCGGGATCGTTGGGGCGCGCAGTCCAGGTAGTCTGGCTTTTCTCGGCGCCCGTCAGTACCTCTACCGCTCCACGATGGCTAATGTAGATTTCGGTGTTGTTCCCGACGCGCTCCAGACGAGTCCGAAACATGTCGCGCTCGCCAGTGGACCACAGGGAATCGAATACCTTGCCGACGGTGTTACGAATGAAATCCTGGGGAATTTTGGCCCGATTCTCGGCCCAATCGGTTTCCATTACACCCGCCTGAGGCAGATCTTCCCGCAGCATAAAGCCAAGGTCTTGCCAAAACTGGCGGACCACCGGGTAAATGGTTTCCGGTGAACGGTTTTCGACCACCAGCCAGCGTTGATCGCCGTTGCGCTCGACACGCATGTCGGAACGCTGCGGCAACACATTCGTATTTGTCGCAACGGTCTGTTCGGGCTTGGCCGAAGAATAGCTGGAGAACGTCGTGGTAGACGGAGCCGGCGCTGTCGCCTGCCCCGGAACCTGAAAACGGTTGTCCGTCGGCAACTGAGTCAGGTCGGGGGGAACTTCCAGCTTGGCTACCGTAGGCTTCGCCGCGCTCTTGTAATCGATGGACTCTTCTTTGCCCAGCAGTTGATTGACACTGCTGCAACCCACAAACACGGTAGACAGCGCAAGCAAAACAGGCAAAACCGCCAAGCGCGGCAGATTCAGACGAACTGCATTCATTGACTCGTAACTCCTGAAACCGCCTTGCGGAGCAAGCTCCGCAGTGGATCGGTCGTCTCGTAAGGACACACGCGGGATGCAAGGCATCAGATGTCGATTCCGGCAGCCTTCAGCGCATCGCGAACTGCGGCATGATGTTGGGCGCCAAGCTCGACCAGCGGTAGACGGTAGCCCAACGCCGACCTTCCCATTTGGGCCAAGGCCCATTTGACGGGAACCGGGTTGGGTTCAAGAAACAGATTGCGGTTGAGCAAAGCCAAACGCTGGTTTATTTGCCGTGTCAAAACCGCATCGCCCGCTTGCGCAGCAGCACACAGTTCTTGCATCAATCGGGGGGCGACATTGGCGGTGACGGAAATATTGCCCCGCGCGCCCAGCAACATCAAGGCTGCGGCGCTGGGGTCGTCCCCACTGTACACAGCAAAGGACTCAGGCAACTGGCTAAGCAAAAAAGCGCCACGGCCGATATCGCCTGTGGCATCTTTCAAGCCGACGATACCGGGTACCTGCGCCAGGCGCAGCGTGGTCTCATGGGCAAGATCACAACTGGAGCGACCAGGCACGTTATACATGATCATGGGCAGATCGACCGCTTCGGCAATCTTGCGGAAGTGCTGATACAAGCCTTCTTGCGTGGGGCGATTGTAATAAGGCACTACGGCAAGGCTGGCATCCGCGCCGACTTGCGCCGCGGCCTGCGTCAGCTCAATCGCTTCTGCGGTCGAATTGGCGCCTGCCCCGGCGATGACGGGGGCGCGGCCCGCCACGTGGTCGACCGAGATACGGATGAGCTCAACATGCTCTTCGACCGAAACCGTGGGGGATTCGCCGGTGGTGCCGACCACGACGAAACCGTTCGTCCCTTCGGCTAGGTGCCAGTCGAGCAAGGCGCGATAAGCGTCGAAATCGAGCGCCCCGCCGGGCTGCATCGGGGTAACAATAGCGACGAGACTGCCTTCAATAGGCGTGCGGTTTGTGGATGCCATACGAGAGTTGGGCCGACCCAAAAAAGGAGCAAAACGGAAATCGTGCAAGTGTACCGGATAAGCGGCAGCCCACAGTACTGCGAATGTAGGCCGCTAAATTCCGTAAAAGTTCAAAGAAACCATCTGACTATCATATCGCCCACGGCCAGCATCGGGCTTACTAAAAAGCCCAGAACGTTGGTCATTAACAATACAAGCAGTATCACCAGGCCATAGGGTTCGAGCTTCGAATACTGCCAAGCCAGCCTATGAGGCAGCAGGCTGAACACAATACGCCCGCCATCCAGCGGCGGAATCGGCAATAAATTAAGCGCCATCAGCATCAGATTGACCTGAACACCAGCAACGGCCATACCCAGAAAAAATTTTTCCGACACGCCCGAGCCCACCATGAGCTTGAGCCCGATAGCCCAGATAATAGCCATGACCAGATTAATGGCGGGCCCCGCCGCGGCAACCCACAGCATGTCGCGCTTGGGGTTGCGCAAACGACCGAAATCGACCGGCACCGGCTTGGCCCAGCCAAACAACAGCCCGGCTCCTCCCAGCAATTTGCTGGTCAGCAAGATGGCGGCCGGCACCAGCAGCGTACCGATAGGGTCTATGTGGCGAATGGGATTCAGCGTCACGCGGCCAGCCTGGGTCGCGGTGTCGTCGCCGAACATGCGGGCCACATACCCGTGTGCCGCCTCGTGCAGGGTTATCGCAAAAATCAGCGGGATCGCGTAGATGGCGATCGTTTGAATGACAGATTCCATCGCGGCATTGTAGCGGGAGCCAACCGCTAAATGTGCTGCGACTGCTGAACTTTGGCGTCTAGGCTGTGATGCCCAGCGTAGCCGGGTTTCCACGCCCCATGCGCAGCACCGCAGGCTCTGCCCCGGTCAAGTCGATGACGGTAGTTGGCTCCAGCGCACAGGCCCCCCCGTCTATGACTCCAGCCAGTTGCTGCTCGTAACGTTCTCGAATGTATTCTGCATCATTCAAGGGGTCTTCTTCACCCGCAGGTATGAGGGTGGTAGAGAGCAACGGCCCGCCGGCCTCTTCCAGCAACGCAAGCGCAATCGCGTTATCGGGTACCCGTATCCCTATGGTTTTGCGCGAAGGATGCGACAAGCGCCGGGGCACTTCGCGGGTGGCTTCAAGGATAAAGGTCCAGGGGCCCGGCGTGGCAGCCTTGAGCAGACGGTATTGTTTGTTGTCGACGTGAGCAAAGTGCCCGATTTCCGCCAAATCACGGCAAAGCAGGGTCAGGTGATGCCGCTCGTCTACACCGCGCAATTGACGCAAGGCTTGGGTGGCGTTTTTGTCATCAATTTGCGCTACCACCGCATAGCTGGAATCAGTGGGAATAGCGACCAGTTCGCCCGACTTGATGAGCTGGGCAGCCTGCTTGATCAAGCGAATCTGGGGATTCTGGGGATGAACCGAGAAAAATTGCGCCACGACATAATCCCCCATATATAGATAAACAAAAATAAACGGGCACCCGCCATCGCGGGGCCTGCCTGCGCTGAGAGATCCGGCTCGGGGCCGCTCAGTCGGCAGCCGCCACCATCGCTCTGAACTCATCCCTGAGTTTACCTAGAGACGCATCGCGAGTGGCCATGTCGGGATAAGTAGCGCCCCTGCCCACCACTTCACCATCGAGAAGCAGCAGATAAGAGAACTCGCCATCGAGCTGCAAAGCGCTGCCGAGCTCACCCAGCATGCGCAGCTGTTTGACCACAGCACCTGCTGCTTGGGCGTCGGCATAGCCGCCGGACAGCAACAAGGCTTCGCCATCGGCGGCCAAAAAGCGAAACCGGAAACTTCCGTCGACTTCGCGGAAACTGACGAAACGCGCCGATTTGCCCGCTTTCTTCTTCGAAGCGGTGACTGGGGCCGGTTGACGCATGGAACTCAAACCGACAGCGGCTCGCAGCTCGGCCAACGAGGGCCCGGCAATGGCTCTTGCCCTGGCAGCGCCCGCCAGCAAGATGTCTTCGATGTCGTCAGGCCTGGCTATCAACTGTTCATAATGCTCGCGCATCGGAGCGAGGTCGCGATCGATGCGCTCGAACAGCTCCTGTTTGGCATCACCCCAAGCCATGCCTTGCTCCAGCGCCTCGCGAAACGCCGCGGATTCCTGGGTAGAGGCGAATGCCCGATACAAGGTGTAGAGCTGCGATCCCTCGGCGTCCTTGGCTTCCCCCGGCAAACGGGAATCGGTCACGATGCGGCCGATGGTGTTGCGCAGTTGCTTGCGCCCGCCTTCAAATAGGGGAATCGTATTGTTATAGCTCTTGGACATCTTGCGGCCGTCCAGACCTGGCAAGGTGGCCACCGACTCCTCGATCAGGGCTTCCGGCAATACGAACAACTCGCGCCCGTCCCCATAAAGGTGGCTGAAGCGCTGCGCGATATCACGCGCCATTTCTATATGCTGGATCTGGTCGCGCCCCACCGGAACTTGCCTGGCATTGAACATCAGAATATCGGCAGCCATCAGGATGGGGTAGGAAAACAGCCCCATCGTGATCCCGGCATCGGGCTCCTGGCTGTCGGCGACGTTCTGATCCACCGAAGCCTTGTAAGCATGCGCCCGATTCATCAAACCCTTGGCTGTGACGCAAGTCAGCAGCCAGCATAGCTCCGGGATCTCGGGAATATCGGACTGCCGATAAAACGTGACCCGCGTCGTGTCCAGACCCGCTGCCAGCCAAGTGGCGGCGATTTCCAGACGCGAGCGCTGCAAGCGCGCAGGATCGTCGCACTTGATCAGCGCGTGATAGTCGGCCAGAAAGAAAAAGGCATCGTTATCGGTGCTCTGGCTGGCGGCAACTGCTGGACGGATGGCCCCGACGTAGTTACCCAGATGAGGGGTGCCGGTAGTCGTAATGCCGGTAAGGATGCGGGTTCTCATGATGGCGGATGCGCTGTAAAAAATTCAACGAGCAAAAATGCAGAACTGCAGTGTACCGCCCGGGGTCGTGCACGACATGGACGATAATGGCGGATCGAGTCTCTGAAGGCATCCTGCCATGCACGCTACCCAGTTCACCCTTACCCGAGACTTCATCGCACTCTGCGACCTGCTCAAAGCTACCGGCGTCGCCGATTCCGGAGGCGCCGGCAAGATGATGGTGGCCGAGGGCGTGGTCAAGGTCGACGGCGTCACCGAATTGCGCAAGACCTGCAAAATCCGCGCCGGGCAAACCGTAACAGTAAGCCATGACATCAGTATCGAAGTAGTCGGCGCGCCCTAAGGGTTGTGATGGGCGCAAAGCCCTCCTGCCCCACCAAATCCCGAGTACCGCTGGGTGAACGAGAAACCTCGATCCGCACATCCCGATGGCAGTGGGCCGCATGCTGCACCACTGCCGACCATCTGCTGTCTGACTAGTGGGCTTGTTCCCAGTTGGCACCGAAGCCCACTTCCGCAAGCAGGGGCACATCAAGGGTAGCCACGGTACACATCAGTTCGGGCAAACGCCGCTTGACCTCATCGGCCTCGCCTTGCGGCACTTCCAGAACCAGCTCATCGTGCACCTGCATGATCAGACGGCTTGCCAGGCCTTCGGCCTCGATCCAATCCTGCACCGCCACCATGGCGAGCTTGATCAGGTCGGCTGCCGTTCCTTGCATGGGGGCATTAATGGCGGCTCGCTCCGCCGCTTGGCGGCGCGGACCACTGCCACCTTTGATTTCGGGTAGCCACAGGCGTCGGCCAAATACTGTTTCCACGTAGCCGCGCTCGCGCGCCTGCACACGGGTATCTTCCATATAGCGCGCCACCCCGGGGTAGCGTGCGAAGTAACGGTCGATATAAAGCTTGGCCGCATCGCGTGTAATACCCAAGTTGCCAGCCAGGCCGAATGCGCTCATGCCGTAAATCAGGCCAAAGTTGATGACCTTGGCATAACGGCGCTGTTCGGACGAAACATTGGCCGGCTCAACGCCAAACACCTCTGCCGCCGTGGCTCGGTGAATATCGTCGCCGCGCGAAAATGCCGCCACCAGCCCTTCATCGCCAGAAATATGCGCCATGATGCGCAGCTCGATCTGCGAGTAGTCGGCCGACACGATGATATTGCCGGGGTCCGCAATGAAGGCTTCGCGCACCTTGCGGCCTTCTTCGGTGCGCACCGGTATGTTCTGCAGATTGGGCTCGCTGGAGGCCAGGCGCCCGGTTACCACGGCCGCTTGCGCATAACGGGTGTGTACCCGGTGCGTCTGCGGATTGATCATCTTGGGCAACTTGTCGGTATAGGTCGACTTCAGTTTGGCTAAACCGCGATAACTGAGCAAAGTCTGGGGCAGTGGATAATCCTGCGCCAATTTTGAGAGCACTTCCTCATCGGTTGAGGGAGCACCGCTGGCGGTTTTCTTGACGACAGGCAGTTGCAGTTTGTCGAACAGGATCTCGCCCAGTTGCTTGGGTGAGTTCAGGTTGAAAGGCTGCCCCGCCAGCTCGTATGCCTTTTGCTCCAGAGTCAGCAATTCTTGCCCGATAGCGTGGCTTTGGCGCCCTAGTTCGATGGGGTCGATGCTGACACCGTTGCGCTCGACAACCCCCAGCACACGCGACACCGGCATCTCAATGGCATAGACACGAGCCAACTTCTCGTCCGCCTCGACCTTGGGATAGAGTGCGGCGTGCAACTGCAGCGTGAAGTCGGCGTCTTCCGAGGCATAGTGGGTTGCCACATCGACCGCAACCTCGTCGAAACAAAGCTGGTTGACCCCTTTCCCGCAAATCTCCTCGAACGAGACCCCTTTGCGACCCAACCAACGATGCGCCAGGTCTTCCATGCCGACGCCTCGATGCGACTCCAACACATACGCCTGCAACATGGTGTCATGAGCCACGCCACGCAAGGCGACCCCCTCGTTGGCGAAAACATGGGTGTCGTATTTGGCGTTGTGCAGAACCTTGGCGGCATCGGCATTTTCAAGCCAAGGCTTCAAGCGCGCCAGGACTTCGCCTTTCGGCAGTTGTTCGACACCGCCCGGATGGCGATGAGCCAGGGGAATGTAGCAAGCCTGCCCCGCTCTCACGGCCAGTGAAATCCCTACCAAGCGGGCCTGCATTTCAACCAGGGAGTCTGTTTCGGTGTCCAGGGCCACCAGGTCGGCGCCCTCGATCAAAGCCAGCCACCGCTCGAAAGCCGCCCAATCGACAATGCTTTCGTATTCCACCGCCGGCGGCGCTGTGGGCACCTCGGCCTGTACACGAGCGTCCCCTTGCGGAATACGCTCTTCATCTCCGGTCAGTTCGCGCAGCCAAGTGCGAAACCCGTAGCGCTCGTACAAGTTTTCCAGCTTCTCGCGATCAATCGGCCGCATGGTCAGCGCGTGGATATCCGGTATCTGTTCGCTGATATCGCAGTCGGTGCGGATGGTGATCAACTTGCGCGTCAACTCGAAGTTCGGAATGGCCTCGCGCAGATTGTTGCCGGCCACCCCCTTGATGGCTTCCGCGTGGCTGATCAAACCTTCCAGCGAGCCGTACTCGTTGAGCCACTTGGCGGCAGTTTTGGGGCCCACTTTGTTCACCCCCGGCACGTTATCGACCGAATCACCGATAAGCATCAGATAATCGATGATACGTTCGGGAGGGACGCCGAATTTTTGCTTCACGCCCTCGACATCCAGGGTTTCGGAGCTCATCGTGTTGACCAGCGTAACCCGGTCGCCCACCAGCTGGGCCATATCCTTGTCACCAGTTGACACAATACTGTGTACGCCTTGCGCCGCCGCTTGCACGGCGAGCGTGCCGATGACGTCGTCAGCCTCGACCCCCTCGATCGCATACACCGGCCACCCCAGCGCAGCAATGGCGGAAACGATAGGCTCTACCTGGCGCGCAAGATCTTCCGGCATGCTTGCCCGCGTGGCCTTGTACTCGGGATACAAGTCATCGCGAAAGGTTTTTCCGCGCGCATCGAAAATACACGCAAGGTAGTCTGCCTTATGATCGTTAAGTGCGCGGCGCAGCATATTGAGTACGCCGTAGAGCGCACCGGTCGGCTCGCCTTGCGCATTGCGCAGGTCAGGAAGGGCATGGAATGCCCTGTACAGATAGCTGGAACCGTCGACCAACAACAACGTCTTCGTCATGATCAAACACAGAGAAATTCAAGCAGGCAAAGAAAATCCCGACAGCAAGGACCCCCGGACCACCGCTAAAAATACCATGCGGGTTCCGGGTCTCAGAGATGTCGTGAGCGTGGAACGCGCCACCGCAACTAAAGCGCGAGAATCCTGGCACGTGCTGGGGATTATGTCAGAGTTCTTCGAGGCGTCCGAACGCTTGGCCCAGATCCGCCCGGCCGTCAGCATCTTCGGCAGCGCCAGAACGCCGCGCGAATCTCCCCTCTACGAAAAAACCGAAACTATCGCCAGACTGCTGTCCGAGGCCGGTTTTTCGGTCATTTCGGGTGGTGGCCCAGGCATCATGGAGGCCGCCAACAAAGGGGCTTACCAGGGTCCCAGCCCCAGCGTAGGGTTGAATATTGAATTGCCACACGAGCAGACCCACAACGACTACCAGAACATCAGCCTGTTCTTTCGCCATTTTTTCCCGCGCAAGGTTGCATTCGTGAAGTTCACGTCAGCCTACGTCGTCTTGCCGGGCGGATTCGGAACCTTGGACGAGTTGTTCGAAGCACTCACGCTGGTGCAAACCAACAAAAGTCGGAAAATGCCTATCATCCTGGTGGGCAGCGAATACTGGAGCGGCTTACTGGATTGGATTCGTCAGCAGCCCCTGGCCGAAGGACTTATTTCACCCGCGGATCCCGAGCTGTTGCAGTTGATAGACGATCCGCAGGAAATCGTCGATGCCATCTTCGATTTTTACCAACACGAAGGCTTCGAGCAATCGGCGGGCGAGCGCGAACGCTTGCTTAACCTGTAAGCAATCCCTTGCGCCGTGCCCAGGCGTACCGGTCGACCCTCGAGCTTTGACGGCCGCTCCCCCACTCCTGCTCCCCTCTTTGCACCCCGGCATCACGCGGGCACGTTGGTGAAAAAATTTGGGTGCCACTTTTCCGCATTCACCTGAAAGGCACCCCTGGCGGCGGGTTCGGGCAGCCGCCAGGCCAGCTTCAGGCTACCGACAGACTCACCGTGCGGATATTTTTATGGGTTTGACCAAGCCTAAGCTGACGATAAGGCTAGAATGTGGCCAATCGTCGTCATCTGCAACGCATTCCACCCCATGGCCGTATTTACTCCCGTCAACGAGACGGATGCCCGTGCGCTGCTCGAGCATTACTCTCTCGGCGAACTGCGTACCCTGCGCGGAATTTCCGCAGGCATCGAAAACACCAACTATTTTCTGTCCACTAGCGACGGCGAATATGTGCTGACGCTGTTCGAGCGTCTGAGTCACTCGCAACTACCGTTTTATATCGAATTGATGACGCATTTGGCGGAACACGCCATTCCCGTCCCCTATCCGCAGATCACCCACGAAGGCCATCGGATCACCGAGTTGCACGGCAAACCGTGCACCATCGTGACTCGGCTCCCGGGCAAATGCGAAATGGCGCCTACTGCCGATCACTGCATCCAGGTCGGCAGTACCCTGGCCCGTCTGCACTTGGCAGGCCGCGATTTCGCGATGACCCAGCCCAATCTATTGGGAGTTCAGTGGTGGCAGGAAACCGCGCCCGTGGTCGCGCCCTATCTTCCTGCAGAGACCGCGGCGCTCTTGCGTAACGAAGTGGACTTCCAGGTGGGGTTCGCGCAAACCGACTGTTATCGCAGGCTGCCGCAAGGCCCGGCCCATTGCGATCTTTTTCGTGACAACGTCCTGTTCGCCGGTACGCCCGACCTCCCCGTACTCGGCGGATTTATCGATTTTTACTTTGCCGGCTGCGATACTTGGTTATTTGATTTGGCCGTCAGCGTAAATGACTGGTGCATAGATCATGCTACCGGCGAATTGCGCATGGAACTTGCGCAGGCCTTTTTGCAAGCCTATGAGCAGGTACGCCCCCTCTCTGATGCCGAGCACGAAGCCTGGGGAGCCATGCTGCGCGCGGCGGCCTTGCGGTTCTGGATATCCAGACTGTTCGACTACTACCTGCCCCGCCCGGCGCAAACCCTGACGCCGCACGACCCAGCCCATTTTGAACGCGTGTTACGGTTACGCCGCGAACATAAGCCGTCCCTTCTTCCCGAGCGTAAAAGCTGATGCACCACCCCCACACTCATATTCGTTCAGTGCCTCCCCATGAAGCGGCGCGGCGGGAGGTCTGATGCACGCTGAAAAACTGCCCGCCAGCACGGGCTGGCAATGGGTTCGCGATGGGATGGCTTTGTTTCGCCGTCAGCCGATAGCGATGTTTACCTGGGCGCTGACAATAGGTTTTCTGGTTCTGGTTGCCAGTATCCTGGCTCCGATCGGGCCTTTGTTGTTTGTAGCGTTGATGCCGGCAGTCACTGTGATGACGCTGGAGGCGGGCCGAAGCATCGAACAAGACCAGGTGGTTTTTCCGCTGCGCCTTTTCGCCGTGCTGAAAACACCCGGCCTGGCCAAACAGCTGATCACCATGGGCGCAATATATGTAGTAGCGGTTCTGATTGCAGGACTGCTGTCCTTCCTTCCTTTTGCCGACACCATGGGTGAGGCATTAGAGGGCATCACCAACGATGATATGACGCCGCTCCTGCTTGCGATGCGTACGCCCCTGATCATCTTCGCCGTTTTCTATGTCGCGATTGCCGCCCTGTTCTGGTATGCCCCGATCCTGGTAGCTTGGCACCAAGTAGATCTGCGTAAAGCGCTCTTTTTTTCCTGGATAGCATGCTGGCGTAACAAGGGAGCTTTCCTGGTCTATGGGGCAAGCTGGCTTATCGTCATCCTAGCGCTTGAAGCGGTTAGTGGCTTGCTGGTGGCCGTCGGCCTATCGGAAAATGTGGCGGGCATGGTGCAAATGCCACTGAATTTTCTAGCCGCCGCTGTGTTGTATTGCAGCTTCTACCCTAGCTACACCAGTGTGTTCGGCCCTGCACCCAGTGGTGCGCTTTTGCCGCGAACTTGAACCCTAGTTTACAGATAGACACATTCATCTACGCAAAAGCCGCGCTTGATCCAAAACCTGGTTGACGTTCGTAACAATTGCCCGTATAACTGCAGGGCATGATTTTCAAGCGTACGAGTTGCTGTACAAAATTGGTTACCTCTGCGGTACAGAGTTGTTCATGGTCTCTTTCCTTGATTGTCTTGCTTTAAATGTTTTTGTTTTTTTCATGAGCTAAGGATAGACACCATGGAAACCGGTACCGTAAAATGGTTTAACGACGCCAAAGGCTTCGGCTTCATTACCGCCGACGCAGGTGGCGATGACCTTTTTGCCCACTTCTCGGAAATTCGCGTTGATGGCTTCAAAACGCTGCAAGAAAACCAGAAAGTCAGCTTTCAGGTAACCGTCGGCCCCAAGGGTCGCCAGGCTTCGAATATTCAGCCGATATAAGCATTCTCGCGAAAACCCCCGCAAGCGGGGGTTTTTCCTTTGGGGCGGTTTATCCGCCCCATTCTGCCGCATCGCGGCTGCTCCTCCCCAGAGCCACCTGTCCGCGCTTCCTGGCGCGTTATTCGCGATTTCCCGCTGGAACCCCTGGCCTTTGCCAGACGTGCAGTACTTCATGCACGGGACTCGCTTTTATCTATGCATCACTACGATGCACTGGAGAATTTAATTTATGTCCAAAGAAGACCTAATCGAAATGGAAGGCGTTGTCGCCGAAGTATTGCCCTCGACCAGTTTTCGCGTCACCTTGGAAAACGGGATGGAAGTTGCCGCTTACGCATCCGGAAAAATGCGCAAGCACCGCATCCGCATCCTGGCCGGCGACAAAGTCACAATGGAATTGTCCCCCTACGATCTAACCAAGGGTCGCATCAGCTTTCGCCACAAAGATGAACGCACGGGCCCTCCCCGCACCAATTCACGCCCGCCGCAACGTCGTTAAAGCCAGACGCGCTGCGCGCGACTGGCAGCCTCAGAGCGGATCGAGCTTGGCTATCGCGAGCGCCAGGGTTTTGGTACCCAGCCCGCCGAAGTTGATTTGCACCTGCGCATCCTGCCCGCTGCCGAGCAGGCTGACGATAATTCCCTCGCCGAACTTGGGATGCACCACACCCTGTCCGACCTTGAACGTACGACCGCCCACCTCAACCCCCGCATCTTGCGTACGGCGGCTTGAGTAGCTCTCGGCTGAGCCGACGTAAGCGGCATCCTTGCCGGTGCGTGTCCGGGTACGAGCCCCACCGTCGGCAGAGTCATCCCAAGCGGAACGCCCCCAGCCGCCCCCTGTATCCGCCGCCTTGGTGCGTCCTGCCTTTGGGGTCAGCCATTTCAAGGCCTCTTCCGGAACCTCGCCCAGGAAGCGCGAACGCATGTGATAACGCGTCTGTCCATGCAGCATGCGAGTCTGGCAAAAGCTCATGTAAAGCCTTTCACGCGCCCTGGTCACGGCCACATACATCAGGCGCCGCTCCTCCTCCAGCCCCGACTGCTCAAGAATGCTGTTCTCGTGGGGGAACAAGCCTTCTTCCAGCCCCGTAATGAAAACAGCCTCGAACTCAAGGCCTTTAGCCGCATGCACGGTCATCAACTGGACCGCATCCTGCCCTTCGCTGGCTTGATTATCGCCAGCCTCAAGCGCAGCGTGAGACAAGAACCCCGCCAGTGGAGAAGGTAGCTCGACTTCGGTATCAGGCAAGGTTTGCGACAGCGCGCCGGCGTCATCCCGGGCATATCCGCCCTCCGCAGCAAAAGCGGCAGCGGCATTGACCAATTCGCGCAAGTTCTCGACGCGCTCACCGCCTTCTTTTTCCTGCAGATAATGCTGGACAAGACCGCTCGCCTCGATAATGTGGTCAACAATTTCGTGCAGCGGCAAATTCTGGGTATCAAAGCGCAAGCGATCAATCAGGGAGCCGAATTGCGCCAGATTATTACCCCCTCGGCCCGGCACATGGCCGACGGCCGAATACAGGCTTGAACCGTGCTGGCGAGCAATATCGGCCTGCTGTTCCAGGGTGCGGGCGCCTATGCCTCGCGTGGGGAAATTAACCACCCTCATCCATGCTGTGTCGTCGTGAGGGTTCTCCATCAAGCGTAAGTAGGCCAGCGCATGTTTGACCTCTTGCCGCTCGAAAAAGCGCAATCCACCGTAGACCTTATACGGCACCCCGGCCGAAAACAAAGCGTGTTCCAGAACCCGCGACTGCGCGTTGCTGCGGTACAAGATGGCGATTTCGCTGCGTAGCCGCCCTTCACCGACCAGTGAGCGGATTTCCTCGACTATCCACTGGGCCTCTTGCCCATCGGACACCGCCTCATAAACCCGGATAGGTTCGCCATGACCTTGATCGGTCCAGAGGTTTTTACCCAAGCGACCCGAGTTATTGCGGATAAGCGTGTTGGCAGCGTCAAGAATATGCCCGTGCGAGCGATAGTTCTGCTCAAGCCGGATAACCTGATCATGAGCGAAATCGTGCTCGAATTCGGCCATATTGCCC
The DNA here is from genome assembly GCA_040391825.1 of Pigmentiphaga sp. Lineage (GTDB taxonomy): Bacteria > Pseudomonadota > Gammaproteobacteria > Burkholderiales > Burkholderiaceae_B > Pigmentiphaga. Next base: position 94,778 of record JBEBXA010000005.1, read on the forward strand.
ACGTTGGCACCGCGAAACGCATAAATGGACTGATCATCGTCGCCAACCGCGAAAATAGCGCCGCCGCCCCCGGCAAGCAGTTTCAGCCAGCGGTATTGCAGCTTATTGGTATCCTGGAATTCGTCCACCAATATGTGGCGAAACCGGTGCTGGTAGTGCTCGCGTATGGGCGCATTGTGCGACAGCAACTCGAAGCACCGCAGCAACAACTCCGGGAAATCAACCACCCCCTCGCGTTGGCATTGGGCGTCGTACATGCCATAGAGCTCGACCATCTGGCGATTGAAGCTGTCGTAGGCTTCAACCGCGGTATGGCGCAGCCCCTCTTCCTTGGCGCTATTGATGAAATTCTGCACTTGGCGCGGCGGATACTTCTCGTCATCCACACCCGCGCCCTTCAACAAGCGCTTGATAGCGGACAGCTGGTCGGCAATATCCAGTATCTGAAAGGTTTGCGGCAATCCGGCATCGCGATGGTGAGCCCTGAGCAAGCGATTGCACAGGCCATGGAAGGTGCCTATCCACATGCCTCGCGTATTGATTGGCAACATCGCCGTCATGCGCGTCAGCATTTCGCGGGCGGCTTTGTTCGTGAAAGTCACCGCCATCAAGCCGTGCGGGCTGACTTGGCCGGTCTGGATCAGCCAAGCCATGCGCGTAGTCAGCACTCGGGTCTTGCCGCTACCGGCCCCCGCCAGCACCAAGGCGTGGCGCGGTTCGATCGTAACGGCCGCGAGTTGCGGGGGATTCAGATTATCGAGCAGAGACATGGGCGGTCGGCACAAAACAGGGAAAGCGGCTGGCAGTCTAGCACCTAGCACCCCCTCTCTCGCCCAGCTCCTTCTATAATCGAAGGTTACGCCGCCTCTATTGCGCGAAACAAGCCGCTTTCGAAGCGATTGCGCAAGCAGGCGGCCGCCCCCTTAGGCACACACTACTCAGGCCCTCGGAAACCATGCAGGAACGCTACGCGCCCAACGAAGTTGAATCAGCCGCCCAAAAACACTGGGAAGCAAGCAACGCCTATCTGGCAATCGAACACGCAAAGAACCCCGACGGCAGCGAAAAGCCTAAGTTCTACGCCTGCTCGATGCTGCCCTACCCCAGCGGCAAGCTGCATATGGGACACGTACGCAACTACACCATCAACGATGCCATGTATCGTCAGTTGCGTATGAAGGGTTACAACGTGCTGATGCCCATGGGGTGGGACGCGTTCGGCATGCCCGCCGAGAATGCCGCCATGAAGTCCAAAGTCCCGCCGGCCAAGTGGACATACGACAACATCGCCTACATGAAAAAGCAGATGAAGGCGATGGGGCTCGGTATCGACTGGTCGCGCGAAATGGCGGCCTGCGACCCCAGCTATTACAAATGGAACCAGTGGCTGTTCCTCAAAATGCTGGAAAAAGGCATCGCCTACCGCAAAACGCAGACAGTTAATTGGGACCCGGTCGACCAGACGGTCCTGGCCAACGAGCAGGTTATCGACGGCCGCGGCTGGCGTTCGGGCGCCTTGGTGGAAAAGCGCGAGATCCCCGGCTACTACCTGCGCATTACCGATTACGCCGAAGAGCTCCTCACTCAGGTGCGCGACAATCTGCCCGGCTGGCCCGAGCGTGTGCGCCTGATGCAGGAACACTGGATAGGCAAAAGCGAAGGTACTCGCTTCGCGTTTACCCATGACATCCGCGACGAAGCCGGCCAGCTTATCCAGGATGGTCGCATGTACGTCTTCACCACCCGTGCCGACACCATCATGGGCGTGACCTTTTGCGCCGTCGCGCCGGAACACCCCCTGGCCTTGCATGCCGCACGCTCTGATAAAAAGCTCTCCGCTTTCATCGACGAATGCCGCAAGGGCGGTGTTACCGAGGCCGAAATGGCCACGCGCGAAAAAGAAGGCCTGCCCACTGGGTTATCTGTGGTGCATCCGCTTACCGGCGCTGCCGTACCGGTCTGGGTCGGCAATTACGTTCTGATGAGCTACGGCGATGGCGCGGTAATGGGCGTACCCGCCCACGACGAACGCGACTTCCTGTTCGCCCGCAAATATGGTCTTGAGATCAAGCAGGTGATTACCGCCGAAGGTCAGGAATACTCTACCGATGCCTGGCAAGAATGGTATGGCGACAAGCAAGTCGCCCGCACCGTCAATTCCGGCAAATACGATGGCCTCGCCTACCAGCAAGCGGTAGACGCTGTAGCCGCCGACCTGCAGGCCCAAAGCCTGGGCGAAAAACGCACTACCTTCCGCTTGCGCGACTGGGGCGTCTCGCGCCAGCGTTACTGGGGCACGCCTATCCCCGTCATCCATTGCCCCGATTGCGGCGCAGTGCCTGTGCCGGAAAAAGACCTGCCCGTCGTCCTGCCGGTAGACCTCATCCCCGACGGCAGCGGCAATCCCTTGGCCAAGTGCGAAGCTTTCCTCAAGTGTGTCTGCCCCAGTTGCGGCAAGCCCGCGCAGCGGGAAACCGACACCATGGATACCTTCGTCGACTCATCCTGGTATTTCATGCGCTATACCTCGCCCGGCAATGACGAGGCGATGGTTGATAGCCGCAATGACTACTGGATGCCGATGGACCAGTACATCGGCGGCATCGAGCATGCCGTCTTGCATTTGCTGTATGCGCGCTTCTGGACCAAGGTCATGCGCGACCTTGGCCTGGTCAAGTTCGACGAGCCTTTCGTCAAACTACTTACGCAAGGCATGGTGCTGAACCATATTTATTCGCGCAAGACCGAAAAGGGTGCGATCGAATACTTCTGGCCGGAAGATGTTGAAAACATCTATGACGCCAAGGGCAGCATCGTCGGCGCCAAGCTTAAAAGCGATGGCTCGCTGATCGACTACGGCGGCATCGGCACCATGTCCAAGTCCAAGAACAACGGCGTCGACCCGCAATCGCTGATCGACACCCAAGGCGCCGATACCGCTCGCCTGTTCGTCATGTTCGCCAGCCCCCCCGAACAGACGCTGGAATGGTCGGGCTCCGGCGTAGACGGATCGCATCGCTTCCTGCGCCGCCTGTGGGCCTTCTGCCATGCCAACCGCGACCGCATCATGCGCGCGCAAACCGGAGCTGCCGCCGACTGGAGCAAGGCCGACAAGGCGATCAAAACGCTGCGGCGCGATGTTCACGTCATTCTCAAACAAGCCGATTACGACTACCAGCGTATCCAGTACAACACCGTGGTGTCGGCCTGCATGAAGCTGCTCAACACTCTGGAAGATGCCGCGAAAATCGACGGTGCGTTCGCTGATGCCGCGCTTGCCGAAGGTACCGGGATCCTGCTGGCGGTGCTCTACCCCATCGTGCCCCACATGACATGGCAGGCTTGGCGCGATCTGGGCTACACCGAACGCGAAGGCGACCTGTTGGACGCTGCCTGGCCCCAGGTCGATGAAGCCGCCCTGCTTACCGACGAAGTCGAACTGATGCTGCAAATCAACGGCAAGCTTCGAGGCTCCTTGTCAGTGCCCAGCAGCGCGGACAAAACGGCCATCGAATCGCTGGCCGCCGCCCACGAGGCAGTCGGCAAGTTCCTGGAGGGCCGTCCGCCGAAACGGGTTATCGTCGTACCAGGCAAACTCGTCAACGTGGTGGGATGATGCGCATGAGCTCGACGCGGCAATACCCAGACGCCCCGGCCCCCGGCCGCAGGCGCTTCCTGCACCTGTGTGGCGCGACAGGTAGCGCCCTGCTTCTTGCGGGATGTGGTTTTGCCCTGCGCGGCGCTGCCCAGCTGCCTTTTTCCACGCTATATATCGGCGCCACTGAAACTTCCGAACTGGGCGCCCAACTGCGCCGCTACGTGCGCAACACCACCAATACCAAAGTGGTGGAGGACCCGCGCGAGGCAGAAGCCCAATTGCAGGTTCTGCAGCAAACACGCGAGCGCAGCATTCTGTCGCTGGATGCCTCGGGCCGGGTGCGCGAATTCGAACTGCGCTATCTATTCGGGTTCCAGGTTCATGATGGCAAAGGCCGGGAGTTCATTCCCCCGACAACCATCACGCTCAAGCGCGACCTTTCATTTAACGACTCCAATACCTTGGCCAAGGACAGTGAGGCCGAGCTGCTCTATCGCGACATGCAAAATGAGGTGATCCATCAACTGCTACGCCGTATGTCGGCCATTGAGGTCAAATAGCCCATGTCCAGCATCGCACGCATGTTGAGCCGCACATACGGCGGTCACGCTCCCATGCTCCCAGCGGTCGCTGCCCCCCAAGGGGGCCAGTCAGCCCTTGGGGCGGCCCGGCGGGACTGGAATAGCGCCCCCATGCTCCCTACGGTCGCTGCCCCCCAAGGGGGCCAGTCAACCCTTGGGGCGGCCCGGCGGGACTGGAATAGTGCCCCCATGCTCCCTACGGTCGCTGCCCCCCAAGGGGGCCAGTCAGCCCTTGGGG
>JBEBXA010000006.1:0-89213 GCA_040391825.1 Pigmentiphaga sp.
TCAGCCCCTCTTTCGCTGTTCACCCCGGCATCGCATTAATGCGAACCCCAGAGCACGATCAACCCCAAAGAAAAAGCTAGCCTGCAACGCGTGCTTAAACAGCAAGCTTTCCAAGGTTTGCGTGTTGCGCCCAGGCGAGGCGCGTCGAAGCCGCCGATTTTTCTCCTGGCGGCGGGGAAGCCAGGGCGCGCCTGTTCGAGGGCGGCCTTCAGCAAAGTCCAGTGGACTTTGCTGGCCCGAGTTCGCGCCCGCCCCGCCGCCAGGAGAAAAATCGGGTAGTTCCGGCAAAGCCGGAACCGGCTTCGCCAAGCCCCGCCTGGGCGCAACACGCAAACCGCTTAAGAACCCGCCGGCCGGCACCCCGGAACACATCCCATGCAAGCCCAGGAACTACACACCCACGCATAGCTCTTGAGCCCACCCCCTACCCTAGGTAGCGCGCCAGAAATTTCTCCATAGCCGCATAAAATTCAAACTGGTTTTCCTCATTATGAAAACCATGCCCCTCATTCTCCTTGACCATATATTCCACCTCCACTCCCCGCGCCCTCAACGCAGCCACAATCTGGTCGCTTTCATCCTTGTTCACACGCGGGTCCTGCGCACCTTGAGCAACAAACAATGGGGTCCGAATCTGATCAACGAAGAACACCGGCGACCCAGCCCGCAACAACTCCTTGTCGTTCTCGGGATGCCCCACCATTTCATGCATGGAATCCAGGAAAGGCTTCCAATACGGCGGAATCGTATTCATGAAAGTGAAAAGGTTGGCCACCCCAACGTAATCCACAGCCGCCGCGTATAGATCCGGCGTAAAAGCGATACCCGCAAGCGTGGCATAACCGCCATAACTGCCTCCATAAATCGCGATTCGTGCAGGATCCGCGATGCCTTCGCGCTTCAGCCATTCGACACCATCAGTAATATCGTCCTGCATCGTTTTCCCCCACTGGCGAAAAGACGCTTCCCAGAACTTGCGCCCATAACCCAGGGAACCCCGGAAATTCATTTGCAGCACTGCGTAACCGCGATTTGCCAGGAACTGGATCTCAGGGTTGTAACCCCAGGTGTCCCGCGCCCAAGGACCACCATGCGGGTTGATGATTACCGGCAACTGCCTGGGTGCACGCCCCAGAGGAAGCGTCAGATAACCCTCTATTTTCAAACCGTCGCGCGCGGTGTAACGCACGGGTTTCATCGGAGCCATATCAGACTCGGCCAACCAAGGCTGAATATCGCCCAACTTGGTCAATTGGCGTGACACGCTGTCATACAGATAACGAGCGCCTTGCGTGCGATCGTTATACGTAGCCACCACGAAGCGGGTTTCATCGCGCGTCTCGCTTTGCAGGGCCACTTCGTAACCCGGTAGAAGCTCAGCCAAATCGGCATAAATTTCAGCAGTCTGCCTATCCAGCACATGGCGCTGCGACTTCCATGTAGTGAAGCCTATTTCGGTCAGCACTTTGCGCCGCCGCGAATAGGCCAGCCCCGACACATCCACGTCCGGACGCTCGAACAGCAAAGCGCCTTCGCGCGCCGTGTGGGGGTCGAACTCGAACAGCGCTGCCTTGTCGCGCCCGCGGTTCGAACTGACATACAAACGCTTATTGTCGAAAGTAAAAAACAGCGGCGCTACCGACTCTTTGAAGTTGGTCGTCAGGACAGGCTTGAAATCCTCCACTTCCTGATCCCGATAAAGCAAAGTGTTGTTGACGCCATCTGTGGCCATGGCAACCCGCAAAGCGCCTGTGTGATCCGTCGCCCAGCCAGTGATATTGCCTGGGTTGCGGGCAATCAATTGGGCCTGACCCGTTTCGACATTGACCCGGAACACATCAAACACCTGCGGATCTCGCTGGTTATGGGACAGCAGCACGTGCGCATCATCATCGACCAGATCGTCGACCAATTCGGCCCTGACACCCTCATAAGGTGTCAAATCCTTCGGCGGCGACGTCCCATCGATAGGGACGGACAACAAATGGAAGTTCTCGTCGCCGCCGAAGTCTTTTACATAAAGAATGTGTGCGGGCCCTTTCCAGAAAAAGCCGCTGATATCGCGGGCCGTTTCCTTGGTAAGCACCAAGGCGACGCCGCGTGGCACACCGACATCATCGAGTTCCTGGACATGAATATTCTGCCGCCCCGAATCAGGTGCCAAGAAGGCCAAGTGCCGCCCATCCGGAGAAATCCTATAGGACGATCGTTCCGGTTTGCGGAAAAAATCGCGCACGTCGTAACGCTTGACCGAAGACACGGATAAGGGAGCTGAAGTGGATGTCATGAGCACGATCCATTTACACGGTTTGAACAACTGAAAATATTACAGGGTAGCGCTCGCACATTCGGGCCGATCGAAACCGCAGATTCCGTACCACTTGCACACAACTGGTAAACGGTAACCTTTCCCGAGTATGTTTTCCTATTGTTAGAACGTCGACCATGAAATCGAACTTTGGCCGCGGATTCGTCTCTCAATCCAGTACGGTTGCAATAATCACCCGGATCCGGGGCTAAAGTAAGCGTATCCATCAGGGGACAGCAGATGAACACTAGGTACACAGCATCCACACACCTTACCGCCCGAAGCGATAGCGAACACCGCTGGTCATGGCTTACAGCATGTTTGCTCGTCTTAACGCTGGCTCTGGTTTTTAGCAACGCTCAGTCCCAGCAGCCTCCCAACCTTCAAAGCGCTCCTGATGCTCTGATTCAAAAAGCAGCCAATGACGTGTTGCACCGCATCCAACGCGATCAGGAACTCAAATCGGGCTCACCCGCCAAGATCAACCAAGCCATCGACGAGCTAATTCTGCCCTACGTCGACTTCGAAAAGACCACGCGGCTTGCTGTCGGACGCCACTGGCGACAAGCTACCCCTGACCAGCGCATCGCTCTGGTTCGTGAATTCCGCAACATGTTGGTCCGAACCTATGGCGGTGCAGTCTCGACCATCACGCCACAGGCCAAAGTTGAAATGCGCCCCTATCGCTACCCTGCCGACGCCACAGACGTGGTTGTGCGCACGCTTGTCAGCGATGGCTCGCGCGAACCGATTCCGGTCGATTACCGGCTGGAAAAATCCCCCAAAGGCTGGCAAATCTATGATTTGAACGTGCTCGGGGTCTGGTTTATCGAGAACTATCGCAATCAGTTTTCCCCTATCGTCGCCCAAAGCGGCATCGATGGCCTGATCAAGGCCCTTGCCACCCGCAATGAAGAATTGCAGGTTCCACCTCCCGGCCCCTGAGCCCCAGGCGGGCGGCCGACCCGCCTCAAATGCCGCGTCCGCCCAACACCAGCCCCCTGATCTTCCCCAGGCTTGGTATGCTTAAGCCTTTGCGTACCGCTTTCATGACTCTACGTGCCGGTAATGTATTCATGGTCGTCGCCCCCAGCGGCGCCGGCAAGTCCAGCCTGGTCAACGCCCTGCTCAGTGCCCGGCCGGAAATCCGTTTGTCCGTTTCCTGCACTACCCGGCAGCCTCGCCCGGGTGAAACCGACGGTCAGCAGTATCACTTCATTACCCTCCCTGCATTCGAAAAAATGCAGCGCGAAGACGCCCTGCTTGAATGGGCTGAAGTCCATGGCAACTACTACGGAACACCGCGCGACTGGATCGAACGGCAAACCGAGGCCGGACTGGACGTCTTGCTTGAAATCGACTGGCAAGGGGCTCGTCAGGTACGGTCCCGCTTTCCCGAAGCGCTCGGCATTTTCATCCTGCCGCCATCCATCGAAGCACTCGAACGCCGCTTGCATCAGCGCGGCCAAGATGAACCTTCGGTGATTTCGCGGCGACTGCTGGCGGCTGGCGGCGAAATTGCGCATGCCCCAGAGTTCGAATATGTTATTATTAATCAAGACTTTAGCGCAGCCTTGGCGGAACTTACTACCATTGTTTCAGCCACCCGGCTGCGTTTTCGTTCACAGGCTGCGCGCCATGCCGATTTGTTTTCGCAATTTGGCATTGCGCACACGTCAGCACCGCTTTGAAAATGTATTGAAAATCCAGGGATACTCATGGCACGCATTACTGTCGAAGACTGCTTGAAACACATTCCTAACCGGTTCAAACTGACCCTGGCCGCCACCTACCGCGCGCGTCAACTGGCACAAGGCCATACTCCCAAGCTGGAAAGCAAGGACAAACCTACCGTGACGGCGCTACGCGAAATCGCCAGCGGCCAAACGGGCCTGGAAATGCTGAAGAAGGTCCCCACCTAATTCCCAAAGGCCGTAGAGCCTGCTGTTGACAATCGTGTCGACGGCGCCCGGATGAGGCCGGTTTCCGAACCGGCCTTGTCTTTCTGATGTGACGATCATGGGATTCTCTATCTCTTTCTCTCGTTCTGGACGCCCGTCCGAACCCTCGTCCGCAGTGCCCGCCGACATCGGTACCCACACGCACGCCTCCACACCTCCCGCAGCCGGGGTTTCCCTCGCTCCGCTTACCGAGACCATCTCCCAATACCTCAGCGCCGAAGACGTGCGCAAGGTACGCGATGCCTACCGTTTTTCCGATGAAGCCCATCTAGGCCAGTTCCGCGCCAGCGGCGAGCCCTATATTTCGCATCCGATCGCGGTGACCGAAATCTGCGCCGGCTGGAAGCTTGACGCCGCCGCCCTCATGGCCGCCCTGCTCCACGACGTGATGGAAGACCAGGGGATCACCAAACAGGAATTGATCGAGCGCTTCGGCACGGAAGTCGCTGAACTGGTTGATGGTCTTTCCAAACTCGACAGGCTGGAATTTGCCAGCAAAGCGGAACAACAAGCCGAAAGCTTCCGCAAAATGCTGTTGGCCATGGCTCGCGACGTACGCGTCATTCTGATCAAGCTGGCCGATCGCCTGCACAATATGCGCACCCTCGGCGCGGTCGCCCCTCAGAAGCGCCGCCGTGTCGCTCGCGAAACCCTCGATATTTATTCCCCCATCGCGCACCGCCTGGGCTTGAATATTATTTATCGGGAACTCCAGGAACTGTGCTTTGAAGCCATGTACCCGCATCGCTACCGCGTGTTGCAGCGCGCAGTGCTTGCAGCGCGCGGCAACCGTCGGGAACTGGTCAGCAAGATTCAGGACAACGTGCGTGCGGCGTTGCCGGCAGCAGGCATAAACGCTGAAGTCCATGGCAGGGAAAAGAATCTGTTTGGCATCTACAACAAGATGACCGAACAGAAAAAATCATTCTCTGAAGTTCTTGATATCTATGGCTTTCGCGTCGTCGTCGATTCCCAGCCTGAATGTTATTTGGCTCTGGGTACGCTGCACCAGCTGTTTCGTCCGGTTCCAGGCAAGTTCAAAGACTACATAGCCATTCCCAAGGTTAATGGCTACCAGTCCCTGCACACGACGCTGGTCGGGCCGTACGGCACTCCGGTCGAATTCCAGATTCGCACCCGCGACATGAATCAGGTCGCTGAAAGCGGCGTAGCAGCGCACTGGCTCTACAAAGCGTCGGGCCTGAGCCTGAACGATCTGCAAAAGCGCACCCACCAATGGCTACAGTCCTTGCTGGACATTCAGCGCCAAACCGGCGACAGCAGCGAGTTCCTGGAACACGTCAAGGTAGACCTCTTCCCCGATGCAGTCTACGTTTTCACACCGCGCGGCAAGATCATCTCTCTACCCCGCGGCGCCACACCTATTGATTTTGCCTTTCTTATCCACACCGATGTGGGCAACCAGACAGTTGCGGCCAAGGTTAACGGGGAATTCGTGCCTTTGCGCACCGAGCTCAAAAGTGGCGACGCGGTCGAGATCATCACCTCCGAAACTTCCCGCCCCAATGCACAGTGGCTCAATTTCGTAAGAACAGGCAAAGCCCGCTCGGAAATTCGTCACTACTTGCGTACGGTCAAGTACGAAGAATCAGTAGCCTTCGGCGAACGCCTGCTGGCACAGGCCTTGAAGTCCATGGGCACCCCCATGCCCGACCCGGCGGACCCCATCTGGGCCAAGCTTGCCCGAGGCAGCGGCGCACGCTCCCGAGAAGAAATTCTCGCCGACATCGGCCTGGGAAAACGTCTTGCGGCAGTGGTCGCCCGGCGCTTCATGCCTGATGGCGACCCCATCGCAATCACGGCCGCCCAAGCCGAAAACATAGCGGATAACGCGGCCCCCATCCGCATCCAAGGCAATGAAGGGCTGGCGGTGCAACTAGCGCCGTGCTGCACGCCCATTCCGGGTGACGCCATCGTTGCCTATGTGCGCCTGGGTCATGGCTTGGTGGTCCACACCGAAGATTGTCCGAATTCTCGTCGTCAGCGCGCACGTGAACCCGAGCGTTGGCTGGACGTAGCCTGGGATGATCAAACCTCCAAGCACTTCACGACACGCATCGACGTCGTGGTCAGGCAAGAGCGAGGGGTACTGGGCCGCATCGCAGCCGAGATTTCAGCCGCAGATGCCAACATTACCCATGTATCGATGCAGGACGAAGCCTCATCCACCGTAGCGATCCATTTCACCGTTCAGGTGGAAAACCGCCAACATCTGGCGCAAGTCATCCGCTACCTGCGTCGCGTCCCGCAAGTCCAGCGCATCATCCGCATCAAAGGCTGATCGCTCGTTTCCTGAGCCCATGCAGCGGCTCCTATACCCAAGCTTCAGCTTTCAGCAGGTTCGGGATAACTGACCGAAATGATATCCAACTCATCCACGCCTGCGGGCGTCCGGAGTACCACCGTGTCGCCTTCGCGCGCCTTGGTCAGCGCTCGTGCAACTGGCGAAATCCAGCTGATATAGCCATTTAGGGGCTCAGCTTCGTCTACGCCGACTATCGTGACGACATGTTCTTCGCCTGCCTTATCCACGTAATTGACGGTTGCGCCAAAAAAAACCCGGTCGCGATTCGGCTGCGATGCCACGTCAACCACTTCGGCAATATCCAGACGCTTGGTCAAAAAACGCATGCGCCTATCGATTTCCCGCAAACGCTTCTTTCCGTAGAGATAGTCGCCATTTTCAGAGCGATCACCGTTGGAAGCGGCCCACGACACGATCTGGACCACGGAAGGACGCTCGACATTCATCAAATGGCCGAGCTCATCGCGCAGTCTCGCGTAGCCTTCCGGCGTCATGTAATTCTTGCTGCCTGCCGGCAGCACTACCTGATCAGGCAGGTCATCATCGTCTTCCGATGCTTCGGATTCTTTAACAAACGCCTTATTCATAACAGCCTAAAACCAATCATGCCAAACCGGCGTCAACCGTTCCGGCAAAGGGGGTAAACAACCCAGATCAACCCGGCTTTCAATCGGGCCGTGAAAATCCGAACCGCGCGAGGCCAAGAATCCGTAACGCTGGGCTACCACGGCGTACTCGCGATATTGGTCGGGCGTGTGGCTGCCGGTAACGACTTCAATCCCCTTGCCTCCGAGGCCAAGGAACTCTTCGTAGAGGGCATGGAATTGCACCGGGGTGTAGTCATAGCGCCCAGGATGAGCGATGACCGCGATACCGCCCGCTTGCAAGATCCAGCCTACGGCATTTGCCAAAGAGGCCCAGCGCATAGGCGAATAGCCCGGCTTGCCTTCTATCAAATAGTTCTGGAAAACTTCCCTCACGTCCTTGCAGAAACCCGCCTCTACGAGATAACGCGCAAAATGGGTGCGACTGATGAGCTGCGGGTTGCCCACGTGACGCAAAGCGCCTTCGAAAGCCCCCGGAATGCCAACCGCCGCCAATTGCGCAGCCATATCCCTGCCGCGCTCTTCCCGGCCCGACCGAGTAGCTTTCAAGCCGTCGACCAGGACGGTGTTGTCTGCATCCATGCCCAAACCGACGATATGAACGGTTTCCCCCGCCCAGGTTACCGAGACCTCGACTCCCGGAACAAAACGCAGCCCACAACCGCGGGCCGCCAGTGCGGCCTCCTGCAAGCCAGCTAGCTCATCATGGTCGGTCAACGCCAAAACATCGACCCCGTTCGCATGGGCGCGCTCCACTAGCGCAGCCGGCGACAACAAACCGTCAGAAACGCGGGAATGGCAATGGAGATCGATATTCAAGGTGGACACCATGGGGTCATTGTAGGACGACCATCACTTCAACGGCCGGGCGCCTGCAGGAAATCTGCTACGAGTTGCGCCACCCTGGCCGCTTGGTCGTGGTGCAGCATATGGCCTGCATCCTCGATCAGCACACGCTCCAAATCCGGAACCACCGCCAATCGCGCTTCGTAGTCATCCAGGGCAAGCATGTTGCGCCGGACCTGGCTGTCGGCCGCCTCTACCCATAATACAGGCGCTTTGATGGCGCGCCAGCAGGCCAACACTTCCTCCACCCGGTAGGCAACCCGATTGACGACTTTGTGCGCGGGATCCGCGAACAATTGCCATCTCTCGCCGACGTTTTGCCCGCTATGCTTGGCCAGAAACAAGGCGTGCGCCTGGCTCAGGCGGGCGTTGCCTCGCTGCAAGCGCGCGGCATAGTCTTCATATGAAGAATAGTCGCCCAGCCGCCCTCCCTCATGGATTTGCGACAACCACAGACGTAAGCGCTCAGGTACCGCTGCCGCCGCGATACCTGGCATGCCCAAGCCCTCAAGGTTGATGACTTGTTTCACTCGATCAGGCAGAACCCCTGCAAATAGCATGGAAACGTTCCCGCCCATACTGTGCCCCATCAGGGTCACGGCATCCTGAGGCGAGTAATGCTTGCAAAAGCCATCCAGATCACCCAGGTACTCGCCAAACTCATAGCTGTCGCCGCCGCCCCATTGGGTCTGGCCGAAACCACGCCAGTCCGGGGCCACGATGTGCCAGCGGTCCGCCAAGCGATCCGCGAGCAATTGGAACGAAACTGAGGAATCCATCCAGCCGTGCAAGGCCAGCAGCAACGGAGCGCCTTCTTGGCCCCAATGGCGAAAATGATGACGCAAGCCACGGATTTCTACAAAATCGGAACGAGCAGGGAAAAATGGAACATACATGCTTAATTACCAGAAATTACGGACAAATGAGCACTTGATACGGCAAGCTGTGCCCCGTACATTGCCCTTGTGGTCTTATCGGCGCAAGTAAACATATTGCGGTTGTCGGTCAGGTCAGTAATGATTGCTATATAACGCAGAACCATGCTCAGCCAGCCCGCCGAACCGGGCGGACCAAGATCCCGAATCGCCAGCGGAGGGTTATGGAAGACCAGTATCAGGCACTCTACACCACGTACAGGTGGTGGGTTCCGCAACGTTTCAACATTGCTGAAGCGTGTTGCCGACGCTGGACCGCCACCAGCGCCGATGCCCGTCGCATTGCTCTGTATGCTGAGGATGCCGCAGGCAAGCGCGAGGTCTGGACCTACGCCCGTTTGCATGAATATGCCAATCGCCTGTCCAATGGGCTGCGCCGTATGGGCATACAGCGCGGCGACCGGGTAGCGATAGCTTTGCCCCAGCGTCCGGAAACCATCGTTGCCCACATCGCCGTGTATCAGCTCGGCGCCATAAGCGTTCCGCTCTCTGTTCAGTTGAACTCACAGCTATTCGAGCAAAGGCTGCGCGACAGCGAAGCACGCATCGCCCTGGTGGATAGCGTTGCCGCCCAGACCTTGCTGCCTGCAATCGATCATTGCCCTCTGCTACGCCAAGTCATAGGCATAGGTTTGGAAGACGAGCGCGTGCTTTCCTGGCGAACCCTAATTGCCCGCCAGGAAAGCGCCTTCGAGATGCAGGCGACCGCGGCTTCCGACCCGGCCATGCTGCTCTATACCTCGGGCGCGAGCGGCCCTCCCAAAGGGGTGATATTGCCTCACGCCGCCCTGATCGGTAATTTACCCGGATTCGTCGCTTCCCAGAACTGGTTCCCTCAAGTGGGCGACTTGCTCTGGACTTCGTCCGAGTGGGGCAGCGCCTCCGGTTTGCTTGGCGCACTGCTGCCCAGTCTCTATTTCGGCCAGGCTATCGTGGGTGTGCGTCATGTCCACACCCCTGCCGACACACTCGACATCCTCGAGCGTTACCGGGTCACCCACGCAAGCCTGACCCCGCGCAGCCTTCGCTGGCTGCTGAAAGACGTGGCTCAGCCTGCCGGGCGATACCGGCTCGCCCTGCGCGCCATCACGTCAACCGAAACCCCATTGGGCTCGGCCTTGTTCGAACAATGCCGGCAGGCATTCGGCGTCGTGCCCAATGAAACCTATGGGCAGGTTGAAGTCGGCGCCGTTATCGGGCATAGCGCCGAAAAATGGCCATGCCGTGCCGGCAGCATGGGCCGGCCCTACCCCGGCCATCAGATAGCATTGGTCAATGCGCACGGTCAGACTGTCGCCACGGGAGAAACCGGCGAGATCGTCGTCAATCGCTACGACATCAACGGCCATCCCGACCCGGCTTTTTTTCTGGCCTACTGGCGCGGCGAAGAGCTGGGCAAGCCTGCTACCGGTACTTGGCACCACACGGGAGACTTGGCATACACCGATGAAGACGGGTATTTCTGGTATGTTGGCCGTATCGACGAAATGCTTCTGCTTGGCACGCGCCATCTCGCCCCTGGTCCAATTGAGGAATGCCTGAGACAGCATCCCCTTGTCGCCGATGCGGCGGTGCTTGTAACAACTACCCCCAAACCGGCTCTGAGGGCTTATGTTGTCCTGGACCACAATGCCGAAATCGATCCTGACTACGACTTGATCAACGAGCCCGGCAAAGCCCAAGACCTTACGTTATCCCCCTCAGCGGACGAAGCGGCCACACAGCCGGCGATAACGGGCAACACCGAGCCCAGCCCTCCCGAAGTCTCGCAAGAGGCGCCACAGGCCCCTCAGGCAGCCCCTACCCCCGCACTCACTCCGCCTGATACCCCCTTGGATTTGGCCGCAGTGCAGGCAAGCTTGCTGGCCTACGCCAAACGCGAGCTATCCGCAGGCGAAGTACCTCAGTGGATAGAAATCGTAGCCGCCTTACCTTTGACAGCCACCGGGAAAATCAGGAGGCCGGCGCTCGGACAGCTGGAAGAAGAGCGCGTCCGGCGGATGCAGCCAGCTCCAAGGCCTCCAGTTCTTCTTCCGTAAAACCGGCCTCGCGGCGGGCCGGGAAATTGAACGGCCCACGCAACACCGGCGCGGCATACTGCGCCGTCAGCAGTGCGTACTGGGTGATCGGCTCCAGCTCGCGCTGCTGACACAGAAATCGGTACCAGCGATTGCCTATGGCGACATGGCCGATTTCGTCGCGCAAGATGATGTCGAGTATGGATGCGGCCCGAGAATCCCCCGCGTGCGCAAGTTTCGCCCGGATAGCCGGGCTGGCGTCGAGGCCGCGGGCTTCCAGCGTACGGGGCACCAGGGCCATCCGCGCCAAGATGTCGGCGCGGGTCTTTTCAGCCATTTGCCACAAGCCGTCATGCGCTGGAAAATCACCATAAGCGACCCCCATTGTGGCAAGATGCTCGCTCAGCAGCGTGAAATGCAGAGCTTCCTCTGCCGCCACCTTGAGCCAGTCCAGGTAATACGCCCGGGGCATGCCGGCAAATCGCCAGATTGCGTCAAGCGCCAGGTTGATGGCATTGAATTCGATATGCGCCAAGGCGTGCAACAGGGCCGCGCGCGCCTCGGGCGTGGCAACCCCACGATGGGCGACGCTTCTGGGCGAAACCAGTTCAGGGCGTTCCGGCCGGCCTGGTCCTTGCGCAAGCGCCTCCAGCTTGCGATCAGGGTCCAGTTGCAGCACTGCCGCGTCCAGTTCGCGCACGCGTGCGGCCTTGAGCTCTGGGTCAGGCGCGTAAAGCAGCGCCCTGGCCGTTTGGCGCAGTTCACAATCTTGAGTCATGAAGCTAATTGTAGGACGGACCGGTACAATTCACAGGTCCCGAAATATCGCAAGCAGTACTAACGAGCAGGCCCCGCGCCAGGCGCTCAGGAGCAGCCTTTTTGTCTGATCAACTAAAAAAATACCTGTTCGAAGACCATACCGTTCGAGCTCAAGTCGTCTCCATTCGCGATACCTGGCAAGAAATCCAGGCACGCCACGACTACCCCCCGGCCGTGCGCAAATTGTTGGGCGAATTGGTAGCAGCCAGCGCCTTGCTTGCCGCCAATATCAAATTCAATGGCACGGTAGTCTTGCAACTGCAAGGGGACGGCCCCATCGGCCTGATCGTGGTCGAATGTCACGCCGATCTCGGTATGCGCGCCACCGTCAAGCTACGCGATGAACAGACTGTGCCCGAAGACAGCACTTTCCAGAGCTTGCTCAATAGCGGCGGCAATGGCCGTTTTTCCGTCATGCTCGACCCACAAGACCGTCAGCCCGGACAACACCCCTATCAAGGCATCGTTGCGCTGGTAGGAAACTCCGTCGCCGAGGCGCTCGAACACTACATGTCTGCATCCGAGCAATTGCAGACCCGGCTTTGGCTTGCCTGCGATGAACAATGCGCGGCAGGGCTCCTGCTTCAGCAACTACCCAAGCAAGGTGGCAAGGGAGTCCAGGACGACGAATCGTTCGCACAAGAAAGCCCTGATCCCGATACCTGGCAGCGCGCGCAAACTCTGGCCGACACCATCAAGCAGGAAGAGCTCCTGACCATTGCCCCCGACACCGTCATCCGCCGGCTCTATTGGCAGGAAGACTTGCGCGCCTACGAGCCCATGCCTATCAGTTACCGTTGCACTTGCTCGCGCGAAAAAGTGGCGGACGTCCTGCTGAAACTGGGTAAAGACGAGGTCGACGATATCCTTGCCGAACAAGGACGAGTGCAGATCAATTGCGACTACTGCGTCAAGAGCTTCAACTTCGATCCGGTTGATTGCGCCGAGCTGTTTGCTAACGCTTCCGCTGCCCTGCGCCACCAAAGCCGCGCCCAGCATTAGGCCTTGGATAAAATCATCCAGGCGTAGTTGCCACAATCGACGCCACAGCCTGCCGTGGGCATTCTTGCTGCTGTCAGCATTTCCCCCACCAGAGCCGTGCAAAGAAAACAAGCAACACCTCCACGCGGCATGGCGATGGTGGAGTTCACTATCGTCGCGCTACCTCTGATGCTGGCAGGATTCGGCGTATTCGAATCCTCACGCTGGTTCCTGGCCCGCCAAGCGGTGGGCTACGCCCTTTACGAAGCCGCACGCAGCGGCAGCGTTTCGGGGGCAGATCCCCAGGCAATAAAAATCGCCTTTGAACGCGGGCTGGCCCCCTTGCTTGCGCCGGCCGGGCCAGTTGCACTGGATCAGCTTGATACACGGATGCGGCGCTACATCAGCACTTGGCGCCTCCAGCACTCTCTACCCATCGCACGCATCGAGCAGATCAGTCCCAACCCGCGCAGTTTCGACGATTTTTCCGATCCGGCCCTAAACCCCCCGGGAGCCGCCCGGGCCATCAACAATAGTTATCAGCTTGAACGCCACCTAAGCGTGCAATCGCGACGCTATCCTCAGGGTATCGGCCCACGCTCCGGGCAGACCCTGTTTGAAGCAAACACACTGGTGCTACGGCTAACCTATCTGCACCGCCCCCTGGTACCCGGCATCCGGACGCTCATCCGCAGCTTACCCAGTCCGGAAAACGGCGACGACTATATCCGCCGCGCTCGCATAGAGGGCGGAATGTTGCTCATCAGAAGAGAGATATCCATGCCTATGCAATCCCATCCGCGGGAATACGCGAGTGGAAACACGACGTTCATGGAATAAAGCGGGTGGCTGTAGCGGCGTAGCTTGCTATCGACCTGCAGGCTTGGAAGCCCCGGCTCTGGCGCCGGCGGGAGCCTCGACGATCTGGACAAAGGCTTCGCCGCTCTGGATCATGCCCAGCTCGAAGCGGGCGCGTTCTTCAATCGCGTCAGTGCCGCTTTTCAAATCGCGAACTTCAGCGTCAAGAGCGACATTGCGGGTACGTAGCTCGTCATTGACCTGGTGCTGGGCCGCCAACTGGCGCTCCAGCTCCCAGGTTCGCAACCACCCACCCTTGCCTAGCCATAGCGGATACTGGATCAGTACCAGCAACAGGGCGATTATCAGAGTGAGCAGCCGCATCGAGGCTTATCCTGAAAAAAGCGCCCCTGAGGGCGCAGGAAGAAAGATCAACGCAGGTTGTAAAAGGCTTCGCGGCCTGGATAGTGCGCGACTTCGCCCAGATCTTCTTCAATACGCAAGAGCTGGTTGTACTTGGCGATACGGTCGGAACGCGACATCGATCCAGTCTTGATCTGCAAGGCATTGGTGCCCACAGCGATATCGGCAATGGTCGTATCTTCGGTTTCACCGGAACGATGCGAGATCACGGCCGTATAGCCTGCGCGCTTGGCCATTTCAATGGCGGCAAACGTTTCGGTCAAGGTGCCGATCTGGTTGATCTTGATCAGGATGGAGTTGGCGATATTTTGCTCAATACCCTTTTTCAGGATGCTGGTGTTGGTAACAAACAAGTCGTCCCCCACCAACTGAACCTTCTTGCCCAAAGTTTCTGTCAGGTATTTCCAGCCATCCCAGTCGTTTTCGGCCATGCCGTCTTCAATCGAGATAATCGGGTACTTGTCGCACCACGTAGCCAGCAGATGCGTGAACTCCTGTGCGGTCAGCGAAGCGCCCTCGCCTTCCAGATGGTATTTGCCATCGCGGAAGAATTCGGAGCTGGCGCAATCCAGACCCAGGGCAATCTGAGTACCCGGCTCGTAGCCAGCACGCTCAATCGCCTGCAACACCAGCTGGATAGCCGCTTCATGATTGGCCACGTTGGGGGCGAAACCGCCCTCGTCGCCCACTGCCGTCGACATACCCTTGTCATTGATCAGCTTTGCCAACGAATGAAACACTTCGGCGCCCATGCGCAGCGACTCACGGAAGCTGGAAGCGCCCACAGGCAAGATCATGAACTCTTGCAGATCGAGGTTGTTGTTTGCATGCGCCCCGCCGTTGATGACGTTCATCATCGGCACCGGCATGCTCATCGCACCGCTACCGCCAAAATAACGGTACAGCGGCAGGCTGCTTTCTTCCGCAGCGGCCTTGGCCACAGCCATGCTGACGGCCAGAGTCGCGTTGGCGCCCAGCCGTGCTTTGTTCTCCGTGCCGTCCAGTTCGATCAGGGTACGGTCAAGAAAAGCTTGCTCCTGAGCATCCAATCCCATCAGCGCTTCGGCAATCTCGGTATTGACGTTCTCGACAGCTTGCAGCACGCCCTTGCCCAGATAGCGAGACTTATCGCCATCGCGCAGTTCAATCGCTTCGCGCGAGCCCGTTGAGGCGCCCGAAGGCACTGAAGCACGCCCCATTGCGCCCGACTCAAGCAGAACGTCGCATTCCACGGTGGGGTTGCCGCGCGAGTCGATGACTTCGCGCCCGATGATGTCTACGATAGCGCTCATAGTTTGTTGATATCTCTAAAAAACTTACTGTTACTGGAAATCGTTTTCGATGAAGCCATGGCGCTTGACCACGCGATCGAGTTCGATCAAGGAAGCAAGCAGATCCGCCATACGCGCCAGCGGCACCGCATTCGGCCCATCCGACTTGGCTTGGGCCGGGTCCGGGTGGGTTTCCATAAACAAACCCGAAATCCCGACTGCCACAGCCGCCCTCGCCAATACCGGAACGAACTCGCGCTGCCCGCCTGAAGTTGTTCCCTGCCCGCCGGGCAACTGCACGGAATGGGTAGCGTCGAACACCACGGGGCAACCGGTTTCCCGCATGATAGCGAGCGAGCGCATATCTGAAACCAGATTGTTGTAGCCGAACGATACGCCGCGCTCGCACACCAGAATATTACGTCCGTCGCCACCGGCCTCGATAGCGGCCTCACGTGCCTTGTCGACCACATTGGTCATATCGTGAGGCGCCAAAAACTGGCCCTTCTTGATATTGACCGGCTTGCCCGAAGTGGCGCAAGCCCGGATGAAATCGGTCTGCCGACACAGGAAGGCCGGCGTCTGCAACATATCGACCACAGCGGCAACCGGCGCGATCTGGTCGATATCATGGATATCGGTCAGGACCGGCACGCCAAGCTGAGCCTTGACCTCGGACAAAACCTTCAGACCGAAATCCATTCCCAATCCGCGGAACGATTTGCTCGAACTGCGGTTGGCCTTGTCGAAAGAGCTTTTATAGATGAAGGGAATGCCCAGTCTGGCCGTCATTTCTTTCAAGACGCCAGCGGTATCAATCGCCATTTGCTGCGATTCGATGACGCACGGGCCAGCGATCAGGAAGAACGGCTTTTGCAAGCCGACTTCGAAACCACAGAAGGAATGTGTACGGGTCAGGGCGTCATCAAGGCTCATGCGGTCTCCGTCAGGGAAGCCTGCTGCAACTTGCGCCCGCAGGCCGCGCGGATATACGCGGAAAACAAGGGGTGGCCATTGCGCGGGGTAGACGTGAACTCGGGGTGGAACTGCACTCCTACGAACCAGGGATGCCCAGGAAGTTCCATCATTTCAGGAAGATTTTCGGTAGGCGTGCGCGCACTGATGACCAGACCGGCATCTTCCAGCTTGGGCACATAAACGTTATTGACTTCGTAACGATGGCGATGGCGCTCATTGACCTCGTCGCCATAGATCGCCTGAGCCAGCGTACCCGGTTTGATGGGGCAACGCTGTGCGCCCTTGCGCATCGTGCCGCCCAGGTCTGAATCGCTGGTACGTTGCTCGATACGGCCCTCGCGGTCCATCCATTCAGTGATCAGGGCAACCACAGGGTGCGGCGAAGCGGGATCAAACTCAGTGCTGTTGGCATCAGCCAGACCAGCGACATTGCGAGCGAATTCGATAACGGCCAATTGCATACCCAGGCAGATGCCCAGATAGGGAACGCCGTTTTCCCGTGCATAGCGGATTGCCTGGATCTTGCCTTCGGTGCCTCGTTTGCCAAAGCCGCCCGGCACCAGAATAGCGTCAAACTTCTTGAGCTGCTCTACCCCTTCGGCTTCGATCTGTTCTGAATCGATGTAATCCACCGATACCTTGCAGCGAGTATGGATACCCGCGTGCACCAGGGCTTCGGTCAAGGACTTGTAGGACTCGGTCAGATCGACGTACTTGCCGACCATGGCGATATGGACTTCGTTCTCGGGATTTTCACGAGCTTCGATCAATGCGTCCCACATCGACAAATCAGCCGGCGGCGCTTGCAAGCCCAGGGTTTCGCAGACCAGATCGTCCAAGCCTTGCTTATGCAGCATGGCAGGGATCTTGTAAATGGAGTCGGCGTCCCATACAGAGATCACGGCATCCAGAGGCACGTTCGAGAACATCGAAATCTTGGCGCGTTCGTCGTCGGGAATAGGACGATCCGCCCGGCACAGCAAGGCATGCGGATAAATACCGATTTCACGCAGCTTTTGCACTGAGTGCTGCGTAGGCTTGGTCTTGAGTTCACCGGCCGAGGCAATAAACGGCACCAAGGTCAGGTGCACGAAAGCGGCGCTACCCCGCCCCAGGCGCAGGCTCATCTGCCGAGCAGCCTCCAAGAAGGGCAAGGACTCAATATCGCCAACGGTGCCGCCGATCTCGACAATCGCGACATCGGTTTGGCCTTCCCAGGCGTCGGCCGCGCCACGCGCAATGAAGTCCTGGATTTCATTGGTAATGTGCGGAATGACCTGAACCGTCTTGCCGAGATAATCGCCACGGCGTTCCTTGCGCAGGACCGATTCGTAGATCTGGCCGGTGGTGAAGTTGTTGACCTTGCGCATGCGAGCGGAAATGAATCGCTCGTAATGCCCCAGGTCGAGATCGGTCTCGGCGCCGTCTTCAGTCACGAAGACTTCACCGTGCTGGAACGGGCTCATGGTGCCCGGATCAACGTTGATGTAGGGGTCTAGCTTGAGAAGAGTGACTTTCAGGCCGCGAGATTCGAGGATTGCGGCCAGAGACGCGGCGGCGATGCCCTTCCCAAGGGAAGACACCACGCCACCGGTAACGAATACATACTTGGTCATTGCCATTGCACTCGGTGTTGCCGAGCGCTTGCGGGAAATTGGAATTATAGCCGGTGTTGCGAGCAAGGGCGATGCCCTCGCGTAACCTTTAGCGACAACTGCCACACTACGGCGCTTTTGCGGCCTGCTTGCCTAGTAGAGGAGCAATTCATCCAAGGACAAAAGCCGAGGCTCGATTGCCGACGCATGCACCGACTCGGCAAAAAAAACATTTCCTTCGTAACGGCCGACGGCATCCCTGGTCAGGCCTTTTGCATAATCGACGAAAGACTGTTCAGCCCGCCCTGTTCGGCGGAACTGTGCGAACTGACTCACGCTGATCAGGCGCCACTGTTTGGCGTGGTCATCGTAACGCAGCGTCAGTTCGGCACGGGTACTTAGGTCTTCTTCCTCGGACTCGCTACGATCGATCACAACGATACCGTGGTCGCGTATCTTTACATCGACGTTGTCGGCGGCCGAGAGGTCTGCGCCACAGGCCCGGCAGGGCAGCACGAACCCCCACCCTGTTGCGTGGAAACCATCGGGATGACGCGTACCTATCAATAGGGCCCGGCGACCTTCGGTATTGTGGTAAATCTGGGCGAGCCCAGGGAATTTACCCCCCAGATCCCCACTGATTTCACGCTCTAGTACGAACCCCACAGGAGCGAAGGAGTCGGCACGCGCCGCCATCGCTGGAATCGGCAAGGCTGCGGGCACGAACGGCCCGCCGGCTTCCGCCAGGGCTGAATGCGCCCACCATCCCAGTACGCTTCCCAGCACGGCGCAGGTGATGCGCCGTGCTGTGGACTCACGCAGCAACAGCAACGCCCGAGGTATCAAGTTTGGCGCCGGTTTTATCCAGAATTTCCTGCACCGACACGCCTGGTGCAAGCTCGACCAGCTTGAGGCCTTGAGGTGTGACGTCAATCACCCCGAGGTCGGTAATGATGCGGTTCACCACCCCTACCCCGGTCAGCGGCAAGCTGCATTCCGGCAGAATCTTGAGATCGATGGTGCCATCCTTTTTCTTGGCGACGTGTTCCATCAAGATCACCACCCGGCTCACCCCGGCGACCAAGTCCATCGCGCCGCCCATGCCCTTGATCATTTTGCCGGGAATCATCCAGTTGGCCAGATCACCCTGCCCCGACACCTGCATCGCCCCCAGAATGGCGAGATTGATTTTGCCGCCACGGATCATGGCGAATGAGTCAGCCGACGAAAAAATGGAAGAACCCGGCAGCGTCGTGACGGTCTGCTTACCGGCATTGATCATGTCGGGATCGATTTCATCTTCTGTGGGAAACGGGCCAATACCCAACAAGCCGTTTTCGGATTGCAGCCAGACTTCCAAGCCTTCAGGTACGTGGTTGGCAACCAGGGTCGGCAAACCGATGCCCAGGTTAACGTAAAAGCCATCTTTCAATTCGCGGGCAGCACGTGCTGCCATTTCATCGCGATTCCATGCCATATCAGGCCTCCTGACGGAAACGAAGTAAATGGGGGAACGCCAGCTCTGTGCCTGGGCGTATGCCCCTCGCAACAGCCTGCGCGCCCTTGCTGGACGCCAAGCCAATGCGAACGTGGTCCATGCTTTTCATCAAGCGGGGCGAGTCGTGCGCTGCTCGATGCGCTTCTCGGGGGTCGCGTTCAGCACGATGCGATGCACGTAGATGCCTGGCAGATGGATTTGGTCCGGATCCAATTCGCCGACCTCGACGATGCGCTCAACCTCAGCCACCGTGATTTTCCCAGCCATAGCGGCATTGGGATTGAAGTTGCGTGCAGTTTTGTTAAATATCAGATTGCCGCTTCGGTCGGCAACCATGGCTTTGACCAAGGCCACATCGGGAACCAGCGAGCGCTCCATAACGTAGCGTTCGCCATCGAATTCCCGAATTTCCTTGCCTTCAGCCACCTGAGTACCCACACCCGTGCGCGTGAAAAATGCGGGAATCCCAGCACCGCCGGATCTCAGCTTTTCCGCCAAAGTACCTTGCGGCGTGAATTCGATTTCCAGCTCGCCCGCCAGGAACTGGCGCTCGAACTCTTTGTTCTCTCCAACGTACGACGCGATCATCTTGCGAATCTGCCGCGTTTCCAGCAGCAGTCCTAAGCCGGCACCATCCACCCCGGCGTTATTACTGATGCAAGTCAAATTCTTGACCCCTGTATCGCGCAATGCAACGATAAGTGCTTCGGGAATACCGCACAGGCCAAATCCACCGACCGCCAGCATCTGGCCGTCCTGCACGATGTCCGCAAGCGCAGCTTGGGCGCTGGCGTAGACTTTGTTCATTATTGTGCTGCTCCTCGACGATTAACCCGTATCTATCAAATTGGCTTGAAATACAATCTGCGATGATACTTCCAACTTACCTGGCAACAAAAACGCCGCCCCCCATTGTCCGGCCACCCCGCCCCGCTTAATCGAGGATTTTTTACATGCAAGGCACCGAACGCGAATCGATGGAATATGACGTGGTGATTGTGGGAGGAGGCCCTGCCGGCTTGTCTACCGCGATTCACCTCAAACAACTGGCCGCTGCCAAGGGCCGCGAGTTAGGTGTTTGCGTACTGGAAAAGGGCGGCGAAATTGGTGCCCACATCTTGTCCGGCGCTGTTATCGACCCGCGTGCGCTGTCGGAATTGATCCCCGACTGGCAGGAGAAAGGGGCGCCGCTGAATACCGCAGTGACCGAAGACCGCTTTCTTTTCCTATCGGAAACGGGCTCGCGCGCTACCCCGAACTGGATGTTGCCACCCTGTTTTCACAACGAAGGCAACTACATCGTCAGCCTGGGCAAAGTTACACGCTGGCTGGGCGAGCAGGCCGAAGCGCTGGGCGTTGACTTGTTTCCGGGTTTTGCCGCCGCTGAAATCCTTTATACGGAAGAAGGCGCAGTCAAAGGCGTTGCCACCGGCGACATGGGTGTCGGACGCGACGGCCAACCCACCGAACAGTACCAACCGGGCATGGAGCTTCATGCCCGCTATACGATTTTTGCGGAAGGCTCGCGCGGCCACCTCGGCCGCCAGCTGAGCGAACGCTTCAAGCTGGATGAAGGAAAAGACCCGCAAAGCTACGGTATCGGTATCAAGGAACTCTGGGAAATCGACCCGAGCAAACATCAGGCCGGCCTGGTCATACACACCGCGGGCTGGCCGCTGGACGCCAACACTTATGGCGGCTCCTTCGTCTATCACCAGGAAGACAACAAGGTCGCGATCGGCATGGTTGTGGGGCTGGATTACAGCAATCCCTGGTTGTCGCCCTTCGAAGAGTTCCAGCGCTTCAAGACCCACCCCGCCATTCGCAGCTTCCTTGAAGGCGGCAAACGCATTTCTTATGGCGCCCGCTCGCTCACCGCCGGTGGTTTGCTGTCCTTACCCAAGCTGGTCTTCCCCGGCGGCGCCTTGGTCGGCTGTGAAGCCGGCTTCCTGAATGCCTCGCGCATCAAGGGTAGCCATGCCGCCATCAAGAGCGGCATGTTGGCGGCCGATGCCGCTTTTGCCGCCATCGAGGCTGATCGCAGCCATGACGAACTAGCTGCCTACCCGCAGGCTTTCGAAGCATCGTGGCTGTTCGAAGAGCTAAACAAGGCCCGCAACTTCAAGCAATGGTTCAAGAAAGGCCGCACAGTCGCAACCTTGATGACCGGGGTCGAGCAGTTGCTGTTGCGCGGGAAAATGCCTTGGACGCTGCACCGCGCCAAAGCCGACCACCTCTACCTGAAGCCGGCAGCCGAGTGCCCACGCATCGACTATCCCAAACCCGATGGCAAGCTCACCTTTGATCGCCTTACTTCAGTGTTCATCTCGAACACCAATCACGAAGAAAACGAACCTGTACACCTGACTCTGAAAGATGCGTCGGTACCCGTCAACATCAATCTGGCCCGTTACGCCGGCCCTGAAAGCCGCTACTGCCCTGCCGGTGTATATGAATTCGTCAAGGACGATGACGGTGCGGAACGCTTGCAAATCAACGCCCAGAACTGCGTGCACTGCAAAACCTGCGACATCAAGGATCCTACCCAAAACATCGTATGGGTTACCCCGCAAGGCGGTGAAGGCCCTGTCTACACCGAAATGTAGGCCGTTTTAACGCCGGGGCGAAGCTAGCTCCGCCTTGGCGTGAACGAGCGAGCGCGTTGCCACCAGCAAGCCCTGGCCGGTTTCCAGGTAGACCGCATCCACACCGAAGCAAGCCTGAACGAAACTACGCGACAAGACCGCCGCCGGTCGGCCCTCGGCAAGCAAGCGGCCTTGTTTCAGCGCCAGGATACGATCGGCATATTGCGCTGCCAGATTCAAATCATGCATGGTCACCACAACGCCCGCCCCGGTTTCGTGGGCAAACCTTCTTACCGTTTCGCACACCGCATGCTGATAATGGGGGTCAAGATTGGCGCAAGGCTCATCCAGCAACAACAACCTGGATGAAGAAGAGTCTGCTCCGGCCTGAGGCCAGGCCTGGGCCAAAACCCGAGCCAGGTGCACCCTTGCCTGCTCTCCGCCGGACAAGGACGGCATCCCACGCGACGCCAAATGGGAAACCCCAGCGGCATTCAAGGCACAAGCAACGATATCGGCCAATGCCGATCGAGAATCCGTTCGCGCCATGCAGCCAAGACGCACCACTTCGTCCACCTTGAACGGCAAGGCCAGCCCGGCCCGCTGCGGCAAAACTGCTCTGCGCCTGGCCAAATCGAGCGCAGTCCAGGTCGGCAAGGGCCTGCCGTCGAAACACACCTGACCGGACGCAGGCGGCAAGTCTCCTGCCATCGTCGACAGCAAGGTGGATTTGCCCGCGCCATTCGGACCGATCAACATCACCACCTCGCCCGCGGCCACCGAACAGTCGATATTCAGCAGCACTTTTCGCGGTCGGTGCGAAACATCTTGACGGCGCTCGACACTCAAGCCGGAAACCTTTAGCAAAGGCATCATCCCTCGAACATCCGGCCCTTGGCCCGAAGTAGCAAAACTAGAAAAAACGGCGCGCCGATCAAAGCCGTCAATATACCTATAGGCATCTCGGCCGGGGCAAGCAGCGTCCGCGCGATCAGATCCGCTGTCAATGTCAACACCGCCCCCAGCAAAGCCGCGCCGGGCAGGACGATACGCGCATCCGGCCCGCAAAGCAGCCGTACGCAATGGGGCGCGACCAAGCCCACGAAGCCAATAATTCCGCAAAAGGCCACAGCCATACCTACCGCCAGGGCACTGAACACAATAGCCATGGATTTCAATCGTTCAACCGGCACACCCAGATGGCGCGCCTCGGCCTCGCCCAGCGCCAAAGCGTTCAAACCGCGACGCAAGCGCCACATGCCCAGCAGCGCCAGGCTCCCTCCTAGCGCCACGGCGCCCGCGACCGGGCCACTGGCTGCACCAAGACTACCAAGGTTCCAGAACGTCAGGCTGCGTAATTGCTCGGCGCTGGCGGCATAGCTCGCTATGCCGATCACCGCCAGCGCAATGGCATTCAGCGCGATTCCCGCCAGCAGCATAGCGGCCACCGAAACTCCTGCCGTCGTGCGCCCTACTCGATAAACCAGCAAGGTCGTCAAGGCGCCGCCGGCAAAGGCCGCAAGAGGCAGGACGGCCAAGCCCATTGTTTGCGTCAGCGTAGGCCACCACAAGGCGCCGAACACGATGGTAAGCGCGACGGCCAAAGCTGCTCCGCTGGAGACCCCGATCAAGCTCGGATCAGCCAAAGGATTACGAAACAAACCCTGTAAAGTCGCGCCGGCCATTCCCAACAAAGCACCTACCCATACCCCCAACACAACACGGGGCAGACGGATGCTCCACAACACGCTCATTTGTTGCGCATCAAATCCGGCCTGGGGCCACCCTGCCTTATCCAGCACGATAGCCACGAGACTGGACGCAGGAATTGGATATGCACCCTGTCCTGCCGCCAGTATGAACAAGCCGCAAAGCAACAGGACCAGCAAGGGAATCAACACAGCCGCGGGCATACGCCCTGCCCACGGAGCTTTGAAAGGTAGGAACATACGTAGCAGCGCAACAGCCCGTGTGACGAAGGCCATATAGTAAGGCGCGGCACACGCCGCAGGCGAGTCGGCCTACCCTAGCCTTGCTCAATTAGCCTATTTTTTATCAAAGCTATTGATACTTTAATAGTAGCAATCTACACCCCGTTCGCGCAGTGCAACGATTATCATCAAGTCTCAATGTTTCGATACGCGGATTCTTGCCCCTTACGAGTTCCGCGGCCTGACAGTATCTGGAGACCCCAATGACCGAACGTATCGCCCGCCATGGCTTGCAAGTGGCCACTGCCCTGGATCGTTTCATCCAAGAAGAGGCCCTACCCGGTAGCGGGCTGGATAGCGACCGTTTCTGGCAAGGGTTTTCAGCACTGGTTCATGAACTCGCCCCACGCAATCGCGCTCTGCTTCATGAACGCGACCGCCTCCAAGCTGAACTGGATGGATGGCATCGCGCCCACCCTGGCCCCATCAACGATATGGCGGCCTACCGTGCTTTTCTGGAAAGCATAGGCTACCTGCTTCCCCAGCCACTGGATGTGCAGGCCACAACCCAAGACGTGGACGCGGAAATCGCCGTTCAAGCCGGCCCCCAATTGGTCGTGCCGGTATCCAATCAACGCTATGCCCTGAATGCCGCCAACGCACGTTGGGGCAGCTTGTACGACGCACTCTACGGCACCGATGCCATCCCCGATACGGACGGTGCCGAGCGCGGTCCGGGCTACAACCCTATTCGCGGCCAGGCCGTCATTGCGCGTGCCCGCGCCTTTCTGGACCAAGCCGCTCCTCTTGCGCACGGCTCGCACGCCGACGCTACCGCTTATGCGGTGGTCCAGGGCCGCCTGCAAGTTACGCTCAAGCAAGGACAAACCGGCTTGGCCCGGCCCGAGCAGTTCCTGGGCTACCAAGGCGAAGCGCAAACGCCTTCGGCCGTCCTGTTGAAAAACAACGGCCTGCACTTTGAAATCCAGGTAGACCAGCAACACGCTATCGGCAAGACCGATGCGGCGGGCGTCAAAGACGTACTGCTCGAAGCCGCCCTGACCACTATCATGGATTGTGAAGACTCCATTGCCGCGGTCGATACCGACGACAAGGTCCAGGTCTACCGCAATTGGCTGGGCTTGAATAAAGGCGATCTTACCGAAGAGGTCACCAAGAACGGGACAACGTTTACCCGCCGACTCAACCCCGACCGCCGCTACACCGCGTGCGATGGCTCCACCTTGGCCCTGCCCGGCCGTTCACTGATGTTCGTGCGCCACGTCGGCCATCTCATGAGCAATCCCGCCATTCTGGACCAGGACGGCGCAGAAATCCCAGAAGGAATTCTTGACGCCGTGGTCGCAACCTTGGCAGCTCTTCCAGACCAGCAAACCCGGCGCAACTCGCGCGCAGGCTCCCTTTACGTCGTAAAACCAAAAATGCACGGCCCTGCGGAAGCCGCCTTCGCCAACGATCTGTTTGATCGCGTTGAAGACCTGCTGCAGTTGCCGCGTCATACGATCAAAATGGGCATCATGGATGAAGAGCGCCGCACCAGCGTCAACCTTGCTGCCTGCATTCAGGCGGCAAGTGCGCGGGTGGCCTTCATCAATACCGGCTTCCTCGACCGCACCGGCGACGAAATGCACACCGCGATGGAAGCCGGCCCGATGATGCGCAAAGGCGACATGAAGTCCTCCGCCTGGATCGCCGCATACGAACGCAGCAACGTGCTGGTTGGACTAAGCTGCGGACTGCGCGGACGCGCGCAGATAGGCAAAGGCATGTGGGCCATGCCTGATTTGATGGCAGCCATGCTGGAGCAGAAAATCGCACACCCTAAGTCGGGCGCCAATACAGCCTGGGTGCCCTCTCCCACGGCCGCTACGCTACACGCCCTGCATTACCACCAAGTCGATGTTCAAGCTGTGCAGAAAGAGCTGGAACAAATCCCCCTGAGCAGCGAGCGTGAAGCACTGCTGCAAGGATTGCTTACCGTACCGGTAGGCGATCCATCCACCTGGTCTGTCGACGATATACGGCGCGAACTGGAAAACAACGCCCAGGGCATCTTGGGTTACGTCGTGCGTTGGATAGACCAGGGCGTGGGCTGCTCCAAGGTACCTGACATCAACGACATAGGCTTGATGGAAGACCGTGCTACCTTGCGGATTTCCAGCCAGCACATTGCGAACTGGCTGCGCCATGGCATTGCCAGCCGCGCACAGGTCGAAGAAGTGCTCAAACGCATGGCCAAGGTTGTCGACCAGCAAAACGCCAACGATCCGCTGTATCACCCCATGTCCGGCAAGGAAAACAGTTCGCTGGCCTTCCAGGCGGCAAGCGCCTTGATTTTCGACGGACTGACCCAGCCCAACGGCTATACCGAACCGCTACTGCATAAATATCGCTTGGCTTTCAAAGCCGCCAACTCGAAGCAATAAACGCCGCGCTACTACCCTCGGGACGAGTTTCATCAGTCGTCCCATTCAACCCTGTGCAATTCAGAAATGAAAACACCCCAAATACCAGGACGGATGTCCAGCTTTTGGGGTGCGATTCAGTTTTCTTACGTAGATATTGAAACAAGACTGCACGAGGGGAACGCCGGCCCGAGCTCAGATCAGCTGGCTCTTCTCAGATCAGCCGGCTCTTTGCGTTAACAAATTCTGAACGAAGAAGGCTCCGACGATGGTCTTGACGTCGCTCACTTCGCCTTGTGCGATCCAGCGCATCAAATCTTTCAGGGGTGCGGTAAACACTTCCACGAATTCATGTTCGTCCAATTGCTGGAGCCCGCGCTCCAGCCCTTCTGCCAGGAACAGCACAATACGTTCATTCGCATAGCCGATTGCATTATGTATCGTCGTCAACTCGGTCCAGTTGCTGGCCGTGTAGCCGGTCTCTTCCAGCAATTCGCGCTGAGCCGTAGCCAAGGGGGCTTCACCTGGATCGATCTTACCCGCGGGAAACTCGATGAATGCGCGATGCAGGGGATAGCGATACTGACGCTCTAGAATGACTTGCCCGTCGGGCAAGAGCGGAACGATCATCGATGCGCCAGGGTGAAGGATGTACTCACGCGTGGCGGTGGCGCCGTTGGGCAACTGCACGGTATCGCGTTTGATATCAAGCAGCTTGCCCTTGAACACATCCTCGCTGCTGAGCGGGACTTCGCGCAAACGGTCCGAGCTCAGTGCTAATTCATCCAGAGCCCGGTCAGCGCTCATCGTGGGCTTCGCTTCATCAAATAACGATACACAAAACCGGGATACGCCAGCACCAGAAACAAAGTGAGCGTAATGGCGTAAAACTCCCACCCCTGCGCAAACACATTACCCAAACTGGCCTCGAAGGCCATACCGATCGCGCCTACTAGAAAATACAAGACCAAGACTTCAAGCAGACGCAACCAGAACGATTTGGTCGCCGCCACACCTTGGCGACGATAAGCAAAAATGCCCAAAATCCGTTCAGACAGAAAAGGCAGGTTGGCCAGCACCAGCGCCAACACGCCCAACACATAGATTGCGAGAGTTTGCTTCAAGGGGTCTACAACGCGAGCGAAGTGGAAATGACGTAGGCGCACAGGGCCATCAATGGCGCAGGCACAACACCCAGAACGAGGATCAGAAGACCATTCACCGACAAGATCGAGCGAAAACCGAACGAGGCCGAGACCTTGGGTTGCTCCACGCCTTCGTCGAAATACATCGCCTTGACGACACGCAGATAGTAAAACGCGCCAACCAATGAGAACATGACTGCCACCACCGCAAGCACAATGTGCCCGGTCTGGATCAGCGACTGCAATATCACCATCTTGGCATAGAAACCGACCGTGGGCGGAATGCCTGTCAGCGAGAACATCAATACCAGCAAGATGCCTGCGTACCAGGGATGGCGCCGATTCAGCCCCTTCAGATCTTCGATGTTTTCGCACTCGAAACCGGCACGAGACAACAACAACACCATGCCGAACGCACCCAAGGTCGTCAGCACATAAATGATGACGTAGAACAAAGCCGAGCCATAAGCGTTAGCCGCATTGAAACCGCTGCCTTCGACCACGCCCGACATCAAGCCCAACAGAACGAAACCCATGTGCGAAATCGTGGAATACGCCAACATGCGCTTGAAGTTGGTCTGCACAATGGCAGCTACGTTGCCGATGACCAGCGACAGCACCGCCATGATGGCCAGCATGGGTTGCCAATCACCCGCCAGGGTGAACAGCCCTTCCACCAATAAGCGCACCACGATAGCGAAAGCAGCCAGTTTGGAGCCACTGCCCAGCAAGAGGGTCACCACCGTGGGCGCACCCTCGTAAACGTCGGGCAACCACATGTGGAACGGCACAGCCCCAAGTTTGAAACCCAGTCCGGCCACCAGGAATACCAGGCCGAATACCATGATCATCTTGTCGCCGCCGCCTTCCGCCAGCACGCGTGCGATCCCAGCCAGGTTCAAGGTACCCGTGGCGCCATAGATCATCGACATGCCATACAGCAGGAAACCCGACGCCAGCGCGCCCAGCACGAAGTACTTCATGGCGGCTTCCGTCGATACCCGGTGCTCGCGGCGCAGCGCTACCAGGGCATAGAAAGACAGCGACATCAGTTCCAGGCCCAGATAGATAGTCAGCAAGTTGCCGGCCGAGATCATGACCATCTGACCCAGCAAGGCGAACATCGACAGCACATACAACTCGCCGCCGCGCAGCATCCCGCGAACCTGCGCATAAGCGCGGCCGTAGATCAGCGTCACGGCAAGAGCGATATACGAACATATCTTGAGCACGTGGCCCATATTGTCCGCAACATACATCGAGTCAAATGCCGTGCCCCTTACACCTGTCAACAGGTGGGACACGCTCAGCCAGGTCAACACGGCCAAGGTAGCCAAAGACAGGATGTGGGTGAGCTTGCGCTCAGTATCCTTGCTAAAGACATCAATCAGCAAGATTGCGCACGTCGCCACCAGCAGAAAAATCTCTGGTGCGACTAAGGGCAGGTTCAGGTTGGCGAATTCCATTGCGTAAACGTCCAGCCTCTTACAGTTTCGAGATGGCAACGTGCTTGAGCAGCGCGTCGACCGAGACGTGCATCACGTCGGTAAAGGGCATGGGATAAACCCCCATGAACAGCACGGCTATGGCCAGCAGGCCCAGGACCAGGAACTCACGGCCACTCAAGTCGGACAGCTCGCGCACATGTTGATGAACTACCTCGCCAAACACAACGCGCTTCATCATCCACAATGAATAGGCGGCGCCCAGGATCAAGGCGATCGCAGCCAACAGTCCGATCCAGAAGTTGTACTGGACTGAACCCATGATGACGAAGAACTCGCCGATGAAGCCGCTGGTGCCAGGCAGACCGCTGTTGGCCATTGAAAACAGAATGAAGAGCGCGGCAAACCTGGGCATGGTGGTGACCACGCCGCCGTAGTCGGCGATCTTGCGGGAATGCACTCGGTCGTACAACACCCCGATACACAGGAACATTGCGGCCGACACAAAGCCGTGAGAAATCATCTGGGCAATCGCCCCTTCTACACCGGCGGTATTGAAGATGAAGAAACCCAGGGTAACGAAACCCATGTGCGCGACCGACGAATAAGCCACGAGCTTCTTCATGTCTTCTTGCACTATGGCCACCAGACCGATGTAGATCACGGCAACCAGCGACAGCGTGATCATCATGCCTGCCAAAGCATGCGAGGCGTCAGGGGTAATGGGCAGGGAAAAGCGCAGGAAACCATAGGCGCCCAGCTTCAGCATGATTGCCGCCAGCACAACGGAACCACCGGTGGGCGCCTCGACGTGGGCGTCGGGCAACCAGGTATGCACCGGCCACATGGGCACCTTGACGGCAAATGCCATCAGCAAAGCCAGGAAGATTAAGACCTGCGCCGTCATGTCCAGCGGCAGCTTATGCCAGGTCTGGATATCGAAAGAGCCGCCCGACACGTGCCACAGATAAATGAAGGACACCAGCATCAGCAGCGAGCCCAGCAGCGTATACAAGAAGAACTTGATAGCTGCGTAAACCCGGTTCGGGCCGCCCCAGACACCGATGATGATGTACATCGGAATCAGCGTGGCTTCGAAGAAGACGTAGAAAAGCAGACCATCAAGCGCGGCGAACACCCCTATCATCAAACCGGACAGGATCTGGAAGGCCGCCATGTACTGGCCCACTCGCTGGGTGATGATCTTCCAGCCCGCCAAAACCACGATGACGTTGATGAAAGCCGTCAGCAAGACGAACCACAGCGAAATGCCGTCGATACCAAGGTGGTAGAACACCCCGAACTGCTCGACCCAGGGCGTCTTCTCGACAAACTGCATTTGCGCAGTCGATGCGTCGAACCCGGTATACAGAGGTATCGTAACCAGCAAGCTGAGCAGCGCGCCGACCAGAGAAAACACACGAGCCACACCAGGGTTGCTATCGCGGCCTATGGCCAGCACCAGCAATCCAAATACGATCGGGGTAAAGATCGCAAGCGTGAGCCACGGGAAAGAAAATTGAGCCATGTCGCTTGCCATCAGTTGTTCATCAGTACAAAGAACGTCACCAAGGCCATGATGCCGATGATCATGGCAAAGGCGTAGTGATAGATATAGCCCGACTGCAACTGGCGGAAGATACCTGAGAACCATCCCACCAGGCGGGCGCTGCCGTTGACCATCAGGCCATCGATCAGATCCCTGTCGCCGAACTTCCAGAAACCACGGCCCAAGGCGCGGGCACCACGCGCAAACACCGCGTCATTGATCTCGTCCATGTAGTACTTGTTGTCCAGCAGACGGTACAGACCAGAGCAACGCGCCTTGATGGCTGCGGGAACCGCCGGGTTAACCAGATAGAAATACCAGGCAAGCACAACACCGGCCAGCATCAGCCAGAAGGGAGCCGTGCTGACAGCATGCATTCCGTATTCGACCCAACCGTGGAAATGCTCGGCCAGGTGGTCCATGATCGGACGATCCGGAGAGACGTAAATGACGCCTTTGAAGAAATCGCCGAACAACAAGGGGCCGATCGTGATCGCGCCGATGATGACCGAGGGAATAGCCAACAAGATCAGCGGTATCGTCACCACAGCCGGTGACTCATGCGGCAAGCCGCCATGGCCGTGCTCATCGTGATCCGGCTCTTCATTCGCATGGCTATGATGCGCGCCAGTCTTGTCAAAACGCGCTTTTCCATGGAACACCAGGAAGTACAAGCGGAAAGAATAGAAGGCGGTCACGAACACACCGATCAAGGTGGCCCAATACGCGATACCCGCACCTGGAATGGTCGACAGCTTAGCCGCCTCGATGATGTTTTCCTTGGAATAGAAACCCGAGAAAAACGGCGTTCCGATCAAGGCCAGCGACCCCAGCAGTGATGTGATCCAGGTGATGGGCATGTACTTGCGCAGTCCACCCATGTTGCGGATGTCCTGGTCGTGATGCATGCCTATGATGACCGAACCTGCGGCCAAGAACAGCAAGGCCTTGAAGAAAGCATGCGTCATCAGGTGGAAAATCGCGACCGAATAGGCCGAAGCGCCCAGAGCCACCGTCATGTAACCCAACTGCGACAGAGTCGAATAGGCAATGATGCGCTTGATGTCGTTCTGGACGATGCCCAGAAAACCCATGAACAAGGCGGTGATGGAACCGATCACGATAATGAAGGACAAGGCCGTGGTGGACAATTCGAACAACGGCGAAAAGCGTGCGACCATGAAAATACCGGCCGTCACCATCGTGGCGGCGTGAATCAGGGCCGAAATAGGCGTCGGGCCTTCCATCGAGTCAGGCAGCCAGACGTGCAGCGGAAACTGCGCCGACTTGCCCATCGCACCGATAAACAGGCAGATGCAGGCAACCGTCAGCAGCATCCAGTCGGTGCCCGGGAAATTGAGGCTGGCCAGCTTGTCGGATTGCGCGAACACCTCGACATAATTCATCGAACCGGCGTAGGCAAACAACAGGCCGATACCCAGTACGAAACCGAAGTCCCCTACCCGGTTCACCATGAACGCCTTCAGGTTCGCATAGACCGCCGTCGGCCGGTTGTACCAGAAACCGATCAGCAGATAGGACACCAGGCCGACGGCTTCCCAGCCGAAGAACAACTGGACCATGTTGTTGGACATGACCAGCATCAGCATCGCGAACGTAAACAGCGATATGTAGGAGAAGAAACGCTGATAACCCGGGTCTTCGCGCATGTAGCCGATGGTATAGATATGCACCATCAGCGACACCGAAGTAACGACCACCATCATCATGGCCGACAGGGTGTCGATCATGAAGCCGATTTCCAGCTTGATGTCGCCAATCGCCGCCCAGGTATACAGAGTCCCGTTGAACGTATGGCCGTCCATGACGTCATTGAGCACGACCACCGACCCGATGGCCGAGATCAGCACCCCCAGGATGGT
Source organism: Pigmentiphaga sp. (assembly GCA_040391825.1). GTDB lineage: Bacteria > Pseudomonadota > Gammaproteobacteria > Burkholderiales > Burkholderiaceae_B > Pigmentiphaga. The sequence goes on from JBEBXA010000006.1 coordinate 32,327, forward strand.
GATGCAATGCGCACTGGTGCGACCTACCCAGCGACCGAGGAAACCGGTGCCGAAGAAGCCAGCCACAATAGACCCGATCAACGGGGCGAAAGCAATCAGTAGATAGAGCTTAGGTACGCTCGACATATCTTGGTTTTCTCGTAGCCTGGACCGTCAGCCCTTCAGCCGGTCAAGTTCATCAACGTTGATCGTATCCAGATTGCGGAACAGCACAACCAGGATGGCCAGCCCGATGGAGGCTTCGGCAGCCGCCACGGTCAGGATGAAAAACACGAATACCTGTCCACTCAAATCGCCCATCCAACTGGAAAACGCGACGAAATTCATGTTCACCGCCAACAGCATCAACTCGATCGCCATCAATAAGATGATGATGTTCCGGCGATTAAGAAAAATACCAACAATGCTGATAGCGAACAGGATGGCGCCCAGCACCAGGAAGTGGCCGAGAGTCAGTGTCATGATTGGCTTTCCTTGGAGCCGGATGCAGGCGCGGCGGTATCGGCCGCGGCTTGCGGATGCTCAGTGTGCGATGGCATGGACACCAGGCGCACGCGATCCTTGGCGCGCACCCGGACTTGATCGGCCGGCCGGGTAATTTTGGTATCGGTGCGGCGGCGCAGCGTGATCGCAATAGCTGAAATCATGCCCACCAGCAGCACCACCGCTGCAATTTCCACGGCATAGATGTACTCGGTGTACATGGCGATGCCGATGGCGCGCGTGTTGTTGAAGTCGGCGGCGACCGGTGCCTGAGCAACGCTGGGGTCCCAGTAAGCACTAGCCAGGATGAAGGACATCTCGGCGACCATAATCACGCCGACGCCAATACCCAATGGCAAGTACGTCTTGAAACCACCCCTGAGCTTGGCCGAGTCGATGTCGAGCATCATGACCACGAACAGGAACAGCACCATTACCGCGCCGACATAGACCAGCACCAGCAGAATGGACAGGAATTCCGCCTTCAACAGCATCCAGATCATGGCGGCGGTGAAGAAGGTCAGCACCAAATGCATGGCTGCGGAAACGGGGTTTTGCGCCGTGATGACCCGGCATGCGGCCACCACGAGAATCGCAGCAAATATATAGAACAGTATGGCGGTCATAGTTTGCTTATCGGTTACCGGTATTTCGCGTCTTGCGCACGATTCTGCGCAATTTCGGCTTCGTAGCGATCACCGACGGCGAGCAGCATCTCTTTAGTGAAATACAGATCGCCCCGTTGTTCGCCGTGATACTCGTGAATATGCGTTTCCACGATGGAATCCACGGGACAGCTTTCTTCGCAAAAACCACAGAAAATGCATTTGGTCAGATCAATGTCGTAGCGGTTGGTACGGCGGCTGCCGTCCTCGCGCACTTCCGATTCGATCGTGATGGCCACCGCCGGACAGACCGCTTCGCACAGCTTGCATGCGATGCACCGCTCTTCCCCATTGGGATAACGGCGCAAGGCGTGCAGGCCGCGAAAACGCGGAGACATCGGGGTCTTCTCTTCGGGGTATTGCACCGTGATCTTGCGGGCGAACACGTACCGCCCGGTAAGGCGCAGCCCCTTGAGGAGCTCGGTCAGCATAAGGCTGCCGAAAAATTCCTTGATCGCTTGCATGATTCAGTCCTGCTTAATTGGTCGCTCGGGTGTAACGAGCATTACTTCCAGATATTCCAGGGCGTCTGCATCCAGACCGCCACCAACAACAGCCAGATCAAGGTGAGTGGAATGAAAATTTTCCAACCCAGGCGCATGATCTGGTCGTAGCGATAGCGCGGGAAAGTTGCGCGGAACCAGATAAAGAACGACACAACGAAAAGCGTCTTGAACGAAAGCCACAGCCAACCGGGGATCCATGTAAATGGAGCCATCTCGATCGGTGCGGTCCAGCCACCCAGGAACATGATCGATGCCAGGCATGACAGGAAAATCATGTTGGCGTATTCACCCAGGAAAAACAGCGCAAACGCCATCCCTGAATATTCGACCATGTGGCCCGCCACGATTTCCGACTCGCCTTCAACCACGTCAAAGGGGTGACGGTTAGTCTCTGCCACGGCCGACACCACGTAAACCACAAACAGGGGTAAAAGCGGCAACCAGTTCCAGGATAGGAAGTTCAAACCCATATCCGCGAAGCGGCCATCGACCTGCTTCAGCACGATTTCGCTCATATTCAGACTGCCCGACACCAGCAGAACCGTGATCAGCACGAAACCGATCGCCAACTCATAGGACAACATCTGTGCCGAAGCACGCAGGGCGCCGAGGAAAGCATACTTGGAGTTGGTTGCCCAGCCGGCGATGATCACGCCGTAGACACCCAGGGAAGTAATCGCCATCACGTACAGCAAGCCCGCATTGACATTGGCCAATACGGTTTCCGGTCCAAACGGCACCACGGCCCAAGCCGCCAGAGCCGGCATCAGCACCACGACGGGCGCCACGATGTACAAGACCTTGCTGGCGTTGGTGGGAACGATGACTTCTTTGGTCAACAATTTGAGCACGTCGGCAAACGGCTGCAGCAAACCCTTGAAACCAACACGGTTGGGGCCACGACGAACGTGCATCCACCCGATCAGCTTGCGTTCCCAGTAAGTCAGGTAAGCGACACACAAGATGATCGGCAACATGATGCAGACGATCTTCACGAGAATCCACACGACAGACCAGGCAACCGGTCCGATCAGTTCGGATCCAAGGGCCTGGAGGGCGTCAATCCACTGCATCACGCACGCTCCACGCTGAGTTGTTCGAACGCGCTACCCAGGGCGGCCGTAGCGGCGTGGGCGGCGGCAATACGCATGGCACCGTCGGCCAGTGTATCGTCCAGTTTGATAAAGAGTTCTACCGCACCGCTGGCGGACTTCACCCGCACCCGATCGCCGGAGCTCAAGCCCAGGCTGGCCAAGGTCTTGCCGTTAACCCTGGCATCGGGCGTATCCGCAGCGGGTGTCGCCTGCAAAGATTCGGCTCGACGCACCATGGCGTCGCTGAAATAGATGGGCACATCAGCCACACGCTGCAAGCCTTGCACACCGCGCCCACCAGCTGGAGCAGCCTTGATTGCGTTCGACAGGCGCGGGGTCAGATCATCGGCCAGCACGCTGTCGCGCACCGATTCGGAACTTTCGTCATCGAAGCCTGGCAACTGCAAGGCATTGCCCAACACACGCAGCACCTTCCAACCGGGACGTGTTTGGCCCAGCGGGCGCACAGTGCCCTTGAAGCTTTGCACTCGCCCTTCCGCATTGACGAAGGTGCCCGAGGTTTCCGTGAACGGCGAAATCGGCAAGATAATGTGTGCCCAATCCTGCGCGGCAGACAAATAGGGAGTCAATGCCACGTTGAACTGCGCACTGCGCAATGCCTGCAATGCGGTCGCACCGTTGTCCGCATCCAGAGCCGGCTCGGCATGAAGCACTACATAAGCCTTGAGCGGATCGGCAAACATCTGGGCTGCAGTCTTCCCGCCTTGCTGCGGAACCGCCCCAGCCAGATAAGCACCTACCGTATTGCCCCCTTCAGTCAGGAAACCCAATCGCGCGCCGCATGCCTGGGCCAGCGATTGCGCATTGGCCGCCAGCGACGAAGCTTGCGGATGCTGAACCGCAAGATTGCCGAGGAACACCGCGGTGTTCCCGTCTGCAGCCAACAACGCTGCAATCCGCTTGGCCACATCACCCGGCTTTACGGATGCGAATTCGGCAGGCGCTGCACCGCCATTGGCTTGCGCCAGAGCGACAGCCACCTCCGCCACGGCATCCGGCAAGGCAGCGGGCGTTACGGTCAAACGTTCGGCGATGGGCATCAGCACTTCATCGCCAGCCACGTCGATCAGGACGATCTTGCAACCGGTCTTGGCAGCCTGACGCAAACGTTGCGCCAACAGCGGATGATCCTTGCGCAGGAAAGAACCGATCACCACCACGCGATCCAGCTTGGCGATATCGGCCAGCGGCAAACCCAACCAAGGGGTGCCGGCCAACGCTGCGTCGAAACCGGCGTCGGTCTGGCGCAAACGGAAGTCGATATTGTCTGAACCCAAGGTGCGAACCAGGCGCGCCAACAACGCGAGTTCTTCAGTCGTCGAATACTGCGCAGCCAGCGCTCCGATTTGTTCAGCGCCGTGCTTGCTCTTGATCTGTTGCAGGCCGGCGGCCACGGCGTCCAGCGCCTCCGCCCATTCCACGGCTTTCCAGCCGCCATCACTGCCACGCATCATCGGGGTAGTCAGGCGGTCTTCGCTATTGAGGCCCTCGTAGGAAAAACGATCGCGATCGCTGATCCAGCATTCGTTGACCGCTTCATTTTCGAAGGGCACCACGCGCATGACCCTGTCGTTCTTGACTTGAACGATCAAGTTGGCGCCAATACTGTCGTGCGGGCTGACCGACTTGCGGCGCGCCAGTTCCCAGGTACGTGCGCTATAGCGGAAAGGCTTGGACGTGAGGGCTCCGACCGGGCAGATATCTATCATGTTGCCAGATAGCTCCGACTCGACCGCCCTGCCGACGAAAGAGGTGATTTCAGCATGCTCGCCACGGTTGAGCATGCCTAGCTCCATTACGCCGGCCACCTCTTGCCCGAAACGCACGCAGCGCGTGCATTGGATGCAACGCGCCATTTCCTGCGCAGATACCAAGGGCCCAAGATTCTTGTGGAATACCACTCGCTTTTCTTCGCTATAGCGCGATGCGGATCCACCATAACCGACGGCAAGATCCTGCAATTGGCACTCGCCCCCCTGATCGCAGATAGGGCAATCAAGCGGGTGGTTGATCAACAGGAACTCCATCACGCCTTTTTGTGCGGTAATGGCACGTTCGGACTGGGTATGCACCACCATGCCGCTGCTGACCGGCGTCGCACAGGCGGGAAGCGGCTTGGGAGCCTTTTCAACGTCGACCAGACACATGCGGCAATTGGCCGCGATCGACAGCTTCTTGTGATAGCAGAAATGCGGCACGTAGAGGCCGACTTTCTGGGCCGCATGCATCACCATGCTGCCCTCGGGCACCTCCACTTTCCTGCCGTCGATCGTAATTTCAACCATCTTGTTTCCGTATGCCTCGCCACTTGGCGAGTCTTATGCGTTTCGGTAAATACTCCGCGTATCCTTGAACCCTTGCCTGGCGGCTACAGGTACCCAGGCACCACGCATCGTTTGTGCTCGATGTGATGAGCGAATTCATCACGGTAGTGCTTCAGGAAGCTGCGCACCGGCATGGCGGCTGCATCACCAAGCGCGCAAATGGTGCGCCCCATGATGTTGCCCGCCACCGAATCCAGCAGATCCAGATCTTCAGGACGCCCCTTGCCGTGTTCGATCCGGTTGATCACTCGATACAACCAGCCCGTGCCTTCGCGGCAAGGCGTGCATTGGCCGCAGCTTTCTTCGTAATAAAAGTAGGACAGGCGAAGCAGCGACTTGACCATGCAGCGGGTCTCATCCATGACGATGACCGCCCCTGAACCCAGCATGGAGCCAGCCTTCGCGATCCCGTCGTAGTCCATGCTGGTATCCAGCATGATCTCGCCCGGGACCACCGGCGCGCTTGAACCACCAGGAATGACTGCCTTCAACTTGCGGCCGCCCCGCACACCGCCAGCGAGCTCCAGCAACTTGGAGAACGGTGTACCCATCGGGATCTCGAAGTTACCTGGGTATTCGACATCGCCCGAGACCGAGAACAGTTTGGTGCCGCCATTATTGGGCTTGCCCACCTGCAGGAAGGCATCGCCGCCGTTACGGATGATCCAGGGAACCGCCGCAAAGGTCTCGGTGTTGTTGATGGTGGTGGGCTTGCCATACAGGCCGAAGCTGGCCGGAAACGGCGGTTTGAAGCGAGGTTGCCCCTTCTTGCCTTCCAGCGATTCCAGCAAGGCCGTTTCTTCGCCGCAGATATAAGCGCCGTAGCCGTGGAATGCATGCAACTGGAAGCTGAAAGGCGAACCCAGAATATTGTCGCCCAGAAAACCTGCCGCGCGCGCCTCGTCCAATGCCTCTTCAAAACGGTCATAGACCTCGAAGATTTCGCCGTGTATGTAGTTGTAGCCGACCGTAATGCCCATGGCATAGGCAGCAATCGCCATGCCTTCGATTACTACGTGCGGGTTGTAGCGCAGGATGTCGCGATCCTTGAAAGTACCAGGCTCGCCTTCGTCCGAATTGCACACCAGGTATTTCTGCCCCGGGAAGGTGCGCGGCATGAAGCTCCACTTCAGCCCCGTCGGAAAACCCGCGCCGCCACGGCCACGCAAACCCGAGCACTTCACTTCGGCAATCACCTGCTCCGGAGTCATCCCCGTGGTCAGGATCTTGCGCAGGGCCTCATAGCCGCCCCGCTGGACATAATCGTTCAGATGCCAGTTTTTTCCATCCAAATCCGCCATGATTTGCGGATCGATATGGCGGTTATGGAAAGCCGTGCTGATCGCCAGTTCGGCTACGCTCATTTTGCACCTCCGGCATTCGCGTCGGCTTGGAGCTCATCGACCAATGCATCGAGCTTGGATTCCGACATCTGAATGCACATACGCTTGTTGTTCACCAACAGGACCGGGGCATCGCCGCACGCGCCCATGCACTCGCCTTCGACCAGCGTAAACATGCCGTCAGCAGTGGTTTCCCTGAAGTCCACACCCAGCTTTTGCTTGAGGTAGTGCGCCGCTTTTTCGCCGTCGCGCAGGGCACAGGGTAGATTGGTACAGACCGAGATCTTGAAGTTACCTAGCGGCTTGAGGTTGTACATGTTGTAGAAGGTCGCGACTTCCTGCACGGCGATAGGTGCCATACCAAGATAGTTCGCCACCTCTTGCATGACTTCGGGCGCCAGCCAGCCCCGCTCGTCTTGCGCAATAGCCAGCGCAGCCATGACGGCGGACTGTTTCTGGTCGGCCGGGTACTTTGCGAGTTCCCGGTCGATTTTCTTGAAGGCCTGTTCAGAAAGCAGCATGGTGTAAATCCGATGTGGACGCAGGTGTGGCGGGATCAGCGGTCGATCTCGCCGAACACGATGTCTTGCGTTCCGATAATGGTGACGGCGTCGGAAATCATGTGACCGCGCGCCATTTCGTCCAGTGATTGCAGATGGGCAAAACCCGGTGCGCGAATCTTCAGACGGTAAGGCTTGTTGGCGCCATCTGATACCAGATAGATGCCGAACTCGCCTTTGGGATGCTCGATCGCCGAATACGCCTCGCCCGGGGGCACATGGAACCCTTCGGTAAAGAGCTTGAAGTGGTGGATCAGCTCTTCCATGCTCGTCTTCATATCGGCACGGCTGGGCGGAGCCACCTTGTGGTTGTCAGTCATGACAGGCCCAGGGTTGTTGCGCAACCACTCCACACACTGCTTGATGATGTTATTGCTTTGGCGCATTTCTTCGATGCGAACCAGATAACGGTCGTAGCAGTCGCCGTTGGTACCCACCGGCACGTCGAACTTCATCAAGTCATAGACTTCGTAGGGCTGATTCCTGCGCAGATCCCACTCGATGCCTGAACCGCGCAGCATCGGGCCGGTAAAACCCAGAGCCATCGCCCGCTCGGGCGTCACGATACCGACGTCGACCAGGCGCTGTTTCCAGATCCGGTTGTCAGTCAGCAAGGTCTCGTACTCGTCGATATAACCCGGAAAGCGGTTAGTGAACGACTCGATGAAATCCAGCATCGAACCCGAACGGTCGTCATTCAGCGCGCGGATTTCCTTAGCGCTGCGAAACTTGTTCTCGCGGTACTGAGGCATGTGGTCCGGCAGGTCGCGATAGACCCCGCCCGGCCGATAATAGGCTGCGTGCATACGTGCGCCCGAGACGGCTTCATAGCAGTCCATCAGGTCTTCGCGTTCACGGAAGGCGTACAGGAATACGGCCATCGCGCCCACGTCCAGAGCATGCGAACCCAATGACATCAGGTGGTTCAGGATGCGCGTGATTTCGTCGAACAAAACCCGGATGTATTGCGCACGCAACGGCACTTCCACATCGAGCAATTTTTCAATCGCCATGACATAGGCGTGCTCGTTGCACATCATCGACACATAGTCGAGACGATCCATGTAGGGCAAGGCCTGGAGGTAGGTCTTGTGCTCGGCCAATTTTTCGGTGGCACGATGCAACAGGCCGATGTGCGGATCGGCACGTTGGATGACTTCGCCGTCGAGCTCCAGCACCAGACGCAGCACGCCGTGCGCGGCCGGATGCTGCGGGCCGAAGTTGAGGGTGTAGTTCTTGATCTCTGCCATGATTTAGCGCCCTGCCCCGTAGCCTTCTTCGCGTATCACCCTGGGGGTGACCTCACGTGGTTCGATGGTAACGGGCTGATAAATGACCCGTTTCTGTTCAGGGTCGTATCGCATTTCCACATTGCCGGACAAGGGGAAGTCCTTACGGAACGGGTGCCCAATGAAGCCGTAGTCGGTCAAGATGCGGCGCAAGTCAGGATGGCCTTCGAACAGCACCCCGTAAAAATCGAATGCTTCGCGTTCGAACCAGTTGACCCCGGCCCATACGTCGACCAGTGAAGGTACGACAGGAAGCTCATCTTCAGGAGCGAAAGTCCGTACGCGCAGACGCCAGTTATGGGCGATCGACAGCAAATGCAAAACGATCGCATACCGGGGCCCTTCGCGTACTTCGTCACCATAGGTGGAGTAATCCACACCGCACAGGTCGATACAGCTCTCAAAGTGCAGGCCGGCGTTATCACGCAAGGCCAGACACACCTGCATATAGCGCTCGACCGGTACTTCCAGCGTCAGCTCGCCTAGGGCGAGGCTCAGGTGAACATCTTCACCGAGTACGCTTAGCAGCCTTTGCTGCAGGGTTTCAAGCTTGGTCATGACTGTCCGGGCGAAATTGGGCAGCCGTCAAGATGCTAAAAGACGGCTGGAACAACAAATGGGAAAGGGTCGGAATCTGCGCCATCATCGCCATCAACGTGCGATGGTATTGGTACGCCGGATCTTGTTCTGCAACTGCATCAAGCCGTACATCAGCGCTTCAGCCGTAGGGGGGCACCCCGGCACGTAGATGTCGACCGGCACGATGCGATCGCAACCCCGGACCACGGAATAGGAATAATGGTAATAGCCGCCGCCATTGGCGCAGGAGCCCATCGACACCACCCATCGCGGCTCGGGCATCTGGTCATAGACTTTACGCAAGGCCGGCGCCATTTTGTTGCACAGCGTGCCGGCGACGATCATCAAATCTGACTGGCGCGGACTAGGGCGAAAAATGATGCCGAAGCGATCAAGGTCGTAGCGTGCAGCGCCAGCGTGCATCATTTCGACCGCACAACAGGCCAGGCCGAAGGTCATGGGCCACAAGGAGCCCGTCTTCGCCCAGTTGAGGACTTTATCCGCTGTAGTGGTGATAAAGCCTTCGTTAAGAATTCCGTCGATTGCCATTTAATAAAACCCGGTGTCCTTCGGCATGCTGCTGGGTTACTCCCAGTCCAGCGCGCCTTTTTTCCATTCGTAGATGAATCCGATCACTAGGATGGCGAGGAAAACCAGCACCGTTCCAAATCCCAGCAGCCCTACTTGCTCGTTGGCCATCGCCCACGGAAACAGGAACGCGATTTCGAGATCGAACAAAATGAAGAGGATGGCGATGAGGTAATAACGCACATCGAATTTCATGCGCGCGTCCTCGAAGGCCTCGAAACCGCATTCGTAGGGTGAAAGCTTTTCGGCGTCGGGGCGGTTCGGTCCGATTACGGACCCGAGAAACATCAGTGCGAAACCGACGACACTGCCCATGATGATGAAGAGCAGAACGGGAAGGTAACTCTCGATACTCATTAACTAACCTGTTCGATTGACCACCAGAGCGCGAAAGCAACCCCGGTTATCAGAAATTGGCAGGATACGGACAAGGCGCCCATGCAAACCCGGCTATACCGGACTACCTGGCATACGCAGCAGGCAAGCCGCGCCGAGCCATCGTCTATTGTATAACGACTATTTACACTTACATGCAATGATGTATGTTTTTATGCGCAAGAAACAGGCAATGCCAAAAGCCTCTGCATCAAAACAAATTCCAGACGCATCACGCCTTACAGGCAACGCAACCCTAAGCACTCAAGGCGTTCGATGCATAGCAATATTCGTTCGACCGAAAGTATAGCTCAAACCCCGCTTCCACTGAAACTCAGCCACCCCCGTCCACCCCAGGAGAAAGGCCACTTTCCTTCCTTACGCCACCCTGAACGATCTGACTGTTTTATCCACTCTCGATGCGGTTTCACGCATGCTCGCCGCATTGGCGGCAACTGAGCCCGAAGCCTGGCGATTCAACTCCGCCCTTCGCGCCACCAACTCCACATGTTCGGCCACTCCCCCATTCAGACTGGCCTGCTCGTGCAAAGTTGCTCCGATAGTTGCCACGATCGCGGCCGCCTGACCAGCCCCTTCCCTCAATTGCCTCATAAAAAGCCCTGCCTCACGCGTGTTGGCCTGCCCTTCCTCTACCCCGGCCACCACGTCATTCATCAAGGCTACCGCCCGCGCTGTTTCCTCGACAATATGCTCAACGGTTTGAGCAATCTGACGACTGGATGTAGCCGTTCTACCCGCCAGCGAACGAACTTCCTCGGCCACGACGGCAAAACCTCGCCCCTCTTCCCCCGCTCGCGCGGCCTCGATGGCCGCATTGAGCGACAACAGATTGGTTTGACCGGCAATATCCGAGATCAAGCGTGAAACATCACGTATCGATGCTCCATGGCGCCCCAGGAGGCTAATCGCACCGGATGCCTGCGCGGTCTGGGCTGCAACGAGATTCATCCGGGCCTCAGCCTCGCCTATCCTCAACTCACCCTCCGCAGCGAGCCCACTGGCCGACTCCGACAAGGCCACGGCCCCCTTCACGGATTCGGCGACGCCCTTCATGCTGTTCGCTACTTCCTGAACCACCCGGGCCATTTCGCTAGCCGACGCACTTTGACCATGCGAGCTTTGCGCCACCTCGGCCACGGCCGTGGAAACTTCGTCGCTAGCAAGTGTCATCGTGTCGGACAAACTCTGCACCTCAGCCAACGAGCTCCGCACTCGGCCCACCAGACTGTCGAAAGCCCTAGCCATCTCCGCGATCTCATCCTTGCCGCCAACCGTTACGCCCCGCGTAAAGTCGAGGTCGGCAGCGATCAAGGTCACCCGGGCCCGCATCTCATCCACCGACGAAACAATAGTCCGTACCGACCACCAAGCCCAACAAAGCATGGCAAAAATCGCCGCCGCGCCCACCCCCGCAATCAGCATCCCCAACTGACGGCTGGCCGCATCCAGATCCGCGGCGCGCAGAGCGGCCCCCTGGGAAACCGTTTGGGCCAGCGCAAGCATCGCTTGCTGAGCCCTGTCGTAATAGGCTTCCTGCGCGGAATACGCCGCTTGATACTTGATGAACAGAAAACGCTGCTCTTCTTCGGACCTCACCTCGATCAACTGTTTCAACAATTCCGTCAAAGGCTGCTCTTTTTCCACCCAGGCCACAAAGGCAGCGTCGAAGGCTTCCAATGCAGCTTGCTCTTCACTCAACACAGACACATCCGCCAAGCGCTGACGCGCGTTGCTGACCGCACTCCAACTACGCAGCTTTGACTCCAGCATGCGTGCCCATTCATTTTGTGCCTCGACGGAATACTCTCCCGACCACTGCAGAGGCTCCAGTGCGTGGCGTGCCACTTGAACCTGGCCTTCACGCATCGTCCCCAACTCGACCAGGGCTGGCAAGCGATTCTGGGCAAACCCGTTGACCGTAGCCGTCAGCCGATGCAGGCCCCAGAGCGAACAAGCCACCACTACCGTCAAAGCAAGCACTCCGGCTGCGCTCAAGGCAAACAATTTGTTCCGTATTTTCATGACACCCTGATGAAAAGTCCGCACCACAAATGAAGAACGGCGAAATCCAGAAAAGATTTCGCCGCTTATGGGCAACTTATCGGAAAGCGACAATATCGCTTGAGCGCTGTTACATGAAGTTTTGAAGACAAACCAAACAGTTCGCCACAAGCGCGGGGAACAGCAACGTGCCTACGAAGGCGGCACTTGCTCGACTAGCGAGCGGATGAGGCCAGGCACTCCAGAGCTTTCTCCAGGGGCCACGCCAGCTCGACGACCAAATCGGCGATCCCCTCGAGATCGTTCAGGTGCATAAAGGGAAGCAGCGAGTCCGGAGCGAAGCTCGAATCGCTGACAATAGCCTTGATGCTCGCATCTTCCGGAAACAGCCAAGGTTTCTCATTGGCCTCGCGGCGCACTTCGATTTTGACGTGGGCATCCCGCTTGAAGCCCTCAATAAGAATCAGGTCCACCGGGCTGAAACGTTCAAGCAGATCAACCAGCCTGGGCTCGCTTTCTTCACGCAACTCATGCATGAGCGCCCAACGGCCAGCCGACGCCACCAACACCTCGGAAGCACCGGCTTCCCGATGTAGATAGGAATCCTTGCCAGGCTTGTCGATGTCGAAGGTGTGATGCGCGTGCTTCAGCGTCGAGACCCGGAACCCTCGCGCATTCAACACGGGAATCAATCGAGTGAGCAAGGTTGTCTTGCCTGCCCCGCTCCACCCGGCAAAACCAATCACTCGCGCCATTAAACTAGCCCATCAAAAGGCAGAACGCTTACCACGTCCCCGGCCGCGACATCGCCCTGTTCGTGACCCAGCACGACCAAGCCGTTGGCCTCGCTCATGCTGCGCAAGATGCCCGACCCCTGAGAGCTGGTGACACGCACCTCCCAGCCACCGTCCGCAGTGGGCGCAACAATCCCACGTTGATACTCGGTGCGGCCGGATCTTTTTCGTATGGCCCCGGCGCTGACTGCGCGCAACATGGGCAAGGGCGCTGGCGCGGCACCACTCATGGCCAACAAGGCATCGCGCACCAAGGCGTAGAAAGTAACCATGACAGCCACCGGATTGCCGGGCAGACCGAACAAGATGGCGCTGTGCCCTTCGCTTTCGATACGCCCGATAGCCATCGGCCTCCCTGGACGCATAGCGATGCGCCAGAACAAGACATCGCCCAGCTTGGCCATGATCATCTTGGTGTAGTCGGCTTCGCCAACACTGACTCCTCCCGAGGTGATGACCACGTCGGCGTCCCTGGCAGCGGCACTGAACGCCGCCTCCAGCTCGGCGGGATCATCGCGCACCACTCCCATGTCCAGCACCTCTACGCCCAGGCGCTGCAACATGCCCCACAGGGTGTAACGATTGCTGTCGTATACACACCCCTCGTCCAAGCTCTGACCGATCGAACGCAGCTCGTTTCCAGTAGAGAAAAACGCGACCCGCAAGCGGCGCATGACAGGCACCTCGGCTTGCCCCAGCGATGCCAGCATGCCCAGGTCAGCCGGCCGCAGCAATCGGCCGGCAGCTAAGGCAGCCTCACCGCAGGCCAAGTCTTCACCTGCCAAACGCCTATTGTCTCCGGAGCGAACCACACCGGCGGGGATCACGATCCGATCAGTGTCGGCCTTGACGAACTCTTGGGGGATGACAGTATCGAGCCCGTCCGGCATGACGGCGCCGGTCATGATGCGTACGCATTGCCCCGGCGCGACTGCGCCCTGAAAACCCTGTCCGGCGAAACCACTTCCTACCACCTGCAGAACAGTATCCGCGTCGACGGCCAGATCGGCGCCTTTCAGGGCATACCCATCCATGGCCGAATTATCATGCGACGGCACATTAATGGAGGACACGATGTCATGCGCCAGAACCCTGCCCAGAGCCGAGCGCAAGGGCAACATTTCCACACCCTGCACTCGCGGAACCAGGCGCGCAATGAATTCCTGCGCTTGCGCAACCGGCAAGGCTTGAGGGTCGTAGCCCATAACGCAGGATGAAATTTCCTGCAGCGTAGCGAATGGCGTATTAGTCATTGGATATCAAAGCCGCTGCAATTCAATCAAGGTGTTGGCGCCGGCAAACGCGAGGGCGTCATCAAACGGCACCTCGACGCATCGATGCAAAGCTGTCCATTTGTCGATTTTGCGTTGACCCGCCAGGATAAAACCCACCAAGCTCGCCATCAGTTCGGTCTTCATCAGGCAAAACACGGGCTGCGTCCGAAGCTCGCCCTGCTCAAGCGTGGCAACCATGGCGATATCCGCATCCTCGGCCTCAAGCGCCTGGGCAAGCCGCTGCGCCAAGTCGTCCGGAAACTTGGGCGAGTCACAAGGCACCGTCAGCATGTAAGGTGTTTCACAGCGCTCGAGCCCTGCCGCGAACCCGGCCAGCGGACCGGCAAAATCCGACGAAGCATCCGGCCACACCGGCACGCCCATGGATTCGTAGGCCGCCAGATTGCGATTGGCGTTGATCATGATCTCGCCAACCTGCGGCGACAAGCGAAGCAATGCATGCATTGCCAGGGGAATACCTTGGTAGTTTTGCAGGCCTTTATCGACGCCGCCCATACGGCTGCCACGCCCGCCAGCCAGGATCAATCCGGTGATGGAATTCTTGTCAATCATGCGTTTCAGTATAGTCGACTACGTTACGCGCAACATCACTCGTTTCCCTCGCTCCGCGAGGAAAACCGGGGCTGGCGCAAGACCCCGCACCTTGATTTTGTTCTGATATGATGGACTGATCACCCTGCTTCTGGCTAGCAGCATTCTTTACGCATCATTTAACAAGACAAGACCCCATGGTCTCCACCGATTCCATACTCCAGGCACTCCAGACCGTTGTTGATCCCAACACCGGCAAAGACTTCGTTTCTACCCGCGCCCTCAAGAATCTCGAGGTCAATGGCGGCGACGTTTCCTTCGACGTGGAACTTGGCTATCCCGCCAAGAGCCAGATCCCGGCTCTGCGCCGAGATCTGATCAGCGCGGCCAAGAGCGTGGCCGGGGTCGAAAACGTGTCCGCCAACATCCGGACAGTCGTGGTCGCCCACTCCGTCCAGCGCGGCGTATCGCTTTTGCCTAACGTCAAGAACATCATCGCCGTCGCGTCAGGCAAAGGTGGCGTGGGCAAAAGCACCACCGCGGTCAACCTGGCCCTGGCGCTTGCCGCCGAAGGCGCCAGCGTCGGCTTGCTCGACGCCGATATCTATGGCCCCAGCCAACCGCTGATGATGGGCATCGACGCGCGCCCAGAGAGCGACGACGGTAAAACAATGGAGCCTCTCGAAAACTATGGCGTGCAAGTCATGTCCATCGGTTTTCTGGTTGCCCATGACGAAGCCATGATCTGGCGCGGCCCCATGGCTACGCAGGCGCTCGAGCAATTGCTGCGCCAAACCAATTGGCGCGACCTCGACTACCTGGTCATCGACATGCCCCCGGGAACTGGCGATATCCAGCTTACGCTCAGCCAGCGCGTCCCCATGACCGGCGCAGTCATCGTCACGACCCCGCAAGACATCGCCCTGCTCGATGCCAGGAAGGGCATCAAGATGTTCGAAAAAGTCGGCGTGCCAATTCTGGGCATCGTCGAGAACATGGCCGTCCATATTTGCAGCAACTGTGGCCACACAGAACACATCTTCGGTGCAGATGGCGGCAAAAAAATGGCTGCCGAATACCAAATGGACTACTTGGGCGCCTTGCCGCTGAATATCAACATTCGCCTGCAGGCCGACAACGGTAAACCCACTGTGGTGGCAGACCCAGACGGCGAAATCGCTGGCCTCTACAAGGCCGTAGCCCGCCAGGTCGCTGTTTCCATCGCCAGCAAGAACAAAGATTTCTCGTCCAAATTCCCCACGATTTCTATCAGCAAGGAAACTTAGAACCGTGGCAACCGCCGTGTCCGCGCCCAAACCATCGATTGAAGTTGCCGTTGTGATGCGCAAAGAGCGCGTCACCGGCCCGATGAGCAAGTGGCAGGACTGGCGGTGGATCTTGGATGATGTAGTCAAACACGAACTCGGTTTTGGGGAAAAGCCGCGCTTACTGTATCGAGACGACAACAGCGAACGTTGGCTGCACCCTGGTTTCACGGTGACTTTGCACCGTGACGACGCCGAGGGTTACTACTTGAATGCCAGCACGGACACTCCTTCCTGGTTCGTGATGTGGCGCATGGAAGAAAAAGCAGATCTTGCCGATGAAGCCATTGCCATACCGCAACTGGTCAGCCTGAGTTATTACGACGCAGGTCGCCTGCTGGACGCACAAGAAACCGTGGAACTGGTTCTCGCTCCTGAAGATATCCAGCGGTGGCTGCGTGCCTTCGTGGATGAGCACTATGTGCTCGAAGCCAAGCGGCGGCGGCGCCCCGTCAGCTTCGAATCGCTGCAGGATCGCTTCGGCAACCCTGCATCTATCAGCACCACGAAAAAATTTGGTGGCGATAACGGGGGCTCGCCATGAGCGAATCCGATCCCTCTGGTTTTCTGGGCCGCTGGTCACGCCGCAAGCTGGATGCTCGCCAATCGCAGCAGGAAGTGCCGGTTCAAGCAGAGACCAGCCCGCCTAAAGAGCCAGCGATCTCGCCGGCCCCAGACCCCGCACTTACCCCGGCAAGTCCGTCCGCCTTGCCGGCGCAGCCGGACCAGGAACACCCTCCGCTTACTCTAGAAGACGTCAAAGGCCTTACCTTTGACTCCGACTTCACCCCATTCCTGGGCCGGAACGTCATGCCGGACGTCAAGAATGCCGCCATGAAAAAACTCTTTTTTTCAGACCCGCATTTCAACGTCATGGACGGCCTCGACACCTATATTGATGACTACACGAAATTCGAGCCCCTGACCGAAAGCGCAATGCGCAAAATGACCAGCGCCAAACTCTTCAAGCTATTCGAAGACGAAGACGAAGCTGATGGCAGCAGTCCAGCACCGGAGCGCGACTCCAGCGAACCATCACCCGGCACCGTCAGCGCTCCGCATGAAACGGTAAGCACAGAAGGCCAGGCGGACGAATCCGGCACGGTTGATATCGCTCCCCCGGAAGAAGCGACCGACGCCCAGCAAACCACTCACGACACCAAACTCGATCTACCTGCCTCCAACACTGCGCCTCAGGATAAGACCGGCAGACTTGCCGGCCCAGCCATGCTAGAGTCGGCTCAGACCCCTGGCTTATCGCCCGAGACCTTATTTGTTCCTTCCAGGCCAGCCACTCACGGTGACTAGGCCTCACGACATTAGCGATGCCCACCACACTGATCTGCGATTGCAACCAAACGATGCCGCTCGAGCCCAAAACTTTGGGCGCAGCACTCAACGAGTCTTTGACTCTTCACTCCACCCTCTGTCGACGCGAGGCTGGCGCATTTCAACAGGCAATCCGTAGTGGTGAGGACGTCGTCGTAGCCTGTACGCAGGAAAAGCAGTTGTTCAACGCCTTGGGTGCCGAGACCGAAGGCGCCCTGTCTCCGGTCAAGTTCGTCAATATTCGTGAAACAGGCGGCTGGGGCAAAGACGGGCAAAAGGCCATGCCCAAGCTGGCCGCCTTGCTGGCGGCAGCCCATCTGCCTGATCCTGATCCGGTCCCTACCGTCACCTATAAAAGCGCAGGCCGCTTACTCATTATCGGGCCGCTCGACGCGGCCGAGCGCGCCGCCGACATGCTCAGCGATGTCCTCAACGTAACCGTATTTGCACAAGGCGCCGGACAAACCGGCGGCACTCAAGAGCGCCGCTATCCGGTGCTCAGCGGCCGCCTCGAAAGCCTGAACGGCTGGCTAGGCGCATTCGACCTGAAATGGTCGCGTGACAACCCGATCGACCTCGATCTCTGTACGCGCTGCAATGCCTGTCTGGCAGCCTGTCCGGAAAGCGCCATCGGCCTTGACTATCAAATCGATGCCGATTTGTGCAAATCCCATAGGGCCTGCGTCAAAGTATGCTCGGTTGCGGGCGCCATAGACTTCAATCGCACCCCGAGTAGCCAAACCGAGCAATTCGACCTGGTGCTCGACCTCAACAGCACCGCCGCTTTTGCCCAACATGCCCCCCCACAGGGCTATTTCCGTTGGGACGGACAGAGTTTGCCCACTCTGCTAAAGCTGCGCGAACTGGTGGGGGAATTCGAAAAACCCAAATTTTTCGAATACAAGCAAAGCCTCTGCGCACACAGCCGCAATGAGACCATAGGCTGCAATGCCTGTATCGAAGTGTGCTCGGCGCTGGCCATCAGCAGCGACACCAAACACCAGCAGATCAAGGTCAATCCGAATCTATGCGTCGGATGCGGCGCCTGTACGACGGTTTGCCCAAGCGGTGCCATTACCTACGCCTATCCGCGCGCCACTGATCAAGGGACACGCTTCAGAACAATACTTTCCACCTATGCCAAGGCGGGCGGCAAAACAGCTGTCCTGCTTTTGCACAGCCAGGAAGCCGGCCAGCAATTGATAGAACAGCTTGGCCGTGCCGCGCAGTTGAAAAAGGCCCATGGCGTCCCCGCCAATGTCATTCCTCTCGCCCTGTGGCATACGGCCAGCGTAGGCATCGACATGTGGCTTAGCGCATTCGCCTTCGGCGCCAGCCGTATTGCGGTGCTGACCACTGCTGAAGAAGCCCCTCAATACCTTGAGGGCTTGCAAGCGCAAATGGCCACCGCCCAGGCCATTCTCAACGGCTTGGGCTACAGCGGCGCGCACTTGCAGTTGTTGCAGGCAACTGAGCCGCAGGCTCTCGATGCACAGTTGCAAACGCTGGCGCAAGCCAATACCCAAGTACCGAAAGAAGCGGCCCGCTATGCCGCCGCCCGGGAAAAACGCAGCACGCTCGAGTTCGCGCTCGATCATCTAATTGCCTATGCCCCCGCCTTGCCCGAAGCGATCGCGCTGCCCGCCGGCAAACCCGGTGCGGGCGCCTTGTTCGGCAGCGTCGACGTCAACAAAGATAGCTGCACCCTGTGCCTGAGCTGCGTCAGCGCCTGCCCCGCCAGCGCTCTGCAAGACAATCCGCAGATGCCGCAACTGCGCTTCATTGAAAAGAACTGCGTGCAATGTGGCCTATGCGCCACGACCTGTCCGGAAGACGCCATCACCCTGGTGCCGCGTTTGCTATTGACGGCGCAACGCAAAGAGTCACGGGTTCTCAATGAAACTCCGCCTTACCATTGCGTGCGCTGCAACAAACCCTTCGGCACGCTCAAGGCGATTGAAGCGATGCTGGGCAAGCTCAGCGGACACTCCATGTTCCAGGGAAGCGCGCTGGAACGGCTGAAAATGTGCGGCGACTGTCGGGTCATCGACCTGTATTCGTCGGAAAACGAAACCAAGATCACTGACCTATGACCGCTTCCGTTCCCCTAGACGCTATCTCTTCGTCCTCCCTCGATGAGGAGACCGCGCGCGCCGACGTGTACGGCCTATTGGCCCAGTTGTACTACGCCCCGGCTCCTGCTGACCTGCTCACTCAATTGCGAGCAGCCCCAACCGAAGCCCCTACAGCCGGAGGGTTTCTGGAAACCCCATGGCGCGAGCTCGTCGGCATGGCGCAGAGCATGGATGACGAAAGCTTGCGCACTGAATACAACACCTTATTCGGCGGCATGGGTAAACCCGAGGTTTACCTGTATGGGTCTCCTTACATCAGCGGTTTTTTGAATGAAAAGCCGGTGGCCAAGCTGCGGGACGATCTGGCGGCACTAGGTTTGGCACGCGACCCGGACATGTCTGAAACCGAAGACCACGTTGCTTATCTATGCGAAGTCATGCGCTACCTGATCGCAAGCGATGACGTGGAGGTGGCCAACCTGACGCAACAGCGCCAGTTCTTCAGCAGCCACCTCCAACCCTGGGTAAACGCGATGTGCGATGCACTTTCCCAACATCCGCAAGCACGGTTCTACGCACAATTGGCAGAATTCACTCGTGCTTTTTTCAGTGTGGAAACCCAAGGATTCGATATGCTTGGCTGACCATATTTCCCCGCGAAACATGGTGATAATCAGCCCCTCCCCCAAAATATTTCCGACTAAATAGAAATGTAGCCCGTATGCGGTTCATCAGTTCCATTGCTCAAGCGCCGTTGCAGGGGTACAGTTATGCAAAGTCTTTCATATACGCCAGACGTTCAGGAGTCGCTCATGTCTAAAAAACCACCCTCACTTTCTCGCAGGGGTTTCTTTGCCGGTGCGGCTTCTGTTAGCGCAGTAGCCGTCGGCGCGGTCGTCATTCCAGCCGTTCGTCCAGACGAATCAGCTGTCGAACAAGTCAAGGCCAAGCCCACGCACGGAGGCGGCTATAGCCTGTCAGAGCACGTTAAGCGCTATTACAAAACCACTCTCGTTTAACCGGAGCGAGACATGCTGCTAACCAAGAAAACCAGCGATGCCCAAGGTGCTGTGCAATCGCCCTTCGTCCATAGCCTGCGCCGTGGCATTTCCCAAGCCTTGCCAACCATGGACCGTCGTACCTTCCTGCGCCGCTCAGGCGTAGGCATTGGCGCCGGCTTGGCTGCTTCGCAGCTCACGCTGGTAAAAAAAGCCACCGCGGCCGACACCAAGGTAGGCATGGGTACCGGCAAAATCGAAGTCCGGCGCACCGTCTGTACGCACTGTTCTGTCGGCTGCGCCATTGATGCCGTAGTTGAAAATGGCGTCTGGGTTCGTCAGGAACCCGTTTTTGACTCCCCTATCAATCTCGGCGCGCACTGCGCCAAGGGCGCCGCCGTACGCGAACACGGTCATGGCGAGTACCGCTTGCGCTACCCCATGAAACTGGTCAACGGCAAATACGAACGCATCAGTTGGGATACCGCGCTGGACGAGATCAGCGCCAAAATGATGGAACTGCGCAAGGAAAGCGGCCAGGACTCGGTCTATGTCATCGGCTCTTCCAAGCACAATAACGAGCAATCCTACTTGCTGCGCAAGTTCATGAGCTTCTGGGGTAGCAACAACACCGACCACCAGGCTCGTATCTGTCACTCCACCACGGTAGCAGGTGTCGCGAACACCTGGGGCTATGGCGCGATGACCAACTCGTACAACGACATGCAGAACTCGAAAGCTGCCTTGTACATTGGTTCGAACGCAGCCGAGGCGCACCCCGTTTCCATGATGCACATGCTGCATGCCAAGGAAAACGGCTGCAAGATGATCGTGGTCGACCCGCGCTTCACACGCACGGCGGCCAAAGCCGACCAGTACATCCGCATCCGTTCAGGCACTGACATCCCCTTCCTGTTCGGCCTGCTGTATCACATCTTCAAGAATGGCTGGGAAGACAAGGCCTATATTGATGCCCGCGTCTACGGCATGGACGAGATCAAGGCGGAAGTCCTGGCCAAATGGACACCCGATAAGGTATTGGATGCCTGTGGCGTAGACGAAGCCAGCATGTTCCAAGCGGCCAAGACCATGGCTGAAAACCGCCCCAGCACCTTGGTGTGGTGCATGGGCCAGACTCAGCACTCCATCGGCAATGCAATGGTGCGCGCCTCCTGTATCGTGCAGTTGGCGCTCGGCAACGTTGGCAAGTCAGGCGGCGGCGCCAACATTTTCCGTGGTCACGACAACGTGCAAGGCGCGACCGACATCGGCCCCAACCCCGACTCGCTCCCCGGTTACTACGGCCTGGCCGCGGGAAGCTGGAAGCACTTCGCCCACACCTGGGGCGTCGACTACGACTGGATCAAGGGCCGCTACGCCTCCACCGAAATGATGGAAAAATCCGGCATCACGGTGTCACGCTGGATCGACGGTGTCCTGGAAAACAACGAGGTAATCGATCAGGATTCGAACTTGCGCGCAGTGTTCTATTGGGGACACGCTCCTAACTCGCAGACACGCGGGTTGGAAATGAAACGCGCCATGGACAAACTTGATTTACTGGTCGTGGTAGACCCTTACCCATCGGCAACCGCTGCGATGGCCGCCATGCCCGGCAAGAAGGAAGACCTTAACCCCAACCGTGCGGTCTACCTGCTGCCAGCGGCCACTCAGTTCGAAACCAGTGGCTCGGCCACCGCGTCCAACCGTTCCTTGCAGTGGCGCGAAATGGTTATCGAGCCCCTGTGGGAAAGCCGCTCTGACCACATGATCATGTATCAGTTGGCGGAAAAGCTGGGGTTCGGCAAAGAGCTGTGCAAGAACTACAAGATGCAGAAAATCAAGGGACTGGACGAACCGGTGCCCGAAGACATCTTGCGTGAAATCAACAAGAGCTGCTGGACTATCGGCTATACCGGACAAAGTCCTGAACGCCTGAAAGCCCACATGCGCAACATGCATATGTTCGACGTCAAGACGCTCAAGGCCAAGACCGGCAAAGACAAGGAAACCGGTTACGACCTTACCGGAGATTACTTCGGCCTGCCCTGGCCTTGCTGGGGCAATCCCGAGCTCAAGCACCCTGGCTCGCCCAACCTGTACGACACCTCCAAACACGTCATGGATGGCGGTGGCAACTTCCGGGCAAACTTCGGGGTTGAACGCAATGGCGTCAACCTGCTGGCTGAAGACGGCTCACATTCCAAAGGTGCTGAAATCACCACCGGCTACCCGGAATTCGACCATATTCTGCTCAAGAAGCTGGGCTGGTGGGACGACCTCACTGCCGAAGAAAAAACCGCGGCCGAAGGCAAGAACTGGAAAACCGATCCGTCGGGCGGCATTATTCGTGTCGTCATGAAGGTTCACGGCTGCTACCCCTTCGGCAATGCGAAAGCCCGTGCGGTAGTGTGGAATTTTCCGGATCCTGTTCCACAACACCGCGAACCCATCTACGGCACCCGCCCAGACCTCGTCTCCCAGTACCCGACGCACGACGACAAAGCCAACTTCTGGCGTCTGCCCACGCTATACAAGACGCTGCAACAAAAGAACGTCGAAGAAAAGCTCTACGAAAAATTCCCCATCATCCTTACCTCTGGTCGTTTGGTCGAATACGAGGGCGGTGGCGACGAAACCCGTTCAAACCCCTGGCTGGCCGAACTGCAGCAGGAAAGTTTTGTGGAACTTAACCCCCAGGCCGCAGCGAATCGCGGCATCGTCAACGGTGATCGCGTTTGGGTCATGACCCCCACCGGGGCACGCCTGAATGTTCAAGCACTCGTAACCGAGCGCGTTGGCCCGGACACGGCCTTCATGCCGTTCCACTTCGCAGGCCGCTGGCAAGGCGCAGACTTGCTGGCTTATTACCCCGCCGGCGCTGCACCGGTCGTGCGTGGCGAAGCCGTCAACACTGCAACCACTTACGGCTACGACAGCGTAACGATGATGCAGGAAACGAAAACCACGATCTGCAACATAGAAAAAGCCTAAGGGGAAAATAATGGCCAGAATGAAATTTGTCTGTGACGCAGAGCGCTGTATTGAGTGCAATGCCTGTGTCACCGCCTGCAAAAACGAGCACGAAGTACCTTGGGGCGTCAACCGCCGCCGTGTGGTCACGCTCAATGACGGTATCCCTGGGGAAAAATCCATCTCGGTTGCTTGCATGCACTGCAGCGATGCTCCCTGTATGGCGGTCTGCCCCGTCAACTGTTTCTACAAAACCGATGAGGGCGTCGTCCTGCACGACAAGGACGTCTGTATCGGCTGTGGTTATTGCTCTTACGCCTGCCCCTTTGGCGCACCGCAGTTCCCCAGCCAAGGCACGTTCGGCGTACGCGGCAAGATGGACAAGTGCACCTTCTGCGCAGGCGGTCCGGAAGTTCATGGCAGCGAAGCGGAATTCGAAAAATATGGACGTAACCGCTTAGCTGAAGGAAAGCTGCCCGCCTGCGCCGAAATGTGCTCGACCAAAGCACTGCTGGCCGGCGACGGCGATGTGGTTGCCGACATTTTCCGCACCCGTGTCGTTGCCCGCGGCAAAGGCGCCGAGGTTTGGGGTTGGGGTACCGCCTACGCATCCAAGCAAGCCGGCCAACCGTCGCAGCCCCAGCAACAACCGGCTGCGCCTACCGGAGTCAAACCATGAAACCTGCCCTGATCATTGCGCTGGCCTTGCTGGGCTTGGCGGCATGCACCGAAAAGCCGCAGGAGCTCTATCAAGGCAAGGCTGAGGTCGCTGAGCCCGCCTACAAGGGCACCGGCAGTAGCTTCACGGCACCGGGCTGGACCGCCGGCGACAAATCAAGTTGGGAACAGACTCTGAAAGTTCGCGCCGAAAAGCAGAACGAATACGTCAGAATCCGTTGACCGGAGGGCGCCATGTTACGGTCATTACTAGCAACTCTTGTACTAAGCGGCTCCATGCTGGCGCCGGCTTTGGCGCAAGCACCTGCCCAGCAGGCGCCTGCGCCCGCCTCCACCAGCATCGGAGGCATTCAAAGCACTAACATCTTCGAGGTCAAACCCGATGCCAGCGAAGATCCCGGCTATGCGAAGCAAACCAATGCTGAACGCAGCAAGGTCCAGCCAGGCAATAACGCCCCCTTGTGGCGTAGCGTCAATTCGGGGCAACCGGGTTACAGCAGCTTGCCGAAAAGCCAAGCACCAGAAGCCGGGATTCTGATCCAACCTTTTGTTCAATACCCTGGATCAAAACTGACCACGGCCGGAGAGGCCTGGCGCCAGGTTCGCAATAACTGGCTCATTCCTTACGGG
Organism: Pigmentiphaga sp.; assembly: GCA_040391825.1. Classification (GTDB taxonomy): domain Bacteria; phylum Pseudomonadota; class Gammaproteobacteria; order Burkholderiales; family Burkholderiaceae_B; genus Pigmentiphaga. The sequence goes on from JBEBXA010000006.1 coordinate 56,804, forward strand.
GGCTCCCTGTTCCTGATCGTGCTGGTAGCGATTTTTCTTTTCTACTTTGCCAAAGGCCCCATCAGGCTCAAAGAAGCAGAAACGGGCCGCAAGATCGAGCGCTTCACCTACTTCGAACGCGCGGCGCACTGGACCAATGCCATTGCCTTTTGCATTTTGGCAATTTCGGGCTTGATCATAGCCTTCGGCAAATTCTTCCTGCTTCCGGTCTTCGGGCTTTCGCTGTTCGGCTGGCTGACCTGGCTGCTAAAGACCAGCCACAACTTTGTCGGCCCCTTGTTCGCCGTATCCTTATTGGTGGTGTTCCTGACTTTCATCAAGGACAACTTCCCCAAGAGCTACGACATGATCTGGCTGCGCAAAGGAGGCGGGCTGGTCAACGGCGAACACGTTCCCTCGCACCGTTTCAATGCGGGTGAAAAAATCGTGTTTTGGGGCGGGGTGTTATTCCTGGGCGTCATCGTGGTTGCTTCCGGCCTAGTCATGAACATGTTGATGCCAGGCATTGAATACACCCGCGGCAATATGCAGATAGCCCACATGGTTCACGCCGTATCCACCATTTTGATGATGTGCATGTTCCTTGGCCATATCTACCTAGGTACGATCGGCATGAAGGGTGCATACAAAGCCATGAAAACCGGCTATGTCGACGAAACCTGGGCCCGTGAACATCACGAACTCTGGTATGACGACATCCAGGCGGGCAAGATTCCGGCCCAGCGCACCCCTGAAAAGGGCAAGGCGGACGGCCCTGTCCACCCCGTGCAGGCTTGACCCGCTAATAGATTAGAGAGATGGCCATGAGAACAATCCTTGCAGTACTAATGCTTACGGTATCCACAGGTGTAATGGCCAAACTCCCTGCCCCCAGCGCAGAGGCTCAGGCCAAAGCGAAGGAAGCGGCGGCCAAGGCTGCCTGGAGCGGCAAGGTAGCCGGCTACCAACTCTGCCTGTCGCAAGACAAGATTGCCGCCGCCTACTTTGCGAATGCCAGAGCCAATAATCTGCAGACCAAAACGCCGCAAGCAACACCGCCTTGCACCGACCCTGGTCCTTATGTCGCGGCCAAGCCTAGCGAAGCCAAACCGATCGAAGCTTCTGGCGCACACTCTTCAGCCGAGACCGCCAGTGGCCCCCCCAGTTCAGCCAAACCCGAAGCCAAGACGGGAACCGCTAACTAAACTACTCACAGCGCCTGTCACCAGGGCGCAAACCACAGCAGCGCTCGGTCGGTTGACGAGCGTTTTTTTTCGGCTGAACCTGTCGCCTCTCTTTCTTTACTGGTGCTCAACCGGCGTCGCCCACTATCATCAGTACATGTCCCAGATTAAAACCTCCCTGCCCTATCTGACTGAAGCACGCGCCCCTTTGGTACGTGAAATCAGCGTCCTCAACGAGCACGGCGAACGTGACGTGGTCTCGATACCGGCAGAACGGCCGCTGACCATTTACGTCGATAAGCGCGAACTCGTCACTTTGATGACGCTAGGCGCCATGCCTGAACTGCTGGTACTCGGGTATTTGCGTAATCAACGGCTCATTCGTTCGATTGAAGACATCGAAGCCATTACCGTTGATTGGGAAGTCAACGCAGCCGCCGTCGTTACGCGCAATGGCATTGAGGATATCGAAGCACGCACCACCCAACGCATCGTCACCACCGGTTGCGGCCAAGGCAGCGTATTCGGTGGCCTGATGGACGAAATCGACAGCATAGAACTGGCTGAACACGCGCGGCTTTCCCAGGCTCAGCTGTACGGTTTGCTCAATGCCATTCGCTTGCAGGAAAGCACCTATAAATCCGCTGGATCCGTTCACGGTTGCGCGCTGTTCAGGGGTGAGCAGATGTTGATGTTCGTGGAAGACGTCGGCCGTCACAACGCCATTGACACCATCGCCGGATGGATGTGGCTGCAAGCCCCCGCCGACATGGGCGGCGGCGACAAAGTGTTTTACACGACCGGCCGCCTGACCAGTGAAATGGTGATGAAGTCCGCCCAGATGGGTGTTCCTATCGTGGTTTCCCGCAGCGGCATTACCCAAATGGGTTTCGAACTGGCCGAGCAGTTAAAGCTCTGCACCATTGGCCGCGCCACGAACAAGCATTTTCTTTGCTATACAGGGTCTGAACGCTTGCTGCTGCAGCCCGAGTTGGCTGCAAGCCGGCATCAGCGCGAAGCCGGCGCTTAAGTGCGCTACCCGCAGCAAACAGATTTTTTCGGTCTTTTGGGCGGCAGGCCATGCGTGAAATTTTTTACCTTGAGCGCGGTGGCTCACCGCGCTTTTTTACAGCGCCTTTTCCGCCACTCTCGCCTTTGCCTTAGCTTTCCGCTTAGGTGCGAAATTCCACCACGGCAACACTTTGTGCATGGCCAGCACTTCACCACTGTTCCAAGGCGTATAGCCCGCCATGCGAGCCAGCTTGCGTGTCCAGTCTTCACTGCGCAACACGCTCAACAAGGCCTGGGTAGCGGGTAGATCCAGCGTGGATTTAAGACACACCAGAAAATAGTTTTCCTGCACCAGGGGCACAAAGTCGAGGTGATTGCTGCGTGCCGCGAGCTCGATGCCCAAGCCCACATCCGCGCTACCCGCCGCCACGGCATGTGCGACCGCCGCATGCGAAGGCTCCGTACGTTCGTATCCGTCGATGTCGGCAGAAGATACACCGGCTTGCTGCAGGAGCTCGTCCAAAAGCAGTCGCGTGCCAGCGCCAAGCGAACGATTTACAAAACGCGCTTTCGTCTCACGCACGTCTTGCAAGCTACGTATACCGAGCGGGTTGCCCCGGGCAACGATAAGGCCTTGGTTACGCAAGGCGAAACCGATCACTTTATGCAGTCCCGGTTTAAGCAAGGGTTTATAAGTGCGCTCGGCCAGAGAACCTTGGGCGGGTTGCGGCGGGGTATGAAAGCCGGCCATGACACAGCGCCCTTCGTTCAAGGCGCTAATGGCGTCCACGCTGCCGGTAAAACGGATATCCAGGTGTAGCTTACGCGTATCGACTGCCTGCTTGCGCAGGGTCACCATCGCATCGTCATGGCTGGCATAGAAAGTCAACACTTGGGCACTGTCGTCGAATGCCACCGCAAAAGTACGTTCAAGATCAGCTTGCAAAGCACCAATTTGCGGCGCCAATCGTGCCTGTGCCTGGCGCTCGGCCCAAAGAAGTTTGTCGCCGAATTCGCTCAGGCGAGCAGGCTGTCCTTTTTCCCAAACGATGAGGGTACGGCCCAAGGTTTCTTCCCACCGTTTGAGCTCGCCCCAAACGTGCCGATACGACAGATCCAAACCCTTCGCTGCAGCCGAAATAGACCTGTACTGGCGTATTGCTGCCAACAGATCCATAAGGGGATTTCGTAACGCGGCGGGCGTTGCGCCAGCTGCGCCGATAGAGTAGGACAATTCGACTTGGTGCACTTTGCGAGTATGCCCGAAATGCTTTTGCGATGCACTACGCCCACCTAAGCACAAAGGCAGGCCTGTCGTGGCGCCCAAAGAGCTCTGCCAGCGCCCAGAGGCGTAGCGATACGCGGCAAAGCAAGCCTTATGCAATTTATTTCATATCGCCTCGAACCGCACCGTACGGTAGGCTCAGCGCCAAACAACGCAAATCAATGAACACACTTACTGAAAGCGCGCTTACTGCGCTGCGACTTATCTTTTCGCTCGACCCGACCTTGCTCGCCATCGTGGGGCGTTCTCTGGCGGTCAGCTCCACCGCATGCTTAATTGCCTGCCTGGTCGGTTTGGCTGCCGGCGCGTGGCTAGGCGTCGCCCGCTTCACCGGCCGCGGGATCGTGCTGACCTTGCTTAACACCTCGCTGGCGCTACCCGCGGTTGTAGTCGGTCTACTGATCTACCTGCTTCTGTCGCGCTCGGGGCCCCTGGGCTTTCTGGGCTGGCTATTCTCTTTCAAGGCCATGGTGCTTGCACAGGCGGTGCTGGTCCTGCCCATGATTACCGCACTGACTCGCCAAGCGGTGGAAGACGTCGAGCGCAACCATGGCGAGCAGCTGCAATCACTGGGTGCCGGCACCCTAATGCGCAGCCTCTTGCTGGCGTGGGACGAACGCTATGCCTTGCTGACCGTGATCATCGCCGGCTTCGGCCGCGCCATTTCCGAAGTAGGCGCTGTCATGATCGTGGGGGGCAACATTGAGGGCTACACCCGGGTAATGACCACCGCTATCGCCCTCGAAACCAGCAAAGGCGACCTTGCGCTGGCGGTTGCCCTGGGCATCGTATTGCTGGTGGTAGTGCTGCTGCTCAATATTCTTATCGTACTGGTACGCCGCTGGAGCAATCGACGCGACACCGCCGTCGTGCCGGCCGCACCTATCATGCGGAGTGCTCGAGCATGAGTGCATTGTTCGACCTGCGCGCCGTTGACGTGCACTACGGCCCTGTGCGCGCCTTAAACCAAGCGACACTAAGCATCGCAGCCGGTGAAAGGGTAGCCCTGGTAGGCGCCAACGGCAGCGGCAAGAGCACCTTGCTCCGCCTGCTGCATGGCCTGCTACGCCCCAGTAGCGGCAGCGCACAATGCATCAGCCGGCGTCGGCAAGCCATGCTGTTCCAACGCCCGTATATGTTGCGCACCACGGCGCAGAACCATGTTGCCCTGGGCTTGTGGCTACGCGGCACTTCTTGGCGCGACTCGCGTACGCTCGCCCTGCAAGCGCTGCAGCGCGTCGAACTGGCCGACCTGGCTCAGCGTAACGCCAAGGCCTTGTCCGGTGGCCAACAGCAACGCCTGGCCCTGGCTCAGGCATGGGCGCTCAAACCCGATGTGTTGCTACTAGACGAACCCACCGCCAGCCTCGACCCTCACGCCAAACGCGAAGTCGAAGGTCTGATGGACGAGTTTGTGCAATCGGCAGGTGGCCGAGAAATGACCATGATTTTCAGCAGCCACAACTTGGGACAGGTCAAACGCCTGGCCAGTCGCATTGTTTATCTAGAGCAAGGCCGCATTCTGGCCGACTTGCCCACTCATCAATTTTTTAACGGTCCCCTTCCGGAGCCCGCCCAGTTGTTCGTCAAAGGAGAACTTTTATGAAACTGTTTAGCTCAATACGTACCACCACAGCGGCAGCCTGGCTATTCGCCGCCGCTACAGGGGTCGCATCCTTCGGCGCAGCGGCTCAGTCCATCGTCATGGCGTCGACCACCTCCACCGAGCAATCGGGGCTATTCGCGCACTTGCTGCCGGCATTCACCAAAGCCAGCGGCGTCACGGTCAAAGTGATCGCACAGGGTACTGGCCAAGCGCTGGACACCGCACGGCGAGGCGATGCAGACGTCTTATTCGTTCATGATCAAGTCGCCGAAGAAAAGTTCATAGCCGAAGGACAAGGGGTAAAACGCTTTCCGGTCATGTACAACGATTTCGTCCTGATCGGACCCGCTGCAGACCCCGTCGGCATCAAAGGCAACGACATCGTCGCCGCCCTGAAAAAACTTGAAAGCGCCAATGGCCATTTCATTTCTCGCGGCGACAAGAGCGGTACGCATGCGGCCGAGCTGCGTTACTGGAAAGAAGCGGGGATTGGCGAGAACAAAGGTTCCGGCTACAAAGCCTGCGGATGCGGCATGGGCCCTGCGCTGAATATGGCGGCATCCACCGGCGCGTATGTTCTCTCCGACCGCGGCACCTGGCTCAGCTTCAAGAACCCAGGCGACCTCAAGGTCCTGGTTGAAGGCGACAAGCGCATGTTCAACCAGTACGGCGTGATGGTGGTGAATCCCGCCAAGCATCCACACGTCAAAGCCGCCGAAGCTCAAAAATTCGTTGACTGGGTGACCTCACCCGCCGGTCAGGAAAACATTGCCAGCTACAAGGTATCGGGGCAACAGCTTTTCTTTCCCAACGCCAACAAATAAGCACTTCGCGGAACATCAACGATAAGGATCACCAAAAGCAAACAGGCTCGCTATGTATAGCGGTACATATCGCCATACATAGCTGCACTTGATAGATTTGCAACCACGACATCTATATTTTGCGTGAGGCACCCCATGACGAGCATTGAATACCCAAGGTCGATTACTACGGGTCTTGGCGATCATCTCCGGCGACGCTCGACCGTGATACTGCTGTCGCTTGGCATCTTGGCGGCAACATTGCATGCGAGCTTCAGATTCCCGCTTGGCCTGCCGGGCCATCATGGCCTCGAATGGATGGCGCTTTTGGTCATTGCCCGCCACTTTTCCAGCTATCGTTGGGCCGCAACCCTGGTCGCCCTAGGCGCCGCGGGAGCCTCGACCCTTCCTGTCCTCGGTTTTCATAACCCTATTACTCCCGCCTTGTACTTGCTTCCGGGCCTCTGCCTGGACCTACTATTCATGGCTCGAAGCACGGTATGGCTGCGCGCCTCGTGGCTGATCGGGCTACTTGCCGGAACGGCTTTCGCCACCAAGCCTGTATTGCAATGGCTGGCGCTCGACCTATTCAACTCGCAAGGCCAGGGCGCCCTCATCAAGCACGGCCTGGTCTATGTCGTGGCCATGCACTTCGCCTTCGGCTTCGCTGGCGGATCAATCGGCAACGCGCTGTGGCGGATAGGTCGCGCGCCCGCGCGGTAACGCTTCCGCTCCCTCCGTAAACCGCGAGCCATCCAAAGCAACAAGGATGGCCGCCCTCTCTTTTCTTAGGCTGGCCGGCCTTGGCAGGCTGCGATATCTCTCGCATGCCAATACCGATCCCAATTTGCCTGCTTCACTTTTCCTCGCATACCCACATCACCATGAGTCAAAGACAGAGCATCTATCCTCGTACACTCGCAATAAGCGCTCTGAGCTGTACAACCCTGCTTTCTGTGCTCGCATCACAACAGGCTCTGGCTAGCGACGCTGCACACACACCGGGGATGCTGTCAGAGGTGGTCGTGTCGGCGCGTCCTCTCTCTCCTGAAAACATAGCTACGGTGGATACCGTCAGCCGCGAAGATATTGAGGCCAGTCACGCGGCTACCCTGGATCAAGCCTTACGCCTGTTGCCTGGCATGTACGTGTCTGTAGGTGGTCAGGGTTCGCCTCGTTTACAAGTGCGCGGCTTGCAAACGCGTGGCGTTAAGCTACTGATTGACGGCGTTCCGCTGAATTCGACCTATGAAAGCGATTTCGATCCCACCTTGATATCCGCATCACAGATCGATCACATCAAACTCAGCAAGGGCGCCAGCTCTGTACTCTATGGCGATGGCGGTTTAGGCGGGGTCATCAACGTCATTACAAAGCGTGGCCAAGGCCCCATTCAGCTCACCAGTGCCGGCCTCGAGTTTGGAGGCGCGGGCCATCGCCGCGCCTGGGCCAATGTGGGAGGATCCAACGGAGGCTTCGATTTCGCTATTAGCGCCAGCCATCTATCGCGTGACGCTTTCCGCCTATCCGATAACTTCGTTCCGACCAACAACCAAGGCAGCGGGAAACGCATCAATAGCGATTTAGACAGAAACAATGTGGCCTTGAATCTGGGTTACCAGATTTCCGAAGATTGGAAGCTAGGCTTCAACCTTAGCCAAACTACCGGGCGTCAGGGCTTACCTCCTCTGGTCTACGACAACACAACTGACCGCTACGCATCGCGCACTCGCTACGAGCGTCTCGACAATCAGAACGCACTGGCTATGCAGGCGACTGCGGCATGGCAGCCCACGGATAGCCGATGGTCGGCCCGGTTCTGGCTTTATCAAAATAGCCAGGCTGAAAATAACTATGGTTACGACGACATTCAGTACAACTCGAGAAGCGACCCTAGCCTGAACAATACCTTTGCCTTGCGTAATCGCGCACGCACGCCAGGCGCGCATGCCGAGCTGCGTTACGACGCAGACCAATGGGGTGCCCTGACCTTCGCCGCCGACGTTCGGCAGGATAAGTGGGCCAGTAGCGGCTTCGTTCACGACCAATTGGTGACGGGCGGCGGTGGTGGTGGTGGTGGTGGTGGTGGTGGTGGTGGTGGTGGTGGTGGTGGCGGCGGTGGCGGTGGCGGTGGCGGTGGCGGTGGCGGTGGCGGTGGCGGTGGCGGTGGTGGAACCAACAAATACACCGATCGTGCCTACGACGAGAACCACAAGGTAGATGTCAGCTCGCTGGCGCTCGAGTATGGGGTTTCTCCCTTGCAAGGCATGCAGATCACCGCGGGTGCCGCGCGACATGCACAAAAAACCGGCAACAATACAACCCGCCATGCCACTTCATACATTATCGGGATCTCTCAAGAAATCTCGGCGCAGACACGTGTACGCGCATCATTCTCAAGACAGGTGCGATTGCCCAGCATACGTCAGCTCTACGACGCATCTCGCGGCAACCCTGAACTGGTCCCGGAAACAGCAGCTAACGTCGAGTTAGGAATAGAGCACCGGGCCAGTGAAGCACTTCGTTTGTCTGCTGTCGCTTTTCAGAATCGCGTATCCAACTACATAGAAAGCGATGAAACCACCAACCGCTTCGAAAACTTCACTCGCTACCGCTTCCGGGGAATCGAATTGGGAGCGGATTGGCGACCGGATCGCAACCTTCGTATCAATGCGTCCTATACCTATCTGCAAGCGCTTAATCAGACTGGTGAGCGCGGTATAAGAGATTTGCAATACCGCCCTAGACACACCATTGGCCTTTCCAGCGTCTGGCAGATCCAGCCTGGCCTGAACCTCTCTAGCACCGTCGAGTACGTAAGCGCTCTTCCCTATTACTCTCGCGACACACCTGCCGACCAACGCATGCTGGGCAGTTTCATGTTGGTAGGAATGAAAATATCGAAGCAGTTACCCGGAAACCGGATCTCTCTTTATCTGGGCGCATCCAACCTGCTCGACAAGAACTATCAGACCAGCTACGGTTTACCCCAAGCTGGTCGTACTGTTTATGCAGGCATCGAGTATCGGATTTGAATTGCCGGGCAAGCATCAGGAAGACTCATGACCCTCAGAATACTCGTCAGCATCGACGATACCGACAATCTGGAAAGCCCAGGCACTGGCGAATTGGCCGATGAAATCGCAAAGTACATCGGTCGTCAAGCGTGGGGGAATTGCCGGCCAGTCACCCGCCACCAACTGCTCATTCATCCTGACATTCCCTACACTTCACACAACAGTGCCATGTGCTTCGAGGCCGACATTGCCACCGAGCATCATGAATCATTGATCCACTGGGCATCTGACTATCTGGCAAACGCAAGCGCACCGGGATCGGACCCTGGCTTATGTGTGCTCAGAATCGATCAACTGCAGCACACGCAGCCACTGATTGATTTTGGTCAACGGGCCAAGACGCATGTTCTCCAGAAAAACGATGCCTACGAGCTAGCTCGCCAGCACGGAATCCATCTGTCCGAACATGGGGGTACAGGGCAAGGAGTCATCGGCGCGCTTGCCGGTGCCGGCCTTCGCCTAGCTGGCCAGGACGGGCGAGTACGCGGGCACCTGCGCGGCGTGCATGCGGGTCAACAAGCAACTGTAGCGCAGCTACAGTTGCTGGACGAGGTGGACGAGGTACGGCCATACGACGGCAATCCCCTCCCCCCTGAAACAGTCATCCACATCGGCAACCAAGCCAAAAGCGTGCTCTTGAACGGACGCTTCGTATTGTTGGTCCAACCCGATAGCAACACTTCGACTACAGCCCCGCATCCCCAGAAACAAGCAAGCCTGCATATTGGCGAACAATCGGCGTCGCACATGTCTCAGTCCTGGCGCACCTGCACCAAGCAGGAACTGAAAAAATACTGACCACCCAGATGGCGACACTAAATACCGACGAGGGCGCCGCCAAAAACGATAACAGCCCCGACGACTGCAGTACCGAGGCCGTAGCTGTTGTTAGCGGCCGCTTGCCGTACCCTGTCTACAACAACGATTACGCCGGTGCCGCGCGTATCGCAGCCGGCTGTTCAGCTTTTGCCGCCGATGAGGTCGATGAATGGGCTGCTGACGAAGCAAGATCCTGCTTCAATTGCCGGTGGCGCAGATGGACTACGAACTCTTTTACTTGCATGGCGTTGCCCACACCCCCACCGGGTAAGTTGTAGCCAATTGAATACTGAGCCAATCATGCGCCATGCCATGATCTCTGGCACAACAAACGCTCAGCCAACATCGCGCATGCAAATGCCTATAGCCCATCATTGATGATTATCACAATGGGTGCACCAAACTGCTTGATGTTCATGTCGGCGAAGCTATGGCCCGGTTACTGATTAAATTCCGATCCCAAAACCATCGATTGCCTGTATCTTTATACCGTCGCCGGTATGCTGACCACATCAACCCCAGAAGCGTGCTCGTGCCACGCAAGTAGAAGGGCCAATACCTTCCATGCCGAACAAAGCCAGCCCTGATCAAACATTCCCTGACTTCGATGCACCAATACCGAATAGCTGGGAGGGTGGTGAACCAGGTCCCCATGAAACCGTTCGCCGCATAGGACGGCTTCGCTTTGCTGCTCCCCTCGAGAATATCTTTGTCAGCCAAATCCGCGAAGCCCAACGTTCCTTCCTCTTTATCTGGACAGTTGTGGCACTGGGCATCTGGCTATCGTTTGCCGGAATAGACGTCATCCGCTACCTGCCGATCCAAGACACGCCACAGGCGTCCCTTTACGAGTTCGGCATCTTTTTTCCTCGTGGATTGCTTACCCTCATATTGGTGGCTTTCCTCCTCGCATTGCATAAACGCTGGCTCGGCAGCCAAGAAGTTTACGTTGCGATGCTGGTTTTACTATTAATGGGATTAGCGGCTTTCGTCACCGTTAACGTATCGCGCATCTGCCACTTGCCCCAAGGGGAAAGCGCTTATCTTTTGCTCGTCGCCGCAGCTTTTTTCCCTATCGGAGCAACTTTTTATGAGGGCCTGACGCTGGCGATACTGTTGTGCGTCAGTGCGTTTGCAAGCGGTCCTATCATGCTGGACGACCCCGAAATGCTCGCCAGTCATTGGCGCGTATGCGCCATGACCGTCCTTGCGTTAGTGCTATCGGCCGTTAGCGGATACATGCGCGAATATGCCTTGCGCGAACACTTTCTATTACGCCGATTTCTTAGCTGGCAAGCCAACCACGACCCACTAACCGGCCTGGGCAACCGCCGTACGTTCGAAGAACACCTGAGTCGAACCTTGGCCTACGCTCAGCGCCACAGAGACTTTCTTTGCCTTGCAGTCCTCGACGTTGACTCCTTCAAACAATATAACGATCACTACGGGCATCCCCAAGGCGATCGAATATTGCAACAAGTAGCCAAGCTGATCAACAGCTATGCGCGCCGCCCCCTGGACTTGTCAGCTCGCATAGGGGGCGAAGAGTTTTCGCTCTTGCTTTATGGGGCAAACATCGAAAGCGCACTTAACCGTCTGGAAAAACTGCGGTCCGAGTTATCCAACTTAAATATTCCGCACGTTGGTTCTCTTGAAACCGGCAACATTACATTAAGCATTGGTCTTGCCCTCGCGAGCAGCATCGACACACCGGCAACACTGGTAAAACGCGCGGATGATCTTCTATACGCAGCAAAAAATGCCGGGCGAAACCGGATTGTTTCGCAAACCCTCGTTTGAACGCTCGACGAGTGGGTACTGGCGATCTAGCGCGACCCTGCCCCAATAATGGGCAAGCGCTTTTTAGCGCCAATTGATCTGCGTACCGCTCAGGCTAAACTCACACCTTGTATTCCAAATGAAATTCAGCGGCTGCTGGCTGCAATGGCCACAAACAAAAAATCCCGCGTATCACTAGGATAGACGCGGGATTTCTGGACTTCTTCGTACTTTATTCTTGGTGCCGTCGGCGAGACTCGAACTCGCACAGCTTTCGCCACTACCCCCTCAAGATAGCGTGTCTACCAATTCCACCACGACGGCTTGCGTAAGCCCGCTAGTATATACCAAATTATTGCTTAATTGCTGCCGCCTTCGCTTTTTGGAGCCTGGGGAACAGCCGGTGCCGCCTCGGGCGCAGGAGCAGCCTCAGGAGCGGCCGGAGCCGGGGCGGGAACGGGAGCCACCGGCACCGAGTTATCGCCACCAGGAGCAGCCGGTGCAAGTGCGCCGGGCACAGCGGGTACAGAGCGATCGGTCGGCACGCTATCCATCACGCCACCATCTTGCACTACCGTGTTCGGGCGGCTCAGGTAAGCCAAGGCTGCTGTCGTGACGAAGAACACCACGGCTGCCCACTTGGTTGTGCGCGACAAGAAATTGGCGGCGCCAGTGGCGCCAAACAGGCTACCGGCTGAACCACCGCCGAAGGCCGACCCCATGTCTGCCCCTTTGCCTTGCTGCAACAGCACCAGGACGATAATCGTCAGGGCGGAAACTACCTGCACGATAAGCAGGACCATTACTAATACTGACATTCAAAAACTCCGGGTTGAAGCGCCCGCCTCGGCGATGCGCAAGAATTCTTCAGCAACTAGAGCAGCACCACCAATCAGGCCGCCATCAATATCGGGCATGGCAAACAAAGTGGCCGCATTCGCCGCTTTGACGCTACCGCCATACAACACGCGTACACCTGGGCACTCAATTTCCTTCAGGGCCGCGCGGATAGCCGCATGCACTTCTTGAGCCTGCTCTGGGCTGGCTGTTTTTCCAGTGCCTATTGCCCATACGGGTTCATAGGCTAGCACCATCCGGTTGACGGCCTGTGTTCCCAAAGCCAGTACCGGCGCGAGTTGTTCGCGAATGATGTCCAGCATGCGTCCTGACTCGCGTTCGGCCAGCGTTTCGCCAACACATACCACCGGGGTCAGGCCCGCGGCCAGCGCCGCCTGGGCTTTCTCCGCCACCAACTGACTGGTTTCAGCATGCAAACTGCGACGCTCGGAATGCCCTGCCAACACATAGCGGCAGCCGAAATCGGCCAGCATCGCCCCTGCCACTTCACCGGTATAAGCGCCCTGCACATGGGCGCTTATATCTTGTGCGCCCCAGGCGACGTCAGAGTCGGTCAGGGCCGATTCGGCCTGCGCCAAGTAAGGAAACGGCACACAGACACCGACGTCGCAAGCTGCAGCCCCAGACGACTGATTCCATCCGCTGCGAATGGCGGACAGCAACTGGCCATTGGCAGCCAAGTCACCATGCATCTTCCAGTTGCCAAGCACAAGGCGGCGAATATTCTGAGTTGTAGTCATCAATTAGGGATAATAAAGCCAAGCCCGGTCAATGGGCGGCGTGGGCAAAACCTCGATTGTATCGATTTCTGGGCCCTCGCTGCACGCAGTGTCGCAAAAACCTTCCGGAACACCCGAAACACAGGCTTTAATCCAGCCACAATTCACTAAATGGTCAGGACAATTTTCCCGACGTGCTCGCCTGCTTCCATCATTGCATGGGCCTTGGCGGCGTCACGCAGCGCAAAAGTGGCATGTACGATGGGTTTCAGCTTGCCTGACTCAAACAAGGGCCAGACCTTGCTGCGCAAAGCCTGCGCGACCTGGCTCTTGAACTCAGGGGAACGCGGCCGCAAGGTCGAACCTGTGATGGTCAGGCGTCGGCTAAGAACACGGGCGGCATCGATTTCGGCACGGGCCCCGCCCAGCAGGGCAATGATGACGATGCGGCCGTCGTCCGCCAGGCAGTGGATATCGCGCGCAATATAGTCGCCCGCTACCATGTCAAGAATGACATTGACTCCCCGCTTGTCGGTCAACCGCTTGATTTCCTGAACAAAATCCTGGGTGCGGTAATTAATGCCGGCAGTCGCCCCCAGTTGTTCGACAGCGGCCACCCGCTCATCGCTACCAACCGTGGCGTACACCTCGTGCCCCAAGGCGCGCGCCAGTTGAATTGCCGTGGTGCCGATACCGCTGGCGCCGCCATGCACCAGCAAGCTTTCCTGGCCCGACAAGCCTGCGCGCTGGAACACATTGCTCCAGACCGTGAAATAGGTTTCGGGCAAACCCGCGGCCTCGACCAGAGATAACCCCCTGGGCACCGGCAAACATTGGGTGGCAGGCACCACGCAGAACTCCGCGTAGCCACCGCCGTTGGCCAAAGCGCAGACCTTATCGCCCACCCTGAAACCACTGGCGCCCTCGCCCACCGCGACCACTTCTCCTGCTACTTCCAGACCCAACAAATCGGACGCGCCGGGCGGCGGCGGATAGCGGCCTTCACGTTGCGCCACATCCGGTCGATTGACGCCCGCAGCAGCCACCTTGATTAACAATTCGCCCGCGGCAGCCACTGGAGTCGGGCGCTCTGCCACCTTCAGGACTTCGGGGCCGCCAGGCTGGGAAACTTCGATTGCGATCATGGAAACGGGCATCCAAAAGAAGACATAAAGTTCTTCATCATATAACGTAGCCTCCAGCCGATACCCGTATCGCGCCCAGTCTGTTTCAATGCAAGCGAAAGCATAGTGAATACCGAGCACACGCGAGAACACCTGGGGTTAAAAGCCTTGCCATAGACGAATCGAATACCTGAAGCGCGTAAATTCATTCTTCTTATTGGTGCGGAGTCCCTAGACTCTCTTTAATCCCCCATTCCGTCAGGCGCACGCAATGCGTCTGAATGCTACAGAGGCTCCAGACATGACGACTCAGGCTCAAGTAATCCCCGGTAAAGCCACCCCACGCGGCAAGTATCCGCACATCAAGCGCGCCGGAGACTTCCTTTTCGTATCGGGCACAAGTTCGCGCCGTGCCGACAACACCCTGGCAGGAGTTGAAGTCGATGCCCTAGGTACGACCCGCCTGGACATCCGGGAGCAGACCCGCGCCGTGATCCAGACCATCGGCGACATCCTGGCGACGGCCGGCGCATCTCTTGCCGACGTCGTCGAGATCAGCACATTCCTGGTCGATATGAACGATTTCGGTGGCTACAACGAAGTGTATGGCGAGTTCTTCGACTACGACGGCCCCACACGCACCACGGTCGCAGTACACCAATTGCCCCACCCTCATCTGCGCATTGAAATCAAGGCCATTGCCTACAAACCTCTCTAACTTACCAGCGATACGTCCATCTCATGAAAATCGATATGCATTCGCATTTCTTCCCGCGCATCACGCAGGAAGAAGCCGCTGCCCTGAACCCTGAGCGCGGCCCCTGGCTACGCGTAGACGGTGACGGCAGCACTGGCCAGATCATGCGCGCCAACGAGCCTTTCCGCCCAGTCTACGACGCGCTGTGGAACCCCAAGACGCGCCTGGAAGAAATGGATGCCCAAGGTGTAGACATTCAAGTCACCTGCGCCACGCCCATCATGTTCGGCTACGAGTTTTCACCCGAACGCGTGATGCCCTGGGCACAGCGCATGAATGAACTCGCGCTGGAGTTTTGTGCGGCCGCACCCAAGCGTCTGATCCCCCTAGCCCAGGTTCCCCTGCAAGACATCGACGCCGCCTGCCGGGAAGCCTCCCGCGCCAAAGCCAGCGGCCACTACGGGGTGCAAATCGGCAACCACCTTGGTGATCGCGACCTCGATGACGAAGGCCTGGTCACCTTCCTGCAGCACTGTGCCGTCGAAGACATCCCCCTGCTCGTTCATCCCTGGGACATGATGGGTGGAGAGCGCATGAAGAAATGGATGTTGCCTTGGCTAGTGTCGATGCCGGCGGAAACCCAGCTCGGCATTCTCTCGTTGATCCTTTCGGGGGCCTTTGAACGTATTCCCGAATCGCTCAAGATATGTTTCGCGCACGGTGGCGGCGGCTTTGCCTTCTTGCTGGGACGCGTTGAAAACGCTTGGAAGCATCGCGACATCGTGCGCCAAGACTGCCCGCGCCCGCCATCCGAATACGTCAAACGCTTTCACGTCGACTCCGCCGTGTTCGACCCAGGCGCGCTTCGCCTCTTGGTTGAAGTCATGGGCGTCGATCGCGTCATGCTGGGTTCAGACTACCCATTCCCCTTGGGCGAACAATCGATCGGACAACTTGTTGCCGACCAACCCGAACTGAGCGACGCAGACAAACAGGCCATCTGCGCCAACAACGCCATAGATTTCTTTGGCTTGCACAACGTAGTTGCCTGATCCTTTTTTCCAGCCACCAGGAAATTTCATGACCTTTACTAAGACTCCACGCCGTGCTTCGGCCAGTGCAATCGCCCTGAGCCTTTCCGCCTTGTTTGTCGGTGCCGCGCCAGCCGTGCAAGCCCAATACCCCGAACGGGCCATTCGCATCGTTGTGCCCGCACCTCCCGGCGACGGCTCGGACCAATTGGCTCGCAGCATCGGTAAAGCCATGGGCGACCACCTGGGTCAAAGCCTCATCATCGAAAACAAGCCCGGCGCAGGCGGAACCATCGCCTCGGACATCGTTGCGAAATCGGCTCCCGATGGCTACACCGTCATGCTGGGTAACGGCAGTTCGCACGGGGTAACCCCGGGTCTGTACAGCAAGCTGCCCTACGACCCGGTTAAAGACTTCACCCCGGTCAGCCTGCTGGCCAGCGCCCCCAACGTTCTGGTCATCAACCCCAAGCTGCCCGCCAATAACATCGCCGAGTTCATTGCGTACGCGCGCGCCAACCCGGGCAAGCTGAACATCGGCTCGGGCGGCAATGGCAGCTTGTCTCACCTGTCCGCCATTTTGTTCAACTCGCTGGCTAACACCGACATTCCTCACATCCCCTACAAAGGGGCTGCGCCCGCGGTTACCGCTGTCATGGGCGGTGAAATCTCGGCCCTGCTGATCAACATCCCCACCGTCTCGCAGCAGATCCAATCCGGCAAGTTGCGCGGCTTGGCCGTCAGTGGTTCGGCTCGCTCACCCCAACTGCCCAATCTGCCTACCTTGGCAGAAGCCGGCCTGAAGGGCTACGACACGGAAGCCTGGTTTGGCCTGTTCGTCCCCGCCAATACCCCGGCGCCTGTGATTGCCAAGTTGCAAGAAGCAGCCAAGGCAGCCTTGAAGAACGAAGCCGTGCTTAAGAGCATGAGCAATATGGGCGCCGTACCCAAAGATCTCACCGGCGAGGCTTTCAATACCTTCGTCAAGAGTGAACAAGCTAAATACAGCGCCATCATCAAACAGGCTAACGTCCGAATCGACTAAAGATTCGGATAGCTGATCGATAGGCACTAGCGCTACCCCGGCCCCGCCTTGAAGGCGGGGCTTTTTTCATTCGATTTGCTCTAGTGCTTTTGTCCGCCCCTCGTATCCACGCCAGCGGTAGAATGCAATCCAATGACGTCCAACACCCCCATTCTCGTAGCGATCGGTAGCTGGGAACTCTTGCAGAAAGACGCAAGTTCCATACGCGAAACCGTATTCGTCCAAGAACAATCGGTACCGCTCGAGCTTGAATACGATGCAGCCGATGCCCTATCCATCCACGCTCTGGTCTATGACGCCCAGGGCGCACCCTTGGGCACGGGCCGGCTCCTGCCCGACGGACACATCGGCAGGATGGCCGTACATCAGCATGCTCGCGGACTTGGCATCGGTGGCCGCATCCTTGATGCGCTGATTGAGCAAGCCCGGATCAGACAACAATTCGTCCTGCTTTTGCATGCCCAGACACGCGCCACGGCTTTTTATGAAACACGAGGCTTTCGCGCGGAAGGCGATGAATTCCTGGAAGCGGGCATTCCTCACGTATTGATGCGCCGCCTGACGCCCTGATGCATCCAGGCCAGACTGGCGCCAAGCAAACCGTTCGAACAAGCGCGCGACAGGCTGCGTGCCTCATGCAGCCCTGATCTCCCAACTTCAAGGTCCCAGGAAAAACCATTCGGAGAGCCCTTTCTGGCGCGGTCCCACAAGCTTCGTCCGACTGATCGCACTATTGACAAGGCTTTTTCTCAGGCATAGCATTGCCAAAATTAGTCAGATGTCTGATCAATTTTCAGCGAACGGCCCGGAATGAAATGAGCGAGAGCAAGTTCGACGCGGCAGGCATGAGCCTGACTCGGCCATTCAAGACTCGCTTCCCGAAACACTTCGGCCTCGACGTTGATGATACGCAGCTTGCGCGGGGCCCTACGGGTGCCTGCACCAAATGATGAATGCACTGAATAAAGCTTTTTCGAATAACCCGGCCCTAAAAAATACCCCCACGCTTGGCACTACGTGCCGGCGCTGCCCCCAGGGGCGCTTTTGCCTTGGGGCGGCCCGGCGGTAAAAAAGCCAGACCGGGAATCAAGGAGACATGAAATGAAAATGCAAGATGCCTTTCGTGGCCTGTGCTTGGTCATTTGCTGTTGGACAATGCCTGTGGCGGCGCAGAGCTTCCCATCCAAACCCATCACTTTTGTAGTGCCCTACCCACCCGGCGGAACCGCCGACCTGCTCCCCCGATTGGTGGCGGAGAAACTGCCAGACATACTTGGCGTGCCGGTTGTAGTGATGAACAAACCAGGCGCAGCGGGTATCGTAGGCGCCGAACTGGTCTCACGCGCTGCGCCCGACGGCTACACACTCCTGGTGGTGCCTCCCCATTTCTTCGTCAGCGACCTCTTGTACAAAGTATCGTTTGATCCGAAAAAATTTGTTCCCGTCAGCATCATCGCATCCTACCCCAACGTGCTGCTGGTCAGCCCCACGATTCCGGTCAATGACGTGCCGCAACTGCTGGCATGGGCCAAGTCGCAAAACCGGTCATTGAACTTCGCTTCCGCAGGCACGGGCAGCAGCCAGCACCTGACTACCGAAATGCTGAAAGACATGACCAAGCTCGATTTTCAGCACGTTCCATACAAAGGCACGGCACCGGCAATTGCGGACCTGATCGCGGGCCATGTGGACATCATGTTCGACAATTTGATTACTGCCCTTCCCTACGTTCAATCAGGGCGCCTCAAATTGCTCGGGGTCGCTTCCCCTGCACGCAATCGTCTGTTCCCCAAAACGCCTACCATGGCCGAAACGCTCCCAGGCTTCGAATCGGTGACATGGATGGGCCTTACCGCCCCGCCAGGAACGCCGACAGACGTGGTGCAAAAACTTAGCCACGCGATCGGACAGGTACTGGCTGACCCCAAGATCCATAAACAAATCGCCGATCTACAGGCCGAGCCTTTAGGGAACTCGTCTGCGCAGATGGCGGAAACCGTACGCTTGGATACAGTGCGTTGGACCCAGGTCATCCGCTCAGCCAACATCACCGCGCAATAAGCTCGGCCTTCCACTATGTCGGCACGTGCCCGCGCGGTATTCAAGCTCGGGCAAACCACCAATAGGCCAGCGATTAAAAACTGCGTGGGCTTGGTCTGTAAAGACTACTTATCACCTAGCAGTTCCGTTCGGGCTCGACTGTTGAAGGTCGTGTTGAATTTCTTCAACAATTGCAGGAATTCCTTTTTCTCGCGAGCGGAAAACGGTTCCAGCAAGGTGTCCTTCAACTGGCCCAATACCCTGTCACCATCCGCCCAGAGCACCGCGCCCTCCTCGGTCAGCTTGAGTTCATTCTTGCGCTTGTCGACCCTTCCCGGCGTCTTTACCAATAGCCCGCGCTCTTCCAGCAAACCCACCACCAATGCCGTTGTGGAGCGGTCAAGGCCAAGCAGACGAGCGACAGAAATCTGGTCGATGGCGTCGCTATGACGCAGGACGGTAAGAATCCCGTACTGCGTCGGCGTGATGTTCAGCCCGCTGCATGTTTCGACGAACATCGACAGGCATATCTGATGCGCCCGCCGAATCATGAAGCCTGGCCGGCTGTATAGATAAGCCAGCGCGTCTGAGTCGGGTTTGGAAGGGGGGTTTTGCGTCATAAGAAAACAAGAGGATCCACCGGCGAACATTAACATGGCGTCGTCGCCAGAACATTCAGTGAAAGACTATTCAGCACCGGCTATTTCAGAACAGTTTTCTTCCCATGCCGGCTGGTAACGATACAATCGCTCAGCTGCTCGAATCTGCGAGCATACTTACTCCAGATTCCGGCAAGGCATGCACGAGGACACTCACTTACCCCGCCCGCACAGCTCAGCTGTCGCCCCCACCATCGCGCTCCTGAGCATACTGCTGCTTGCATCGACCTTGCGGGCTCCACTAACCGGCGTCGGCCCCTTGCTCGGGGAAATTCGAGCCGCGACCGGACTAGATGCCGGTGCCGCAGGTCTGCTCAATACTCTCCCCCTGCTCGCGTTCGGCCTATTCTCGGTCATGGCGCCCAAGCTGGGCCGCTACCTTGGTTTGGAACGCACTCTATTCCTCGCCATGGCCGTCCTTAGCGCGGGCATCGTCCTGCGCTCTCTGCCCGGAGTGAGCACTCTTTTTATCGGGACCCTCATCCTGGGGGTGGCCATTGCGGTGGGTAACGTTATCTTGCCCGCTCTGGTCAAGCGTGAATTCCCGCAACGCATCGGCGCCATCACCGGCCAGTACGCAGTGATCATGACCCTCGCCTCCGGCCTGGCAGCAGGTCTGGCTGTACCAGCCGCCAACCTCTTGCCCGGTGGCTGGCGCAGCTCGCTGGCAGCCAGTTTGCTACTTGCAGTGCCCGCCGCGGCGCTCTGGTGGTTTCGTTGGCGCCACAGCAGCCGCCAGCCCTCCCCTGTGCGCGATTCGACGGCGCGCGGAGCCAACGTATGGGGTTCCTGGCTGGCTTGGCAGGTCACCTTGTTTACCGGCATACAGGCGTTCAATTTTTACATCCTTATCGCTTGGCTCCCTACCATTCTGAACGAGACCGGCATGACTCCCGATCAAGCGGGATGGATGCTGAGTCTGATGCAATTGATGTCCTTGCTTGCCAATATCGCGGTGGCATCGATTGCCAACCGTCTCCAAGACCAGAAAAAGTTGAGTCTGGGCATATCGCTGCTGTGCGCGCTGGCCTTCGTTGGAATGGCCTGCTTTCCCTCCTGGATGGTTTTGTGGATTTGCATGGCGGGAGCGGGCTTGGGCGGCAGCCTGGTGCTGTCCTTGGCCTTCATCAGCCTGCGGGCGGCCTCCACCCAACAATCTGCCTCTTTGTCGGGCATGGCGCAAAGCCTCGGCTACCTGATAGGCGCGGCGGGCCCAGTAGTGTGCGGTCTGCTTCGCGACCGCTCCGACGGATGGGGCCCCGTGCTGTGGATGATGGTCATCATGGCCCTGATGCAGGCCTATGTTGCCTATGGCGCGGGAAGACGCACGACCGTAGGGAACTGATCGCGCAAACGGGCCAACTAAACGACTTTGGCGATCAGTCCCAGCAATTGATCCACATCCACTGGTTTGGTCATATAGCTGTCAAACCCGTGCGCCAAGGCCTCATCCCGATCGAAAGCTGCGCTTCGACCAGTCACTGCAATCAGCGTGATGGGCTCCAAATGCACCATGTCGCGAATGATCGTTGCCACATCCAACCCATTGGGGGCAGGCATATCTATATCCATCACGATCACTCTCGGATGCCATGCCAGCGCCATCTCGATCGCAGCGGAACCACCGTCGACGAACCTGGCTTCATAGTAATGGCCGCACGCTGTTGCGAGCGCTTCCGCGGCGCTGACATAGTTATCAACAATGAGAACCCGGCAAGCTTGTCCTTGACCCACGCAACTCTCCCTGAACCTGCGGCCATTATTACGAGCCTAACTAAACCAGCAAGTTTCATTCCGGAAGAAAAAGCGCCTTGCGACGATCAATCCACCCAGCCGAGGAGGATTTCATCCAGCACTGAAGGAAATATCGTACTGAGCTCCATGAAGCCCCACACGAACAAACCTGAAAAAACGAGGAGAAATACCGCTTCGAAGATGAAGCGCTTCAACCTGTAGGAGGACTCGGGGGCTTGCACAAACTCGTCGGGCTTTGAGTTGTCAGGCTGCATGAATGCTCCGAATCGGTAACACAAAGGTTTCACATGAACCCATTTGCAACATTTTAAACCTATAGACGGCTGCCGTCTGTACGGCGCGGGACGATTTACCAGCCTATTTTTCCTGTCCAGCGGCGCTGCCGGCAGGCGGATAGCTTCCCGGCTCTTCGATTTCGGCATAAACCGATAAGTCTTCTTCTTGCCCAAACGTGTTGCCCCACGATCTTCCCTGGGCTACAAACAGGCGGCTTAGCGGGGCATACGCCAGCTTGGCCACCACATCTTGTAGAAGCTTCTCGGCCGTCAGAAAGCCGTCACCACGCAAGTTCTCGATTGTCAGGCTGTAGGCCAAGCCACCTTGCCTACTTTCTACAACCCCTATCGGCAAGACTTGGCCTTCGCCACCCCTTGCGAATAAATGCTCACCCGAGATATAAATTTGGTAGTAGCGATGCGGTGCTGAACCGTCATGCTGTGGTGATCGAGTTACGGCAGCCATGGCAAGGAATCCTTTTTACCCTCCCCATCTTCAGCAACTCGCATGCCCGAGGCCTCGCCTCGGGCAAATCCCAAGTAAGAAACGTCCCTTTTAGGGCTGCGCCCGGGCATACTTCCCCTAGTGCCCAAACCTGTTCTTGAAAATTCAGCTAGGGTTATCTGTCTAGCGCGAATACGAGATTTGAATGAAGAATATGCTGCAGTACATGCGTCAACTCAGGCAAAGACGAATAAGCGTCTTCGAGCTTTCTTTGCATACCATCGACGGAAACGAGCCGGAAGATACCGATTTGCGCCAACTTGCGTTGGCTTACGCACACGCTACAGAGGTAGACGCCCGGGCCCTGCGCCGCAGGCTGGCTGAGATCGAATACGACGACGAGTAAACCGGACCATTAATAAAGATGGCCCTTGCTCCCGCCTATTAGACAGGGGCAAGGGCCATCGATTAAAGCGCGGCGGCTTTGCTTATTTCAGTTCGTCGGGCACTTTGCCGCCGTTTTCCGCAAGCTTCTGCATGACCTGCTTGTGCAGCCAAATGTTCATGCTGGCTGAATCATTGGTATCGCCGCTGTATTTCAATTCGCCGGCCAACTCTTTGCGAGCTGTCAAACTGCTATCCAAACCCAGCAGCTTCATCAAATCGACAATCGACGTACGCCAATTGAGTTTCTCAGGATTCTTTGCCGCCATGGCATTCAAAATGGCTTCGACATCGACAACCGGCAATGCGGCGGAAGGTGTCGTTGGGGCAGACGCCGCAGGCGTTCCTGCCGGTGCTTCCGCAGCGTGGCTAGAAGGGAAAATCTTATTCAAGATTGCTTTGAAAATACTCATGCCTTTCTCCTTATTATCGGTGCGCACAAACCGCAATCGATTGTACCGGTCCATTTCACCACGACAAGTCCGGTATGTAACGCAAAGAAAAACCCAAGGACTAGGCTACGGATTTGGTGTTTGCTTGCCACAGCCAATATCGGCAGAACTCTGATCGTGCCATGATTGGGGAGCAGTCGAAACGCTGCAAACTACTCAAGGAGGGAGCATTACATGATGACATTACTTGGAACGCTGCTGGTAGGGCTGGTGGTTGGGCTGATTGCACGCGCGATAAAACCCGGCAATGACAGTATGGGTTGGATCATGACCATCGTTCTGGGGGTCGCCGGCTCATTGATTGCGGGTTATCTGGGCCGGTCCCTGGGCTGGTACCAAACTGGAGAACCTGCCGGCTGGATTGCTTCGGTGGTGGGGGCCATCGTTTTGCTGGTGATTTACGGGATGGTAACTTCCAAAAAAGCCTGATGCCTGCTTACTAAAGCAGCATTACCCACCCAAAGCATGTAAAAAGCCACCGCCGGAAGTTCCTGGCGGTGGCTTTTTACAAGGGCTTATAGACTCTGCGGCTCCGCAGCGCACAACTGGGGCGGTATTCCGTTAAGCACCCTGCCGCACTCGTATCAGGCTTTCTGAACGTAGCTGAATCAGACTGTGGATAGTCCGCAATGCCGGAGTTTTAACTGCCAAGCGCTCTGCGATATCCAGCACCGCTCCAGTCAGCGCCTCGAACTCAAGCGGCCGTCCCTGTTCCAGGTCCTGCAACATGGAAAACTTAATCGCACCAAGCGGCCGCCCTCTTTCCAGTCGTGCCAACGCAGTTTCGTCCAAATGCAAACCCAACGTTCTTCCTACACCGATGACTTCATTCATCAGCGCTTCCAACAGCGTGTAAATGGCGGGCTCTGCCAACATATAGTCTAGCGTTGCGCCAGTCAGCGCACTGACAGGGTTGAAGCTGGCATTACCAATTAACTTTGTCCAGATTTCACGCCGAATATTCGTCGTCAGTTTGCAATCAAAACCTGCTTGACTCAATAAACCGGAAAGTACCCTTGCGCGTTGCGAAACACTTCCGTCCGGTTCACCAAGATATAGCTCCCAGCGACCCGTATGCTGGACAACGCCGGGCATGGCGACGTATGCACTCGGATACACCACACACCCCATAATCCTCTCAGGCGAAATAGCCGATGCCACAACCCCTCCGGGATCCACACCTTCCAGCCTCACCCCGTCCAGGTCTCCACCAAACCCCGAGAAAAACCACCAAGGCACACCATTCATTGCGGGCACCAGGGTGGTCGTTGGGCCCAGCAAAGGAAGGATTGCGGGTAAGGCGGCGGCCAGACCACCGCTCTTGACCGCGACAATTACGTAATCCTGTACACCTAACTCGGTCGCATCCGAAGTCGCCCGAAGATGGTGGGTACAGGCCTGACCTTCACTAAGCAAGGTCAGGCCTTTCTGCTGCATCGCTTGCAAATGGGCGCCACGAGCGATGACAGACACTTCTGCGTCGGCGGTCGCCAATCGTGCCGCGATCAATCCGCCAATCGCCCCGGCGCCCAGTATGCAAATTTTCATTCGAGTCACTAAGCTTGGGCTCCTAAGTCAGCAAGTCCGGTTGTTCGATCAGCACTTTTTCTATCAACGGCTGCATCCCAAACCAACCTGCCTTATGCGACCCCACCTGCTTCGCAGCCAGCAACGCAGTTTTGTCATCGATCTCAATCGGGTTTCCGACCGACCATGCCATCAATGTCTGCTCGAAAGCCCGCTCCATTCGAAGAAACCAAAAAGCGGCTTCTTCGACGGTTTGCCCAACAGTAAAGTGACCGTGGTTGCGACAAATGACGGCTTTGTGTGATCCGAGCGCGCGGCTGATCATTTCCCCTTCGGACACCTCACTGGCTACCCCACCGTAGGTCTCCAGCAATACATGATCCTTATAGAAGGCGCAGGCCTCTTGGGTAATTGGAGGAATGAGCTTGCCTAGTGAAGCGAAAATAGTGCCGTATCGGGAATGCGAGTGCGCCGCGGCAGCAACATCGGGCCTGGCACTGTGAATACTTGAATGGATGGAAAATGCCGCCGCATTGACGGGATGGCGTCCTTCTACAATCTGACCCGCATGGTTGACCAGCACCAAATCGGAAACTTTGATGCGGCTGAAATGAACGGCCAGCGGATTGACCCAGAAATGATCGCTAAGAATCGGATCACGGCAGCTGATATGCCCCGCTATGCCCGCATCAAAGCCATACATGGCAAAGATACGGTAACAGGCAGCAAGGCGCTGTTTGACATGGCGACGTTCTTCTTCTTTATCGTCGAAGGTAGGCCGCTCGGGAAAACTCAAGCCCTCGGGTGACACCTGTAGCAACAGGCCTGAATTATTGCGATCAATATCATTCATTTGATGAACCTTGCATGTATGGCTTATTCAGCCTTCATATTGGCTGTCTGAATCACTTTCTTGTACCGCGCCCCTTCCTTCTCAATTACCGAGGCGAGTCGCGCCGCCGTGTTGTCCGCGGTTTCAATGCCCAAAGTCTTCCCGCCCGCATCTATCCCCAGCCCTTCCAGACGTTGTCGTATTGCTGGTTCGGCCACGATTGCAGCCACCGCCTTCTGCAACTTATCCACAATCGCTGGCGGGGTTCCGGTCGGCGCAAACAAGCCAATCCATCCGCTTACGTCGTAATCAGGCAAGCCTGATTCAGCCATGGTGGGCAAATCGGGAAGTAAAGACCAACGCTTGGGAGAGGTAACCGCCAACCCTTTAGCCTTGCCCGCCTTGATCTGGGTAAGAACAGGTGCCGGATCAAGAAACAACATTTGCACGTCGCCCTGGGTCAGCGCTGTCATGGCCTGGATACTGCCTTTATAGGGGATATGCGTAATATCCACTGAAGCCATCTGCTTCATCATTTCAGCCGACAATTGAAACAAGGTCGAAGCCGAACTGTAATTGAGAGGCGGCGACGCGGTCTTGGCGTATGAAATCAATTCCCGCACCGAGTTCACTTTCAGTGAGGGCGCTACCGCCAACAGCAGCGGAAAGCTGCCCATGATAGTGATGGGCGTGAAGTCTTGCGTCGGGTGATAAGGCAACTTGGCATAAAGGACCGGGTTGATCGTCATTGTGCTGCTGGCACCCACCAAAAGGGTGTGCCCGTCAGCGGCCGACCGCGCAACAAAGTCCGCTGCAATAATGGTGCTTGCGCCTGGTTTGTTGACGACGACGACGGGCTGCCCCCAATCGGCCTGCAATCTTTGTGCCACCAAGCGGGCGAGAATATCAGTGCTGCCACCGGGCGGAAAACCCAGCACGATCTGTATCGGCTTCGACGGATAGCCTTGAGCCAAAACTGAACCGACCGGCAACAACATGCACCCCACCGCGCACAGAATGCTTCTTGTCAATGCTTTCATTGTCCCCTCCTGGTTTTTATAAACTGTAGAAATCCAGCTTTGCATTCAGATAATCATTAAGGAGCAATACTTTTTTCCTGGCGATGAGCCAATTCCCTTCATCCCTTACCAGCGTATGTTCATAACGGCCGAAATAGATTTCCACTGTCTTTTGCTTGGGCAAAAACTGATGATTGATCCAGTTCGAACACACTTCCAACACGTCGTTGCCTTCCACATTGCGCACTTGGACATTACTGATTACATGCTGTGTGCGCGGAAGCACCACTGACGCTACCGATCGTCCAGATCGTACCCGCCAGACGCGGTCTTCAAGACCCGCGCGACTTGAGTAATAAATCATGGAAAGTTCACGCTTCGGATCACTGGTAGCTTCATTCTCGTTACGCCAGCTCGGCACCCAGTACTCGCAGTCAGGCGCATACAGTGCCAACCAATCAGTCCAGGCGCGCGCATCCAGCAATTCCGCTTCACGAAAAAGCACTGCGTTCGCCTCGGCAAGAAAGTTATTCATAAGACCTCCCAACCGATACCTGAACCTGCTCCGCCGCGGCGCCCTTGAGCATCAATCTATGCCATTCACGATAAGCGGAATGAAACAGCGTCTCGTCCTGAATCTTCACATCTCCGCTCTGGCTCGTAACCGGACGAATGCCCATGGAATTGGCGGCATCGTTAGGACCAAGTTGCACCGATGTCATTCCACGCGCATAACCTTGCGTCCACTCGACTTGGGTCGCTCCGTAACCAGTCTGGCAGTCTTCATAACAAGTCGTGTCGTCTGGGGTGGCCAAACCCGAGCTATTGAAAAAATCTTCAAATTGGCGCAAACGAAACTCACGTGCGGCATCAGACTCACCTTTCGGCGCAATGCAAAAACTTCGAATCTCGGTTCGGTCGACTGACAGCGGCCGGACTACTCGCAACTGCAAAGACGCGTTCTCGGCAAATTGGGCATTGGGAAACAGCACTACGTTTCTGGTGTCCAACATCCAGCGCGCACGTTCGTCGCCAACGCGGGAACGAACTTCATCGATCATTCGATACAAAGGCCGAATTTCAGGAGCTGGATTCAGCGTCCAGACCGCAGCATGACCGTAATCAAAAGTGAATCCGCCACGTTCCTGGTAGGCCGCAAAATCAATCGTAGCCAAGGTGTTCTTTGATATTCCCGATTTTCGTTGGTCGACAATTTTCATGAAACTTGGGTGTACCGACGTCAAATGGTAGCCATCCAAGCTGTTATCCAACTGCAGCTTCCAGTTTCCGTTGTAGGTATAAGTCGATGAACCTGGAACCAGCTCAATACCATCAGGACTTTGATCCAGCACCAGATCAAGAAAGAAACGCGTGTCGCCCAGGTAAGCTTCCAGTGGCGGCACGTCGGAACTCAAGCTGCCGAACAAGATTCCTCGATACGACGCAATTTCTGCAATCGGCACCAGGTCATGATTTTCATCGTGGAAAGCGGCGCTATAGCAACCTTCATCGTGATCTTTAATCGTGCCAATGTGACCGCTGCTGTCATATGACCAGCCGTGATAGGCACAGACGTGGAATCGGGCGTGGCCTTGAGCTTTTTGCGCAATGACCGCGCCACGATGGCGGCAGGTGTTGAAAAATGCGCGAACAACGCCATCGCCGCCCCGCATAACGATTACAGGCTGGCGGCCAATCCATGAGGTGAAATAGTCATGGGGTTTCGCCACCTGGTCTTCAATTCCCAGGAAGACCCATGTCCGTTCGAAGATGTAGCGCATCTCCAATTCGAAAATTCCAGGGCTCCGGTATACGTCTCGGTGGACGGTAAAAATCCCTTGGGCTGGCTGATCGACAATCAACCGCTCTAGTTCAGCTGTCTCCACTGCTTTTCCTTGTTATACAATGTATAATGACGTTATACATTTACTATGTTAGCAGCGACCTCTCCAATCTTCAACGAGTATTTGCCAGCCCTTGGAGCATGAATACGTGCCAACTCGCAGCGCCTCTTTCCATCCAGGCACGCAGACGCGATATGCAAAAAATGGCGGCCGCACGCCGCACGCGGCTGATCTCAAGCGAAGAAAAGGGACGCGCATCGCTCTGCATCCAGACAGCAATGCCTTCGGTCTCGAATAGATCATTAGTAAGCGATAGAAATACAGGCACCGGGACAAACCCCTGGCCTGCGTAAGCAATACAAGACTCGTGCTACGAGCCCAAGGCCTCGGTCACAACAAGTGGACAAGGCGCGCTAGATAAGCGTTGATTTTCAAGCACACGCGAAGAAGCGTGGGGAGATGGGTAGAACCCTTCTGAGCTCAGAGAAACCGCTTCCAGTTACATGCTGAATGCGGCGAGCTCTTCCTCCGGCTACTGTGCGAAGCCCAATTTCGCTGAAATGGCTTCTGCCGCCTTTTTTACCAACTTAGTCGTAGTGGCATTTAGATCCAAACTCAGGCTGAGTGCGGTGTCTACGATAGTCAATGCGGCGCACAGTTCGTGCTGATGGTTCCAAATAGGGGCAGACAAAGCCACGAAGCCGTCATACATCCGCCCCTTTGTGGTGGCAACACCTGCGGCTTTGGTCGTTGCTATCAATTCGGCAATGGTTGGTGTGCTATGGGTGCAGCCTGGGTTTTCCGCATTGATAATTGCCTGAGTGAATGCCGGGGCCTTATATGCAAGAAAAATATGCCCGGTTGCCGATGATAGAAGCGGCAGCGTGTAACCCACTTGAATAGACATGGGGACATGCAAATTTCCATCGAGTTTGCGCACGATAGTGGGACCACGATTTCCCCAAATGGAAATATGAACCGAATGCCCGATCTCTGCCTGGAGTTGGCGCACGACCTCTTCAGAAGCATCCACAACGTTGGATTGACGCAGCGCTGCCAAGCCTAACTGCAAGGCATATGGCCCCAGCACGTAGCGTCCTGCCGAATCCCGTGCCACAAGCTCGAGCCCAAGAAACGTAGAAAGATAAAGGTGCGCCTTGCTACGCGGCATGCCCGCCCGAGTCGATACCTCTTTGAGAGACAGGCCATGCTGCGCTTGTTCTATTTCACGAACCAGGCTGAAACCCACCTCAAGGGATTGGATTCGCCGCGGTGCGCTAGGCAAATCAGGGGCATCGATAGGAGTTGTCACTTTGTGGAGGCCTATTTATACTGTTATGAATAATACAATATCGTTCGTTATTGTATAACAACAGTGCTTTGATCCAGCATATGAAATTGGTAACACCCTCTGCGATCAACGGCCCCAGGAGATCTACTTGGCTTCACCGTCTAGTTCCACTCACCCCGCCCTTGACGATCCACGTCAAGCGCAATTGCCTGACATGCAACGGTTTTCGCTGCGTACTTTTTTGGATGAACTAGGCCCTGATGAATTCGAATCCAGGCATGAAGCCATCGAACTAATCTCGATCGCCAATGAGCTCGAAGGAAATCGCAAGGCTCTCCTGTTTAGCAATCCCGCCGGTGAAAGCCTTCCTTTGTGCGGCAACGTAGCGGGCAGCCGGGAACGCCTGGCGCAGGCCTTCAAAACCACGGCCAGCCAAGTACTGCAAGAAGTTCTGAAACGCTCGAAAAAACAAGGCGCTCTGGTTGATGTGCCACGCGCTCAAGCACCTGTTCAAGAAGTCGTTTTGCAGGGAGACGAGTGCGATCTGACTAAGTTGCCAGTCCACCTTCAACACGGCTTGGATGGTGCCCCGTACATTTCAGCATCGATAGATTTCACGCTGGATACCGACACCGGTTTGACCAACGTCGGCATGCGTCGCCTGATGCTGCGCGGCCGAAGAACCGCGGGTATCGACGTCGTCGCCCCTTCTGACTTGCGGGCTATTTATCTGGCACATGCTGCCCGCGGTGAGCGCCTGCCCATTGCCTTTGCGATTGGGTCTCACCCCGTCGATCAGTTGGCCGCAACACTACGCCTGCCAGGAGACGAACTAACGCAAATGGCGGCATTGCGTGGCGCTCCCATGGGCGTGGTCAAGTGCATCACCAACGACCTTCGAGTACCTGCCGATGCTCAGTTCATCATTGAAGGTTACCTGGACGAACGTGGCCACGTTGAACCCGAAGGCCCTTATGGCGAATTTCTCGGCTACTACGGCGGCGTGAAGCGCAACCCCTTGTTCCATGTGACCGCCATTACACACCGTCGTGATGCCATTTTCCAAACCGCCACCATCAGCGGCCGGACTATGGCCCACACCGACACCGCACAACTTTGCTCACTGCGCACTGAAGTATTGGTTTGGCGCGGCCTGGAAAGCGCGGTCCGGGAAGTCAAGGGCGTATACGTGACACCGGCCACCGGGGGTTCTTTCAATGTACGCATTGCCCTGCAACAGCGTGTACCCGGCGAAGCCCGCAATGCCATCGCCGCCGTCTTTGCCTCCCTTGGCAATGTCAAACATGTGTTCGTAGTCGATCCCGATATCGATATTTTTTCAGACGAACAGATGGAATGGGCGCTGGCCACTCGCTTCCAAGCCGATCGCGATCTGGTCGTCCAGGATGGCTTGCGAGCCATGCCTCTGGATCCGTCTCTTGGAAATGCAAGCACGACCGGAAAGGCAGGCTTCGACCTGACCCTGCCCATGCAACTTCCAGGGGCTGTTCGTCCCATTGAACATCGTGTACCGGCCCCACCCGTGGTTGATGGTCCCCGTTACGCTTCGCTAGATGCAGCGCTGGAGGCGGGCCCGCAGCGGTTCGTCGACCTCATGGCTGCGGTTGGAAGCAAAGATGGTAGAGAGATCGTCCGCTGGTTGGAAGATACGGCGCGCACGCGCGGTATCGGACGTGATGAAGAGGGTCGCTACCTCTTCAAATAATAAGCAAGCTCGCAGCTTACGCATCGCCGATGCAATCCGTAGCAAGCATACTCGCCTACATGCTTGCTACGGCTAGTCAGAAAATAAATAAGCAAATAAGCAGAACGGAGACCAGCATGAAAAATTTTTCCCATGGATATTCGCTTGCCCTGGCAGGCCTACTTGCACTGCACCCTGCGGCTTCCCAGGCACAAGGGACGGTGCCCCCCTACCCTAACAAACAGATACGCATCATCGTTCCTTTCACTGCTGGTGGGTTAATTGATACCTTCACTCGTACGCTGGCCCAACACCTATCCGGAAAATGGGGACAAGCCGTCGTGGTCGAAAACCGTCCGGGAGCGACTCAAGCGATCGGCGCCGAAACAGCAGCCAAGGCTGCACCTGATGGCTATACCTTTTTTGTCGGCACCCAGACTTCGCTTGTTTTCAATTCCATCACCGTAAAGAACCTGCCCTACGATCCGATCAAGGATTTTGATCCCGTCTCTGGCTTGTTCGTCACCCCTTTTTACCTGGTCGTCAACAAAAACGTTCCTGCAAACTCTGTAGCCGAGTTGATAGCGCTGGCTAAGTCCAAGCCAGGAAAACTCACTTTTGCTTCCTTGGGTCAAGGGAGTTCGCACCATCTGGCTGCAGAAATGCTCAAGAAATCAGCAGGTATCGATATCCTGCATGTCCCCTATAAAGGTAGCGCCCCAGCAAGCACCGACTTGATCGGTGGGCAAGTCGACATGATGTTCGAAGGCGGCGCATCCTCTTTGCCCCATGTAGCGGAAGGAAAGTTACGTGCACTCGCCTCCTCGCGCGCAACGAGAACCGAGTCGATGCCAAACTTGCCAACCGTAGCGGAAACCTTGCCGGGTTACGACATGAGCGTTTGGATTGGTCTAGTCGCTCCAAAAGGTACGCCCAGCTCGATCATCGACAAGGTGAACAAAGAAGTGGGCGTCATGTTGAACATGCCATCCACTCATGAACGCTTCAAGACGATGGATATCGAAATGATGCCGACTACTCCTGAAGAGTTCGGTAAGCGTATACGCACGGAACGTCCGCAATGGACGAAAGCAATGCGCGAAGC
>JBEBXA010000007.1:0-78193 GCA_040391825.1 Pigmentiphaga sp.
CGCAATTCAGACGGATCAAACGCAATTCAGGCCGACATCGCCTATTTGCGTTGCCGGCCTGAATCGTTTCACTACACGCACCATGCTTTAGCCCGGCCTGAGAACCCGGGCTTCGGCCTAGGCGTCTACCATCAGCTGAAGAACTCTTTGACCCGATCGGTCCAGGACTTGCTTTGCGGTGAATGCTTCTCCCCGCCTTCACTCAACGAAGCTTCAAAATCACGCAACAATTGCTTTTGCTTGTCCGTTAGACGCACCGGGGTTTCCAGTACTACGTGGCAGTACAGATCGCCTGGGTAGCTGGCGCGTACGCCGCGGATACCTTTACCGCGCAGGCGGAACACCTTGCCTGACTGCGTACCGTCAGGGATGCTTATCTCGCCGCGGCCACCCAAGGTCGGAACCTCGAGATCGCCGCCCAGCGCAGCCGTTGTAAACGGGATGGTGAGTTCACAGTGCAGATCATCGCCGTCGCGCTGGAAAATCGCATGCGGCTTGATGTGGATTTCCACATAGAGGTCGCCGGACGGCCCGCCGTTGACACCCGGCTCACCATTGCCGGAAGAGCGGATACGCATGCCGTCGTCGATGCCTGCCGGGATCTTGACCTGCAGGGTCTTGGTACGGCGAACCTTGCCGGCGCCGTCGCAAACCGTGCAAGGATCGGGGATGACCTTGCCGCTACCGTGACAGGTGGGGCAAGTTTGCTGGACGCTGAAAAAACCTTGCTGCATCCGCACCGCACCCGCGCCGCCGCAGGTGTGGCAGGTTTTGGCCTCGGTGCCGGGTTTCGCGCCGCTACCGTGGCAGGTATCGCAGTTGTCCCAGCTCGGAACACGGATTTCAGTGTCGAACCCGGAGGCGGCCTGTTCCAGCGTAATTTCGAGTCCGTACTTGAGATCGGCACCGCGATACATCTGCGAACCGCCGGCCCCGCCCCGGCGGCCGCCACCGAATATTTCGCCGAAAATATCCCCGAAAGCGTCAGCGAATCCGCCTGCTCCGCCACCCATGCCACCAGCGGCGGATGGGTCGATGCCGGCATGGCCGTATCGGTCATAGGCTTCGCGTTTGTCGGTTTCCGAGAGAACTTCGTAGGCGTGTTTAACCTCTTTGAATTTCTCTTCCGAATCCTTATTGTCAGGATTGCGGTCAGGGTGATACTTCATGGCCAACTTGCGGTAGGCCTTTTTTATCTCTTCGTCGGAGGCGTTGCGAGCGACGCCCAAGACTTCGTACAAATCGCGTTTTGACATGATACTAGGGGGCCTATCGGGTATCAGAACTCCGCCTACCAATACGTATGAAGAAACGACTTCAGGCCTTGCGGCCTTGGTCGTCCTTCTACAGTACTGATTGCTACTTTAGAGGTTTGCTGCGCAGCACATTGACTGCGCAGCAGCCTTGACTTTACTGATCGCGCTTGACTTCTTTGAAGTCGGCATCGACCACATTGTCGTCAGCGGGCTTGCCGCCGGCGTCGCCACCTTCACCGGCTGCGCCTGCCGCCTGGGCCTGTGCCTGCATATCGGCGTACATCTTTTCGCCGAGTTTTTGCGAGGCGGTGGACACGGCTTCGACCTTGGCGTCGATAGTTGCCTTGTCACCGTCTTTCAGCACGTCTTCCAGTTCCTTGACGGCGGCTTCGATGGCTTCTTTTTCAGAGGCTTCGAGCTTGTCGCCATATTCCGCCAGGGACTTGCGCGTGGCGTGGACCAGAGCATCAGCCTGATTGCGCGACTGCGCAAGTTCGGCGACTTTCTTGTCTTCGTCCGCGTTGGCTTCAGCGTCTTGCACCATGCGTTGAACTTCTTCCTCGGTCAGGCCGGAGTTCGCCTTGATCGTGATCTTGTTCTCTTTGCCGGTACCCTTGTCTTTGGCCGACACATGCAAAATGCCGTTGGCATCGATGTCGAACGTGACTTCGATCTGCGGCGTGCCGCGCGAAGCGGGCGGAATGCCTTCGAGGTTGAATTCGCCCAGGCCCTTATTGCCCGCAGCGATTTCACGCTCACCCTGGAACACCTTGATGGTCACGGCCGGCTGATTATCGTCGGCGGTCGAGAACACTTGCGCGAACTTGGTCGGAATCGTGGTGTTCTTCTTGATCATCTTGGTCATGACTCCGCCGAGGGTTTCGATACCCAGCGACAAAGGCGTCACGTCCAGCAGCAATACATCCTTGCGGTCGCCCGACAACACGGAACCCTGGATCGCGGCACCGGCAGCTACGGCTTCATCGGGGTTGACATCCTTGCGGGGGTCCTTGCCGAAGAATTCCTTAACTTTTTCCTGCACCTTGGGCATGCGGGTCATGCCGCCGACCAAGATCACGTCATTGATGTCGGACACCTTGACCCCCGCATCCTTGATGGCGATGCGGCAAGGCTCAATGGTGCGGTTGATCAGGTCCTCGACCAGGGCTTCCAGCTTGGCGCGGGTAAGCTTCAAGTTCAAGTGCTTGGGACCGGAAGCGTCGGCCGTGATGTACGGCAGGTTGATTTCGGTCTGGGCTGTGGACGAGAGCTCGATCTTGCCCTTTTCAGCGGCTTCTTTCAGGCGTTGCAGGGCGAGCACGTCTTTCGACAGGTCGACACCTTGCTCTTTCTTGAATTCGCCAATGATGTAGTTGATGAGGACTTGGTCAAAGTCTTCGCCACCCAGGAAGGTGTCGCCGTTGGTCGACAGCACTTCGAATTGCTTCTCGCCATCGACGTCGGCGATTTCGATAATGGAAATATCGAAGGTGCCACCACCCAAGTCATACACCGCAATCTTGCGATCGCCCTTTTCCGCTTTGTCCAGGCCGAAAGCCAAGGCAGCCGCGGTCGGCTCATTGATAATGCGCTTGACCTCAAGACCGGCGATGCGGCCGGCGTCTTTGGTGGCTTGGCGCTGGCTGTCGTTGAAATAGGCGGGAACCGTAATGACAGCTTCCGTCACTTCTTCGCCGAGATAGTCTTCGGCGGTTTTCTTCATTTTGCGCAGCACTTCGGCCGACACCTGCGGGGGAGCCAGCTTACGGTCGCGAGCTTGCACCCAGGCGTCGCCGTTATCGGCCTTGATGATGCTGTAAGGCATCAGGTCGATATCTTTCTGTACCGCCTTTTCGTCAAACTTGCGGCCGATAAGGCGCTTGACGGCGTACAGGGTGTTCCGGGGATTGGTAACCGCCTGGCGCTTGGCCGGCGCGCCGACCAGGGTTTCGCCGTCTTCCATGTAGGCGACGATCGAGGGAGTGGTACGCGTGCCTTCGGCGTTTTCGATGATTTTGACCTGATTGCCCTCCAGCACAGCTACACAGCTGTTGGTGGTGCCAAGGTCGATGCCAATTATTTTGCCCATAATCCTTATTCCTGAAAAAAGATCAGAAAACTTTCTTAATAACTAAATAGGTAGCAAACCGTCTTTTTCAATGCCTACGGCAGACTTGTTTTGCTATCCACGATACTTTTTCCGGGGAGGCCTATTTGGCCCCAGCCACGGTTACCAAAGCCGGACGCAACACGCGATCTGCGATCAGGTATCCTTTTTGCAACACTTGCAAAATGGTATTGGCCGGTTCGTCCGACGGGACCGACGCGATCGCTTGATGATGGTGAGGATCGAACTTATCGCCCATTTGCGGCGCAATTTCGACCAACTTGCTGCGCTCAAAGGCGCTGGTCAATTGCTTCAAGGTTGCCTCTACCCCTTCGCGCCAGGCGTCGAGGGTCTGCCCCTCTTGGGACAGCGCGGCTTCCAGGCTGTCTTTGACCGGCACCAGATTTTCAGCAAATGATTCGATACCGAACTTGTGCGCCTTGGCCACATCTTCCTGGGCCCGGCGTCGCACATTTTCGACTTCAGCACGTGCACGCAGCAGTGCATCGAAGTGCTCTTGGGCCTGAACCTGCGCGGCCGCGAGATCGGCCTGCAAAATATTGATGGGATCCAACTCTTCCGGCGTGACAGGATCGCGCGGCTGCGAGGAATCTTGCGCGTTTTGCGCGGTATTCGGGTTAGGTTGATCGCCAGGCGACTGCTCAGCCGACATCGGGGTCTCCATTGAAAAAATCAATTAAATCAGTAGCTTGCTTCGATGATGGGAAGAAAGTGGGGGTAAAGAGCCGCTTTTCAAGGGCTTAGGCTTCAAACAGCGCGCCCTTCCGAGTTTTCTGAGGCAAATTCGGAAGGGTTGTTTCAAGTTCCCCGCGGCCACCCTCCAGGCGAAATCAGGTCTCGCCCCTTCTGAATCCATCCAGGCGGCGCCGATCGTGCTTGGTGGGGCGCCCCTTGATCACTTGCGCCGGGTCTTCGGCATGCTTGCGCAAAGCCTGGGCATCGAGCCGTCGCTTCAAGCCTTGCGGGGTTTCCGCGTACAAAGTCCGCGCAAACACTGCCGGCCCCCGTTGAGTAGAAATTGCCCGCACCACGACTTCCCACTCTTGATCTCCGGCGCGAATCTGCAAAATGTCATCCACCCGCACGCCACGGGATGGCTTGATCCGTTCCGCCCCCACCTTGACCTGCCCGGCCTCTACCGCGGCCTGGGCCAAGGTACGCGTTTTATAGAAACGCGCAGCCCATAGCCACTTATCGATACGCAGCGTATCCATGGCTCAATCCGCCGCACCCAGCTCCAGGGCCCTTTCGCGTTGCACCTGGCGCTCACGATCATTGCGCTCGCCCAAGGCCAGGGCCTCTGGCCCGCCCTGCGTCCGTGTTGGCCACCCTTGCAGGTGACGCTCGACCAAATCACTGAGCGCGCCCACCCAAGGCGGTGAGTCATTAAGCGCATCGATATATCTGAACTGCTGGCCACCAGCCAGCAAAAAGGCTTTCTTGCCCTCTTGCGCAATCTCTTCCACCGTTTCTATACAGTCGGCGACGAAGCCCGGGCAAAACACATCCACCTCGGTGCAGCCCTGCCTGGCCAGCTCTTTCAAAGCCGGCTCGGTGTAAGGCTGTAACCATTCGGCGGCGCCAAAGCGGCTCTGAAACGTCACTTCCACTTGCTCCGCCGACAAACCCAGCCTATCAGCCAGCAAACGGCCCGTTTTCTGACATTCACAGTAGTAAGGATCACCCAGTTCAAGCGAGCGCTTGGGTAAACCGTGAAAACTGAGCAGCAGTTTCTGGCCTCGACCATTGCGTGCCCAGAACTCTTGCACTCGCGCGGCGAGAGCATCGATATAGCCCGGGTCATCGTGAAAATGCTTGATATAGCGCAGCTCGGGTACATTGCGCAGCCGCGATAGCTGCCGCCCTACCGCGTCGAACAGTGTCGCAGTGGTGCTGGCGGAATACTGCGGGTACAAAGGCACCACCAGAATGCGACCACAGCCCTGATCCCGCAATTGCTGCAAGCCCACATCCAAAGACGGATTGCCATAGCGCATCGCCAAGGCGACGCTTACATCATGCCCCCGCTTTGCCAGCTCGTCCGCCACGGCTTGCGTTTGCCGACGGCTCCAGACCAGCAAGGGCGAACCTTCATCCATCCACACCGAGGCGTAACGCGCGGCGGCATCCTTGGGGCGCACATTGAGAATGACACCATGAAGTATGGGCAGCCACGCAAGCCGGGGGATTTCTATGACCCGTGGGTCGGAGAGAAACTCGGCCAGATAACGACGGATGGCTTTTTTGGTGGGCGCATCGGGCGTGCCCAGATTCACCATCAGCACACCGGTTTTAGCCAGGGCGCCATGATTGGACGAGCCATGTTGATGCACAGGTTCTGCAAGGAATCTCATCGGGATCCGTCTACGAATTTTTCTAAAAATGCGGCGTATTCTGAAATATGGCCGAACACACTTGGGGCCTTCGAAGCACCGCCCGAGCCCCGCGCAAAAGCCGGCCGCTTATCTCAATGATGGCTAAGCGCATTCGACAGTAGCCGCGCGGTGATATCCACGATAGGAATAACGCGCTCATAGGCCATACGGGTGGGCCCTATAACCCCCAACGTACCCACCACCTTGCCATCAACACCATAAGGCGCTGTGATCACACTGACCTCGTCCATTGGCACCAACTGCGAATCCCCGCCAATATAGATCTGCACCCCTTGCGCCCGGCTGGACACGTCCAGCAACATCATCAGATCGGTCTTCTTTTCAAACAGGGCAAACATTTTACGCAAGGTGTCCATATCGGCCGCGATATCGGAAACGCCAAGCAGGTTCAGCTCTCCGGAAATCACGACCGAATCCTCGTTTTCGGAGGCTACCTCGGTACTGGCATCGACCGCCTGCTGCATAAGGCGCGAAATATCCGCACGTAACTGTCCCAAGTCCTGCTGCAAGATCAGGCGCACATCATCGAAGGATTTACCGCCAAAGTGATAATTGAAGAAATTGGCGGCCTCGGTCAGTTCTATCGAGCTGTAGTCGCGCTGCGACACCAGAATCCGGTTCTGCACATCGCCTTCGGGCGTGACGATAATCAGCAATACGCGTTTTTCCGACAAGCGGATGAATTCGATCTGCCGAAACGCTTGGCTGCGCTTGGGCGCCATGACCACCCCGGCAAACTGCGTCAGGTTGGATAGCAAGCCCGCCGCCGCCGTAATAACCCGCTGCGGTTCGGCTGAAGGCAACAGGGCTTCGATCCGGGTTTCTTCAGAAAACTCGTAAGGATGGACGGTAAGCAGAGAGTCTACGAATACCCGGTAGCCACGCGGCGTAGGGACGCGCCCGGCTGATGTATGGGGGCTATGGATCAGGCCGTGCTCTTCCAGATCGGCCATGACATTACGGATGGTCGCCGGCGACAAGTCGAAAACTTTCGACAGCGTTCGCGAACCGACAGGCTGCCCATCAGCAATGTAACGCTCGATAAGAGCCTTCAGTAAGGTGCGTGCGCGATCATCCATATCCCTATTGTAATGAGCTTGTGCGATATAGGTCGCTTTCGTTTCTACAGCTCGCGCCCGGACTTCCCCATATAATGCTTCGCATGCATTTCCCTACCGTCGCCCTGGTCGGCAAATACCACGATACCGGCATCGCCGCGCCTTTGCGCGCCGTCGCACAAATGCTACGCGACGCGGGTCGCGAAGTGCTGTTCGAACACGATACCGCCACCAACACCGGAGTCACCGAATATCCGGTCGCCACCCTCGATGAAATCGGTGCGCGGGCTTCGCTTGCCATCGTTATGGGCGGCGATGGCACCATGCTGGGGGTGGCCCGGCAGTTGGCGCCCTGGAATGTGCCCCTGGTGGGTATCAACCATGGGCGCTTGGGTTTCATTACCGATGTCCCCCTCGAAGATGCCGCAACAGTCATTACCGGCATGCTCAACGGTGAATTCGAAACCGAAGAGCGCACTTTGCTGTCGTCCAGCGTCATTCGCGGCGACACCACTCTTATTTCGGCACTGGCGCTCAATGACGTCGTCCTGAGCCGGGCCGGTTTGGGCGGCATGCTGGAAGTCACCGTGCAAGTCGATGGCCTGTACATGTCCAAGCAAAGGGCGGATGGCCTGATCATCGCGACCCCCACTGGCTCCACCGCGTACGCGCTCGCTGCCAACGGCCCCATTCTTCACCCTTCGCTGCGCGGCCTGGTGCTGGTACCCGTTGCGCCGCAGACACTATCGAATCGGCCTATCACCATTCCCGATGACTGCACCATAGACATCACGCTTACCCGTACGCCCGGCGGACGCGACGAAAGCGCCAGTGTCCACTTCGACATGCACAGCTGGTCATCATTGCAAGAAGGCGACCGTATCGTAGTGAGACGTGCCGAACATACCATCCGCTTCCTTCATCCCGCCGGATACAGTTATTTTTCTACTTTGCGGCGCAAGCTGCACTGGAACCGGATTTCCGGCACCGCTGTCGATTAGCCTTCCCGCCCTTCCACTCAAACTGGCTTCATCCGTATGCTGCGCGCCCTGCATATAAGCGATTTCGTCATTGTCGACCACACCGAGGTCGATTTCGGCCCGGGGTTTACCGTGTTCTCTGGCGAAACCGGGGCCGGAAAATCAATTCTGATCGATGCTCTGGCTCTGGCGCTGGGCGAACGCGCCGACGCCTCGGTATTGCGCGAGGGAGCGGCCAAGGCCGAAGTCAGCGCCGTTTTCGACGTACCGCCTTCGCTACACGACTGGCTGGCCCAACACGCCCTGGACACCGAAAGTCTGGTATTGCGGCGCGTTATCGACACTCAGGGCCGCAGCAAGGGTTTCATCAACGGAGTTCCGGCCACTCTTACCCAACTGCGCGAGTTGGGTGAACAACTGGTAGACATCCACGGCCAGCACGCCCATCAAAGCCTGCTCAAAGCCGACTCTCAACGCGATTTGCTGGACGATCACGGCGGCCACGCCGAGCTGCGCCGCACGGTTGCCGAAGCTTGGAAAGCATGGCGAGATCTCGCTCGACGACTCGAAACCGTAGAACGCGACGCTGCTTCCTTGCAACAAGAGCGCGAACGCCTGCAATGGCAAGCCGACGAACTTGACCGTCTAGCTCTGGGCACAGACGAATGGAACACGCTGCAGGCCGAACACCAACGACTGGCATATGCTCAATCGCTCATCGACGGGGCCAGTCAGACCGTTGCCGCCCTGGAAGATGAAGACGGTGCCGCCCACACTCGCTTGACCACTGCCGCACATCGCATCGCGCAACTGGCAACCCACGATACGGCCTTGCTTCCCATTGCCGACTCGCTGGATTCCGCCCGCATTGCCTTGCAGGAAGCGGTATCGGACCTGAACAGCTATTTGGCTCGGCTGGAGCTCGACCCCAAACGACTGAGCGAGGTCGAAGGGCGGCTGCAGGCGGTATTCGAAACCGCCCGCAAGTTCCGCGTTTCACCGGACGAACTGCCCGCCCGCCACGCCACCTTGCTGGCCCAGTTGGACACGCTCAAGGAAGCGGAAGATGTGCAGGCGCTGCGCAACCGCGCCGAACTGGCCCGCTCGGCCTATGACGAGGCCTCAACCCAGTTGAGCCAAGCACGCCGCCTCGCCGCCAGAACGCTTTCCAAGGCGGTTACCCAGGCGATGCAGACTCTGGCCATGAAAGGAGGCAAGTTCGAAGTCGCCATCGAAAACGCAGAACCGGGCCTTAGCGGCGCTGATGCAGTGAGCTTCAAGGTAGCAGGCCATGCGGGAACCACCCCGCGCGCCCTGGCCAAAGTCGCATCAGGCGGTGAATTGGCTCGCATTTCTCTGGCACTGTCTGTCATTGCCAGCCGCGCCGCACGCGTTCCGACGCTTATTTTCGATGAGGTCGATACCGGTGTGGGCGGTGCGGTCGCCGAAGTGGTCGGCCGCTTGCTAAGAGAATTGGGTAACTTGCACCAGGTGCTATGCGTTACCCATCTGCCTCAGGTAGCGGCCTGTGGCAACGTGCATTTACGCGTTGATAAGCAACAGGATACGGGCGCTGCCAGATCTGAATTGACCTTGCTGGACAGGGCCGGACGGATCGACGAAGTCGCCCGTATGTTGGGGGGAATAGAAATTACCGCAACGACCCGCAAACACGCACGGGAAATGCTGGGTAAAAATTAATGCCGTTCAGGTTCATACCGCCTGATTGACAAAACAGCCGGGGCCTAACGTGGTTTGGAGCAATTTTCGCACAGCCCGTACAAGGACAAAGCATGTCCGGTCAGAACGAATTTGTTACTTTTCACCACGGCTTCCTGGCGTTTCTCGATTTCCGGATCATGGAATTCCAGAACCAGGCCACAACTGATACACACCAAGTGATCGTGATGATCACCTTCGTTCAGCTCGAAAACCGCCTTGCCGCTGTCAAACTGACTACGGCTCAGCAGACCTGCCTGCTCGAACTGCGTCAGCACCCGGTACACGGTAGCCAGGCCTATTTCCACATTTTCGGTAATCAACGCCCGGTAGACGTCCTCGGCGCTCATGTGCCGAACCTCAGTCTTACGAAAGACGTCTAAAATCTTCAACCGTGGAAAAGTTGCCTTCAGGCCTATACTTTTTAGTTCACTTTGGTCTGTCATCATGGTCCTCTAGCCGCCTTTCCATCATCAAGCCCTTATGATAACGGTTTCCCCAGTCAAGACGAGTTGCGCATCTGTGCCAAACGCTCTGATTTACCTCACCCACGTTCCCACGCGCCTGGCGCGGCGGATCGCCGCACCCTCTTTCCGCCTGCGCACGGCTACAAGCCGCATGTTGCCCGTCCTTGCCCTGGCAAGCCTGACGGCCTGCAGTTCGGTCAATCAATATGTTCCCAGCTTCATCCAGCCCTACCGGGCCGACGTACAGCAGGGTAACTGGCTGACCCAGCAACAGATCGAGTTGTTGCGCCCCGGCATGAGCCGCGAGCAAGTACGGTTTGCTTTGGGCAGCCCTACTCTTACCAGCATCTTCCATTCAGACCGCTGGGACTATCCCTATCGGTTTACCCCAGGATACGGAAAAACGGAAGAACGCTTGTTCACGGTGTATTTCAGCAACGACAAGCTGGAACGCTGGGAAGGCGACGAACAACCTTCACGCCAACCCTTCCAGCAAAGCGCACCCCAGAAGCAAGCATTGCCCGCGGTTTCGGCTCCGGACACGCCCGCGACGCTGGATGGCGCCGCCGAACCCGCCTCGCTCGACCCCGCGCGGCCACCTAGCCCAGTCGCTGCACCGTCACACCCTGAGACGCATACCGATCCTACTCCAAGCTCACCCGTCGCGCAGCCCATTCCCCTTTCCCCTCCATCCAAGGAATAACACTTGATACGTATTGCCATTGCCGGGGCCAACGGCCGTATGGGCCGCATGTTGATCGAAGCTGTCCTGGCTTCCCCCGATCTCGAACTGACGGTTGCCCTATGTCGTACGGGTAGCCCCAGCATCGGTCGCGATGCCACGGAGTTTCTCGGGCGCCAGAGCAATGTGCTCATTACC
The DNA here is from genome assembly GCA_040391825.1 of Pigmentiphaga sp. Lineage (GTDB taxonomy): Bacteria > Pseudomonadota > Gammaproteobacteria > Burkholderiales > Burkholderiaceae_B > Pigmentiphaga. Next base: position 10,885 of record JBEBXA010000007.1, read on the forward strand.
GACCAGCTTGATACCTTGGCGCAAGCCGATTGCCTCATCGACTTCACCCGACCACAGGCCACTCTGACCCACCTCGATGCCTGCCTGCGGCACGGCGTCAACCTGGTCATAGGCACAACGGGCTTCGATGAAGCGGGCAAACAGGCCATTACAGCCGCTGCTGATAAAGTAGCCGTGGTATTTGCCCCCAACATGAGCATCGGTGTCAACGTTACGCTCAAGTTGCTGGATATCGCCGCGCGGATATTGAAAGACGACTACGACGTCGAAGTGTTTGAACTCCACCACAAACACAAGGTTGACGCACCGTCGGGCACCGCCCTCAAAATGGGCGAAACCGTGGCACAGGCCTGGGGCAAACCTTTGTCTGAAGTCGCCGAATGGGCGCGCCATGGCGATACCGGGGAACGTAAATCCGGCACGATAGGTTTTTCGTCGGCACGGGGCGGCGATGTCGTTGGAGACCATACCGTGTTTTTCTGCGGCCCTGGCGAACGCATCGAGGTTTCGCACCGTTCGGGCAGCCGTGCCACTTACGCTGAAGGTAGCGTACGGGCCGCGCGTTTCCTGGCCGATCACCCCAAGGGCTTGTTCGATATGCAGGATGTGCTCGGCCTGAAGTAAACCAGCGTCAGGCCAGTGCGCGCTGCCGCATTTCCACCACCGCCTTCAAGCGGTGAGCCATCTGCGGTAGCGCCACGACTTCGTGTACGGCCCCCAGGGCAATAGCTTCACGCGGCATACCGAACACCACACTGGTCGCCTCGTCTTGAGCCAGGTTATAGGCGCCCGCTTCGCGCAACGCCAGCATGGCCTGGGCGCCGTCCTTGCCCATGCCGGTCAGCATCACAGCCACTGCGGCGGCGCCGGCTTCCCTGGCGACCGACAAAAACAGTACCTCCACCGATGGGCGGTGGCGATTGACGGGTTCGGTCTCGCTCAATCGCGCGTGATAACCCAACAAAGATTGGCGCACCGACAAATGTGCATGCCCCGGCGCCACGTAGGCGCAACCCGCTAAGAGCCGTTCATCGTGCACCGCTTCTTTCACCTGCAAGCGAGCATACTTATCCAGACGTTCAGCGAAACTACGCGTAAATCCTGGGGGCATATGCTGCGTAATCACAATAGGCGGAAAATGCTCTGGCAACTCCACCAAAAGCTCGCGAATCGCCTCCGTGCCTCCCGTCGAAGCCCCGATCGCAATCAACAGACGGCGATCGAAGCCAACAGTTGCCGCCACTTCTCTTGCTTGAGATACACGACTATCGACCATGGCTTGCTCGACCATCCACCCTGACATAAACCGTGCGGCCCTGTAACTCAAACGCTTGCTGGCCCTGCGAAAAGCTCTCTGAATGGCCAACGAACAAGCGGGTGCCCGGCCGGCTCAGCCGCGCCATACGCTCAACTACTTTCAATTGCGTTACGCGATCGAAATAGATCAAGACATTACGGCAAAAAATCGCATCAAACGGGCCCTGCAACGGCCACGAAGCCGCCAGCAGATTCAACTGCCGAAAACTTACCAGAGCCTGGACCTCAGGACGCACCCGATAAAGCTCGGTGTTCTGGGCCACGAAATAGCGACGCACCAGCGCCTCGGGAATTTTGCTGATCTGCTCTTTGCGGTAGATTCCCTGCCGGGCCACTTCCAAGACCTGGGTATCAATATCGGTGGCTACAATGCGCACCGGCGGCGTCAGACTGCCAAATGCCTCGATTGCAGTCAGGGCAATAGTCCAGGCCTCTTCCCCGGTCGAGGCCGCGGCACACCAAACCTGCTGCGTACGCCCTGGCGCCGAGCATTGCTTCAAAAAATCGGCAAGTATCTGGAAATGATGGCTTTCCCGATAAAAATAGGTGAGATTGGTAGTCAATGCATTGACGAACTGTTCCCACTCAGGCGAATTCAATTTCAGGACCGCAAGATAATCCCGAAACGAAGACATGCCGGTTACGCGCAACCGCCTGGCAAGCCGGCTATACACCATGCTGCGTTTGGCTTCCGACAAAGAAATACCCGTGTGCTGCCGGAGCAAAGTCCGAACCCGGTCGAAATCATCGCCATTGAAGGCAAACTCGGTACCCAGAATGGAAGCGGCCATCTCCGATTGCCCACCACCCCACGCCGGCTCTCTTTTGAAAGTCAATTTCTTCTCAGGAAAAATACGGCGGCAAAATTCGGCCGCTCGCCAAGCTATCATTAAGTCGGTTAACGGCAGCGCCCCTTCATTTATTTAGCAATATGCTTCCCAACTGTTCGCAAACAGGCAAAAAGCCGCATACTAAGACCCAAAGAATGGATGTCCCCGCTCCATGACACGGTCTCGCCACCCCGCCCCTTTCAGCACCGGCACGGATATTCGCGAAGCCGCTCCGCTATCCATTCTGTTCATCGAAGACTCGATGACCGACTTCACACTGATGCGCGCCGTTCTGGTCGATGCGGGGCTGACTGTCCACGCCAAGTGTGTAGACACCGAAGCCACTATGCGGCAGGCCCTGGCCGAACAAACGTGGCAGGCCATCATCAGCGACCACTCACTACCCACTTTCAGCGGGCACAGGGCATTGAAGGTCGCTAAAGACGTCGACTTCAAAGGGCCATTCCTAATCGTATCGGGCGCCATAGGCGAAGAAACCGCAGTGGAATCCATGCGCGCGGGGGCCAATGACTACGTCATGAAAAATAATCTGCGTCGCCTGCCTCCCGCTCTGGAAAGAGGGTTGCGCGAAGTGCAGACACGCGATCAGCGCCAGCGGGCAGAAACCGCATTGGCCTCGGCTCATGACCAGTTAAACGCCATTTTTTCCGCCACTCCAGTTGCGCTCTTCGCCATCTCGCGCGAGCGAGTCGTCACCATGTGGAGTCCGGCGATCGAAGATTTGACCGGCATCGATGCCACACAAACGCTGGGGCGGCCGTTTGCTTTACCTTGCCCGGACAATGCGGGTCAGTTGCTGAATCTGATTTCGCCTGCACTCGACGGCACTGCGGTACGAGGCTTGCCCTTGGATATTGATACCCAACACGGAAAACACGCTCTACTGGTGTCGGCTAGCCCCCTGAGCGGATCCCCCCCCTCAGGCTGTGTCGTCGCTCTGTCGGATGTTACCCATCTCGCCCAAGCCCAAGCCGAACTGAGCCGCTCGGAAAAGCAATTGCGCGAATTGTCCCGCCATAGCGAGCGTGTGCGCGAAAGTGAAAGAGCCGAGCTCGCCCGTGAGATCCACGACGATCTCGGCGCGCTGGTAACACGCATCCGCGCCGACCTGGCGCTGGCGCGACGACGCTCACGCGAAAAAGAAACCGCCGAGTTACTGGATGAAGCCGAGCAAATGGTCGCCTCGTTGGGCACCGCGATCTCGCGGATAGCACGCGCCATGCGCCCGCCCGTCCTCGACTTCGGTATCGTGGCGGCGATCGAATGGCAGGCTCGCGATTTCGCCCAGCATTCAGGCATTACCGTAAACGTAAACACCAATCGGGATGACTTGGCGCTCGGGCTTGAGCAATCCATCGCGGTGTTCCGCATTTTCCAGGAAGCGCTGACCAATGTGTTCAAGCACGCCCAGGCCACCCACGTCAACGTAGAGCTTTTTGCCGATGGGACCACACTCAGCCTGGAAGTCCACGACAATGGCGTAGGCTTGTCGGCCGACGCCTTGCGCAAGACCACTTCTTTCGGCTTGCGCGGAATGATGGAACGAGTCCACAGTCTGGGCGGCTGGATGGACGTCAGTGGCGCACCCCGCCAGGAAGCTCGTCCATTACAAGGGACTACACTTATGATTTCCATCCCTTTGCAATTTCAGGAGCCCCCGATGGTCTCAGCAGGCGTCAAATACCCCAACCTCGATCACGAGGGTTTCGGCGAATGATCCGTTTGGTCCTGGCTGACGACCATGCCATCGTGCGCTCGGGCCTGCGCCAGATCGCGCAGGCTGAAGAAGGTATTTCGGTGGTGGGCGAAGCCGCTGACTGCGTAGACCTGCTTGATGTGCTTCGCAAAACAGACGCGGATGTCGTGCTGATGGATATATCCATGCCCGGCAAGAACGGCCTGGATGGACTCAAGCAAGTGCGAGAGCGATGGCCCAAGATCGCTGTGCTGATGCTAAGCATGTATCCCGAAGACCAATATGCGGTCCGTAGCGTCAAAGCCGGCGCGGCAGGTTACCTGCACAAGAACTCGGCGCCTGAAACCGTCATAGAAGCCATACGCAAGGTTGCCCGCGGGAAAAAGTACATTACGCCTGAACTGGCCGAGCAGCTCGCCAGCCATCTCAGCCAAGGAGACGAGCGTCCTGCGCACGAACTACTTTCCGACCGTGAATACCAAACCATGTCGATGATTGCTTCCGGCCGTACTTTGACGCAAATCGCCGAGGAAATGTCCCTGTCTCCCAAGACAGTATCGGTATATCGCGCACGCTTACTCGAAAAAATGCAGCTCAAGAATAACGCCGAGCTGACGCATTACGCCCTGAAACACAAATTGGTCGAATAGGTCGCTCGCCTGCATCGCGCGCGGGTCTCAGAGCTTGATCGCGGCCACCGCTACACGTCCGCCGTCCTCGTAGAACAGATCGGGAAAAACTAGAGCTTTCGCCATCGCAATGCCCCGGCCGTGCATTTCCTGTGCTCTTGCTGCGGATACACCCAGGAAGGAAGCCCAATCAAAGCCTTTGCCTTGATCACAGACTCTGAAGATCAAACAGTCGGCCAGGCGCTCGAACTCGACATGCGCCCGGCGTTGGCGGTAGAGCGGTGACACCATACGCCGCTCTATCTCAGCCACCCAAGCCCCTTCCCCCTCCCTATTGAGCCGTCCTTTTTCCTCGAAGCCGATTTCCAGATTTCCGTGCTCGACAGCATTGACCATCAACTCGGCTAAACCAACGACTGCCACCTCCGGTGCCGGACACAGTTTGGCGAGCTGAGTGGAAAGCTGGCGGGCCTCGGTCAGATTAGAGAACTCGAAGCGTGCCTGCTGCAGTTGCGTAAACACGCTTATTGACTCGAGCAACTGGCGCCCAAGCAGCTTCTGGCGCGCAGCGATACCGAGTGCGCTGCCTACGATGGCAAGCAGCAAGTCCTGATCATAAGGACGAAGCAGACAGGCGTAGGCACCGCCTCGATATGCGTCGAGAATAGTGCGTTTGCGATCCGCTTCCGTCTGGACAATGACGGGGACATCGTCAAACCGCGGATCCGCCCGTATACGTGCCAGCAAGGGAAGGATCTCGACACCACTTTGAGCGTCCGCGAGCAATACCAGGTCGTAATCGACACCGCCATGCTGCAGGGCGTCCCATGCCTGAGTATCGCTGCTTACCCCTTGCACGCGATAGCGTGGATCCGACAGGCTCTCGGACAGAGACGTCAGCTCAAGGGCATCGCTATTGGCGATCAAGATGTTCAAACAAACCTGCAGCATTTTCTTGTACATATCGAAAAGTGCATGCAGGTTTGACCATCACCACCAAAAATAGTTTTTGGCCAAACCTACAGGTAATTGAAAATCGATAGCTGGGCAATGCGCGTATAGGTCATCTGCGCTGCTTGTACAGTGTATGTACGTTTTGCCAGTTCGCCCGTCAATTCTGTGACAGTTTCCACATCCGCCCCTACCACACGGGAAATTTCGGTGGCAAGCATGTCATTGCGAGCCAGATCATTGCTTGTCGCCGACTTGATTTCATTCAAGCTGCTGCCTACCAGTGAACGCGCCTCCAGCAAACGTGACGCAGCCGCTTCGACGTTGGCACTGGCTTCGAACAATGCATTGGCGCGACGCACCGAACCCTGATCCGCATTCGGCTGGCTCAGGGCGGCAATAGCAGCATCAAGCGTATCAAACACGCTTTGCGAGCCTGATGTCGCGAAAGATAGCGAATCTCCGGCTGCCGGCGTACCGGTCAAGGCTATTTGTACCCCTGCGACCTCAATCAGCCCTCCTTCGCCCAAACTGCCTGTTGTTACCTCAGCCCCGGCTCCGTCCAAGACGCTGTAGTCGCCGTCCGCGCCAAAGTTGACGCTATAAGGGCCGAACTCCGCTGCAGCCGCCCACGCCGCACGATCAGAAATAGACCCTGAATGGAGAACCGCCGAGCCCATATTGCCGCTACTGGCGCTTACCGCCAAACCGCCCTTGCCGGTTGGAATATCGTCGAACAGATAGCTACCCGAGAAGCTGGCATCGAGTACGCGATTAGGCCCGATCTGACTTTGCGTCACTCCGCCATCGCCTTGATAGCTGACCCCTGAAGCACTCCTGACGAAAGGCTGCGTATCGCGTTTGTAGCCAGAAAAAAGGAAGTTTCCACTTTCGTCCCGGCTATTCGCGACCGCCAGCAATTCATCGCGCAGACTAAGTAGATCAGCCACGATGGACTGCCGATCAGATTCGCTCAAAATGCCGCTGCCCGCCTGCACCAATCGCGACTGGAAAGCCTGCAAAGCATTGCCGCCCTGGTTCAGGTAGTTTTCCGTCATCTCCAACTGACCCTTTAGATCAGCCTGGTTCTTCAGCATTTGCTCGGACGCTTTCATGCTTGCATCCAGCGCCACTTCACGGCTGGCGGCAACCGGATCATCTGCCGGATCAAGCAGCTTGCGTTGCGCCGAAACCTGCTGCGAGACCTTGATCAGAGCGCTTTGCTGGGCATTGATCGCGCTGATGCTGGATTCGTAGAATTGATTGGTGCTGATTCTCATGATGGATACCGGAATACGTTGAAAACCCGAAGACTGCTCATGCTTAGCGAATGGCGCCCAACAACTGCTCGAACAACTGCGAAGACATCCCCAGAACCTTGCCAGCCGCAGCGTAAGCCTGTTGAAATCGAATCAACATCGCTCCTTCCTCGTCCAGGTTCACCCCCACCAAGGATTGCTCTGCGGCAAGAGCCTGACTCGTGGCCGCTTGCTGTGCGTTCTTGCTAACGTTGAGGGCGCCGGCTCGCGTTGCCGTCTGTGCCAGGATGGATGCATAGCCGTCGGTCAGGCTAGCGCCGTCGATCAGTTTGGCGCTACCCAAGACGCTCATCGCCAGGGCATTGCGGTTATCGCCAGACGGGTCGCCTGGGTCCGCATTGACCTTGAACGTGTCGCCCGCGACAGGCGTGCCGGCCAGATCAAAGGCCCAACCATTATGAGCAATCGTGGTTTTCGGCGGCTGCAAGGCGCCCGCACCCAACACCACACCGGCGTCATCCTTAAGTTCGTAGGTCGAAGCCGAGGTAAACACTACATTCACCGACTGCCTGGTGTCGGTCGTTGCCGACTCAACCGAACGCAAGAAGGTGGCCAACGCCGTGCCGGCATTCGTAGACGGTGTCAGCAAACCCATGGGCGCCGCACCGGCCAACTTATTGGCGTCGCTGAGCACTACCTCAAGTCCGCTGGCCGCCTGCCCCGTCACATCAATGATGAAAGAGTCGCCATCAGCCAGATCACCGGCAAGCAAGCTTATTGAGATGCCCTCTATGTTCTGGGGCAAGGAGGAGTAGCTTCCCACCACCGTGCTATCGCTCAAACGCGTCACAACATAATCGCTGCCGACACGAGACAATTCGTAATCGCTGCCGTTTAATGAACGCGTATCAGAATAAGAAATCGCCAGACGAGCATCGCCAACATTTTCACGATTGGCCATCCCCTTGGGCGCGCCAAGCGTGAACAAAGCCCCAGCCGGATCACCGCTCGCATCCAAGCCGAACTGTTGTTGCTGATTGTAGGCAGATGCCATCGCAATCGCCAGGCGTCCGAGCTCACTCTGGGCTGTGCGCAGCTCCTGATCCCGGAACTGAGCCAGGGCCCCGAGTTGGCCGCCGTCGATATCGTGTTCGTTCAGCAAGACATTTCGCCCCGGCGTAACCAGGGCTAGGCTGAACCCCGATACGGCGCCCGAGTCGCTCTGGAACTCGATCCGGGAGCCCAGCAGGCCAACGACCAAAGGTTGGCCATTGGACATAAAGACATTGACCGCGTTGCCTTGCGTGCTGGTGCTAATACCAACGAGCTCGCCCAACTGGCGGACCATCTGGTCCCGCTGATCAAGTAACTCATTGGGTGTGTGGCCATCGCCCGCAGCCATCGCGTTGCCAATTTTTTCGTTATAGCCGGCAATGCCCTGCACCAGTTGATTGATCTGCCCCACCGCAGCATCGATCTGACTGTTGGCCCCATGGCTAAGCTGGGAAAGATCCTCGCTGACCGCACGAAAACGGGCGGCAGCCGCTTGTGCCGCAGAAAGCGCGAGCTGCCGAGGAGCTGGCTCGCCTACCCGCTGGCTGAAATTGCTCATGGCGGAATACAGCTCATTGAGCGACTGGTTCACGCCCGTATCTACCGAGCCCAGACGGTTGATAAGCCCGCTCATCTGGTCGGCATAGGTGTTCAGATAACTAAGCCGGGAAATACCCTGACTTGCCTGCCCATTGAGGAAATCGCTATAGGCGCGCTTGACCGTGGTGACATCCACACCCTGGCCGAAATAGCCCGCACCTGAGAAGTTGGAAACCGCGGACTGCTGAATGACCATCTGCCGCGAATAGCCGACCGTACCCTGGTTAGAAATATTGTTGGCGGTAACAGCAAGGCCCGCTTGCGCCGCCCTGAGTCCGGTTAATGCAATATTGGCGATATTGGTAGTCATGAGTGGATACTGGCGAGCTTTGTGCGCCCCCCTGGCAGTCTGCCAGTGTCGGGTATATAGGTCTTAACGGCCATCGGCGCAAAAACTTGAGCGTGCTTAGCTGGCCGAGATAGATGAAACACCGATCAGATCACCCGTTTGAGCGCTGCGCGAATGGTGCTGGTCAGCTTCTGCGCGTACTGAGGATCGGTGGCGTAGCCTGCACGCTGCAATCCTTGGGCGAACTGTTCAGCGCTTGCCGTGCTCTTCACCGCTGCCGCATAGCGCGGGTTTGAAACCAACATTCGCGCGTAGTCTTCAAAAGCCTCTTCGTACGAACCATAGGCGCGAAACTTCGCACTGACCCGCTCCGCCTTACCCTCGTGGTATTCGGTCGTTTGGGTCTGCGCAAAGCGCCCTTTCCAGCCAGTTGCCTTGATACCGAAAAGATTGAAACTAGGCTGCCCATCGGCGGAGCGGATCTCCCGCTTTCCCCACCCCGACTCCAGTGCTGCCTGTCCAAGAATGTATGCGGCCGGAATTCCCGTTGCGGCCTCGGCTCGACGCGCAGCAGGCAGAAATTTCCCGAGGAATTCGGCCCGAGTTTGCTCGGAAGAATCTCCAGAAGCTGCTGCCTTGCCCGTACGCGCTGCGACGGCCTTATTCATAGACCTGGAAAGACCTGCCGGGCGGCCGTCTGCCAGCGCAACTTCGAGTCCGCCGATACGGCCGCTGCTGACCCGGCTATCGCCCGCGGCCGCGCGATCAAAACTGCCGTTTTGTATACGCCGACCAGCCCCTAAAAGCGATAAATCAGTTGCTTGCGCATTGGATAGAGCTGCCGACGCTCGATGACGCGCCAGATCAAGAGTAGACATGGAAAGCGGCAGGCCCGCTTGCATCACCGACTCCGCGGGCACTGTGCTTCGCATCAATTGCTTCTCGATCACGTCGGCCAGACCGAGACCGCTCGGTCGGGCCAAAGCCGCGCCGGCGTTCACACCTGCTCCGACCCCCGCCATGGTCTGCGCCATTTGTTGATCCAACATGCCGCGCCATGTTTGCGTGGCCGGGCTATTCAAGGCTTGCGCCAACCCTCCTTGGCCGGCAAGCGAGGTCTGGCGCATCTGGCTCAGCAGCATTTGAGCGAACTGCGCCTCGAACTGCCGAGCTGCTTGGCGCACAGTGCCTGCTTGATCGCGCTGCGCCTGTAACTTAAGTGTGTCGAGCGAACGAGCATCGATAGCGATTCCTGCAGTAGCCACGGGACTCGTCTTGCTCATCAGATAATCTCAAGCTCAGCCGTCAAGGCTCCCGACGCCTTCAAGGCCTGCAATATCGAGATCAGGTCTTGTGGCGTAGCGCCCAGCAGATTGAGGGCTTTGACCACTTCAGCCAATTGCGCGCCACCCTGCAAATGCATGATTGCACCCCCGTCCTGCTTGATCTGGATATCCGCACGCTCGGCAAGGACTGTTTGCCCACCGGAAAGCGCTGCGGGTTGGCTGACCATCGGCGTAGCACTGACCGTTACGCTAAGGTTGCCGTGCGCGACGGCTACCGGGCGCAAACGGACGCTCTGGTTCATGACCACCGACCCGGTACGCGCATTGATGATGATGCGGGCGGGCGCCCGGCTGCCCTTGATTTCCAACTCTTCCACTTGTGCCATGAAAGAAACCCTCGCGTCGGGCGTAGGCGGCGCATTCATTTCAATTACACGGCCATCCAGAGCCCGAGCAATACCCATGCCGAAATGGCGATTGATCGTTTCCACCACGGAGCGCGCCATGGAAAAATCCGCCGTGGTCAGCTCCAAACGCAGCGACGCATTGTCTGCAAAGGGTGTGGGGACTTCGCGTTCCACTGTCGCCCCGGCGGGGATGCGGCCCGCGCTCAGGTGATTGATCTGTGCGCGACTACCAGCAGCTGCCGCGCCGGCGCCCCCAACCGAGACACTGCCCTGCGCCATGGCATATACCTCGCTATCCAAGCCCTTGAGCGGGGTAAGCAGTAACGTGCCTCCGCGCAGAGACTTCGCATTGCCCATCGAGCTGACCGTGATATCGACTTGCTGACCCGGCTGGGCAAAGGGTGGCAATGTCGCAGTTACCATGACCGCTGCCACGTTTTTCAGTTGCAAGCGTGTTCCCGGCGGCACGTTCACGCCTAGATTGGACAGCATGGACATCAATGATTGAGTCGTAAATGGCGTTTGCGTCGTTTGATCGCCGGTACCGTCCAGGCCCACCACCAAGCCATAACCCACCAACTGGTTGTTACGCACACCCTGTACGCTGGCAAGATCCTTGATGCGCGCGGCGTCCGCGGAAAAAACCATCAGGAACAAAGCCAATCCCAGGACAAACGCCGCGCAGGGCATCCGCCACGGAGTCCATGCGCTCGAAGCAAGAGAAGAAGAATGCATAGCCCGCATCATCAAAAAGGCAGGAATGAGAAGAAAAAGCGCGTCAGCCATCCGACGGTCTGCGCTTCGTCGATGGCTCCCTGGCCTCGGTACTCGATGCGAGCATCCGCCACTTGCGTTGAACTGACCGAATTGCCGCCGATGATATGAGTAGGATTGACCACACCTGAAAAGCGCACCCGCTCGGTTTCACGATTGGTGCCTATCTGCTTTTCCCCCGAGACCCGTAGGTTGCCGTTAGGCAGTACTTCCAGCACAGTAACCGCCACGGTCCCGGACAAAACATTGGATGCTCCGGTTTCTCCGCGCGCATTGAAGCGATTGTCGCTTTCCGCCTCTACGCCCAGGCCTCGCAACAACCCCGAACCCGGCAGGATGTTAAGGGCTGGCACCCCAACCCCGGCCGATGCAGAACGTTGAGCGGACGTATTGTTGCGCTGGGTTGAGTTGATACGCTCTTCCAAACGAACTACCAGCGTGTCACCCACATTGCGCGCACGTACATCCTCAAACAGGGGGCGATAGCTTTGTGCCGCGGCAAAAATACTACCGGTAGGACGACGCGAGGCATTCACAAGAAGCGGGTCGGCCGGCCGGGCCGTAGTAGGTTCGACGATATCGACCCTGGGTGCCGCACAGCCCCCCAACACGAGCAATATCCCCCAGGCGGCGAGACCTGGCTTGCAAATTTGCCGAAGAAACAGAAACGACCCCATCATGCCCAAGCCCTGCACTTACAACTGCGACACGCGTTGCAGCATCTGGTCAGCCGTGGATATCGCGCGCGAGTTGATTTCATAGGCTCGCTGAGTCTGGATCATACCGACCAACTCTTCCACGACATTGACATTGGAGGCCTCGACGTAGCCCTGATTGAGCAGGCCAGCACCATTTTGCCCCGGCATGTTTACGGTCGGAATTCCGGATGCCGCAGTTTCCCCAAAAAGATTCTGGCCCAAGGGCTGCAGGCCGACCGGATTGATAAAGGTCGCCAATTGCAACTGACCCAACTGCACCGGCTGCACCTGTCCCGCTACGGAAGCGGTGACCGTACCGTCCTGCCCTATGGCCACTTCCTTCACTCCTTCGGGTGTGACGATGCCAGGCTCGATAATGAGCCCGTTGCTGGTGACGAGCTGGCCCTGACTGTCGATCTGGAAGCTGCCGTCCCGCGTATAGGCCAAGGTCCCGTCGGGCATTTGCACCTGAAAAAAGCCCGAACCATTCACGGCCACATCGAAACTGCTGCTGGTCTGCTGCAAGGGCCCCTGTGCGTAGTTGCGCACCGTGGCGACAGGGCGCGCGCCGGTGCCCACGGTCAGCCCGGCAGGTACTTGGTTCTGCTGTGTGGATTGCGTGCCGGCGGGCCTCATGGTCTGGTAGAGCAGGTCCTCGAACACGGCGCGCGAGCGCTTGTAGCCGTTGGTACTGACATTGGCCAGGTTATTGGAAATCACATCCAGCTGAGTCTGCTGGGCATCCAGGCCTGTCTTGGCGATCCAGAGCGAGCGCATCATGTTGAGTAATCCCTTTGAGCGGCCAAGGCCGCGCTTCTGTCCATCGTTGCCACCGCGACATTGGCGCAATGGTTGAATTCGCGTGTCAAGCCAGCGACAAAATTTGGGTCGCCGCTTTCTGATTCTGATCGGTGTTTTGCATCAATTGCACCTGCAGGTCGAACTGGCGTGCCGCGGCGATCATGTCCACCATGGTTTCCACCGCGTTGACATTGCTGCTTTCGATCATGCCTCCGACCACCCTTACCTCGGGTGCTGCAGCAGCTTCACCGCCCGTGCGCAAACGGAACAAACCGTCAGCGCCGCGCACCATGTCCTGGGCCGGAGGGTTCACCAGCTTGAGGGCGCCAATCAGCGCCGCCTGCACGCGGTCGGCCTCGGGTATCGAAGAAATGGAGCCATCGGGATTGACTTGCACCTTGCTGTCCGGCGGCACCATCAAGGCCTGCCCTGCTTGATCCAGCACGCTTCGGCCAGAGGTATCGACCAAGCTGCCATCGACGGCAAGCTGGAATCCCCCGGCGCGCGTATAAGCTTCGCCACCGTCCGGGGCTCGAACCGCAAACCAGCCGGCACCCTGAATAGCCACGTCTAGATCCCGCCCCGTCGCCATCATCGCACCGTGCGACATGTCCGCGCCCGGCGTGGACTCCACGGCGTACGCACGCGTGCGCAGCCCTGCGCCACCCACCACAGGCGCAGTGCGCTGCGCGGCGATTTCCGCGCGAAACCCTGGAGTCAGCGCATTCGACAAATTGTTCGTCTGCACGTCTTGCCTGCGCATCAACTCGCGTGCGCCGGTGGCGGCGATATACAGCGCTCTATCCATATCTGGCCAGCCTTGCCTTAGCGCATGTTGACCAGGGTCTGCATTACAGAATCCTGGGTCTTGATGGTCTGGGCATTGGCTTGATAGACTCGCTGCGCAGTAATCATATTGACGAGCTCTGCCGTCAGATCGACGTTGGCGTCTTCAAGCGCTCCCGAACGCACGGTTCCGAAATCGCTAGACCCCGGCGTGCCGATTCGAGCGCTACCCGACAATGAGGTCTCCAGATAATTGTTGTTTCCGGCGGGCACCAGGCCTTGAGGGTTCACAAAGGAAGCCAGTGCAATCTGCCCTTGCGCCCGTGCTTGCTGATTCGAATAATTGGCCAGCAGCATGCCGTTCTCGTCGATGGAAAAACTGGTCAAACGACCTGATGTATAGCCATCTTGGCGCTGCAGTTCGTTGCTGAAAGGCTGGCCGGTCTGTGACGTGGACGCCAGGTTATAGGTAAACCCCAGATCACCGGCGCCGGTTCCGAGATTGGCCGCATTGATTACGATATTCGGCGTTATATCGGACACCGTCGTGTCCAGCTTGCCATTGCTATCAAATACCAGATTGTGCGGGCTGCTCATGGTGGCGGGATCGCCGTCCAGCATCGTAAAGACTTCCCAACTGCCGGGCTCTCGTTTGACATAGTAAGTGGACAGCAAATGCGAATTGCCCAGCGAGTCGTAGAGCGACATCGACGTGGTATGCGTATAGGAATCAAACACATCCGGATCAAAGGGAACTAGATTGCGATCAATTTCGGGACTGCGCGAATCGAGCACCGCCCCTTGTGTGGCCTCAGAGGTGGCGCGCGCCTCAATAGAGGTGATCGTAAGTTTCAGGGGTTGCGGCTGCGCACCCATGATCTGCCCCGCTGCATTGGCGCCATAACCGGTCAGTTTCAAGCCATTGGCATTGACCAGGTAACCGTTGGCATCAGGATGGAATTGCCCGTTGCGCGAATAGACGACCGACCCATTGTTATCCATGCGGAAGAAACCCTCGCCCGAGATCGCCACGTCAAAGGGATTGGAGGTCACGGAGATAGGCCCCTGAGTGAACGACTGAGTCACCGCGCTCAAGGTGGTTCCGATCCCGATAGAGACCGCGGAGTTGCCCATGTTTGACGCCGCAAAAACTTCCGCAAATTCCGCTCGCGAAACTTTGAAACCGACGGTGTTGGCATTGGCGACGTTGTTGCCGATGACGTCGAGATTCTTGCTGGCGGCATTCAGTCCGCTCAAAGCCTGCTGGAAGCTCATTGGATATTCCTTGACCCTGTTGAATTCGAACTACGCACGGCGTCTTGCGATTCGAAAATATTCTGCGTGCGGTTGATAATTGCGACTTACCAGACCTGATAAACGTCGGCCAGATTGACCACATTGCCCTTGGCATCGAGAATGGCCGTTCCGCCCGCATAGGGCCGAACCGAGGCAATCTGCGAAATACTCAAGGGAGGAGCAACCCCGATCTGAGCCCCATCACTGACCTGGACTTCGAACTTGTACTGTCCATCGGCCATATCCTTTCCTGCCGAGTCTTTGCCGTCCCACTCGAAGGTATGGGTGCCGGCCTCGATCTTGGACAAGGGAATACGCCGGACTTCGGATCCGTCAGGGTTCTTGACGACCAACTCGGCGCTTTGTACCGGAATGCTCAGCATATAGCCGCCTTTGGCCTGGCCCTCTGCCAAAGTAAGATCGTCTCCGGACAACATGACCTGCCGACCGATCAGGGACGTGGCCTGCGTGGACTGCAGGCTGGCCATGCTGTACCCCAGCCATTCCATCGTATTGTTGAGCTGGCTGATTCCCGTCACAGTGCTGATCTGCGCCAACTGAGAGGTCAGCTCGGCGTTGTCCAGCGGATTCAAAGGGTCTTGATTACGCATCTGCGCAGTCAGCATCGTAAGAAAGCGCTCGGACAGATCCTGGGCCGTGGTACTGGCCAAAGACGAATTTCCCGAAGTATTGCCAAGAGAAGAAACGGTCGACATGGAATTGATTTCCTTAGCTGCCCAAGGTCAGTACTTTCTGTATCAAGGTCTTAGCCGTATTCATGACCTCGACGTTACTTTGGTAAGCGCGTGAAGCCGCGATCATGTCGACCATCTCGTCGACCACCTCGACATTGGGCATGCTGATATAACCCTCGGCATCGGCCATGGGATGGTTAGGGTCGTAGAGACGCTTGGCCGGCGCGGGATCGTTGACGACTTCGCGCACGCGCACACCGCTCGCGCCCTGCGTCCCGCCTTCCATCAAGTAGGACTCGAACACCACCTTGCGTGCGCGGTAGACTTCGCCATCCGGACCGCTTACGCTTTGCGCGTTGGCCAAGTTGCTGGCCACGGCGTTCAAGCGCTGGCTGTTGGCGGTCAGGGCCGAACCAGCGATTTCGAAGACCTGGCTCATGGACATGATGGGGCTCCTTTGTTCAGTTGTTCTGGATAGCGCGCTGCAAGGTCTGGATCTGACCATTGAGCATGCGTATGGCGGCGTCATAGCGAAGCGCGTTGTCGGCAAACCGGGTTCGCTCCAGATCGGGATCCACCGTGTTGCCGTCTATCGAAGCCTGGGTAGGGGTGCGGTATTTCAAGGCTAGCGGCACACCGGCACCGACGTCGCCACCAATATGCCGTTGGTGCGAGGTGGCAAGCCGCACCGGGTTCAGCGCGGCCCCAGGTTCCGGCGTGCCCGTGGCCGCCCGCAATGCCGACCCGAAATCGAAGTCCTGTGCCTTGTAGTTGGGAGTCTCGACATTGGCCAGATTGCCTGAAAGCACCTGCTGACGTTGCGCGCGCAACTCTAGCGCCTGGGCATTGAATCCAAGCTCATCACCAATACGACTGATCACTTGACCTCCGGTACACGCATGCGTTGTTCTACCTTTTCGTAGCAATGGCCATTATTCGGACTTCATGGCAGAGGCAAGCGCCGAACAAGCCCGTTTTTTCACCGCTGTTTTCATCTTGCATGAATAGCAAGAGCGGTAGAGTTGCCGCTTTGACGCTCTAGCGGAGCCCCGCACAATGAAATGGCACACTGGCGTGCTGACTGCGCTGCTGATCTTGAGTCCGCCGTGCTCGCCCCTCTTGCTGGCCGCCGCTCCCGGCACCCCACTCGCCCAGGCACATAAACTCCTGAGCGAACGTGCCGCCTCCAACGCCCAGGCACTGGGCGCTCGCATCGAAGTCCACATCGATCCAAACGCTCAGCAACGCCTCAGCCAGGCGCCCTGTTCACCTCAAGCTTTCCTGCCTGCCTCTACCCGTCTGTGGGGCAAGATCCATGTTGGTTTTCGATGCACTAGCAAACCCTGGCAAATCCGCGTTCCCGCTCAGGTAGCGATGCTCGCCCAGGTTCCAGTCCTGACACGCCCGATCACCGCCGGATCGGTACTGCAAGACGGCGACTGGGCCTTGGCCGAGATCGACATCGCCGCCTGGCCCCGCGGCGTGAGCCTGGCCCCGGAACGACTCGTGGGCGCAAAGGCGGGCCGTGCGCTTCGCGCGGGCGAACCTATCCCGCCCGACGCGCTCAAATCACATTCCAGGCTAAGCGCCGGCGATCCGGTACAAGTCACCCTGCTGGGCACCGGCTTCACGGTCAAGGCCACCGGCAAGGTCATGCAAGCCGCCAGCCCGGGGCAGTCGATCAGGGTCAAACTCGATTCGGGACCCACCGTATCAGGCGTCTTGCGCGACGATCGCGAAATCGAAGTCACGCTCTAGAGCTCCAGGATTCAGTCCGTTTACATTTGGTAGCCACCACGCGCTCAATCCTGGGGACGAATGCTAAAGTTCGATCCAAGCCCGCCGATAAGATCCTTATCGTCCAGGCAGGCACCCTGTCCGCTCTCCGGACGCGACAAGATGGAATGACATCGTGAAAATCACGCCCAAAGGCCCAGATCCACTCAAGGCCTCGCGCTCAGCAACGGGGCCCGATAACCGGCCTCAGCTTCCGGCGGCTCCCGCAAGCGCCGGAGCTGGCTCCGTGCAGTTGTCACAACTATCGACGCAGCTCGCGGCGCGCCAAGCGTCGGCAGGCGAAGCTCCTGTCAATGCCGCCAACGTGGAACGCATCAAACAAGCCATCCTGAATGGCGAGTTCACCGTAAATGCAGAGACAGTGGCTGACAAACTGCTGGCGCTCGCGCGCGACCTGAATACCCGCCCATGACCCTGGCTGCCTTTGCCCAAATGCTGGATCGCGGCACTGCCTACGCCCAGGTTTTGCACGATGCCGTACACACAAACGACACCGAACACATTCACGACGCCACCCTGGCGCTTAGCAAGCAAATCCTGGCGATGCAACAAGCGCTCCCCGGAGTCTTGCCCCTGCTATCCACAAGTGACCCACAAACCCGCAAGGCCTGGTCCGAACGTCTCGAAACTGCCGCCTACCTGTCCAGTGTGGGCGCCGAACTCTCTTCACTCAGCACTGCCGATGCCGTTGCCCGGCTCGCTGCACTCGCGCGCGCCAGCGGTGCCGACACGACCTACGCCAGCAGCGGCCAGCTAGCCTTGTAGGCCTTGGGCCCTCAAGCGGCCCTGCAAAGACTCAGAACTCTACCGGCTCCAATCCTTGAGTCGCGTCCGCAGCCGCGACACGGCTTGCGAGTGCAGTTGGCAAATTCTCGATTCAGTTACTCCAAGCACCGCAGCAATCTCCTTGAAGTTCATTTCCTCTTTGTAATACAAACCCATGACGAGTTTTTCACGCTCGGGGAGCCGCTCAATACCGCTTACCACCGCCTCGCGAAAGCGCCTGTCGCTCAGGCGAAGATGGGGATCGCTGCTGTGGTCCGCAACGTGTCGGTCCATGTAGCTGTCGCCTTCCTCGCCCCGATCCATGTCTTCGTAATAGAACAATTGGGCGCCCCGGGCGTCTGCGAGCATCTGCTGATATACATTCAACTCGACTCCCATCTCGGAGGCCATTTCTATGTCGGATGGCGCACGCCCCTGTTTATGTTCAGCGAGTTGCATCGTGTTGTCGATTTTGCGCTGCACTTGCCGGACACTGCGCGGCAACCAGTCGCTACGGCGCAATTCATCCAGCATGGCGCCACGAATACGCTGCGTGGCGTAAGTTTCAAACTGGGCTCCCAGGCCTTCCTCGAAGCGCCCAAGCGCATCCAGCAAGCCAAGCATGCCCGCCTGCATCAGGTCGTCGACCTGTACGCTGGCCGGTAGGCGTGCCACCATATGGTGGGCCAAGCGACGCACCAAGGGAATGTACTGCTCGACATTGATTTCACGCGCAAGCGTTCCTTCACGGGTGTACATCGACTCTCTCACCGGCAAAATGGAATAAAGACCCATTACGTTCCAGGGTCAACATCAAACGCTCTCTACCCGCCCGGAAGGGTCGGCCTCGGCTTCTTCACACATGCCCGACGATGACCCAGCCATTTCAGGCGACGCCATACACGCCCACACGAGTTCCTCGGCATCCAGCGCGAAAACCGGCGCATTGCGCGCCCGCAGCGCGCGGTGAACCAGCAACCGCGCGTTCGCCGTATGCAGGTCTTCAGGCACGCGCTGGCCGTTAGTCATGTAATGCAAAGGGATCCGATGCCGAACTGCCGCGTCCAGCGCGCCCCCCAGACGGACGGCTTCATCCATCTTGGAAACGATCATGCCCGCCAAGCCGCCCGCGCTATACCCGCGCACGATGTCTTCGGTTTGCTCTGCATGGGAGCCGGCGGGAACCACCAACAAGCGCTGGACACCCTCAACCGTGATCGCTTGCAAATGTTGATTCATCTGCTCATCGCGCTGGCTTACGCCGGCGGTGTCGATCAGTACCAGGCGCCTGTCCGCCATGCTGGCCAACAAGACTTCAAGGTCGCTGGCTCCTCGTGCAACGTAGACCTCCACCCCCAATATCTTGGCGAATGTACGCAACTGGTCGACAGCGCCGATACGATGCTGGTCGGTGGAAATCAGACCCAGCGATGCCGCCCCGTATTTGACAACACAGTGAGCCGCGATCTTTGCGGTAGTGGTGGTCTTGCCTACCCCGGTCGGGCCGACGATGGTATAGCGTCCTCCTTGCTCGACGATCGAGGACTCCGTCGACACACACGCAAGATTGCGCACCAGAACTTCTACCAGCCAACGGTCGGCCTGCTCTTTCGAATAATCCTGCGGCAGGCGGGCAGCCACCGTACGCGCCAGTTCAGGCGTGAATCCGGCGTCGATCAGACGTTGCCAAAGCGATCGACGCTGCGGTTCACGCTGCGTACAGTCACGCCAGGACATGATGTCCATCTGGCGCTCCAGCCATCCACGCATGGAGCGCATTTCGCTCATGATGGGTTCCGACACTTGGCTGGCCAAGGCAGCCCGCTCTTCACCGTCGAACGTCCTCACGCCTTGCACGGTAGGCAAGACCGATTCCATCGGTGCGAGTTCGCTTTCTACCTCCATGCTGCGCCGCAGGTTTTCTTCCGATCGGGATGGCGTCTGCCGCAGCGGCGCCGAGGACAGCGCAACAACATCGTGACGATGCTCGGATCCGAGGTTTTCGGCGCGCACCAGATGCGGTATTTGCTGGGGCTGGATACGCGGCCAATCGGCCAAGGGCAAATCCTGAGGCTCGACCGTCTCAGTTAAGTCGTGCTCATCCTGCTGCGCCAACACCCGCGCGGCCGGCGACAAACGCACGGGCTCATCCTCAATGTGATCCCACAAGGTAATGCCCGCAACTTCGTCGCCGGAGGTTTGGGGATTCACGGCAGCCGGTTCCTCAGGCGCAGTCGTCTTCTGAGCGGGCTCTTCCGCCATCCCCGGCATATCCTGGGAACGAATGCCGACCACCTCCACACCGCCAGAGGTCCGGCGGGTCGACACAATCATCGCATCGGCCCCTAGCGCTTCGCGCATCATGCGCAGGCAGTCGCGAGTGGTAGCGGCTACGAATTTGCGAAACGTCATGGTTCAGCTTCCAACAAACAATGAATCGATCATGATCAACGGCCGCCCAGAGTCATGGCGACACGAATCAAGCGCGACTCGGGAATTTCGGAATGGGCCAGCACTTTCATTCTGGGCACAGCCCGCCGGAACAAGCGCGCCAACCCCAGGCGCAAGCGATCCGGCACAAGCAAAGCTGCGGGTTTGCCCAGCGCATCCATCTTATCGACCGCATTGGCGGCTTCACTCAAAAGACGCTCCGCCAGCATGGGCTCGATCGGACCGAGCTCTCCCACTTTGGCACTGGTGTTCTGCAGAATGCGTTCCAATTCGGGATCGAGGGCCAGCACCTCCACTTCGCCGCTGGCGCCGAACACACCTTGCGTAATTGCACGGCCCAAGGCAACCCGCACAGCCCCGGTAAGCTCGGCCGGCTCTTGAATCTGCACGGCCTGCTCGGACAGCGTTTCGACTATCGTGCCGAAATCTCGTACGTGCACGCCCTCATCCAGCAATGATTGCAATATGCGCTGCAGGGTGGCCATGGAAATCAGCTTGGGCACCAAGTCGTCCAACAACTTGGGCGTAAAGCGGCCAAAGTGTTCAACCAGCGCCTGCAACTCTGTGCGGCCCAGCAAATCCGCAGCGTGCGCATGCAGCAGGTGCGACAGATGAGTGGCAATAACAGTGCCGATATCCACTACGGTGTAGCCGGCCGCCTGGGCCTGTTCTCGCATCGCCGCGTCTATCCACAGCGCAGGCAAGCCGAATGCCGGATCACGCGTAGGTGTACCCGTGATCTCGCGCGTGACGCGCCCCGGGTTGATAGCCAGGAATCCACCGGTCTGGACTTCCCCCTCGCCTATCGTCACGCCTTTGAGTGTGATGCGATATCCGCCCGGCCTGAGTTCGAGGTTATCGCGAATATGAACCGCAGCCGGCAAAAAGCCGACGTCCTGGGCGAATTTTTTGCGCAAAGCCTTGATTCGCTTCAGCAAGTCGCCATCATTGGTACGGTCGACCAGTGGAATCAATCGATACCCGACCTCAAGCCCGACCGTGTCTACCTGAGTAACATCGTCCCAACTCGCCTCTTGCGACTCTATCTGCTCCGCAGGTAGAACCGGCGCCGCCGCCTGCCGTGCCTGAAGTTTGCGCTGCTTGGCACGATGCCAGGCGATGGCCCCCATTCCTGTCGCCAACAACAGGAAAGCCAAATTGGGCATGCCCGGAATCAGTCCCAACAAGCCTATGATGGCTGCCGCCAACCCTATCGCTTGAGGGGCACCCAACAGTTGCTTGCCAACTTCAGTGCCGATGTCTTCACCCTCACCCACGCGGGAAACGATCAGGCCGGCGGCTATCGAGATCAGCAAGGCCGGCACCTGCGCCACCAGGCCATCACCTATAGACAAAAGCACGTAGGCCTTGCCTGCCTCGCCAAAGCTTAGATTGTGCTGGCCAACACCGATCAGCAAACCGCCGATGATGTTGACGAATAGGATCAGGATGCCGGCGATGGCATCGCCTCGCACGAACTTGGATGCGCCATCCATCGCACCATAGAAATCCGCCTCGCGCGAGACGTCAGATCGCCGCTGGCGAGCAGTCGCCTCATCAACCAGACCGGCGTTAAGGTCAGCGTCGATGGCCATCTGCTTACCCGGCATCGCGTCCAGGGTAAAGCGCGCCGACACTTCGGCAATACGGCCTGCGCCCTTGGTGATAACCACAAAGTTGATAATGACCAGTACCAGGAACACCACCACGCCGACCGCGAAATTTCCGCCGACCAAAAACTGGCCAAATGCCTCGATGACTTTACCCGCAGCATCCGGACCGGTATGGCCGTGCAACAGCACGACCCGCGTAGACGCCACGTTCAACGAAAGACGCAATAATGTGGTGACCAGGATCACGCTGGGAAACGCGGCAAAATCAAGAGGCCTCTTGGTATAGGTGGACACCAGCAAAACCAATAGGGACACCGCGATATTGAAGCTGAAGAGCAAGTCCAGCATCACCGGTGGCAAGGGCAGCAACATCATGCCCAGCACCAGCAATATGAATACCGGCATACCCAGTTCGCGCAATTGCGCAGAGTGGAATTCCAGCCCCCCGAACTTTATGCTGCGTCCAGTCATGCCCGCCTCTTGGGTGCAAGCGGATGGGAATCCAACGGATCCCATCCATCAGGCACACCCACCGGACTCAATACCGGCAAGGGGCCACGCAGGTGATCACGCAACTGATAGACATGGGCCAAAATCTGGGCGACCGCGCGGTAAAGCTCTGCCGGCACTTCTTGATCGATCTCGGCATGCCGGTACAAAGCGCGCGCCAGCTTCGGGCTTTCCAGTACCGTTACGCTGTGCTCATTTGCAAGCTCGCGAATACGGGCGGCGACAACATCAACCCCTTTGGCAACGACCCTGGGCGCCCCCATGCTTTTGTCATCGTACTTAAGCGCCACCGCATATCGACTGGGGTTGGTCACCACAACATCGGCTTTCGGCACTGCCTGCATCATCCGCGAACGGGCACGTTCCCGCTGCAACTGACGAACACGGCCCTTGACCTGGGGGTCGCCATCGGTCTCCTTGTTTTCCTGTTTGGATTCTTGCAGCGTCATTCGTAGCTGCTTATGGTGATTCCACCACTGCAGGGGCACGTCGGCGGCGGCAATGACAAACAAGGCACCGGCCAGCACCAAAGCATGATTCGACAATAGGCTTGCGAGCGATATCAATGCTTGGGGTTGCGAGGGCAACAGCAATGAAAGCCAGCTTTCCGCCGCGCTCCACACCAGCAAAGCCGCAACCCCCCCGAGCACCAAGACCTTCAAGATGGCTTTGCCCAGTTCACCCAACCCGGTAAGCGAGAAAATACGCCCGAAGCCTTTCAATGGCGACATGCGACCAAAATCCGGCGTCAGCGCCTTGGCCGACAGCACCAAACCGCCCAGACCGATCGAGCCCAGCACGCCCGCAACCATGCCGGCAAGCATGATCGGAGAAATCGCGACAAGCGCCGATGCAATCGTGTCGTTCAGACTATTCAGCAACAGGGATTCATCCCGGCTGGTGGCCGCCATGTGCGCTGCTGCAGCGAAAGACGACTTCATCGAGGACATGCCCTGCTCAGCCACGCCCGCCCCCGCGATCACCAAGGCACAGACACAGGCGAAGGTCGCCAGTGCGCCTGAAAGGTCGCGCGAACGTACCACCCGCCCTTCTTCACGCGCTTGGTCCAACCGCCGTTGCGACGGCGCCAGAGTTTTTTCCTGGCCGCTTTCCTGGTTATCTGCCACTGTTTTCCGGGTGTAGACGCATGTCCAGATCCACATGATTGCGAATCTGGACATCTATTCCCGCTGACTTGCTGATCGAGCCCAGCAGTCTCCACGGGTAGCCTCGCATTATTTGCTCAAGGCCACCCGCACAAAGCTCGGAACAGAGCATGGAAAACAGGGTTTATCGACTGCCCGGTTTACGGCACAGTCTGATGACGTACTTACCCCTCTAGAAAACCCCCTCAAGCAGTTGCTTGATTTCAAGCACCAGGACCAAGGTTCCATCTCCCGACAGGGTCGCCCCTGCGACACCTTTGGGGTGTATTCCTTCCAGTGGTTTGATCATGACCTCGTCTTGACCGATAAAACCATCCACGCCCAGCACCAGCTGGCGTTCGCCGTAGGCCAGCACCACCGCCAATGATGGCGGTTCATGACGTTCGCGTCCGAGCAACTGGGCCAGATCGATGACGGGTAAGACATCGCCGCGTACGGTGATGGCTTGCGTGCTGCCAACCTGATGCATTTCTTCCTGGCGCAGGGGAATGATCTCCCGCACGACCGACAGCGGAATGGCGTAGGGCTGGTCCACCAGCTTGAGCATCAACACCGGCAAGATAGCCAGAGTCAGTGGCAGCGACACGACAATGCGCGACCCCATACCTGGCGCCGAGTGGATGTCGATCTGCCCCTTGAGCTTCTCTATATTGGTCTTGACGACATCCATGCCGACACCGCGCCCTGACACATCGCTGACTTCGCTGCGGGTCGAGAACCCCGGCAGGAAAATCAATTGCAGGCAACGCGGATGGTCCAACAAGGCCGCATCTTCGGCGCTGATGACACCCTTTTCGATTGCCTTGCGACGAATCACCTCCGGATCCATACCTCGACCGTCGTCTGCAACCTCGATCACGATGGAGTCGCCTGTCTGGCGGGCCGACAGGTGGACAGTGCCTCGTGCCGGCTTGCCTACCGACCGCCGCTCGACCATGGTTTCCACACCATGGTCCACGGCATTTCGAATCAGATGGACAAGAGGATCATTCAACTCATCAAGAATGGTTTTGTCGACTTCGGTCTCGCCCCCGGTAATAAGGAGCTCGACATCCTTTTCCAACTGTCTCGCCAGATCGCGCGCCAGCCTTGAGTATTTCTGGAACACGCGGCCGACGGGCTGCATACGCGCCATCATGACCGCGGATTGCAAATCGGACACCAGGGTATCCAGTTGGCTGAATACGACCCCTAGCGTTTCAGTCGTTGCATCGTCGCGCTGCCCTGCCAACAGGGCATCTCTCAGGCAGCTCAGCCTATTCTTGGTCAGCCCTATCTCACCGGACAGGTTCAGTATCTGATCAAAGCGCGACGTATCGACCCGAATCGTGGAGTCTTTCGCAACAAGAGACCCCGCGCCGGGAGCCAACATATCGGGCCGATAAGGACGCGGCGATGGGCTCGCAAGCGCACTTTCCACCCCTGGCGCCGCAGGCGGCTCACCGAAGGCGGCGCGATAGTAGCCCAGCCAGTCGGGTGAGTGAAACGCGGCAGTCGCCGCCTCAGCCCCTCCAGCGGCCACCGCGGACAGAGCGGCTTGCCGCGAAGACTTAGAATTCGATCTCCCAAGCTGAACCGCTTCCACCACTCCATCCCCTCGGGCGCAGGCCTCAAGCGCAAGCAGCAGCTCGGTCGGAGCGGCTTCTGGCATGGATCCTTGTTCCATTTCGGCGAACATGCGACGCACTTCGCCGGTAGCCGCCAGGATCACGTCCATCATTTCCGGGGTAATTCGTAGAGCACCGCTACGCAGGAGGTCCAGCAAATTTTCACCACGATGGCAAAGCTCGACCAGCGGCGTTGCCTCCAGAAAGCCGGCACCGCCTTTTACGGTGTGAAACCCTCGAAAAACCTGATTCAACAATCCGATGTCGTCGGGACGCTGCTCTAACTCGAGCAGGCCGATATCGACGTCATCCAGCAGATCGGAGGCCTCGCCCAGGAAGTCGGCAAGCAAATCCTGCATGTCGGAGAAGGCTGACACAAATGTTCTCGCTCAAAAACCCAGACTTTCCAGCAGGTCATCGACCTGCGCCTGATCGGCAACGATGTCGTCACGGCCCTCGGTATCAATAACCGGTCCATTCATCCATTCGCTATGTGCGGCATTGCGCTTCTCAGGCGGCGTGCTTTCGATCAGCAGCTTGACCAACTCTTCCTCGAAGTCCTGAGCAAGCTTGACAACCTTCTGAATAACCTGCCCTGTCAGGTCGTGGAAATCCTGAGCCATCATGATGTCGGTAAACAGGGCCTGCGTCGCCCCGGCATCGCGCTGCGCACTGTGCAGATAGGCGCGAGTATCAGTGGCCAACTCCTTGAACTCATCCACACTCAGCTTGCAGGCATAGAGTTCGTCCCACCGCTGTCCCAGCTGGCGGCTTTCGCGGTCCACCCTGTCCTGAATTTCCTGGCCTTGCTCGACATTGGACAAGGCCCTTTCCGCTGCTTCGCCCGTCAGGCGAGCGATGTAATCCAGCCGCTGACGGGTATCGGGCAGTGAGTTCACCGCCTGCTCCACCTTTTGGTGATAGCCCAACTCACGCAAGGCGTCGTGCAGTTGGCGGGTCAATGTGCCCACCCTCTGGTAGAACTCGGCCTGGTCTTCGGGCTCATCTTCTTCCCCCGACGGCGAGACGGGCGCGCTCTGCGCATCGGGCATATCGACTGCGGGCGATGCTCCGATACGAGCGAGCGTTTCAGAAGAGATCTGGTCGAATAATGCTTCGAGGTCTTCCGTATCGTGAGTATGGGCCATCAGACGTTCCCCATCATTTTCTGAACGATCTTGGTCACTTTGTCTTCCAGCGTCGCCTTGGTGAAGGGCTTGACGATATATCCGTTAGCGCCGATCTGCGCCGCCAGCACAATGTCTTCCTTCTTGGCCTCGGCCGTCACCAACAAAACCGGCAACTTCTTGAGACTCTCGTCTGCGCGAATTTCCCGAAGCAACTCGAAGCCGTTCATATTCGGCATGTTGATATCGCTAACAACGAAGTTGAACAAACCACTGCGCAGCTTGCCCAAGGCGATCTGGCCGTCTTCGGCTTCGTCGGCATTGTTGTAGCCCAGCTCTTTCAACAGATTGCGGACGATACGCCGCATCGTCGAAAAATCATCGACGATGAGGAATTTCAATTCGTCAGGCTTCATTTTCTCCCTTTCTGGCCTTGATATGAGTAAGTTGCGCGCCGATCATGCTGGCCAGTTCCGAGGGGTGAAATTTTGCGACATAGGCGTCTACGCCCACCTGCTGGCCAAGCTTCTTGTTGGCCACCGAGGACAGCGAAGAATGCATGACGACAGGGATCCTGGCGAAACGCGGGTCAGCCTTGATATGCCTGGTCAAGACATAGCCGTCCATTTCAGGCATTTCAGCATCGACAAGAATCAGGCCCAAGGTCAGTTCGAGCGGCAGCTTCTCGGCATCGGCCCTTGCCGCAATACCCTTGAGCTTTTCCCATGCATCCGCGCCATTGGTCGCATGCTGATGCGGCAAACCCATACGGTCCAGCACCTCGGCAATTTTCTTGCGAGCCAAGGACGAATCATCGGCAAAGAAAACATTGGCCTTGATCGCAGCATCAACCTGCTGAATTTCGTTTGGTATTTTGTCTTCACCGATAACCGACGCAAGAATCTGCTCGACATCGAGAATCGATACCAGTTTGCCGTCGGGCAGCTCGGTCAGCGCGGTCATGAACGAGGTATTGTTGGATGGCATGGACTGGGGTGACTTGACCTTGTCCCAATCGATACGCACGATACGATCGACGTCAGCCACCAGGAAAGCCTGGGTGTGACTGGAGAACTCCGTAATCAACAATTTGGAGCGCGGCACATCCACCTGCATATTGATGGTCGTAGCCAGATCGATCACTGGAAGAATCGCGCCGCGCAACGAGATAATGCCCTCAACGCCATGCGGCACATTGGGCGTCCTGGTAATGGGTATGGTCTCGCAGACCTCCCGCACTTTGAACACGTTGATGCCGAAGACTTCTCTGCCCCCCAGGGAAAACAGCAAAAGCTCCATCTTGTTGGAGCCCGCGAGACGCGCCTTCTCGTCAACCATATCCATCAACCGATTGTCACCGGCACCCATAACTTCCTCCATACCGACCGGATGGTTCCAGCCCAGCTGTTTTAGTTTGCGACCATGGACGCAGAGACGCGCCAGGGTGCGTTTGCGTCGTTCAATGTTCCCGGAGTAACTGGTACATCGACATGAACCCCACCCTTCTTGAGATATTCTTCACTGCGCTTGTTCAACACTACGATACTGATCCGGCGGTTTTCAGCGGCGCGCACGTCAGTGCGATTGAATGGAACCGAATCAGACAAACCCTCCACGCGCAAGGCTTTCGCCGCTTGCATGCCGGCGCCCAGCATTTCCCGACGCGCGGCATTGGCTCGATCCGCGGAGAGTTCCCAATTGCTATAGCCACCGCTGTCGCCACCCGCATACGGAGCTGCGTCGGTGTGTCCTGAAATGGATATCCGGTTTTCCACACCGTTTAGCGCCCGCGCCAGTTCGGCCAGAATGGTGCGGCTGTAATCCTTCAACACTGTTTTTCCCGAATCAAACATCGGGCGATTTTTCTCGTCGACAATCTGGATGCGCAAACCTTCGTCGGTAAAATCCAGCAGGATCTGGTTCTTGAACTGGCTCAGAGTGGACTGGGTCGCGATCAGGCTGTCGAGCTGGGTCTTGAGCTCTTCCAGCTTCCTGCGGTCGCGCTGCTCGAGTTCGGATTCGGCGCTACGCTGAAGCGCCGCACGCGTCATGATCATCTGCCCTCCGGTCAGCACGCTGACCGGATCGCCCGCCACGCTACCCGCAGTCACCGCAACTTTCAATGGAGTACGAAAATACTCCGAGATGCCGTCCAGATCCGCCTGCGCCGAGGTCGTAAGCAGCCACATCAAAAGGAAAAACGCCATCATCGCCGTTACGAAATCGGCATAGGCGATCTTCCACATTCCGCCCAGATGCGGCCGATGCCGCATCTTGCGCGAGCGCCGAACAATGATGGGTGTGACGCTGTCTCTGGAGGTCATCGCTTAGGCTCTTTACGCGTCGCCCGGCCCTAGGCCGCCGACTTGCCCCGCACGGTGTCTTCCAACTCGGCGAACGTAGGGCGCTCGGTCGAGAACAGCACCTTGCGTCCGAACTCTACCGCCAAGGCCGGCGCATAGCCGTTCAAGCTGGCCAACAAGGCCACCTTGACGCACTCGAGCTGCTTGCTGCTTTCACTGACTTTCTGTTCCAGCACCGAGGCCAAAGGACCCACGACGCCGTAAGCCAACAAGATGCCGACAAAGGTTCCTACCAAAGCGGCGCCGATCTTGGCGCCAAGCACGGCGGGTGGTTCGCCTACCGAGCCCATGACATTGACTACCCCCATGACCGCCGCCACGATGCCAAAGGCGGGCAAGCCATCCGCAATCCGCTGAATGGCCAAAGAGGGAACCGTAGCCTCTTGGTGATGCGTCTCGATTTCCTGATCCATAAGGGCTTCCAGTTCGAGCGGATTCAAATTGCCGCTTACCATCAGCCGCAGATAATCCGTAACGAATTCAACCAGGTGCTGATCGGCCAACAAGACCGGATACTTCTGGAACAAGGGGCTGCTCTCCGGCTCTTCGACGTCGGCCTCGATCGACATCAAGCCCTCGCGGCGCACGCGGTTCAGGATCTCGTAAAGAAGGGCGAGTAGATCAAGATAGCGCTGCTTGGTAAAGCGCGAACCATGCAAGGTGGTAGGCAGCGCAGCGAGCGTAGCCTTGACGACCTTGCCCGAATTACCGCAGACGAAAGCACCTAGCGCGGCCCCGGCAATGATGACGAGCTCGAAGGGCTGGAAAAGCGCCGCCAGCGAACCGCCATGCATGGCATATCCGCCCAGCACCGACAGGCCTACGATGAAATAACCGATGATGACGAGCATCCGCTCGAGCTCCTGAAAAAGCCCTCCGCAACACCGCGCGCGAAGCTATAGGCGGGTTTTCGGCAGCCTTACGGAAATCTTGAGGCTAGATACGTTCATTTAAAGCAAGCATGCTGACCGCGCTATCCACAGCCCGGCCCCACCATTACTCCCAACCATTACTGAATGGCGACCTCTGCCTGGCGGGTCTTGCCCGCGCGCGATGGCATATGGCACAAACCGCAAACGTACTGATGGGTCAATTCAAAATTGTGGGTAACGAATTTCCCGCTGCAACGGGTGCACGCGGTCATGCTCAACATGCCCGCGTCGAAAAATCGCGTCAAGCGCCAGGCACGAGTAACCGACAACACCTCGGGCATGCCGAACTGCAGCACCTGCTCGCGATAAAGCCGATAAGACTTGACCAGAGCCTCGACCGCGGTGGCCTCGTCCAGACCCACCTGATGGTAATGAATGTTCATGAACAGGGAGGCATGGATGTTGGGCTGCCAGGTCATGAACCAATCGGTCGAGAACGGCAACATGCCTTTGGGTGGCGACTTTCCCTGGATCTCTCGATACAAGCGCAACAAACGCTCGCGGGAGAGCCCCACTTCCGCTTCCAGCACTTGCAAGCGCGCCCCCAGACGTACCAAATCCGAGGCAATGTCTATTTGCCTGGCCTCAGACAACAAACTCTTAGCGCGTACCATTAAAACCCCTAACTCACCCATCTACAAAGACATCAAGATGCCGCCGCAGTACGCCCCGCCATCAAAATCGCGGCGTGAATGCGCTTGGGCGCATCATCACGCTTCGGGGATGACAGCAGCCCCCAGATCAAGGAATCATCGAAACGGAATCGCGCCAACAACATGTTTGAAGCTGCGATCTTAAGCAACTGAGCGGTGCTCAGCGCAGCAACGATATCGGCCACTTCGCTCGAAATGCCGAGGCGGTATAGCGCGTCACTCCTGTCTGTACGCAACATCTGCTGTGCGAGCATGAGATAGGTCAGGTTGGCATCCCTAATTTCTTCACTCAAGCGCGACATGGTAGAAAGCTCCGGCTCCTGTGCCGAAATTTCGACTTCGGCGACCTCGCAGGTTTGATTCATCACCTCTCCTTGTGCCGATGCGCTTATACAGAGGTCAACAGCACATCTGTTCTAATCTCGCTATCAAAAACAGCGCATCAATTTGTAAATTATTGAACGTTTGTTACGAATTGGGAATTAGAAGTAGGATGGTTTTTATGTCTACTTAGGTAAACTAGCGCCGTAGGAAATTTTCTTACACAGAAAGTTTCAATTATTTCAATTACACACAATTATGTGGAACACGATTCTACACACAAATTTTGCTGGCCCCCAAGCCCACGAGGCCACTGAAACCACCGAAGCTAGCCCCGCACAATTGCGCGAACTGCTGGACTCGCTGCCCGCAGCCACCTGGATTGTCGACCTTGCAGGGAGATACCTGCATGTTTCACGAGCTTTTGCCAAATTGGTGGGCCATAAAGCGGCGGACTGCCTGGGCATGACCATCGATGAAATCATGCCCGCCTCCATGGCTGGAGCCTTTACCCAACGGCACGAGCAAGCCCTGGCAGCGTGCGCGCCCAAGCGCTTTGAACAAATATGGCCAATTGCCGGGGAACCCCGCTGGTTCGAGGTCCGCCTAAGCTGCTTGCACGATGAATATCAGCAGATCACGGGCATCGCCGGCCATGCGCAAGACATCACCTTGCACATAGAGCAGCAGGAGTCCGCCCGGGCGATCCGCAACGACCTGGAAAAGCGCGTGATGCACCGCACTCACCAGCTCAGCCTCATCAACGACGAACTGGAAGCATTTTCGTATTCGGTTTCGCACGACCTTCGCGCGCCGCTGCGGCAGATCGCGGGGTTTGCAGCCCTGCTGGAAAGTCACCATCACAACACGCTAGATGAACCGGGTCGCCAATACCTGCAGCAAATCACCGATAGCTCTCAGCGCATGGATGGCTTGATTAGCGACCTCCTCCAGCTTGCTCGCATCAACCAAGGAGGGTTGGTGAAGGCGCGCGTGGAGCTGACGGGTATCGCAAAACAGGCCTGTAATGTATTGCGCTCCGAAGACCCCAGCCACGCCGTCGAGCTGGATCTCCCCCCGCCCGTTAATGCCCAATGTGACGGCGGCCTGCTTTACATAGTGCTGGCAAACCTGCTGAGCAATGCCTGGAAATTCACGCGCAAACGCAGCCACCCCCGCATCCAGTTCGGCCATTTTGCGCGCAACGACTACACCGTCTATTTCGTACGAGACAACGGCGCCGGCTTTGACGCGGCCAACGCCGGTCGCCTATTCGGCGCATTTCAACGTTTTCACCGCAGCCAGGACTTCCCCGGCGTAGGCATAGGCCTGGCCACTGTCAAGCGCATCATCAGCCGCCATGGCGGGCAAATCTGGGCCGAGAGCGCTCCCGACCAAGGTGCAACCTTCTACTTCACGCTTGAGCCGACTTTCTGATCACGGTCGGTCCATAGGCGGAAAACTTTAGCGCTATTTTTTTCCAATTCCCCTGGCACCACGCCTAAAGTTTCAAACTCCCTCCCCGTTAATTGCCTTATCACGGCCACGCAAGCATCGCGCAGCGCGGTACTTGCGGTACAGGCGAAAACAAACCCGCCCGTTCCGCAAATACCCCGGCCCACGGGCAACTCGCAAGTGGAGCAATCCAGTGGCGAATGCATTTAACGGGCCCCATCGGGTTCGAAACTGAACGAAATGACCCACCCTCAGGGAGATACGTCATGGCGCAAGTCATCAATACCAACATTGCCTCGCTCAACGCGCAGCGCAATCTGAATACATCGCAAAACGCGGTCAATACCTCCTTGCAGCGTCTTTCTACGGGCCTGCGCATCAACAGTGCCAAGGACGATGCCGCCGGACTGGCGATTTCCGAACGCATGACCACGCAGATCAACGGTTTGAACCAAGCTGTGCGCAATGCCAACGACGGCATTTCGCTGGCCCAGACCGCTGAAGGCGCGCTGACCCAGATCGGCAACAACCTGCAACGCATCCGCGAACTGGCCGTGCAATCGCGCAATGCCACCAACTCGGCCGATGACCGAGCGGCACTGCAAAAGGAAGTGACCCAACTCACCGCCGAAATCGACCGCGTAGCCAAAGACACCGAATTCAACGGCACCAAACTGCTGGACGGCACTTTCAGCAGCCAGGTATTTCAGGTCGGCGCCAATCAGGGCCAAACCATCACCATCGACGGAATCACCAACGCCAAGGCATCGTCGCTGGGTCAGTTCAACGGCTATGTCGGCACCAACGTCAGCATCGGCACTGCCAGCGATACTCCGGCAGCCCAAACGTTCACCTTCGGTTCCGCCGGCACGGTCGACTTGGGCCTCATCGCCAACGACGCCAAGGCGATTGCCAACGGCTTGAACCAGGCCGGCATTTCCGGCCTGAGCGTCACGGCCAATGCCACCAAGGTAGATGCGGCAACACAAACCGTCTCCACGAGCGCCGCGGGCAATTCGACTCTCGAGATCAACGGCCTAACCATCACCATCGGCGCCACGTCCAACGCCACCACCAACCGCAGCAATGCCGTTGAAGCCATCAACGCACAATCGTCAACCACTGGCGTTCGGGCTGTAGACACTGGCACCGGCGTTGCCCTGGAAGCCGCTGACGGCCGCAACATCACGGTAGGAGGCTTCTCCGCAGGCACCGCAACCGCAACCACTATTGCCGACTTCGGGCTGGCCGCAGGCACCGATGGCGCCTCGCTAAACATCAGCTACCGCGCCGCGAGCGATGTCACCGGCTCCATTTCCAGCACCGGCGCTTTCACCCTTGCCTCGGCTATCACGGCTACCGGCAGCGCTCTCAATGCCATCGACATCTCCACCGACCTGGGCGCCGACTCGGCCCTGGCCTCGCTCGATGCGGCCCTGACCACCATCAGCTCAACACGAGCTGACTTGGGTGCCATTCAGAACCGCTTTGGCTCTGTGGTTTCCAGCCTGCAAACCACATCGGAAAACTTGGCCGCGTCGCGCAGCCGCATCATGGACACCGACTTCGCTGCAGAAACCGCCTCCCTTACCCGCGGCCAGATCCTGCAACAAGCCGGTACCGCCATGCTGGCGCAAGCCAACTCCCTGCCGAACAACGTTTTGTCGCTACTGCGCGGCTAAACTGAAGTTTTCCTGGCAGCTTGACCGGCTGGCTCACTAGCGCCGGCCTGAAAGAAGACCTGAGTGGCTTGAACCGATCCTCCCGAATTAGGTAGCAAAATCTAAATTCGCGAAACGATTCAAGACGCCAGGTCTTTTTTCTGTTGGAGCTCTCAAAGCAAAAAACCCCCAATTTAGAGCTGCACCAGCCCGCCGCGCCAAGCGCTAGGGCATTTTTTATCACCTGGCCGTTCTCAAGGTAAGAAACCCCGCTCGGGGGAAGCGCCGGTGCGTAGTACCAAGCGTTAAGGGCATTTTTGTGCTGGCCATGACCGCGTTCATTTCCTTCGGATTCGACTCAAGTTTTCTCTCTACTTTCCGATAAAAGATTAAACGGGCTCCTATCGCCCATCTTTCCGCCATCCCGAACCGGAGCCCACATGAGCATTGCCGTCACCGGCTACGCAGCCGACATCCGCAGTAGCGCACTTGCCA
This sequence comes from Pigmentiphaga sp., assembly GCA_040391825.1. Lineage (GTDB taxonomy): Bacteria > Pseudomonadota > Gammaproteobacteria > Burkholderiales > Burkholderiaceae_B > Pigmentiphaga. Next base: position 45,189 of record JBEBXA010000007.1, read on the forward strand.
ACGCGACGGGTATTGCACAAACCTCACCACGCGGCAACGAGACGACCCTCGATCCTTCCCTGGCCATTACCTCGCAAGTACCTGAAATCGAAGAGCTCCAGGCTGCGGTCGATAGCTTCAACCAGTTCATTCCGATGGCGGCGCACAACCTCACCTTCAGCATCGACGATGACAGCGGTAAAGTCATCGTCAAGATAATCGATGGCGCGACACAAAATGTCATACGCCAAATTCCCTCGGAAGAAGCTTTGGCCTTGAGCCGATCACTCGACCAGCTCAAGGGCCTGCTATTGACCGGCAAGGCCTAGCCCGCCCCCTATTGCACTCTGAAAGGAGCACACCTTGGCAAGCGTAGGATCCGCACTTGGCATCGGTTCAGGACTAGAACTGGGCACACTTTTGAGCAATTTGATGGCGGCCGAAAAAATCCCTTTGGCCAAGCTGCAACGCCAGGAAGCCGGCGTCCAGAACAAAGTCTCGGCCTATGGACAGCTACGCAGTTCTTTGTCCAGCCTGCTCGACGCCGTCAAAAGTTTGACCAGCACCAAGTTCAACGGCGCCAGCGGAGCCAGCAGCGACAGTTCGGTCGCCACGCTGTCCGCTACCAATGCCGCACTGAAAGCATCGTATGCACTGGAAGTAAAGACGCTGGCGCTAGCTGAAAAAGCCGTAAGCGCCGCCTTGCCCGATGCAGGATCTGCGATCGCCGCAGGTACGCTTACCTTTACATTCGGCAAGGTGGACAACGGTAGCTTCGTGGCCAACGACAGCGAGGCCAAGACCATCACCATCCATGCAGGCAATGGCACGCTTGAAGGTATGCGCGAGGCGATTAACAAGGCGGACGCTGGCGTCACCGCGACACTCGTCAACGACGGCTCGGGCACGAGGCTAGTCTTTACCGCCGTGAAAACCGGCGCAGACCAGACCTTCAGCATCACATCCACCGAAGCACCTGATGGCATCGGCATACCTATGTCGTTCTTCGACTACAACCCCGCCAGCTCCCCCGCTTATGACTCGACCAATCCAGCCACAAGCACCAGCCGCTTACAAACCGCAGGCGATGCCGAGTTCACTGTGGATGGCCTATCGATTACTCATAGCAGCAACATGGTTGAAGACGCCATCGAAGGCGTCACCCTTACGCTCACAAAGCTTGGCACAAGCCGGATTTCAGTCAGCAACAATCCCTCCGCCGCTCGCGCCGCCGCGCAGAGTCTAGTCACCGCTTTCAACGGCTTCCTTAGCCAAGCCAATGCTTTGTCGCTCAACACACCCAGTACGGTATTGGGCGAGGCAGGTAGCACGGGTCCGCTGGCTGGCGACAGCCTGATCCGTGACGTGCTGGCTCGGATCCGGTCCGAAGTGTTCACTCCGGTCCAAGGTGCAAGCGGCGCATATACCTCCCTATCTTCGATAGGCATCAGTTTCCAGGCCGATGGTTCGCTGTTACTCGACACTGATCGCTTCGACAAAGCCATGACCAGCAATGCCGCCTCCATCGCCAAACTGTTCGATACTGAACCTTTCGGCGTAGGCAGCATAGGCATTACCGAGCGTTTCAGCGCGCAACTGGACAGGCTCATCAATGATGACGGCGCCATCGACGCTCGTGTAGATGGCCTGAACACCACAAGCAAACAACTGCAAGACCAGCAAAAGCAGTTGGCCAACCGCCTGACTCAGATCGAAGCCCGATACCGCCAACAGTTCACGACCCTGGACACTCTGCTGAGCGGGCTGAACAGCACCTCAGCCTTCCTGACTCAACAACTCGATGCATTGGCAAACCTGCGTTCGAAGTAATGGCGATGTAAATCGAAGGCTCTCTTTACGCAAACCGGGGCCTTGTTCGCTCTTCATCCCATTGAAACGGAAGACATTTCCCGCTCTATTTCAGCTTTAGACCACTAGATTGCAGCCGTTAACGGAAAGGCATACTCGCCGACCGGAGCTCCGGATACGGCTTACCAGGAGAAAGTCGTGTCGGGATTTGGAACATATGGCGCGCGAGCCTACACCAGCATAGGTGTGGAAACAGGTGTCTCGACCTCTTCGCCGCACACTCTGATATTGATGCTGTATGACGGCGCGCTGGAGTCGCTGCGTCGTGCCCAGGGCTGTATGCAAGCACAAGACACCGCGGGCAAAACTCAGGCTCTATCGCGCGCCACCCGTATCATTGATGAAGGGCTACGCGCCAGCCTGGATCACAAGACAGGTGCGAACATCGCGGCGCAACTCGATTCCCTCTATGACTACATGTGCAGGCGCACTCTGCATGCCAACATGGAAAATGACCCAGCCCCCGTCGAAGAAGTAGCTCACTTGTTGGGCGAACTACGTGAAGCCTGGGCTGCGATTGCTCCCGGCTCGACGATTGCAGCCTGACCAAACTTCCGGAACCTTGCCATGCCTGCAGCCCTTGCAACCGCATCCATTCCTGCGCAATCCGCTCCTCTTGAACGCAAGCTGGACGAAAGCCCCGTTGTGCGATACTCCCGCTTTGCAGAACTGAGCCGCGCCATGCTGCTAGCCGCCCAGAGTGGGGACTGGGACGCCGTACGAACCGGCGAACAAGCCTGCTCGCAACTTATCGACAGTTTGCGCAAACACCCTGCGCCACCGGCTACCGACCAAGAGCGTCAACTATGCATGGACCTGATACGCAGGGTTCTTGCCGACGATGCCGCAATACGCGATCTCGCACAGCCCCGGCTGAAGGAACTCGAACACATTCTGCGGCCAGCCCAGCGCTTCGCAGCCCATAGCTTTCGCTAATCCCCACAGCAGGCACAATACAAACTGGTGACTACGGGCTCTTGGAGGTCGGTTTGGTAGCAGACACTCGCCAGACCCGCGCGATCAGTGCGGTCTCGCCGGTACAGAACTGGGAACGGTACCGCGAAGACGCGCGCGAAGCCATCCTGGCCAGATTACTGAACACTTCAGGCTCTGCCGCCTCAGGAGCCAGAGCCGCAAGCCCTGCCCCACCCGCGGCATCTCTGCCCAATGGCTTGGTGAGAGCCGTCGTGCTACAGGCCAATAGCGACTCCGAAGCCTTGGTAGACATTGGCGGAAAATCCTATCTGGTCAATACACGCCAAGCACTCAGCGCCGGCAGCAACGTCATTCTTCGTCTGCTGGACGAGCGCACATTCCTTCAGAGCGAAGGTTTGGGCAAAGGTGTTGGGCCACTGGGGGGACGTGATGGCAGCAGCGGTTCAAGCACCGACTCGGCGCATTCAACGACTAAACCGGCCGAGCAGGCTCAAGCGGTGCGCAATGTCCGGGGTATCTCGCCAACGCCCATGCCCGCACCTGCGGCACTACACATCGACTCTGGCGATGCCCGGGTGCGGCTAAGCGGGTCCGCCCGCCTGCTATCCGCCTTGGCGGCGCAAGCGGATAGCATTCGGCGCAAGGTCGCACTTGCCCCTCTGCGCATAGATGCAAGCACCGACACCGGCATTGCCGCCCAGCGCATACAGCAGGCGGTCGAGCAATCGGGGCTATTCTACGAATCCCATCTTCAGCAATGGCGCGAGGGCCGGCGCTCGATTGAAGCACTACGCGCAGAGCCTCAAGCGGCGTTGTCACCCGGGGTACCCAGCAAGAGCGACACCCCGGAAAAGCCAACGATGACGGCAGCAACACCCCTTTCATCGCCAGAACAAAATGCCACGCGCGGCCTGCAGGCTGCGCTGGGGGCAATCCCCTCCGATGTGCGCCCCCTGGTTCAAGATCAGATTGCCTTGCTGGAAAGCAGCCGCCTGGCGCTTCAGGGCTTTTGGGCCGACCAATCCTTCACCCTTGAAATCGAACCTGATAATAGTGGCTCGCATGACGCAGACCTGCCCCACTCTTGGCGAGTGAGAATCGAAATGGACGCGCCTCATTTGGGCAAGATGGCAGTTGAAGTCGCTCTGAACGGCACCCAGACACGAATCATCGTACGACCCGATACGAAAACCGTACGCGGCCAGCAGTTGCGTGACCTGCAAACTCAACTTTCTTCCAGCGGCTTCGAGCTCCAACAAGCGCTCGACAGCCAGGGCCTGCAGATGTCCGAACTCTCCATCGCCACGAACTCTCGTTCACCCGCCCGTTCATGACACCGCCAAGCAAACCTCCCGTTTCCGCTGGCTCGGCACAAGACGACGATGGGCCCGAGAACAACGATCCGCGACGCAATCTTGCTGTGGCGCTACGTTACGAGAAAGAACGCAAGACACCTGTGGTGGTGGCCAAGGGAAGTGGCATCATTGCCGAGGAAATATTGAAACGCGCCCGCGATGCGGGGGTTTTCGTCCATAGCTCGCGCGAACTCATCGACCTGCTGATGAAGGTGGACCTGGACGCACGCATCCCGCCGTCTTTGTACGTGGCAGTCGCTGAAGTATTAGCCTGGGTATACAAACAGGACGAACAAGCCGCGCAGCGGCGGCAGCCCTGAATAGCAAAAAACCGAATCGCCGACGCCTGAGTCAGACCGGCATATTCATGACTTCGTTATAAGCCGCGACCACCCGGTTACGTGCTTGCGCCAACATCTGAAACGACAAGCTCGCCTTATTCATGGCGATCATGGTGTGCTCCAGGCTGACCTCGGAATTGCCCTGCTGATAAGCTTTCTGCAAGACGCCTGCCTGGCTTTGCGCCTGATGCACGCTCTGGATAGCTTCAGTCAGGATGTTGGAAAAGGCAGGACTGGTTGCCGTGCCTGGCTGCCCTGGCAAGGCATGCGGCTGCGACAGCATCTGAGTTGCGCGCGTCATCCCCGGAGATTGAGCACCTGTAGCACCCGCGCTAGCCGCCAACACATTCTGAATACGATCCATCCGCCTGCCCCGAAATGCTCAATGTGGCCAATGATAAATGCCGCCCTTTTCCCGCAAGGCAGGAAATACAGGGCTAAACACGGTCTATTCCTCATTTGGGTGTGACACATTGCAACAAATAATAGCAGCTCTCAGAAATGGGTCGCGCATGCGACCGCTCCTGGTATTTGGAAACCACACCCTCCTTCATGGCCGACAACGCGCAGAATCAGACCGAGCCCGCCCCATCGCGGGCGCAGATGTTGAAACAAGCTTTCGACAGGCTGTCCACCAGGCATCGGCTAGCTCTGCTGATAGGAATCCCGGCCTTGGTCGCCGTCCTCGTTTCAACCTTGCTCTGGACCCATAAGCCCGACTATCGGGTGCTTTTCAGCGGTTTGGCCGACCAGGACGGCGGCACCATCGTGGCCGCCCTGCAGCAACAGAAGATCCCCTATCGCATCGAGAGTGGCGGCGCCGTCATCCTGGTTCCTCCTGACCAGGTTCATGAAGTAAGGCTACGCCTGGCTTCGCAAGGGTTACCGCGCGCAGGCAATGTCGGTTTCGAGCTCATGGACAACAATCGCCTTGGACTTACGCAGTTCCAGGAACAGGTCAACTATCAGCGCGCCCTTGAGGGCGAGTTATCCCGCTCCATTCAAAGCCTGGGCGCGGTCAACTCCGCCCGGGTTCATCTTGCCATTCCCAAACCCAGCATTTTCGTTCGTGAACAGAACCGGCCTAGCGCCTCGGTCCTGGTGCAGATGCATCCTGGCCGGGTGCTCGACCGCGGCCAGGTTGCAGGTATCGTGCATCTGGTTTCGTCATCAGTTCCGGAGCTGGCTGCCAGCAACATCAGCGTCGTCGATCAGACCGGCGCGCTGCTGTCGGCCTCGGATACCAGCGCAACCGGACTGGACGCCAGCCAGCTCGAATATCTGCATGCACTCGAACTGCAATACACACGACGCATTTCCGATTTGATTTCTCCGATTGTCGGACCGCAGAACCTGCGGGCGCAGGTGGCGATTGATCTCGATTTCAGCCGGCAGGAACAAACCGACGAAATCTACAAACCCAACAGCACTCCACAACAAACTGCTATACGCAGCCGGCAAAGCTCAGAGTCCCATGAACCAGCCGCGCTGACCGCTGGCGGCGTGCCTGGCGCGCTCAGCAACACCCCGCCAGGTGTCGCAACCGCCCCTATTACCGGCAATGCGGCAACGAACCCACCCGCCGCTGCGCAAACCAGTCAATCGGCGCAAAACCTGCGACGTGCCGACACCACCAACTACGAGCTCGACAAGACAATACGGTATGTGCGCGAACCGGTTGGTCGCATCAAGCGGCTGTCGGCCGCGGTCGTTGTCAACCACCGCGTCAGCGTCGTCAAGGGCGAAACCGTGGCAACACCGCTCAGCGACGAGGAAATGGCCCAGATCAAATCACTGGTCAGCGAGGCTGTTGGTCTGGATACCAATAGGCGAGACTCAATATCAGTCATCAACATTCCCTTCACTGACCCAGCCAGCGAAAAAAGCAGCGAACTCGCGTTCTGGCAACAAGCTGAGTTCCTTTCTCTCACGCGGGAAATCGGCGTCGCACTGATCCTCGCCTTAGGCGTGCTTTACCTCATCATCGGCGTGATCCGGCCGGCCATTCGGCAACTCAAAGCCCCCCCCCCGATTCCGCAAGTCGATCCACTGACGGTGGCCGCACTGAGCGAAACAGCTAACACCCAAACAGCCGCCGAAGCGCCATCCGCAGATCCGCTTGAGCAGGTTCGCCAGTTTGCTCGCGAAAATCCGCAAATCGTCGCCAATGTCGTACGCCAGTGGGTCAACGACGCCCCCACCCCTGCTTCCTGACCATATCGAATTCATGATTTCGTCCGCACCTTCTATCGAACAAGGCATCAGCGATGGAGCCATTCTGCTCTTGTCCATAGGCGAGGAAGAAGCCGCGGAAGTCCTCAAGTACTTGTCTCCTCGTGAAGTCCAGAAACTCGGCAGCGCCATGGCCGGCATGCAAGGCATCGCCCGAGACGATATGACTGCCGTCATCAGCCGCTTCCAGGCCGACATCAGCACGCATACCGGTTTAGGCGCCGACTCCGACGCCTATTTGCGCAGTGTCCTGACCAAAGCGCTGGGCGCAGACAAGGCAGGATTCCTGCTCGACCGCATTCTTCACACCGGCGATACCTCCGGCATAGAAAGCCTCAAATGGATGGATTCGACCAGCATTGCGGAACTGATCCGTCATGAACATCCGCAGATCATCGCCTCCATTCTGGTTCACCTCGAGGCTGACCAGTCGGCAAGCGTATTGAATCAGTTCGGCGAACGGATACGCTCCGACGTGCTATTGCGCATTGCGACCCTGGACGGCATCCAGCCGGCCGCGCTGCGCGAACTCAATGACGTGCTCTTGAAGATGCTCTCTGGTAATGAACAGATCAAGCGCCGCAAGCTTGGCGGCGTCAAGACCGCCGCCGAAATCCTGAACTACGTCGGCGCATCATCCGAAAGCATCATCCTGTCAGCAGTCAAACAAGTGGACAGCGAACTGGCGCAGCGCATCATCGACGAGATGTTCACCTTCGACAACCTGATCGACGCCGACGACCGAGGCATGCAACTACTGCTGCGCGAAGTCGCCTCCGACTCCCTCATCGTGGCGCTCAAGGGCGCAGGCATCGAACTACGCAACAAGGTCCTGCGCTGCATGCCGGCACGAGCCGCCCAACAATTGCGCGAAGATCTCGAAGTACGTGGCCCGGTCAAAATATCGGATGTCGAAGCCCAACAAAAGGAAATACTGAAAATCGCTCGCCGCCTGACCGAGACGGGAGACCTGGCCATCAATGGCATGGGCGAAGAACAGTATGTCTGACGAAACCCAGCTCGTCACCGGCCAAATCCTGTGCGCTGACCGGGCTCGCCATCTGCCGCTCTGGCAACTCGAAACGTTCAACCCCGATCAACAACTCACCGCTAGACGCCGGCCCCAAAGCGAAGCGGAAAAAAGCGCAATCCAGGCTGCGCTGCTGAAAACGCAACAAGACGATGCGCGACAGCTTGCCGCGGCACAAGTAGCGGTCCAGGCCGAGCAGGCATCGTCCGGGGCGGCGAGCTCGCCCATCGAACCGGATCCCCTGCTTGACCCAGCCGAAGTGGAACGGATCAAAGCGGGCGCGTTTGACGAAGGCTATGCCGCTGGCTATGACCAAGGCGGAGCAGCCGCGCGGCGCGAGGCCGAGCGTTGGCATGCGCTTATCGAAGCTAGCTCCAATGTGTTCACACGCTTTGAGGCCGAGCTCGCCCCGCAACTGTTGAACTTGGCACTGGAAGTTGCCCGCCAGGTCGTTCGGCGCGAACTTAACACCGACAACAACGTAATACTGGCTGTAGTGCGTGATGCCTTCAAACAGTTAACCGGCGGAGAAGCCAACAAACAGCTGCGTCTACATCCCTCAGACGTACAACTGGTGCGCGCACACTTGGGCGACGAGCTGGAGCTAGGTCAGTGGAAAATCGTCGAGGAAGAAGACATCGAGCCTGGCGGCTGTCGGATTTCCACCTTGCAATCCGAGCTTGACGCTACGCTTCAGACACGATGGCTACGCACGGTTGCCACGCTAGGTTCAAACTCGGCCTGGGACAGCTCTCGTGGATAAAGCCGTAGACCGCCTGGCCGCATTTTTATCCGGATGCTCGAACCGCGTCCAAACCGCGTCTCCGGTAGCCGCTCACGGCCGATTGACCCGGGTTGCGGGATTAGTCATGGAAGCGGTCGGCTTGAAACTAGCGGTGGGAAGCACCTGCCTGATCGCCCAAGGCAATGCCCAAGCGGCGGAAGCGGAAGTGGTTGGGTTTAACGGTGATCGCATGTTCTTGATGCCTTCAAGCGAAGTGCATGGGCTGACGGCCGGAGCGCTAGTGACACCGCTGGTAGTCGACCAGATGGCACCGCAGTATCGGCCCGATGCTTTGCCGAGCGACCAAGCGCCCCTCCATTCTTCGGACGAAATCACCAAGCACCTTCCAGTTGGCGAAGCACTGCTTGGCCGGGTGGTCGACGGTGCAGGACGCCCTCTGGACCGGCTGGGGCCGATTTCTACCGCGCAGCGCGCACCACTGGCAGCACGCCCTATCAATCCGATCGAACGCCACCCTATCGATCGCCCGCTCGACGTCGGTGTACGGGCGATCAATGCGATGTTGACGGTAGGGCGCGGTCAGCGCATGGGTTTATTTGCCGGCTCGGGGGTAGGGAAAAGCGTGCTTCTGGGAATGATGGCGCGCTACACCGAGGCCGAAATCACCGTGGTCGGCCTGATCGGTGAACGAGGCCGTGAGGTCAAAGAGTTCATCGATCAAATCCTTGGTCCTGAAGGCTTGGCCCGCTCGGTCGTGGTGGCTGCGCCTGCGGACGCCGCACCGTTAATGCGTCTACAAGGAGCGGCCTACGCCACAGTCCTGGCCGAGCACTTCCGCGATCAAGGAAAAAACGTCTTATTGATCATGGACTCACTGACCCGGTATGCAATGGCTCAGCGGGAAATCGCTCTAGCGATTGGCGAGCCTCCTGCCACCAAAGGTTACCCTCCATCGGTCTTTGCAAAATTACCCGCGCTGGTTGAGCGCGCCGGCAATGGCACCAACGGCAATGGCTCCATCACGGCTTTTTATACGGTATTGACCGAAGGTGATGACCAACAGGATCCGATCGCGGACTCCGCGCGCGCCATCCTCGATGGGCATATCGTACTGAACCGCGAACTGGCCGACACCGGCCACTACCCTGCGATCGATATCGAACAATCCATCTCTCGCGCCATGCACAACATCGTCGCCCCGCAACAACAACAGCATGCCCGCACTCTGAAAAAACTCTTTTCACGCTACCAGCGCTCACGCGATTTGATCCAGGTCGGCGCCTATATACCAGGCACTGATTTCGAACTCGACCAAGCCATTGCCGCACACGGCATCATCAGCCAGTTCCTGCAGCAGGACATGCAGGCACAGGCCCCCTATCCGGAAAGTAGCGCGCTGCTGGCCCAGATCGCTGAACAATTCGGCGCGCCGGCCTGATGCAGTCTCGTTAAAGAAGCAACACCATGACGTCTATCTCTACCTTGCAAACCTTGATTGAACTTGCCGAAGCCCGCAAAAGCCTCGCTGCCCAGGAGTTCGCTCAAGCCGCCGCCGCACACTCTCACGCACGCGAACGGCTAGTGCTAATTCAAAGCTATCGAGCGGACTACGAAACGCGTATGCGCAGCCAGGCAGGCGCAGGCATAGATGGAACTCGTGTCGGCAACTACACCCGCTTCATTCAGCAGTTGTCTGACGCGGTCGAGCAGCAAACGAGCGAAGTCCAACGGTGTGCAAACCATATGAACACGGTGCGCAACGCCTTCTTCATCGAAGAGCGCAAGTTCAAGTCGCTGGAGATACTGGCCCAGCGCGACGCACAGCGCAAAACCTCAGCCGAGGCCAAGCGCGTGCAAAAGCAGATTGATGAATTCGCCAACCGCCGCAGCTTCGGCTCTCAGTCGGGGTTCGCACGATGAGCCAGCCTGTTTCACCCAGTTCATACAGTTCTTTGCTGTTCACACCTAGCGCGCCCGCTCCGAACGAACGCAATGAAAACTTCGATGCCGCACTTGAGCAAGCGGAGAACTCGCTCTCCCCATCCGCTAACGACCACTCGCCGTCAGCTCGCGAAGCCAAATCGACGGAGGCTTTACCCAAAGACCCTGAGCAGCTACGTACCGACGCACCCTGGCTCAGTCAATGGCTGGCCTATGTTCAACCCGCCGCGGCCACCGCCCCAGGCTTTGACGGCGAGGACTCCCCTTCCATCGAGGCAGGGGAAGAATCCGAAAGCGACTTTGCTGCTGAAACAAGCTTGGAGTTGGCCGGCACCATGCAAGCAGGCGACAGCCGTTCACTAGGTATCGTCCCGCAAAGGACTGCGGCCGATGGCGTAAGCGCTCGCAGCGACTCCATTTTTACCGGCCCCACAACGGCAAACACACAACAGGGCAAGGAGTTCGCCGCCACAGAAGCGCCGACTCGCATCGCAGCGCCAGTACTTCCCTTGGCAAGTGCAATAGCTCATACACAAACTCCGCCACCGGTCAGCTTCGAACAAGCTGAAGCACCGGCTGAACAGGACGAGGTGCAGCCTCTCCCCTTGGTCGGGCTGCAGGGGGCCAACAGTACATCGCATAGAACAGATATCGTTATTGCCCCAGGTGCTTCGGCTTCGCTGCATGGGCAAGCTCTACAGGGCAGAATGGATGAAGCTTTGCGATGGATGGCGGCCAAGGGCATCCAAACGGCGCATATCCGCGTAGACCCTGAGTCCATGGGGCCGATCACGGTCCATCTGCGCATTGATGGCGAAATGGCGAGTGTGGTGTTCGCCAGCAATCATGAGCAAACTCGCCACGCCCTCGAACAGTCACTGGCGGGACTCAAATCAGCCATGGCAGAAAGCGGTTTCAGCCTGGAACAGGCCTCGGTAGGCAGCGAACAACAAAGCGGCTTCCTCTCGCAAGATCAGCACGAAGAGCGCATCCACACAGCTCGCTCAACCCTGACCAGGGGTATAGATGGCAGCTCGATTGACAGCGACGGAAGCGCTGGGCACACACCCGCCATACCTGTCGCCCAGGCCGGCAGAGGCATGGTCGACCTGTATGCCTGAAGCGCCATCGCTGGGATAGCCATGACTTTCCTTCCCTGTTCCAGCGATTGCACTCTGAGCTATCTCTGATAATCCACGCTCGGGGTGTGATGTCCACACCCTTAGATTCGGAGTTGCCGTTCATGGCCGAGGCCATTGTCCCCGTCAAACGTAGCAAGACACTGTTCATCGTCCTAGCTTCACTCGCGCTGCTCGTCATCATTGCGGGCATGGCGGCTATGCTGTTGATCCACAACAAGCAACTGGCGAACTTCGGCACTTACGCCTACACGCCCTCCGGCGATAAGCAAGAAGACACCCCCGACGCATCGGCAGCCGCGCCTATGGCTCCTGCAAATTCGGGGAAGCATGTCTTTACATCTTTGGAGACCTTCACCGCCAACCTGGCCGAGCTTGATCGCGACCGCTTCGCGCAGATCGCCATCATCATCGAACTTGGCGATGCCAAGGCCAGCGCCGCACTTGGCGCCGTGCTGCCGATCGTGCGCAGTGAAGTGCTGTTGCTGCTGACTTCAAAAACCGCGAGCGATCTGCTTAGCCTGAAAGGCAAGCAAGCGCTGGCAAGTCAGATCGTGGAAATTGCCCGCAAATACATCTCGCCAGAATTTCGCCAAAGCGTGTTCGCGGCCCATTTCTCCAGCTTCGTCATCCAGTAGCCAGTGCTGATACGTGCGCCCCACCATCCTTCACGCTGACCCGCCCCTTCCGAGCACCCGACATGGCCGGTGAGTTTCTTTCCCAGGATGAAGTCGACGCCCTACTTCGGGGTGTTACAGGCGAGCACGAGGAAAAAATCCTCGACGATGAGCCGGTGGATGGGATACGCCCCTACAACCTGGCCAAGCAAGAGCGCATCGTCCGCGGCCGCATGCCATCGCTGGAAATCATCCACGATCGCTTCGGGCGCTTATTGCGCACCGGCCTGTTCAACTTCATGCGCCGCAACCCCGAAGTCTCAGTAGGACCAGTGCGTCTGGTGAAGTACAGCGAATTCCTGCGCAACATCGTGGTGCCCACCAATCTGAACGTGGTGTCGCTCAAACCCATGCGTGGCAATGCGCTTTTCATTTTCGAGCCGCGTCTGGTCTTCTCCGTCATCGACAATCTTTTCGGCGGCGACGGACGCTACCACACACGAGTCGAGGGGCGCGATTTCACCTTGACCGAACAGCGCATCATTCAACGCATGCTGGCAGTCGTACTGGAGGAATATGCGAAAGCCTGGGCATCGGTCCACCCCATGCGCTTCGAATATTTGCGCGCTGAAATGCATACGCAATTCGCCAACATTGCGACCCCATCCGAAATCGTCGTGTGCGCTTCTTTCTCGATCGAGTTCGGATCTTCGGGCGGTGATCTGCATATCTGCTTTCCCTATGCTTCGGTCGAGCCGATACGCGATGCCCTCTACAGCCCGGTCCAAGGCGACCAGATGGAACCGGACAAGCGCTGGCTGCGCATGCTTTCCAAACAGATTCAGCTAGCCGACGTCGAAATGGTCGTCAATCTGGCTGAGACGAAACTGCGCATGCGCGACCTGCTGAACATGAAAGAGGGCGACGTCATCCCCCTGGACATCGCCCCAACGTTACCTGCCTACGTGGATGGCGTTTCCATTTTCGACTGCACCGTCGGAGTAAGCAATGGACAGTACGCGGTGCGCATCGGCAAGGTTCTGGCCACCTTGCAATCGGAAAACAATATAGGAGAAGAAGTTGGAAGTGGATCCCGAAAACCTTCCTGACGCGCAAGCCAGCAGCGACGACGACTGGGCCGCGGCGCTCGCGGAACAATCGCAGGCAGGCGCCAACAGCGATACCCCTCGTCCCGCGGATGAGTTGTTCGAACAGTTCACCAGTGCGTCTAGCGCGCCACAGACTGCGAACGACATCGAAATCATCATGGACATCCCTGTTACCTTAACAGTGGAACTAGGGCGCACCCGCATTCCCATCAAGCAGATCCTGCAACTTGCGCAGGGTTCGGTGGTGGAACTGGATGGCCTGGCCGGTGAACCCATGGACGTGATGGTCAACGGCTGCCTGATCGCTCAAGGTGAAGTCGTGGTCGTCAACGACAAGTTCGGTATTCGGCTGACCGATATCGTCACCCCGTCCGAACGGCTACGCAAGCTCAATCGTTAAGTAAGTTCTTCGTGCCCACTTCAGCCTCTTACCTGCAAACTCTGTTGTCCCTGGGCGCTGTGCTGGCGCTCTTTCTCGCTTGCGCCTGGTTCATAAAACGCTTGCAACGCCCACAGTCCGGCGCCAACAATCCATTACGGCTACGCGGCCAGCTTATGCTCGGCACGCGAGAACGCATCGTATTGATTGAAGTCGCCGATCAATGGATCGTTGCCGGAATCGCGGGCGGCAACATCCGGCCGCTGGCCGTATTGCCATGCCAGGAAGCGGCCGAGCCGCAAGTCAAAGCTACCCCCCACGCCAGCACCCCAGATTTTGGCTCCATACTCAAACACCTGGGCAAGCCATGAGTCATCGTTGTACCAGACGCCTTTGGCTGGCGCTCGCCCTGCTTTTGCTGCCGACCGCCCAAGCCCTCGCACAGCAGGCTGGAATTCCCGCATTGACCGGCGCCCCAAATGCTCAAGGCGGAACCACCTGGTCGCTTTCGCTGCAGACACTGCTGGTGTTGTCGGCACTAAGCTTTCTGCCTGCGGTGCTATTGCTGATGACCGGGTTCACCCGCATCATCATTGTTCTTTCCTTGCTGCGCAGCGCACTCGGCCTGCAAGGCTCCCCCCCCAATATGGTGCTGATCGGGCTCGCGCTGTTCATGACTTTCTTCATCATGACGCCCACGCTGGACAAGGTCTACACCGAGGCCTACCAACCCTTCGAGCGCAATGAACTCGATTTCCCGCAGGCGCTTGATAAGGCACAAGCGCCACTGAAGGATTTCATGCTGAAGCAAACTCGCGAATCCGATCTCGCGCTATTCATGCGCTTGGCCAATACCGATCCGATTGACAATGCTCAACAGCTTCCTCTTCGCGTCGTGGTTCCGGCCTTTGTGACCAGCGAACTGAAGACCGCCTTCCAGATCGGCTTCATGGTGTTCCTGCCCTTTCTGGTCATTGACTTGGTGGTATCGAGCGTATTGATGTCGATGGGCATGATGATGCTATCGCCCGTCTTGATATCGCTCCCTTTCAAATTAATGCTTTTTGTATTGGCCGACGGCTGGAATCTGCTCATCGGCAGTCTGGTCGCCAGTTTTGCAAGTTGACTGACACTGAACACTTTTATCTCAGCTCACTATGAACGATACCGCCGGCATCCTTACTCTGGCCCAGGAAGCAGTACTGATCGCCATCTATCTAGCCGCCCCTTTGCTGTTGGCTGCCTTATCGATCGGCCTGGTGATCAGCGTTTTGCAAGCGGCAACCCAGATCAACGAAATGACCTTGTCCTTCGTCCCCAAACTGATCGCCATTTTTGCCACTGCCTTGATCGCCGGCCCTTGGATGCTGTCCATGGTGACCGACTACATCAAGCGTCTGTACGGCAACATTCCTTTCATGTTGGGCTAGCCAGCGCACCAGTGCAAGACCCGTGATTCACTTCACCGACGCCCAGATCCACGCAACGATTGCCGCCCTGCTTTGGCCATTCGTACGCACACTGGCGCTGATACAGACCGCGCCTTTCTTCGGACATCGCGCAGTGCCGCAACGAGTCAAAATCGGCTTGGCATTGCTGATCTCCATCTTGGTCGCTCCTGAAGCACCCGCCGTATCCGTGGATGCTTTTTCCGGAACAGGACTGTTACTGCTCTTGCAGCAACTCATTGTAGGCATGGCCATGGGCTTCGGCCTGCGCATCGTTTTCGCCGCCTTCGAACTTGCTGGCGATCTGGTAGGCTTGCAGATGGGCCTGGGCTTTGCGTCCTTTCTGGACCCGCAGCGCGGCGCGCCATCCCCCCTGCTGGCCACCTTCCTGATGTTATGTGCCCTGTTGGCCTTTCTGGCAACGGATGGCCACCTGACCTTGCTGCTGACCTTGGGTGAAAGTTTTCAGATCATCCCCATATCGCCGCACCCACTGCAACACCTGGACTGGATCAAGCTTGCCGGTCTGGGCGCCATCGTTTTTTCGTCAGGGATACAGATCGGTCTGCCGGTGCTGGCTGCCGTGCTGTCGATCAACATCGCGCTGGGGTTCGTGTCGCGCAGCGCACCCCAGTTGAACATTTTCAACCTCGGCTTCGCCATTACGCTGTTGGCCGGCTTGTTGCTGTGGTGGTTGACTTTGGGTGTAATGGCCGGGCCGATGGAGCGCATCGTCGGTATTGCGGTGCCTTACTTCAAGACCGCGATTCTTCCTTAGATCTGGCCCATCGCCGACGGCAGAGCATCGGCCCAGGCGCGAACCAGTCGCTTAGGCGCTCGGATCCAAGCCAGGCCCGAGGACGTCATGCCCCATTTTCCGACTAGGCCAGCAAGGGCCGTCCACGGCTCAGTTGGGCCCCGATCCGGGGCCCGGGAAACACCAGACTGATGCGAGTTCCGGGAAACTCGGGGCGGCTGCGTAAATCCCAATGAGCGCCGTGCGATTCGGCAATTTCCTTGACGATGGCCAGCCCCAATCCTGAGCCTCCCGCCTGTGAATTCTCGGAACGATAAAAGGCGTCGAACACCCGCCCACGATCCACCGCACTCACTCCGACTCCGTCATCCTCCACCACCAGGGTGGGCGGCGTGTCGATGACGCGCAAGACGATGTCGCCAGAACCTCCGTGATAGCGGATGGCGTTATCTATCAAATTACCCAGCAACTGCTCAAGCAACACAGTATCGCCGTCTATCCACACAGCTTCGTCCGGGGCAATCAGGGTGATTTCTATCTGGGCCTGACGGGCGGCGGGAAACCAGTGCGCACCGCACTCCCGTGTCAACTCGGTCAAATCGATGCGGGTAAAACTATCACGCGGGCGCACATTGGCATCGATGCGTGCCAGTACCAGCAATTGCTCGCCCACACGAATCATTCGATCCGCCACCATCTTGATCCGCTCAGCCCGCTGACGAATGTCGTCGGGCAAAGGACGCGCCAGCATCAATTCGGACTCAAGCTTCAGGCCGCTTAGAGGCGTGCGCAACTGATGCGACGCGTGCCCGATAAATCTGCGCTGCGCAGCTACCGCTTCGTCCAAGCGAGCCAAGAGCGAATTGGTTTTTGCAATCAACGGGGCGAGTTCGCTGGGTACATCATCGGCTTCGATGGGTTGCAGATCGTCAATGCTACGGGTTTCTATTTCGTCCGAAAAGCGGCTGACCGAATCCAAGCCGGAACGCACTGCGGCGACAATGACGAAACCCAGTAGTGAAATCAACAGCAATTGACCCGCGATCAAAACCGATAGCACTTCCTCCGTGAACCGGCTGCGCGTACTGAGGGTTTCAGCCATGATGACTTCGACCAGATAGCCTTCGTAATTGAAAACCAAGGCCGCACCCCGCACCTGCAGTCCTTCTACGCTGGAATCGTAAATAGAAGGTACTGCGCGATTGATCGCCTCCAGCAGGTTGCCCGGCGCAGCGTCTTCGTCATCAGGACGATAGCTTTCTGTAGGAATCGGCGGCGAGGGTAATTGCGCGGCACCCGCAATGACCTCCCCATCGATACTGATCCGGAAATAGGTGCGCTCTTCCGGGTCGGTAGTCAAAAAACGGGTGCTATTCCAAGACGGGTCCAGTTGAGGACCTTGCGGTGTCATAACCACTTGTCGCGCCAAGGCGCGTGCCGTATCGACCAGAGCGCGATCGTAAGACTGGGTATTGAGCTTGCGGGTCAGGACATAGGTTGCCACGCTGTCCATGGCCGCCAATAGCAGCACGGCAGGCAGCAGCCTTACCAATAAATGCCAGGCCAGCGACCGCCTGTGCAAGGCGGCCCCCGAGGCAGCCGCCAATGGCTTAGTCGATCGCGGCATCGGGTTCGAGCAGGTACCCAAAACCACGTACGGTCTGAATGCTCACCCTGGCGTTCTCAAGGCGCTTGCGCAAGCGATAAACGTACACTTCAACAGCATTTTCGCTGAAGTCGGCATCCCAGGCAGACAGGGAATTGACTATTTGCCGCTTGGTGACCACCCTGCCGGCTCGATTCATCAACATTTCCAGCACGGACAGCTCTCGCACTGACAAGGCGACACGCTCGCCATGCACGCGCAGTTCGCGCCCCACGCTGTCAAAACTCAAGGCGCCGACTTCCATCACCGGGCTCACCTGCCCCGCGCGGCGTCGAATCAAGGCGCGCACCCGTGCCGCGAGCTCAGGTAACTCGAAAGGCTTGGTGACATAGTCGTCTGCGCCGGCATCCAAGCCGGCCACCCGGTCTTCCAGGGCATCACGAGCAGTCAAGATCAATACCGGCACCGGGTTTTCATTCGCGCGCAGGCGACGCAGCACCGTCAGTCCATCTTCACCGGGCAGGTTCAGATCGAGCAAAACCAGATCGTAGGGCTGGCTGGACAAGGCAGCCATCGCCTTTTCCCCGGTGCCGAGCAAATCAACCGCATAGCCTTGATCGCCCAGGAACTCGCTGAGCGCCCCGCCCAGGGTGATATCGTCTTCGATAACCAGTACACGCATTGGAATATGCACCTGCACAAGGTGCAAGCAGATAGAGGAAAAGGTCTAGGGTAAACCTAGCGGGCCTCTCGCGCCAGCCAAGCCAAACGGCATTACCAAATGGTCACCTTGCGCGTCCTGCCCAACCCCTGCCTGGGGTCGGGCATATTCAGCCTGCGTCTATTTTACCGGTGCAGGAGCATCCGGCGCACTAACGAAGCCTATACGCTTCAAGCCGGCACGCGAAGCATCAGCCATTACTTGCGCCAACACCTCGTAACGCGTGGCCTTGTCGGCACGCAATTGCAATTCGGGCTGGGGCTCTTGCGTCGAAGCCGAGGCAAAGCGTGCCGGCAAATCGGTGACCGCAATCACATCGTCATTCCAGAACAACACACCATCGGCGTCTATCGCCAGATCAATCTTGGCGGGATCGGCATCAACCGGCGCGGAGGTGGCCTGCGGCACGTCGATGCGTACTGCGTGCGACAGCAGGGGTGCGGTGATAATGAAAATCACCAGCAACACCAGCATGACGTCGATCAGCGGCACCATATTGATTTCGGACATGGGCGCGCCATTGCCCGAACCGTTATTAAAGCTGCCAAAAGCCATTAAAAATCCCCTATTAGCTGTGCGCCACAAGTTCGTCGGACTTTGCCTTGAGCGCGCGCACATTGCTATCGGTCACGATCTGCTGTCCGGTACTCAGGAACGCAAAGAGATCGTAGGCGAATGCATCCAGGCGAGCCAACAAAACCCGGTTGCTGCGGGTGAAGAAGTTGTAGGCCAGCACTGCAGGAATTGCCACTGCCAACCCAAGGCCGGTCATGATCAAAGCCTCGCCCACCGGGCCGGCAATACGATCAATGGTGGCCCCGCCGCCTTGCCCGATGGCGACCAGCGCGTGGTAAACCCCCCAGACCGTGCCGAACAAGCCCACGAAGGGCGCCGTCGACCCGACCGACGCCAGCACCGACAAGCCGTTTTCCAGCTTGGACGTTTCCTCGTCGATAACTTTGCGCATCGTGCGGGTTACGAAGTCGGTCTGCGACCCGGCCTCTTCCAACTTGGCCGCGCCGAACTTGGCATGATGCAAACGCGCATACAAAGCGTGGCTGGTCAGATGGGAAAACGGATCTTTTACACCGTGCGTCACGATTTCGCGATCAACGGCTTCCAGAGAAGTCGCATTCCAGAAGTGCTGCAAGAATTCTTCACTGCTGCGACGCGTGCGCATATTGCCCAGCGCTTTGACCGCAATCAGATACCAGGTCGCCAGCGACATCAGCACCAAAATGATGAAGAGAGCTTTCCCCAGACCATCTGTCTGGGCAAGAAAATGCATAAAGCCCAGGCTAGGGGTTTCGTTCATGTCAGTCCTTGATTGTGAAGTTGAACGGAATATTGGTGTATGCCGGCGTTGCCACGCCGTTTACGGTATAGGGCTTGAAGCGGCCGCGCCGCGCCGCCGCCAGGGAGGCCTCGTCCAGACGCTCAGAGCCAGACGATTTTTCTATAGAAGCGGACTCAACCAGGCCTCGCGCATTGATCAACACCCTGACCAGAACGCTCCCTTCCTCACGCAAGCGGCGCGAGGTTCGCGGGTAGGTGGGCATAGGAGGCGCGCCAAGATAATCGATCTGGCCCACCATTCGAGGTTGATCGGAAACCGGAAGCTGCGGCGCCGCCGTGCGCTCGGCTGCTTCAGGCTTGCCACTGGGCGGCGCCGACTCGACAGGCGCGGGTTCAATCGGAACCGGCGGCGCCGGGGGAGTCGAAATGGCCGACTCGCTGGGCACGGGCTCTGGCGCCGGCTGCACTGGCTCCGGACGCGGCGCCGGTTTCGGCTTAGGAACCGGCTTCGGAGGCTTGGGCTTAGGTTTGGGCTCCGGCGGTTTGGGTGGCGGAGGCGGAGCTGGTGGCGTAGGAGCGGGCGGTGCAGGCGCAATCTGCACCGTAGGTGCAATCTCCACAAAGCGGACCTCCACCGTTTCCGGCACGGAAACAGGTGCGATATTGGGTTTAGCCAGGAGAATTGCACCGACCGCTGCAAGGTGCAACGCGATTACCGCAGTACCAGCACCAGCGCGCAACCCAATAGGAGTTGGCGTGTTCCAGGACAAATTGGCGCTCATTGGATGAAATTTGCGGTCAGTTCAGGAAAGGTCACCACAGTATCACAAATGCGACTTATTCGCAGTTAGAAACTCATCAAATTTACATTCCGGCGTATGGTCGCAAAAATTCGAGTCCCCAATATCCAGGCCGCCGCAGTCGTCGACTCTCGCAGGCCTGACAGAGGCGTAGAATTTATGAACCTCGAAGAAAAAAGGACTCCAGTGTTTCCATCAAGGCTAACTTCCGGTTACCAGTCATTTTTAGATGGCCGCCTCTCTCGCGAACGAGAGCGTTATGAAGATCTCGCCAAATCAGGGCAACACCCTGAGATCATGGTCATTGGCTGCGGCGACTCTCGCGTTGCTCCGGAGACAATCTTTGATGCGGGGCCCGGCGAAATCTTTGTAATACGAAATATCGCCAATCTTGTCCCGCCATGTGAAGCTGACGCCGAAACCTCATTTCACGGCACCAGCGCTGCAATCGAATTCGCAGTAAACGCGTTGAAGGTCAAACATATCGTGGTACTTGGCCACGCGTGCTGCGGTGGCGTTTCCGCCTTTGCCAGCAACGCCGCCCCACTGACGAAACGCGACTTCATCGGAAAATGGATGTCGCAAATCGCACCGGTGGCTGAGCGTGTTGGTCCTGTTACCGAAGATAGGCAAGACTGGATAAAGCGACTCGAGTGGGCCGTGGTCGATTACAGTCTCGAGAACCTGATGACGTTTCCCGCAGTGCGCGACGCTGTTGAAGAAGGAACGCTCACCTTGCATGGCGCTTACTTTGGCGTTGGTAAGGGCGTACTTTTTATTCGCGACCCCATCACGGGACGCTTTGCCCCATATAACAACGCTAGCTAAACGCCATCAATGCAAACACGCAAAGAATCTCGACACCATGACGCGCATTAACTGCGTTCCCGTTGAAGAGCTCAGTCGCCAGCATCTAGTTGCCGAATACAGAGAATTGCCGCGCGTGTTTGCTCTCGCTAAAAAAGCTTCGGAACGTAGCGGATTTAATCAGCCGGCCGAATACACGCTCGGAACCGGACATGTGACGTTCTTCTATACGCGGCTGGGGTATCTTGCAAAGCGGCATGCGCAGTTGGTAGCGGAGATGCTGCGCAGAGGATACAAACCCACTTTTACCAACTCGCTAAAGGATGCGCACCCCCATATTCCTGACGCTTTCTGGGCGGACTGGGAACCCACGACCGAAGCCTTGGCGATCAATAGAGAACGCATTTTAGAGCGCAGTTAGCGCCATTCGCAGCTGCGATAGCTTGCGTAAAAATATCTAGCGCAGCCAGCCGCTCACCAGGATGAACGCCATTGCCATTCACGCGTGAAAAAAGCAAAGACCCCCGCAAACATTGGGTTTGCGGGGGTCTTATTACCGTAGAAGCTACAAGCTACCACTATATTGGTGCCGGCAAGAGGAGTCGAACCCCCGACCTTCGCATTACGAATGCGCTGCTCTACCAACTGAGCTATGCCGGCTGAAACCGAAACTTGTTCAACTTTATCCAGACTACCTAGCCATGACCAACAAGCTCGGTAGAGCCCGCAATAATAGCAGCATTTCGATGAACAGCGAAATCGGTGGCTTGCTCTTGAATCGACACTCTGCGCAATGAGGGCTGCGGATTAAGCCGCGGCGCCAAAGCCATCATTCCGCATCCGGCTGCTGCGCAGGATCGGCCCTCTGGAAAGCCTGCAGGCTGTTGCAGTGCTCAGCAATGCGGGTCACATTGGGCATCGCGCTCAGGTCGGCTTTGAGCCTAAAGGCGTTATAGACTTGCGGGACCAGGCACAGATCAGCCATGCCCGGCGTATCGCCATGGCAGAATCGGCCGGTGTAGGGCGAGTCCGCCAGCATTTTCTCGACGGCGGACAAGCCATTTTCAACCCAATGGCGATACCATCCGTCGCGCCCCGGTTGATCAATATTCAGCGGACTTTTCAAATACTTCAGCACACGCAGATTATTCAGAGGATGGATGTCGCAAGCAATCGTCAAGGCCAAGGCCCGTACCCGAGCGCGCTCGGCCGGCGTAGCCGGCAACAAGGCGGGCTGCAGCCGGGTTTCTTCCAGGTACTCGATAATCGCCAAGGATTGCGTCAGGATCACACCGTCATCATCGAGCACGGGCACCACTCCGTCCGGACTCAGCTGACGGAACCCCTCGGCCAGCTGCTGACCACCTTCTTTCAGCAAGTGCACCGCCGCGTAATCGTAGGAAAGCTGCTTCAGCTCCAGCGCAATACGCACCCGATACGCCGCCGAACTACGAAAATAACTATATAGCCGCATGGCTGGCTCCCCTATTTGCCTTGCTCGACCGGCGCAAGGCTCAAGCTTTAAAGTCTGACGTTTCTCGACAGGCCACGCGGCAAAGGAAACGCTACGCGCTCTTCGACGCCATCCAGGGTGCGCACCGATACCGCCCCCAACTCTTTGAGACGAGCAATAACCTGCTGCACCAAGACATCGGGCGCCGATGCTCCTGCGGTAACTCCCACCCGCTTGCGCTGCTCCAGCCAGGCGGGATCGATATCCTCGGCACCGTCGATCAGATAGGCAGTCACGCCTTTGCGTTGCGCAACTTCACGTAAGCGATTCGAATTAGAACTATTGACGCTGCCCACCACTAAAACCAGATCGCACTGCGGCGCCATGATCTTGACCGCATCCTGACGATTCTGGGTGGCATAACAGATGTCGCTTTTCTTGGGCTCGACAATGCTGGGGAAACGCGCCTTGAGGGCGCCCGCCACCTCAGCGGCATCATCCACCGACAAGGTCGTTTGGGTAACATAGGCGAGCTTGTCAGGGTCGGCCACGTTCAGCGCAAGTACATCCTCAACCGTTTCGACCAGGTACATCCCGCCTTCGGATTGCCCTAGGGTACCTTCCACTTCAGGATGGCCCTTGTGGCCGATCATGACGATCTCGTTGCCCGCCGCGCGCATCTTGGCGACCTCTACGTGCACCTTGGTGACCAAGGGGCACGTAGCGTCGAACACCTGCAAATCGCGACGCTGCGCCTCGTTGCGCACGACTTTGGCAACGCCGTGGGCCGAAAAAACCACGGTAGCACCCGGAGGCGCCTCATCAAGCTCCTGGATGAATACCGCACCCTTGCTGCGCAGGTCTTCCACCACATAACGGTTATGGACAATTTCGTGGCGCACATAAATAGGCGCCCCATGCAATTCGAGGGCGCGCTCGACAATTTCGATGGCGCGATCGACGCCAGCGCAAAAACCGCGCGGTTGCGCCAGCACGACATCAAGGGGCGCGTCATTCATCACAGCACTCCGAGGATGGAAACATCCACTTTCAAGGCGGAACCCGCCAAGGGGTGGTTGAAATCGAAAACGGCGTAATCGTCGCCCTTTTCCTTGAACACACCAGAATACCGGCCACCATTAGGCGCAGCAAACTCAACCAGATCCCCGGGCTCGAATGTTTCTTCGCCAGCATGCTGGCGCAACAGCGCCTGCGTAACCCTCTGAATCAATTCGGGGTTGCGGTCGCCATAGGCTTCAGCCGGGGCCAGCGTGAAACTGAAGGCTTCGCCTTCGGCGTGGCCGACCAGCGCGGCTTCCATTCCAGGGGCCCACTGCCCTCCCCCCATCTGCAAAGTGGCCGGTCGACCGGTAAAGGTGTCGGCGAAGATTTCTCCCGCACCCGCGCCCGAAGCCAGAGATATCCGGTAGTGCAAAGTTACGTAGGAGTCCTCACGGACAAACAAAGGTGAATCAGGAGAAGCGGAAGTCAAGGTATGTCACCGTATCGAAGCTGTGCGGCAAAGCACTGATTTTAGCCGCTTTGTCCACACCCTCTCCAAACCTACGATACCCCGCCATGCCCAGCCCCACATCCTCGTTGCAAACCGGCCTGTCACCTGATGAGCGCCCTCGTGAACGCCTGTTGCGCCATGGCCCGGGCGTGCTGACCGACGCCGAATTGTTGGCGATACTGCTGCGAACCGGAATCCGCGGATGCAATGCGATCGAGCTCGGCCGCAAACTACTGACCGAATTCGGAGGCCTGCGTGGCTTGTTTGGCGCCACCCGCGCTGAATTGCGACGGGTGCCTGGCCTGGGCGAAGTCAAAGCCGGGCAATTGCAAGCCATCATGGAACTGGCCCGACGCGAAATTGCTGAAACCCTGAGCCGCGACGACGTGCTGGGCAATCCCGGCGACGTCAAGCGCTATTGCGCCGCAAGCTTGGCCCATCGCGACATCGAATGCTGCATGGCGCTATACCTGGATGCCCGCAACCACTTGATCACTACTGAAATGCTGACGCAAGGCACCTTGGCCCAAGCCACTGTCTATCCAAGGGAAATCGTCCGTGCGGCACTACGCCATCACGCAGCGTCAGTCATCCTGGCGCACAACCACCCCTCGGGCAACCCCGAGCCCAGCCAGGCAGACGAGCACCTTACCCGGCACGTAAAAAGTGCCTTGGCCTTGGTAGACATACGCTTGCTGGATCACATTATCGTGGCGGGGAAACAGACGACTTCACTTGCGGAACGCGGCCTGCTGTAAACTATGGCTTCGGGTCCGGGCCCCAGTCCACCTGCCTGATCCCCGCACTTGTGGGCTCAGACATACGAGTTGCGGCCCTACACTTGATACGCAACGGCATTACATGCTATCGTTGCGAGCTTTACGGCGTGTTGAGCGTAGCCACTTCCTGCGCCCGCCCCTTGTTTTCAAGGATCTTTTTAATAAGATTCTTCAGAAAAAGGGTTCGGAGCTTGAAGGTTGAAGCTTGGCCGACCAAAGCGGCGGCAGGCAGGTGCGAAAACCCCCAGGTGGCGCCAGATCGGGATCAAACCCGGCAGGAATGATCCTGAAGCGTAGTAACCACTGACCGTATCACGAATTCCACGAAATAGAAGAGGTGTCGCTATGGCACGAGTATGTCAAGTTACCGGTAAAGGTCCGATTACGGGCAACAACGTTTCGCACGCAAACAACCGGACCAAGCGCCGTTTCTTGCCGAACCTGCAATATCGCCGGTTCTGGGTTGAAAGCGAAAACCGCTGGGTTCGCCTGCGTATCAGTGCTAACGCCCTGCGCACCATCGACAAGAATGGCATCGAATCCGTTCTGGCTGATTTGCGCGCTCGCGGCGAAGCCGTTTAATTACCGAATCGACCACAGGAGCACACCATGGCCAAAGGTATTCGCGAAAAGATCAAGCTCGAGTCCACCGCTGGAACCGGGCACTTCTACACCACGACCAAAAACAAGCGCACCACCCCGGAAAAGATGTTGATCAAGAAGTTTGATCCGGTGGCCCGCAAGCACGTGGATTACAAAGAAACCAAGCTGAAATAAATCGCCTGCTTTTGCCGGTTGCGGCAAAACCCGGTTCAGCGGTTTCCACGCACTAGCAGTTAGTGCGTACCATACAAAAAGCTCCCTCTCGGGAGCTTTTTGTATGGGTACTAGCTTAGTTGCAGAATACGCCGAGCCCGGCGTAGCACCGGTTCATCCACCATGCTGCCGTCCAGCCGAAACGCGCCCGGGGCGCCAGCGGCCGCTGCCAGTACCTTTTTGGCCCAAGCCAGTTCAGCCGGCGATGCCTCAAAAGCTTCATGTATGGTCCTGATTTGCACAGGGTGCACACACAGCAAACCGCCCATGCCCAGATCTCTCGCCCGCTTGGCTTCTCGCGCCAGCCCCGCCTCATCGTCCAGATTCGGGTAGACACCATCCAAAGGCTGAGCCATCAACGCTGCGCGAGCGTGCAACACCAATTGGTGACGCACGCCGTCCAGCATGCTGCGCCCCGCCTCGCTGGTCTCATCCAAACCTAGGTCCAAGGAAAAATCCAGGCTGCCGAATACCAAACGGCCCACATCCGCCGAAGCAGCAATCTCGCCCAGCGCAAGCACAGCCCTTGCACTTTCAATAATGGGCCATATGGGTTTACCGCAAGCTGCAGCGCGTATGTGGCTGGCTGAGTCCGCTTTGGGCAACATCACGGCAACGACACCCGGCGCCTGGAGGCATACACGCAAATCCTGTGCGAACTGCGGCGTATCGACAGCATTGACACGCACCACCAGCCGGGCATCGGGATGAGCACCCAGGAACTCGGACAGGGCCAGGCGAGCAGCGTCTTTGGCATCTTGCTCGACGGCATCTTCCAGATCCGCGATCACCACATCAGCGCCTGCGGCAAGCGCCTTGGGAATACGGTCGGGACGGCTACACGGCACGAACAAGGCACTACGAATTGGTGCGAAAGTCATGGCGTCAGATGGCCTCCGAGGCGCGCAGGCCTTCGATCTCGTCGCTGGCGTAGCCTAGCTCGGTCAGGATGGCATGGGTGTGCTGGCCCAAGGAAGGAACACCATCCATCCGCGGGGTAAAAGCGGTACTTGTACCCGGCGGCAACAAGGCCGGCAAATCGCCAGCCGGGCTGGGGATTTGCGTCCATCGCTGCCTGGCAGCCAATTGTGGATGCGCCCACACACCCGCCATATCGTTGACCCGCGCATTGGCAATACCAGCTCCCTCCAACGCCGCCATCACTTGCCCCGTGTCCATCACGAAAAACGCCTCCTTGATGATTGCAGCTAGCTCCGTCCGATTCGTCGTACGCCGTGAGTTGGTATTGAAGCGGGGATCATCGGCCAGCTCCATTCTCATCAGTACTTTTTCGCAAAAGATGCGCCACTCGCGCTCATTTTGCAGGCCCAGCATGACTGTGCCGCCGTCACCGGCGGGAAAGGGTCCGTAGGGATAAATCGTGGCATGCGCCGCGCCGGATCGCGGTGGTGGCGGCGCCCCATCGAAGGCGTAATACATGGGGTAGCCCATCCACTCGACCATGCTTTCCAGCATGGACACGTCGATACGGCTTCCCTTGCCGGTGGAAGCACGAAGCAATAATGCAGACAGGATATTGGAATAGGCGTACATGCCCGCAGCGATATCGGCAACCGAAGACCCCGCTTTGGAAGGTTCCTCAGGCGTTCCAGTGACGGAAAGAAATCCGCTTTCACTTTGGATCAACAGGTCATAGGCTTTTTTGTCTCGATAAGGCCCGCTATCGCCATAGCCGGAGATATCGCACACAATCAGACGCGGATACCGTTCATGCAAAGCCTCAAAGGACAAGCCGAGCCGCGCAGCCGCACCCGGCGCCAAGTTCTGCACCAGCACGTCCACGCTCGGCAATAGCCGCTGCAAGACAACACGCGCCCCCTCTTGCTTCAAATCCAGGCTCAGGCTTTCTTTGGAGCGATTGGTCCACACGAAGTGCGAAGACAGGCCGCGTACCCGTTCGTCGTAGCCACGCGCAAAGTCACCGCTGCCTGGACGTTCGATTTTGATGACGCGCGCACCTTGATCCGCCAACTGGCGCGTGCAGAATGGGGCCGCGATGGCGTGTTCCAAACTCAGGACGGTAATGCCATCCAACGGGCGCGCAGGCGCTGGGAACGATGGGGTTGGGGAGATCGTCATACGGATAATGGACCAAATAGATCGTCTAGACGCTGGGCGTGTCGCACTCCCCAAAGGCGAGGAAGCAGCGCGTCGATTTCAGCGGCTTGGGCAGCGCCCGAAAACTCGGCAAGACGCCTTAGCTTAGCTTCGAGCTCAAGTCGTGAAAGGGTGTTCTCGGGATCGCCCTTGGGGGTGTCCACCGCTGCGCTCAGCCATCGGCCATCGTGAGTATCGACCTCGATTCGGCCCAGCCAGCGCTGCGGATAAGCCGCATCCACCTCTGCGTCGAACACCATTTCCGTCTGCTGTCGAATAGCGGCAACACGCGAATCGCTCAAGGCGTGGTCTCGAAACTCAGCCAAGCCTGCCTTGCCATAGACCGCAATCAAACCCAGGACCGACCCCATCGAGAATTTCGCCTGGTGAACCGTCGCGGGGCTGGCTACGTTGCCCAGCACGTCGATGGCCGCGCGATGCACTTTGGCACGCACAGACTTGATGTTCTCGTGCGTTAGCGCTTCTTGTTGCATCAAGGCGAGCAAAGCATCCGCTGCCGGATGCGTATGACGGCACGAGGCATGAAACTTGAAAGAAGTTTCCAGCATGGCCCAGCGGCTACCCAGGCGGTCGCGCAAGCGTGCCGGATCGGAATCGCTGGACATGCCCGCAGCCATTCCCTGCTTACCCTCCAGGATGCCTTGTGCGCCGGTCAGCCCGTCTTGCGCCATATAGGCCGACAGCAAACCGTTGGCTGCGGCCTGCCCAGTGTGCAGCTGTTTGGAATCTGCGGCTTCCCTCAAGAACTCCCATAAGCCTGCCGCCTGAGTACCTGCCGAGCCCAAGGTATGCGCCAACGTTGCGGCGTTTTGCCCAAGCAATTTCCCGACAGCCAGAGCTGCGGCCAAGGTGCCGACGGTCGCCGTGGTGTGGAAAATCCGGTAGTGCGAGCGCCCCATGAATTCGCCGATACGCACGCCGGCTTCATAGCCTGCTACTGCCGCCAGCAGCATATCCGCGCCCCTTGCCCCCCGGTCTTGCGCGGCCGCCAGCACCGCCGGAAACACGACCGTAGCCGGATGCAGCACCGAGCTGTTATGCAAATCGTCCTGTTCGGCAATATGCGAGGCCGCGCCATTGATCAAAGCTGCAAAATGCGCGGAACTGCGCTTGCCGGTCGTCAACACGAAACAAGGACCGCTCTGTGGTCCCATTTGCTCGGCGTAACGCTCGAAGGCTGGAATGGGATGCATACCCTTGCCCGCCAGAGCAGCCGCCACCCAATCCAGAAATAAATCCTCGGCCCGATCGATCAGGTTTGCCGGCAAGTCCGCAAACGACAGTGCCGAGACAAACTCGCATAACTCATGGCTTGCCGATACGGTGCGACTATCCATGGCCAACTCCTAGAAGGAACGCGGTAGCCCGAGCAGATGCTCGGCCACGTAAGACAGGATCAGGTTGGTGGAAATAGGCGCCACCTGATAAAGGCGGGTTTCGCGAAACTTGCGCTCGATGTCGTATTCGCAGGCAAAGCCAAAACCGCCGTGCGTTTGCAGGCAGACATTGGCGGCCTCCCAGGATGCTTTGGCCGCCAGATATTTCGCCATGTTCGCGCTTGCGCCAGCGGCTTGACCTGAGTCGTACTCATGACAAGCGCGCCACCGCATCAAATCGGCGGCCTCAACCTCGATATGAGACTCGGCAATGGGAAACTGCACACCCTGGTTCTGCCCGATGGGACGGCCGAACACCTCCCTTTCCCGAGCGTAGTTGCGAGCCCGCTCGACAAACCAACGCCCGTCGCCAATGCATTCGGCGGCAATCAAGGTTCGCTCGGCATTCAGCCCATCCAGGATGTATTTGAAGCCCTGCCCTTCCTGCCCGATCAGGCTGTCCGCCGGCAGCTCGAGATTATCGAAAAACAGTTCGTTGGTTTCATGGTTGACCATATTGGGAATAGGCCGAACCGTCATGCCATGCCCGATCGCCTGATGCAGATCCACCAGGAAAATAGACATGCCTTCGGTTTTCTTGCGCACCTCGGACAAAGGGGTCGTGCGCGCCAGCAAGATCATCAGATCCGAATGCTGCACACGCGAGATCCAGACCTTCTGCCCGTTGATCACGTAGCGGTCGCCCTGGCGTACAGCGGTCGTCTTGATCTTGGTGGTATCGGTGCCGGTGGTCGGCTCAGTCACGCCCATCGATTGCAGGCGTAATTCGCCACGGGCGATACGCGGCAGAAAATGCGCTTTCTGCTGTTCGGATCCATGCTTGAGCAAGGTGAACATGTTGTACATCTGCCCATGCACCGAACCCGAGTTGCCGCCGCTGCGGTTTATTTCCTCAAGAATGACCGAAGCCTCGGACAAACCCAAGCCAGAGCCGCCGTAGTCGGCAGGAATCATGGCAGCCAACCAACCGGCCTCGGTCAGCGCCTTGACGAAATCCTCGGGAAAGCCCCTGACCTCGTCCACCCCACGCCAATAAGCATCATCGTAATGAGCGCAAAGTGCGCGCACACCTTCGCGAATATCATCAAAACCCTGCGCATTTGGTGTCGACATACCTAACCTTGAACGAAATTCGATTAAGAAATAAAACCGCGCCTGGCAGCCGAGACTCAGCTAAAACGCAGTTCGGCTCGCTGGGCGGCGCCATCCCCATTACCTGCCCACAATTCGGCCAAACCCGGCTCTTTGATGCGACCGCTCAGCTCAAACGCAGTAGGCGCGATCAACGGACGCACACCGCGATACGACAAATAGACGGGACAAGCGTCAGGGTTGGCGCGCTGGAACGCCGACATCAACATGGTTGCAATGAGCGGGCCATGCACGACCAGTCCCGGATAGCCCTCTTCGCCCGTCGCATAAGGCCAGTCGTAATGAATGCGGTGGCCATTGAAGGTCACAGCCGAATAGCGAAACAGCAAAGTCGGGGTCGGTACGACCGTTTCCGACCATTGTGCGACGGCCAAGGGCGTCGAATCGGATAAGCGTGGGGGCGACGGTTCCCGATAGACGATGTCATGTTCTTCACGCAAAGCGAGTCGTCCGCGTTGTTGATACTCATGCTGCACCGTCACGAAAAGCAAGGCGCCAGTACGTCCGCTCTTTTCTTCTACTGACAAGATCGTCGAAGTACGAAACGCATCTTCGCCAACCAGCAAGGGGTGGTGAAACTCGACCCGACCGCCAGCCCACATACGATTGCGGCGCTCAGCCGGAGGCAGAAAGCCACCCCGTGCTGGGTGACCATCGTGCCCCAGCCCTGCGGCCTCGAAGGGCTCCTGAAAGAAAGCCCAGTGCCACAGATCGGGCAGCGCGGCCCCTGGACGCGGAGCCGCTTGCCCTAAGGTGGCTGCTATTCGCTTAACCAAGTTATGGCTGATCTGGTCGGCAGACAGCTCGGTACGCCCCACCCAATCGTTTGGGGATGCGACAGCCTGGACTATGTCGTTCATCGCTTCTGAAACTCTCTTATGGCCTTGTGATTGCAGTACTCTGACGCACTCCATGCCTTCTGTAAATTCACCATTCAGGTAGCCAGCCTTCGGCTTTTCCGAAGGCAATGCGTTAAGGTATAGGCTTCGCGCCCCCGACTTCGGACGACGCACTCACTGTTTTGCATCCTATGCATTTCGATCTTGCCGATCTGCGCCTGTTCATCCACGTAGCCCAGGCTCCCAGCCTGACTCAGGGAGCGCGCCACGCGCATCTGTCACTGGCCGCAACCAGTGCGCGCATCAAGGCCTTGGAAGGGCAATTGGGCTGCCGTCTGCTGTACCGCAATAGCAAAGGCGTAGAACTGACGCCGGCGGGCGAGCGCCTGCTTCAGCATGCTCGGCTTGTCATGCGGCAAGTGGACTTCCTCAAAGGCGAATTCACCAATTACGGTGGCGACGCGACCGGACACATCCGCATTTTTGCCAACACAACGGCAGTAACCGAATTCATGCCAGAAATCCTGGCCCGATTCCTGGCGGACAAACCCGGCGTCACGGTCGATCTGCAAGAACGGCTTACTCGCGATATCGTCCGCGGCGTCATGGATGGATCGACTGACCTGGGCGTTGTCGCCGGGCCGATCAGTGCCCCGGGCCTGCAAAAACTGCACTTCAGCACAGACCGTCTGGTTCTGGTCCTGCCCATGCCCCATGAACTTGCCCGGCGCAAGCAAATCCGGCTCGATGAGATTCTGCACTACCCGCACATTGGCTTACATGACGGCAGCACTTTACTGGCCTTTCTGCGTGAACAAGTCGAAAGCCGGGGACTCACGCTTGCACTGCGTATCCAGGTGTCCAGTTTCGAAGCAATTTGCAGGATGGTGGAAGCCGGGGTGGGTATAGGCGTCATCCCGGAATCGGCCGCCTTGCGCCACCGCCAGACCATGGATCTGGCTATCGTGCAACTGGACGAGCCCTGGGCGGTGCGTGAGCGCAGCATGATCGTGCGCGAGGTAGAAGCACTACCTGGCTGCGTCCGCGCTTTAATCGAAGCGGTCGAACAACATGGCCAGCGGGAAGAGTAGACGCCAACTTCTCGGCACCCACGCTAGAATCGCTGTTTCGTCGAACACCGCCCCACTTGCCTCAGGCATTCCCGGTAGATCGACCTCACTTTTTCCGCTAACGCCAAACCCTTCATGGGCAATCAATCGCCCCACCGCAGTTACCGGATTGTCGCCCTGATCGTTGCGAGCGCGTTCTTCATGGAACAACTCGACTCCACCATCATCGCGACCGCCCTGCCCGCCATGGCGGAATCGCTGGGTGCCGATCCATTGCGAATGAACTTCGCCATGACCGCCTATCTGCTGAGCCTGGCGGCCTGCATTCCCATCAGCGGCAAGGTAGCCGACCGCTTCGGCACCCGCAATACGTTTCGCGGCGCCATTCTCCTCTTTACGATCAGCTCGGTCCTGTGCGGACTGGCTCCCAACCTGACCTGGCTGATTTGCGCGCGCCTGCTGCAAGGGGCAAGCGGTGCCATGATGGTGCCGGTCGGTCGCCTTATCTTGCTCAAGACCGTTGAAAAATCGCAGTTGGTAACGGCCATGTCATGGGTACTGTTCCCCGCCATGCTAGGCCCTGCCCTTGGTCCGCTTATCGGCGGGGTTCTCACCACCTATCTTTCCTGGCACTGGATTTTCTATATCAACGTGCCTATCGGCATAGCCGGCATCATGCTGGTCGGCACCCACATTCCCGACATACGCGAGGACGCTTCAGCTCCCCAAGGGCCATTCGA
>JBEBXA010000008.1:0-75476 GCA_040391825.1 Pigmentiphaga sp.
TAACGCGAGCAAAGCTCTGGTTTACGCTGATCGAGGCCGGGCAGGGCGTCTTCGAAGAAGCCGTGGCGCGGCGCGTGCGTCGAATCAGCGGTTTGACGATCTAGGCACGCGGCCTGCTGCCTAGATCGCTCTGGTTTAGATCATGTCTTCGCCATTGGCGCGTGCATTCTTTATGTCGCGCCACAACGAAACGCACAGCAGCGCGAGTACGCCGAAGGAAACCACCGGCCAGATCAGAACGTAAAAGGTCAGCATTGCAATTTTCATGATGAGCCTCCTCAGGCGTGCGCGGCATGCGCTAGTTGCAGTTCATCGTCGGCGTGATCAGTTTCCCTAGCTTCAGGCGTTTGGAAAGAGGTGACGCGTTTGGCCAAAAGGTCGAAATCGAATCGTTCCTTGCTCGTCATGGTGATAGCCACGCAGACAGCAGCGCTTACGCCATAGGCTGTCAAGGAACTAAGCAGTACAACGTAATCGCGCAAGAAATTGAAACCAAAGGGGATCAATACCAACACGGTAAGAACGCCTAGGGCGACACCGACCCGGCGGCCGCAGAAAGAAAAGGCCATTAGACCGATGACCACGCCACCGCCGATTGCGGCACAGACCTCAAAGAATGCAGCCGTTGCACCCGTCATAGGAAGCAATTCGAATCTTGCAATCACAAAGAGCACCAAAGCTGTCAGGACTGAAACGGTAAAGGCCTTGTTATTGACGCGATCCCAGTAAAAACTGGCGATAACGGGAAAAACGATTGCACCCCACAAACCACCGACAAAGACCAGCATGACCAGGATGTCGAACTGCATGCTTGCGAACACCACCCCGACCATCGTGGCCAATATCATGGTTACGCGCCCCAGAAACAACATGGTTTTCGGGTCAGGCTTGCCCCGCGCCAAGTTCTTGCCGTAGATATCGGTCATCACAATCGCCGACAGCGCGGACAAGTCAGAGTCTGCTGTGGAAGAAAGCGATCCCACCACCAGGATGAAAAACAGCCCGATTGCAAACGGTGGCAGATAGGTCGACGCCATTTGCGGAATGATGTTGTTCATATCGCCGTCTATCGGATCCAAACCAACGAACAAGGCCAACAGACCCAACATGCCCAGACCAATGACAACCGCGGCATACCCGATAGTGGCGGTGATGAAAGTAGGTTTGATGAGATCTTCGCGAACGGCGAACAAGCGCTGGGCAATGGTCTGGTTGCCGATGGCATAGGCCAACACAGCCACGAAGTAGGGCGCGCCTTGCTCAAGGATGGCCTTGGTAGAGAAAAAATCCAACTGATCGCTATTCAACCTGGATACGTTCTCGACCAAGACATCCGGGCCGCCGATGCTGAAGAAAATGAGAGGAATGATCACAACCGCCGCAAGAATCATTGCTACGAGTTGCGCGAAATCTGTCATGACCGAGGCGCGGAATCCCGACCATAGCGTGTAGGCCAGTACACCTACGCCGGCGATCACAACACCATGAATGAAATCCAGCGGGGTAAGCACCGCCACCAAGGCGCCAGCGGCAGTGAAGTTCACCATCAAGCTGATCGTGCTGCCCACCAGATTGGACACTGCCATGATCATCTGGCTGGATTTGCCGTGGCGAGCATGGAGAATTTCAGCCAAGGTGTGCGCTTTAGGGGCGAGTTGCCGGAAGCGGCGGCCGATGGGATAGATGAACAAGATCATCAGGGCACCCCAAAACCCATAGTGGATGGGGCCGGACAAACCGTATTTGAAACCTGAGGTGGCGCTGGCGTAGAAAGAAGCTGCCCAGATCCAGGTGGCGATCATGCTGGCGGCCGACATGCCAAAACCGATCGCGTTGTTGGACACCATGTAGCCATCTACGCTTTCCGATTTGCGGCTGATCAGCAAGGAAAGCAGAAATGTAGCGCCATAGAAGCCAAACAGCAGCATTAATGCCGTGGGCGTGGAAAGTTGGAAAAATACTGCCTCAGTCATGCTTCAGGAGCCCTCCCAGGTAAGCGTCAAGGTCGTTTATGCGATAGAAAGAATGAGTAGATGACTATCGGTTGCGTCGCAAAAGGACGAAAAATAGAGCCAAAGGCTCCGTCGAATGCAAAACCGCGCTGATTGCGATAGAAAGCGCCGGCCACGGCAGAAGCAAGCCTGTCGGGCACGTTGGAATTCCTGTAGCGGAATAAGGTTCTGCTACGTGGCTGGACTAGTGCCAACCACGAGAGATGAGGGAAAATGGTATGGGTACTGACAATACCGCGAACTGCGGCGCTGCCTTACGGAACTCAGGATTATAGCGTTTAGCTGGCGCCGTTTCAATAGTGAACTGCCGATGAGGCTAAAAGCCCGCAGATTCAACCGATGGCGTGTTGAGAAAGCCTGTTGGCAGAGGGCGGCTTCCAGCCTTCAGGATTCATGTTTTGCTTTCAAAGCACACCGGCATGACGTGGGCGTTACTGCGTGCGTAGCGACTTGAGCCGGTGTTCAAGCGTGGCTCGGGACAGTTCACCTATTCTTGCATCAACCAACACCCCCGCACGATCAAAAAACAAGGTGATGGGCAAGCCAAAAGATCCGACGTGTTTTGCGATACTTCCCGCGCGGTCTAGCAATACGTTCTGCAACTGCAAAGATTCAGATTCCAAATAAGCACGCACGGCGTCGACCGATTCTCCTTGGTTGGCGAACAAGATCGTAACGTCGGCGTGTGTTTGCTGGGCGTCTCGTAAAACCGGCATCTCGCGCCGGCAAGGAGGGCACCAACTTGCCCAGAGATTGATCACCATTGGCTTGCCCACGAACGAGTCAAGCGCAACACTGCTGCCGTGGAGATCGCGTAAAACCATTTGCGGGACGGATATCGATTTTTTGCCGGCATCAAGCGCCAGCGTAATTCCTCCCCACAGGGTAAAGAAGGTAATTAGCGAAACAAGCAAAGAGCGCTTCCAGGTGCGATTTCGAAAGCCCATCAAAGCTGCCATCAGCAGGGCTGCGGCGATACCGGGGGTTACAGCCCAGCCGCCGTCTCGAATATCGAGCATCGTCCATGGTTTGCTTGCATAGGTCTCCCAATAAAGAAGCACGAATGAAAGGCGCGCCGTCCCCAAGCCAACATACAAGATATTGAGCAGCGCGCTTTTGATGTCTGTCTTTTGCCGCTGCGCAATCCGCTGGCCAACAAGATATGCCGCGATGCAGGCAAATAAAAACAAGACTGGCCTGAGCGGAAGCGCCAGCGGGCCGATGTTGATAGATTCCATTCGTCCTTTTTCCTGCGGCTCCATGCCGAGGGCTAGCCATTGTCGCTCAGAGCGACAGCACTAAGCCGCACGTATCGATACGAGCTATGCCGACCCCTTGCATTATAATTAAGCGCATAATGTATATTATGTAAAGTCACATTTTAACAGCGAGCCAGATCGAACTCGTCGCGCCGCCCTCAAACTACCTCGACCCCATGCCAGAACGCCACCCGGCCCTCAATCTGTTGAGCGGCACGGGATGGCGTTGGGTAGTACCAGGCCGCATTGGCGTTGACCTCGTCATCAACCACGATATCGAAGTAGCTGGCCCTACCTTTCCAAGGGCAAACCGAGTGATGCTCGCTAGGCCTGAAGTATTCCCGCCTGATCGCCGCCAAAGGAAAGTAATGATTGTTTTCGACGATGACGGTGTCGTCGCTCTCGGCAAGCAAGATGTTCTTCCAGAAGGCACGCATGGCAATGGCCTCTTCAAGGTGCAGAAACTTCAAGTATGAAAGGTTCAGAACCTTTCGTATCCCAATCTATAGCGCCATTGCGCCAAAGGCAAGCCGGCCATGGGCAAGCGTCCAATGCGGATGCGCTTCATGGACACGACTTCCAGCCCAACTTCCTTGCACATATACGCGATCAGACCCAGGGGCGGCGTTTTCAAGGCAAAGCGCAAGCGTGTTTCGCTCTGCCAACTGACTTTGATGGGAGCCAGCGGTTTACCTTGCCAGGACAAGCCGTGCTTGAGCAAAGCCAAGCCCTCGGGAATCAATTCTCCTGCAACTTCGACCACATATTCTTGTTCAAGGTGCTTGGCCTCGTCCACCAACTTGCGCACAATGCCGTATTCCTGCGTGAAAACCACCAAGCCGCTCGCTTCGGTTTCCAAAGGCGTCACCATGCGTAGGCTAACAAGGTGTTTTTTCAGAAAACGCGACCCGGGGCGCTCATCGGGAGCACGCGCATCCGGGCTCAGCAGATGTCCGACAGACTCGGCCGTGTCATCGATCAAGCCTCCTGCAGGCTTATGAAATAGGAAGGTAACCGGACCGACGTCTTCCTGGCGGGCGCCAGGCGCCAATTCCACCTTCCGCTGGGGCTCCACCCTGTATCCCGGCTCTTCAATGGTTTGACCATCTACCCTCACCCATCCCCCTTCTATGTATTGTCCGGCTTCCTTGCGCGAACAGTTCAGTAAGTCGGCAAGGTGTTTGGCTAGGCGAACAGAGTCAGTCATTGAAGTGAGCAATCGAAGGCGGGGAGGCCATTGTAAGCGCCCTCCCCACCCCAGGCTGTAAGTAGACGCCGTTTCGCAGTACGCTAGAAGTATCGACAATATCGTCGAGATGGCTATTCACCTTGTGAGGCTGCCATGAAAAAAATACTTGTTCCTATCGATGGATCGAAAAGTTCGATCCATGCCCTTCAAGAAGCCATCAACTATTCGGCAAACGGAGCTGCAGAGGTTCACGCGCTGAATGTTCAAGCGCCTCTCTTGTCAGGCCATGCCAACATCGTGCTGCGGCCCGAAGAGCTCAACGCCTACTATGAGAACGAAGGCAAGGCGGTACTTATCCAGGCACAGGCTGCGGTGAAAAAGACCGGGGCAACGACGGTTTCCAAAGTGAAGATTGGCCCGATCGCGCAAAGTATTGTGGAATATGCGCATGACAAGCACTTTGACCTGATCATCATGGGAACTCGTGGTCTAGGTGCAGTTCCAGGATTGTTGCTCGGCTCGGTAACGAACAAGGTGGTGCATCTCGCGACCATACCGGTCATGTTGGTCAAATAGCTGAAACGCTAAACCTGCCTCGGATGCAAGCTTCCTATTCAGGAGGATGATCGTGGTGAACTTTCGGATGCGACGCCGGCATTTTGGATGGCGTCGCTGGTGCTTGCCGGTATTTTTTGCACAGTGGATGGTATTGCTGGCGGCCTGTATTTTTCCACCTTTAACCATCGCACAAGCGAATAATCCAACGGTTTTTGTGCTTGATGTTCAAGGGGCTATCGGGCCGGCAACGACTGAGTATCTGCAGCGGGGCCTGGCGCAAGCCGCCTCTGAAGGAGCATCTGCTGTGGTGTTGCGGATGGACACGCCAGGCGGCCTTTCCTCTTCTACGCGCGATATCGTTCGCGACATCCTGGCCTCGACCATCCCCGTCATTACCTATGTCGCGCCTAGCGGTGCGCAAGCAGCCAGCGCTGGCACCTATCTGCTATATGCCAGCCATCTGGCGGCCATGGCACCGGGCACGAATGTAGGCGCTGCAACACCGGTGCAGATGGGTGCGGCGCCCTCGCCAGCCAAGCAGGACAGGGCCAAAAAAGCCGAAGAAAGCGCGGAGGACTCGGGTGATGCGATGAGCCGAAAAACCACTAACGACGCCGCCGCCTTCATTCGCAGTCTGGCAGATCTTCATGGCCGCAACGCCGATTGGGCGGAGGACGCCGTACGCAATGCTGTCAGCCTGCCGGCACGCGAGGCGTTGGCAAACGGGGTCATCGAACTCATGGCCGACAACCTTGACGACCTGCTTACCCAGGCCAATGGCCGCATTCTCAAAGTCGGAGCAAAGAGCGTCACCTTACACACTCAAGGCGCTGCGATCATTGAATTTCAACAAGACTGGCGTACTCGTTTTCTCAGCATCATTACCAACCCCAACATTGCCTACATTCTTCTTTTGCTGGGACTCTATGGCATTATTTTCGAGATGATGAACCCCGGCGCAATCGCCCCCGGAGTCATCGGCGCGATCGCCGTGCTTATTGGGGGATTCGCCCTGAATCTTCTACCTATCAGTTACGCAGGATTGGGCCTGGTGCTGCTTGGTATTGCCTTGATGGTAGTTGAAGCGTTTACGCCATCCTTCGGTTTGCTTGGGGTCGGTGGCGTCATCGCTTTCGTCCTCGGCTCTCTTTTCATGTTCGATAGGGACGTCTCGAATATGTCGTTGTCACTACCTCTTGTCATCACGGCCGCGGTCGTTAGCGCTACCCTGATCATTCTCGTTGCAGGCGCCACACTGCGGGTCTATCGAAGCAAAAAAACCCGGGGCGGCAACGCGCTGGTGGGGCGGACCGCCGAGGTTCAGTCCTGGACGGCTGACCAAGGTGTCGTGCTGGTGCGTGGGGAGATCTGGCAAGCGCAGGGTACGGAACCCTTGCAGGCCGGTGATTGCGTTCATATTCTCGATCGCCGCGGCCTGGTCCTGACCGTCAAGCGTTCGCCATCTGATAGGGAACATTCAAAATGATGCTCAGCCTGATTCCTTATGCATTGATTGTAGTCGTGGTGATTTTTCTGGCGCTTTCCACCATACGCGTCTTGCGCGAGTACGACCGCGGCGTGATCTTCACACTCGGCCGTTTTACCGGCGTAAAAGGGCCAGGTCTGATCATCTTGATTCCCATGGTCCAGCAACTCGTACGGGTTGATTTGCGCACCATCGTGCTGGACGTACCTCCACAAGACATTATTTCGCACGACAACGTATCGGTAAAAGTCAGCGCTGTATTGTATTTTCGGGTAGTCGACCCAGACAAAGCCATCATCCAGGTCGAGCACTATATGGAAGCCACCAGCCAATTGGCCCAGACTACGCTGCGCTCGGTACTTGGCAAGCATGATCTGGACGAAATGCTGTCCGAACGGGACAAATTGAACGCGGATCTACAGGAAATTCTTGATCGGCAGACCGAGGATTGGGGCATCAAAGTGGCCATGGTCGAAATCAAGCACGTGGACATCGACGAAAGCATGATTCGAGCGATTGCGCGCCAAGCGGAAGCCGAGCGCAATCGCCGCGCGCGGATCATCAATGCGGAAGGTGAACAGCAAGCGGCTGAAAAACTGGTAGACGCGGCAACCATTCTGTCTGCTCGACCCGAGGCAATGCAACTGCGCTATTTGTCCACGCTCTACGATATCGCGGGGGATAAGTCTTCAACGATAGTGTTTCCCATACCTATAGACATGCTGCGCCATGTCCTGGATCCGGAACATCTGAAAAAAGAAAATGGCGCAAGTTCATAAGTAGAGCGGCCCTGCCCTGACCGTCGTCAGTACTTCGCAGGGCCAGTCTCGGCCAGGCCTGGGCATTTGACTCTTCGCCTCTAGGCAAGCGCGTATCATGTAGGCGCGGCAGCCTGGCTTTTCTTATGGTCGGCCCACGCAACCACTTCAGTCCGGATACGAAGCGCTGTGCTCCCCGAAACGTCTCAATCTGCCGCGCCAGTTCTTCAAGCATTAAGCGAGGCCGCTCCACCGCCGGCACCCAGCTCCAAATTGATAGAGCGCGGATCGCGCGACTTCAGACGCGCCGTCATCGCCTTGTTCGCCTCGGGGTTTTCGACTTTTTCGCTACTTTATTATGTGCAGCCCCTGCTGCCGGTTTTTTCTCAGGATTTCGGTGTTTCTCCGGCCATCAGTAGCTTGACCTTGTCCCTGACTACCGGTTTGCTGGCCTTGGCCATGCTGGTTGCAAGCGTAATTTCAGAAAGCCTGGGACGACGCAACTTGATGATTGCCTCACTGCTTAGTTCAGCAGCCTTGGGCACGGGGACCACATTTTTCCCCGACTGGACGACGCTGCTTATAGCGCGCACCTTGATGGGCCTTACTTTAAGCGGCTTGCCGGCTGTTGCCATGGCTTATGTGGGCGAAGAAATTCACCCCCGATCCAGCGGATTGGCCATGGGCTTGTATATAGGTGGATCGGCGATTGGAGGAATGTCAGGCCGCTTGCTGGCTGGGCTCATCGCGGATGCTTATGGATGGCGGATGGCAACGCTGCTGATAGGTTTGATCGGATTTATCGGCACTTTTTTATTCTGGAAAACC
Source organism: Pigmentiphaga sp. (assembly GCA_040391825.1). Classification (GTDB taxonomy): domain Bacteria; phylum Pseudomonadota; class Gammaproteobacteria; order Burkholderiales; family Burkholderiaceae_B; genus Pigmentiphaga. The sequence continues at coordinate 8,091 of JBEBXA010000008.1, forward strand.
TTGCCGCGTTCCCGAAACTTTCACAAGCGCCCGCTTAAGGTAGCGGCAGCGGTGGCAAGCTTTCGAGATCATCTGGGCAATGCTGTACTGCGGCGGATATTTCTGCAGGGTTTTCTGGTCATGGGCTCATTCGTAGCCGTCTATAATTTTATCGGTTTTCATCTGCTGGCCCCGCCCTTCTCTTTAAGCCAGGCCGCGGTAGGCATGGTGTCGGTGGTTTATCTGGCCGGTATCTTCAGTTCCGCATGGATGGGAGATCTGGCTGCCCGGCTTGGGCACCGCCATGTCTTGTGGGTGGCGGTCAGCATTGAATTGCTGGGTGCGCTAATGACCTTGTCTTCTACGCTATGGCTGAGCTTGCTGGGCATAACCGTCATGACCTTCGGTTTTTTCGGCGCCCACTCTGTTTGCAGTTCTTGGGTGCCTCGCGCGGCCAGCAATGGCCGCGCCCAAGCCTCGGCGCTCTATTTGTTTGCTTATTACGTCGGGGCGAGCGTCATAGGCATGGCCGCCGGCTTCATTATGGTTTATAGCTGGACGGCCATGGTGGTCTCGATTGCCCTTTTACTGGCCTGGGCTTTGTTCAATGCCAGTTGGCTCGCCAGAAAACACGCCAGCTGATTTCGCCCCACGCCGAAGAAGCTAAAGCACGATGGGCCGGTCCGGCAGCTCATTATTCCGATCTGATACGGGAAAATGCTTGGACAGTGTCGCCCCTAAGGCTTGTATTCCAGCGATGGCGCCCATTCGGTATTGCCCCTGCTTGAATGCGGCTTCGACCTGGCGGCAAATCGAATCCCAGGCTTTCACGCCTTCACGGGAATGTATGCCGCGGTCGCAGACGATCTCTACGGCGTGATCGGCCATCAAGACATAAAGCAGGATGCCATTGTTGTAATGGGTATCCCATACCGAGAACTGCGAAAATACCTCTAGCGCGCGTTCGCGGGGAGTCTGCCCCCGCAGCAGCGCCATGGGGTCAAGAGCGCCTTCGACCACAAAGCAAATCTCGCCCATGTATTGCGCTTCGCCTGCCTTGATAGCAGTTTCGATTGCAGCCAGCGTGTCCTCCGAGAAGGCGCTTTTGATGCGCCCTCTTGTCATGGCCAGGTGCTTGAGAGTTCTTTTGATATCCATTTTCACCATCGCCCCGATGCGCCGCCGCCGCCAAAACCACCGCCGCCACCGCCACCGAAGCCGCCGCCGCGCATTCCACCTGAACCACCACCAAAACCGCCACGGCCACGGCCCCCAAAACCTCCACCTCCCAGACCTCCGATCAAGGTAATGAAGAAGGCAATCGCTGCCGCCGCAATGGCAACAAACCAGGCGCTTGCAAAAAACCAGGCCACCACGCCAACGGCGCCGCTGGTAAGCAATGCACCAGGCAAACGCCCAAGAATGCTGCGCAGAAGTCCGCCAGCGGCGAAAGTGATCAACAACAAGACCGGGGCAAATCCTCCGAGATCAGGCTTGGTCTGCACCGCGGGCAAAGGCTCGCCGTCGACCAAAGCTATCAAACGTTCTATACCCGCCGAAATCCCTCCGAAATAATCGCCGTCGCGAAATTTCGGCGTAATGTATTCACTGATTACCCGCCTGGCAGTAGCGTCGTTGATCACCCCTTCAAGGCCATAACCCACTTCAATACGCAAGGCCCTGTCTTGCTTGGCCACGAGCAGCAACAACCCGTCGTCCGCGTCCGCCCGGCCCAGCTTCCATTGTTCGGCAACGCGCAAGGCATATTGCTCGATGCTTTCCGGCAGAGTGCTATCCACGATCAGCACAGCGATCTGGGCGCCCTTTCTAACCTGAAATGCGTTCAGCCGCTGCTCTAGCGTGCCTTGTTGCTCGCTGCTGAGCGTGCCCGTCAAATCCGTGACCATGGCGTTGAAAGGAGGCACGACAAGCGGCTCGGCGCCGTGGGCCAAGCCCAAGACTGTCTGCGCCATCAGCAAGATCAGAAAGAAGGCTACGCTTGCCTTCCCTTTCGCCCAAGCTGCCATACTCACTTGGCGGCTCCACCACTCGTGTTCGATCCACCGAAATCAACGACCGGGGGCGTGGACAAGGCTTTTTCATTTTCCACAGTGAAGTTGGCCTTGACCTGATAGCCGAATACCTTTGCTGTAAGGTTGCTGGGGAAACGTCTGACCACGAGGTTGTATTCCTGGACCGAAGCAATATAGCGGTTACGAGCAACCGCTATACGGTTTTCCGTACCTTCCAGTTGTGCCTGCAGGTCGCGAAAACCTTCATTGGCTTTCAGGTCCGGATACTTTTCCACCACCACCAGCAATCGCGACAAGGCTCCGCTCAACGCACTTTGCGCCGCGTCGAACTTGGCTAAAGCCGCGGGATCATTCACCATTTCAGGACTGGCAGTGATACCCGTCGCGCGGGCACGCGCTTCGGTGACGGCCTCCAAGGTGTCTCGCTCGTGGTTGGCATAACCCTGAACCGTCTTGACCAGATTAGGCACCAGGTCCGCGCGGCGCTGATATTGATTAATGACCTCGGACCAACTGGCTTTGACCTGCTCATCGGTGGTTTGCAAGGTGTTATAACCACAGCCCGACAGCGTCATCGCCATCAGCGCAAGTACGGCAACGAATATTCCTCGCATGCTGGTTTCCTTCCTGAACACTTTATGACGCTGCCTAGTTTCAAGCAGCGTGCCGATAATTGATGAATGTTTTTGCGAGTATCTACCAAATAGGCAAATCTTTCTCGCTAGCCGGCCCTTGCAGTAAATTAATTTGTGACAAAGCCCCTTTGCGCAATCTCAACGCGGCCTTGCCCTCGTTTATTGCGCGGGCCGCTTTATACTCGGTCTGAACCCACCTTACACTATTTACAGACGATCACCATGCAAAGGATTCTCGTGCCTATCGATGGTTCAGAGCCTGCCCTGCGCGCGCTCAAGGAAGCCATCGGCTATGCTCAAAAATCAGAGACGGCCGAGATTCATTTGCTGCATGTCCAGCCGGCGCTACGATCTGGGCGCGCCCAGATCGTTCTCAGGTACGCAACGCTGGACGATTATTATGAGAACAATGGCAAGGCGGCTTTGGCCTCAGCCAGAGCCATGATCGAAGAAAGCGGCATCAAGTACACCATGTACTTGATGGTGGGGCCTGCGGCCCGGCGGATTACCCAATACGTTAAAGATACCCAGTGCGATCACATCGTCATGGGTACGCGCGGCTTAGGCGCCATTAAAGGATTATTGCTGGGCTCGGTAACCACCAAAGTCATCCATTTGGCTCCAGTTCCCATTACCTTGGTCAAATAAATATTGGCGGCAGGCTGTCCTATCAGCCTGCCGCCAACTATTGCGGATATTTCTGTCGATTGCCTGACGCCTCGCCGGGCGCCATGCGTCGCTTTTATTCGATTCGAATTCCGGCCGCTTTCACGAGTTTGGAAGCCGCGTCGGTTTCATTCTGCAAATAGGTCTGGAAGGCCTTCTGTTCCATAGGCATAGGCGCCGCCCCCAAGCTGGCCAGCCGCGCCTGAATTTCAGGCATATCCAACACTTTCAAGACTCCCGCGTGAACTTTGTCGGTAATCGCTTTAGGCGTTTTGGCAGGCCCGAACAGACCTACCCAAAAAGTGTAGGCGGCATCCGTCAAGCCCGTCTCCGTAATCGAAGGCACATCGGGCAGCGCGGCGGAACGGCTAGCGGTTCCAACCGCCAGGGCCTGCAGCTTGCCATCCTTGATCATGGGCAAGGCTGAAACCAGTGGAGCGAAGAACCAATTGGTGCGTCCGGCTATGGTTTCCGTCATGGCCTCGGGCGTACCCCGAAAAGGTACGTGCACGGCCTGGATACCCGCTGCCACACGAAACTTTTCGGCATTCATATGGGTGGCCGAACCATTGCCGGCGGAGGCGTAAAACAAAGCCCCGGGCTGCGCCTTGGCTTTGGCGACGACATCAGCGGCGGTTTTGAAGCCACTGGCGGGCGCGACCACCAGCACATTGGGCAAACTGGCCAAGGGCGTAATACCCTCGAAGTCTTTCAATGTGTCGTAGGGCAATTTCGGGTAGATGGATGGATTGACCAAATGCCCCGAACTGTGGATGAGCCAGGTATAGCCGTCAGGTGAGGCCTTGGCGACTTGAGCTGCGCCCAGGGTTCCACCAGCGCCGGGTTTATTTTCTATCACTATTTGCGTACCCAGTATCTGCCCAAGCTTTTCGCCTATCGACCGGGCGACGATGTCGGTGCCGCTTCCTGCGGTAAACGGAACAATGAAGCGTATGGGATTGGCACCCGGCCAGTCGGTTTGAGCATGGCTGGCCGTGCCGCAAGCAAAAAGCGCGGTAGCCGCCAAAACCGGCCAAAGGCGGCGGCGAAGGCTTGAGTGTGCGTTCATGATCTGTCTCCTGATATGTTTATTGATGCACTTCAGCAATCAAACGCGAGAGCTTTATCGCGTATCTAAGGCGCTGGGGGTTCCAAGGGCATGGCCAGCAGTACCGAGGCGGCGGCGTGACCATGGTTGACCAACTGGCGCTTTTCTCCGGGCGCAAAGCGGCATGAATCAAAGCGTTTAAGTACCTCCTCTTGGCGCTCGCCATCGTCACCCACCACCGTCAGCTCCCCTTCCAGGACGATGTAGTGCTTTTCCATAGGCGAGGCATCAAGCGAGGTGTGTCCGCCTGGCTGCAGGGTTGAAACCCCTAGCCAGAGTTGTTCCGCAGGGCCGGCCTCCTTGCCCTGTAGCCGCACGCATCTCATATCGAAATGGTTAGCGGCCTCATAAACCGGGGCCTGCTCAAAGCGTGTGACGTGCATGAGCTGTCTCCTAGGGGCGCAAGACAATACGCTGGTCTGCGCCGCCCAACACTGCGCGATAGGCATCAAGCGCCCGGCCCAGGGAAAAGATGGCTTCCTGCGCCACCGGAAACGGCCGCAAACTGCCTTGCTCGAAACCCTCGCGCAGCTCGTTCAGATGCTCGCCGGCTTCAATGCAATCCATCGCCAGCGAGTCGATTCCCACATAGGTATGCATGCCCCGGTAGAAAGTGAAAATATCGAAAGGCACCGGCCGCTCGATGGTGGAAATGAAGATTTGCGTAGCGCGCTTGGCCATCGCCTTGTTCGCCGCTTCGAAGTACGGGCTGCCCACTGTGTTGTAGACCAGGTCCACTCCTTTGCCGCCGCTCAGTTCGCGCAAGCGTGTCGCCACGTCTTCCGTGCCGGCATCCAGCACTTCAACGTCGGCGCAGGCATATCCCTCAAAAGGCCCTGGCTTGCGCTGCACAGCGATAACTCTTGCACCGGCCTGGGCGGCCAGTTGCACCGCCGCCTGTCCGACCTTGCCATTAGCGCCCATCACCGCGACCACCTGTCCAGGCTTGGGCATGCCGCTGCGGCGAAATCCTTCATAGGCGGTCACGAAAGGTACGCCTATCGAGCCTGCTTCATCGAAACTGAGCCGCTCGGGTTTTTCACGCAAGGCGGCGCTGGGCAGGACCAGCCAGCCGCCATGGGAGCCATCGCGGGTAATGCCAAGGTCGCCGCCCGAACCCCAGACGCCGCGGCCTATCCATTGGGCCGGCCCGGCCACCACCGTTCCGGCAAAATCGCGCCCCGGCGTGCGTGGCCATGTAGCCTGAGGCATCAAGCCCAGCGCGGCCTTGACGTCACTGGGGTTGACTGCTGCGCTGCGTACGCGCACCAGGGCTTGGCCAGGACCGATAGCCGGTGCAGGCAGAAGTTGCAATGCGGGCGCCAGAGTGTCAGAAGAAGACGCCTGGGCTAAAACACGAACCGCAGACAGTTCGCGCGACTCGATGTCTTGATTTGCAGTCAGCATATTTCAGTTCTTGATAGGCAAATTAAGCATTTCCCGGGCCTCTTGCGGCGTTGCGACACGCCCACCCAGGTCCTGGACGATGCGCGCGGCGCGTTCGACCAAAGCAGCATTGCTGGGCGCAAGCACACCGCGCGCCAGATAAATGTTGTCTTCCAAACCGACCCTGACGTGGCCCCCTAGCAGCCAGGCTGCCGCCAGCATCGGAAACTCGTGACGCCCTACCCCGAATGCCGACCAGAAGGCTCCAGAGGGTAAGAGGCTACGCGCGTACATCAGGGTTTCAGGCGTCGCGTTAAAGCCGTATTTCACGCCGGTGACAAAAGTCCACATACCGGGGCCCTCAAGGGTGCCGTCGGCAATCAAATCCAGGGCCAGATGGATATCGCCGCTGTCAAAGATTTCAAGTTCCGGTTTGACGCCCGCTTCGCGAATGATGTCGGCCATGCGGCGCACGTTGCGAGGTGTGTTGATCACCACCTCGGAGCCGGAATTCATGGTGTTCAGATCTAGCGAACAAACATCCGGCCGCAGTTCGGCAATATGCTGGACGCGCTTCTCTGGCGCCAGCAAGGTCGTGCCCGGCCCCGCCACCCGCGGGTCGTGCTCTCCGGGTACGAAGCGTCCGCCTGGGCCGGTCGTCAGGTTAATGATGAGTTCTCGGTTCTCGGCCCGGATTCGTCGAACGACCTCGTCGTACAGTGCGATTTCCATCGAAGGCTTGCCGTTGGCGGGATCGCGTACATGAATGTGCACCTGGGCTGCGCCGGCTCGACCAGCTTCCAGTGCGGAATTGGCGATTTGTTCGGGGGTAATGGGCAAATGCGGCGTTTGCTCGGGCTTGGTAAGGTTGCCGGTAATCGCGCAGGTGATAACGGTAGGACGTTCGCTCATAGGTGCCTCCCTCCATCGATGACGATGCGGGTGCCGGTAGCAAAGCGCAGGCTGGTAACGCAAGCTTCCACGGCGGCGGCTACATCATCGACTGTGCCTATGCGTCCAAGTGGCGTGGTCGCGGCAGTCTTGGCATTGAAGTCACCGCCACGGCCAGGAACAAAAGTGGAATCCACCACACCCGGACTAACGGACAGCACACGAACCAGCGGCGCCAGGGCACGGGCCAGAGAGTCCCCCACTACGTCGATACTGGCTTTGGCCGCGACATAGGCTAGATTGCTTCCCATCCCGGTAAAGCCGGCAATGGAGGACAAGTTCACGATCACCCCATCGCCGCTTTCTTTCAGTAGGGGGACAAAGGCGCGAATGGTAGCAACCACGCCCCGGAAGTTCACCTTCAGGATGTCGTCGATCAAGTCGTCCGTCAGGCTGTCGAGATCGGCTGCGGGCACGGGCTTGGTGTAGCCCGCGCTATTGACCAGGATGTCGCAGCGGCCGTAGGTTCTGCGTACCATGTCGGCGGCGGTTTTCAAGCTGGCGCTATCGACGATCGACGCTTGCACCTGCCCGTGTCCCGAACCGGCCAGTTTCGCCAGCATGGGTTCCAGCGAGGAGGCTTCACGCGTATGCAGCAAAACACACCTCGCGCCTCGCGCAGCCAGCCGAGCTGCAGTGGCAAAACCAATAGCCCCCGCTCCCCCGGCAATCACCGCGACCTTGCTTTCCAAGGTATCCAGCGGCGCGAACGTCTGTTCCTGAGTCATGCTTTGAATCCTTCAATAAAAATCGGTGTGCTTCAGGGTATGGGCGGAAGAGGAAACACCATTTCGCCTTCCAGCAAAGTAAACGTGTGATCAAACAGCGCGACGTCGCCGCTAGGCCGCGCGTCGAGATTGAATTTGCCAACCAAGCGCTGGGTAACGCCGAAAGTTGGATCGCTGTGGAGCTGTTCGGAGTCATCCGCATAGACCTGGGTCGTCAACACTTTGAAACCAGGTTTGGACAACATGAAATGCAGATGAGCTGGGCGGAACTCATGGCGCCCCTGAGCCCGCAACAAGATTCCTCCGGGCCCATCGACTGGAACCGGATAACCTGCCGGGCGCACCGAACGAAAGAAAAAGCGCCCCTGATCGTTGGTAAGGAAGCGGCCCCGCAGATTCATATCAGGCTGAGCTTCATCCTGGTTTTCGTACAGACCGCTGGGCGATGCATGCCAGACATCCACGGTTACGCCGGCCAGTGGCTGCCCTTGCTTATCTTGCACCAAGCCTCCGGCTTCCAGAGGGACCCCTGGCGTACCGGCGGCAGCGATCGACGCCCCCGGCTGCATATTGGCGGAACCCGCACGCCAGAATGGCCCTAGCAAGGCGGCGTCCGATTCACCATGTGCATCCGCGTTATTAAGCAAAGCCACCACAGAAGAAACGCCTAACAGGTCGGCAACCAGAACCGCCTCGTTTTTTGTGGCGCTGGTGGCTTGGCCAATGGCATTGATAAACCCCAAGGCGTATTCGAACTCGGCTTCCGTCAAGCGAGTTTCCAGGACGAAAGCATGTAGATGCTTGACCAGGCTCTCGATCAACATGCCGACACGGGGGTTGCTTGCGTTTGCCATCGATTGCATGACAAATGGCAAAACAGAATCTGGAGTCGTAGGCAACATATGATTGATCTAGAATGCTATCGATAGCATTCAGTCTACGGATTTAGAAAATCTTGTCAATAGAGAATTAGCGGAGGCCACTCAGTCGGCCAGGAACAGGAAGAGCGATATCATTCACGCTATGTCTAAGCGCACACCCGCCACTACCCTCAGCGACATCGCCATACACGCCCAGGTGCACAAAACCACTGCGTCACGCGCACTCGATCCTGTCCGCCGCCACATGGTCAGCGCCGAGGTCGTCCGCAGGGTGGAGGCTGCCGCGCGCACGCTTAATTACCGGGCCAACCGCGCTGCCTCGGCCTTGCGCACCGGGCGCACCGCCACCGTCGGCATTTTGCTGCCCGACATTACGAATCCGGTATTCCCACCCATCTTGCGGGGCATTGAACAAGCACTGGCCGCGGAAGGGTTTTTTGCCTTGGTCGCTGATACGAGCAATCAGAAAAGCTCGGAAGAAGCAGCCGATCGCCTGCTAGCGCAGGGGGTGGAAGGCCTGATCGTCGCAACCTCCAGCCTGCGCGACCCCTTGGTCGAACGCCTAAGCCAAGCCAAAGTAAAAGTGGTATTGGTTAACCGGCGCGACGAAACCGGCGCCACCCCCGCGGTAGTCAGCGACGATATGCTGGGAATGAAGCTGGCGGTTGACCATCTGGTCTCGATCGGACATCGAAACATTGCACACTTGTCTGGTCAGGCCGGACTATCCACGGGGGCCCTGCGCAAAGCGGGCTTTGAGCAGGCGATGCGTAGCCATGGTTTATCCACCTCCTTGATTGAAGAGTGCGAGGCCTACTCTTGTGACGCTGGCGAGCAGGGTTTATTGCGTCTCTGGCGTCGCGCGCAAGGCTGCACCGCCATTGTCGCGGCCAACGACCTGATCGCACTGGGCGCCATACAAGCTTTACAAGCCATGGGCCTGGACGTGCCACGCGATGTGTCAGTGGTGGGGCACAATGACATGCCCTTGGTTGATCGAGTCTCACCACCGTTGACGACGGTGCGCATTCTCCATTACGAAATGGGCTTCCGCGCCGCGCGTTTGCTGCTGGAAAGCCTGCGCGACGTTCCAGGCACGACTTCCACCGTAGTATTACGGCCGGAACTGATTGTTCGCGCGTCGTCCGCGCCCCCCAAGCCTGCCGCCTAAGACATCGCCCCCTCTCGATGCGGGGGTCGTATTGCACGCGGCTTGGTGAGCTTAACGGTTCGCGATTTCCCGGCGAGGCGCCATCCTAGTACTATCCAGCGCAATCAGGAGCTTGTCTGCCCCTCGGGGCCTTCACTATGTCGATCAAAGACCAATTATTCATTCTTAGCCAATATGTGGCGCCTCACGGACTGATCTCACGCGCATTCGGTCGATTCGCCGAATGCCGGACGGCAGGCCTTAAGAACTGGGCTATCCAGCGATTTATCAAGCGCTACCAGGTAAATATGTCCGAAGCACTAGAGCCGGATGGTCTTGCCTATGAAAACTTCAACGCCTTTTTTACGCGAGCACTCAAGCCCGGTGCTCGACCGCTTGATGAAACTCCCGCAGCCATACTCTGCCCGGCCGACGGTGCTATAAGCCAATTGGGTGTCATCGACGGCGGACGCATATTCCAGGCCAAGGGGCGTGAATTCAGCACCTTGGAATTGCTGGGCGGGGATTCCGCCCGCGCCGCGGCATTTGCCGATGGGCGTTTTGCCACCATTTATCTGTCGCCTCGCGACTACCATCGGGTGCACATGCCTTTGGCCGGTACCCTAAAGGAAACGATTTACGTTCCCGGCAGGCTGTTTTCCGTCAATCCACTAACCGCTCGCAAAGTGCCGCGCTTGTTCGCACGCAATGAGAGACTGGTCTGCCTGTTCGATACTGACTGTGGCCCGATGGCCTTGGTGCTCGTCGGCGCGATGATCGTGGGCGCAATGGAAACGGTCTGGGCAGGCCAGGTGCCGCCGCACCGATCAGGCATCGTTCGCACACGCTATGATGGCGGCGAGCAAGCGCCTGTGCATTTAGAAAAAGGCGCCGAACTCGGCCGCTTCAAGCTCGGCTCGACAGTCGTGCTGCTGTTCGGCCCTGAACAATTGGAGTGGGCGTCTTCCCTCTCTAGCCTGAGTCCCGTGCGCATGGGCCAGAAACTTGGCCAGGCTTGCAAGAACTAGCGTTATCAAGCCCATCAATCGATGCGCCAGCGACACACTTCCTTACGGATCTGGTGTCGCGATGTTACTGTGAAGCCTTACTAGGCCTATCGCGCCCGGTCCACCGTGCTAACGTATTGTGGCTCGTTCTATTTTCTACCCGTTGCAGATTCAACATGCCAACCCTTTCGCTTCGCTCTGTCGAAGAATCCGTCGTATCCGTCAAGCCAGACGCCTCCTCTGACTCTTCCCTGCTCTTCTCCTCCCCCCCGGCCGTTCGACTCCTGTCCGACATTCTCCCGGATGATCCGCTGCTCATGATGGGTGCTGGTCCCGTACCTATTCCCGATGTCGTTGCTCACGCCAATTCGGTGGTGATCAACCATCTGGGCGCAACCATGTCGACCATCATCACCCAGGTGAAGGAAATGGCAAGGTATGTGTTCCAGACGCGTTCGGAATGGGTGCTGGGCGTAGCGGGCCCCGGCTCTGCCGCGATGGAAATGGCAATCTGCAATTTGGTTCTACCCAAAAGCAAAGTGCTGTGCATCGTCAATGGTTTCTTCAGTGCGCGCATGGCGGAAATGAGCCATCGCCTGGGTGTCGAGGTTATTACTTACGAGGTTGACGGGCATCGCGCCGCCGCCGCGGAAGACGTCGAAAAGCTGATAGCCCAGCACCGGCCCGATTGCGTCACCATCGTTCACGGTGAAACGTCCAATACGGTATTTAATCGCGAATTGCCCGCAATCGCCAAAGCCGCAAAAAAATACGGTTGCCTGGTCATCGTGGATGCCGTGTGCACACTCAGCACCATGCCGCTGCAAATGGATGATTGGCAAATCGATGCCGTCATCACTGGTGGCCAGAAAGGCTTGTCGTCCATCCCAGGCGTGTCTCTGATCGCATTTTCAAATGCCGCCTGGCAACGCATTAGCGAGCGCACCAGTGTCAATACGCATTGGTGTCTGGACGCCAAACTGGCCGAGAACTTCTGGCACAAAGGCTCTTATCACTACACCGCGCCCGTGTCGGGGGTGTTGGCGCTGCACGAGGCCTTGCGACTGGTTTGCGCCGAGACCTTGCCGATCCGTTTTGCGCGACATTCACGCTCTTCGTTCGCGCTGCAAAACGGCATCGAAGCCATGGGCCTGCGCCTGTTTACAGCGCCCTCCTCACGGCTGAACTCGGTGGTGGGAATATCCTTGCCCAATGGCTTGAGCAGCGTCGAGGTTTGCTCGCATATTTCGAACCGCTATCACGTCGAGATTTCGGGCTCGTTCGGTCTGCCCATCGTGCGTATCGGCCAGATGGGCGAACAGTGTCGCGCCCATAATCTGTTCCGCACCTTGCACGCCCTGGGGTCCACCATGCGCGATCTGGGGGCGAAAGTCGACATGCCGGCTTGCATGACTACCCTGGAATACAGCCTACAAAGCGCCCGCTCGTTATAAAGACATCGTTACGGCATATCGGACCAGATTTGAGCCCGATATGCCTGCGATCAACATTTGCGCAATAAGTAGCTCGTTGGCGCTGCGGTTTAGCCCGCGCTAAGACACTGCTTCATGAAGGCCTTTCTATCATCGCCTTTTTTGCCGCTAGCCTGCCGATTACAGTCGGTCATTTTTTCTTGCTGAGTCATTTTCTTGGCGGATAGGCACTCTTTCATAAAGGCTTTGCGTTCATCGCCTTTCTTATCCACGGCCTGCTTATTGCACTCCCCCATTTTGGTCTGTTGAGAGTTCTGCGCCTGAGCCTGAGCCGACGCAGTAAAGTTCATCAGGATGGCGGTGATCGATACGGCCAAAAATTTCTTCATGTGCAAGCTCCGGGGTGCCTGGTTTTATCGTAAAAAAGAGTTCGGATTCAGGCCAGCCTCAATGCCCGGCCTGGCAAGCATTATCAGGCCAGGAATGCCTGTTCGACAATACCGATCGTGGCAAGAGCGCCCCCCTGCCCTGGCGTCGGCAAAGTTCGCCGCTTCGCGCTACATTGCTGGTTTTCCCGCTTTTGGATGATCGCACGATGTCCGCCATCGAATTTTCGCCACTTGGCACGCCCCTTTCCGAAAACGCGGTACGCGTCATGCTCTTGGGTTCTGGCGAACTGGGCAAGGAAGTCATCATTGCCTTGCAACGCCTGGGCGTCGAAGTCATTGCCGTCGACCGCTATCCGGATGCTCCCGGCCATCAGCTTGCGCATCGTTCCCATACTTTGTCGATGATGGACCGCGACGCACTGCGGGCCGTTATCGAGCTTGAAAAACCCCACGTCATCGTGCCTGAAATCGAGGCCATTGCCACCGACGTTCTGGTTGAGGTCGAATCCGCCGGCCTTGCCCGCGTGACGCCTACGGCGCGTGCCGCCCAACTGACGATGAACCGCGAGGGTATACGCCGACTTGTTGCAGAAACACTAGGCCTGCCCACTTCGCCCTATCAATTTGCTTCCACGATAGAAGAACTGCGCGCAGCGATCGACCAGGGCATCGGCTACCCCTGCATCGTCAAACCCGTGATGTCCTCTTCGGGCAAAGGGCAGTCTCAACTGAATGGCCCACAAGACATCGAGCAAGCCTGGCGCTACGCGCAAGAAGGCGGCCGCACTGGCGCAGGCCGCATCATCGTTGAAGGTTTTGTTCGCTTCGACTACGAAATCACTTTATTGACTGTCCGCGCCCGTGGCGCCGATGGTCAGATCCACACCTATTTTTGCGAACCTATCGGCCACGTACAAGTAGATGGCGATTATGTCGAAAGTTGGCAGCCTCAAGCCATGTCGGCAAGCGCGCTGGCGCGTTCCCGTGAAATCGCCGGCAAAGTAAGCAGCGAGCTGGGTGGTGTCGGCATTTTTGGTGTTGAGCTGTTCATTGCCGGGGACGAGGTCTGGTTTTCCGAAGTCAGTCCCCGCCCGCACGATACCGGCATGGTCACCATGATCTCCCAGGTACAGAATGAATTTGAACTTCACGCCCGCGCGCTTCTAGGCCTGCCGGTATCGACTGAACTGCGCCAGCCAGGCGCCAGCAGTGTCATTTATGGCGGCATCGATGCCGGGGCACTGATATTCGACGGCGTAGCCGAAGCGTTGGCTGAGCCTGGAACCGACATCCGTCTGTTCGGAAAGCCGGAATCATTCGTCAAGCGCCGAGTAGGCGTTGCGCTGGCCAGCGCCCCTGATGTGGAACAGGCTCGCAACAAGGCCAAAGCCGCTTCCGCCAAGGTAAAACCTCGCGCAGCATAATACGCAGGATAAAGAAAAGCAGGCCCCTAACCGAGGCCTGCTTTTCCGGGTTTTAGTGCAAGAACGATCAGTTCTCGATGCCGCGTGAGGCCAAGTACTCGTCGTAGCTGCCCTTGTAGTCGACTATTTCGCCATCGGGCTGGATTTCGATGATGCGAGTCGCCAAGCCGGACACGAACTCCCGGTCATGCGAAACGAAAAACAAGGTGCCTTCGAATTTTTCCAGAGCCAGCTGCAAAGACTCGATGGATTCCATGTCCAGGTGATTGGTAGGTTCGTCCATCAACAAGACGTTGTGCTTGCTGAGCATCAGTTTGCCGAACATCATCCGGTTTTTTTCGCCGCCGGACAGCACCCGCACCTCTTTGCTGATGTCATCGCTGGAGAACAACAAGCGGCCCAGTACCGAACGAATAGCCTGGTCCTCATCCCCCGGCTGGCGCCATTGGCCCATCCAGTCGAACAGGTTTTCATCGCTCTGGAACTGGTCGGAGACGTCTTGCGCCATATAGCCCGGATGGGCGTTGTCCGACCATTTGATGGTTCCGGAATCCGGGGTCAGATTGCCTGCCAACATGCGCAAGAGGGTTGTCTTGCCGACGCCGTTCGCACCGATGATCGCGATTTTTTCGCCAGCTTCGACCATGGCCGAAAAACGAGGAATGACCGGTTTGTCGTAAGCCTTCGTGATGTTTTCTATCTCGACGGCCTGGCGGTGCATCATCTTGATCTGCTCGAACCTTATGTAGGGGTTCTGGCGCGACGATGGCTTGACCACGACGGCTTCGGCCTTGATCTTGTCGATTTGCTTGAGGCGCGAAGTGGCTTGGCGAGCCTTGGACTTATTGGCGGAAAAGCGGCGGACGAAATCCTGCAGTTCGGTAATACGCTCCTTGGCCTTGGCATTGGAACTGACCAAGCGTTCGCGCGCTTGCGAAGACGCGAGCATGTAATCATCGTAGTTGCCCGGGTAGATCCGCACTTCGCGATAATCCAGGTCAGCCATGTGAGTGCACACCTGATTCAGGAAGTGGCGGTCGTGACTGATGATGATCATGGTTGACTGGTACTGGTTCAGCACGGTTTCCAGCCAACGAATAGTGTTGATATCCAGGTTGTTGGTGGGCTCGTCCAGCAGCAACACGTCGGGATTCGAAAACAGGGCCTGCGCCAGCAGAATACGCAACTTCCAGCCGGGCGCGATCTCGCGCATGGGCAACTGGTGCTGTTCGACCGGAATTTCCAGGCCCAGCAAGAGCTCGCCTGCACGTGCTTCAGCGGTATAGCCGTCGTATTCGGCGAACTTCGCTTCGAGATCGGCGGCGCGCATATAGTCTTCGTCGCTCGCATCGGGGTCGGCATAAATGGCGTCGCGATCGCTCATTGCCTGCCACATTTCGGCGTGCCCCATCAACACCACGTCCAGCACCCTGAGGTCTTCATAGGCGAATTGGTCTTGCCGCAACTTGCCCAAACGGGTATTGGGTTCGAGCGAAACGTTACCGGCCGACGATTCCAGGTCACCGCCGATTATTTTCATCAACGTCGACTTTCCGCTGCCGTTGGCGCCGATCAGGCCGTAACGGTTGCCATCACCGAACTTGACCGAGACATTCTCGAACAGGGGTTTGGGGCCGAACTGGATGGTGAGGTTGGCGGTGGAAATCACGGCAGCTATGGACTCGCTAGACAAAAACAGTGGTTGACCGATCGAACAAAGGCTCAAACGGCGAAAATTAACCCAATAGTTTAACAGCCCTTGTCAATTCCTGATTTGTCGTTTACAGAAAACCCCAACTTGACAGAAATCCTCTAAAGGCGGCTTTGTGGTTTGTTACCATTAGCCTGAAAGTTTTGCCGCGAGGCGGCTCAACTGTCGACACCCGCTCTGGGGGCCCAGGATCGATCGAGCGATTGCCCGCCGACCCTACACCCCATCTAGCCCAAGCACCGCAAGCCATCTGACCAAATAGAAGAGTGACCCGCAACCCATGTCCTTGTTGATCCTCCTTGCGCTTCCCTTCGTCGGCAGTCTGCTGGCGGCCCTCTTGCCTGCCCACGCACGCAATCGGGAAGCATGGCTTGCCGGATCTATCGCTTTGGTGGGTACGCTGCAATCCATTCTGCTTTATCCGGACATCACCAATGGCGGGGTGGTCCGCTATGAATTGGATTGGCTTCCGCAACTCGGGCTCGCTTTTTCCCTGCGCATGGATGGCCTGGCCTGGGTTTTCTCACTGCTTATTTCAGGCATTGGCTTGTTGGTCGTGCTGTACGCACGCTACTACATGTCGCCCGAAGATCCGGTGCCACGGTTTTTCTCGTTTTTTCTCGCCTTCATGGGCTCGATGCTGGGCATCGTGCTATCAGGCAACCTGATCCAGCTCGTTCTGTTCTGGGAACTGACTAGCCTGGTATCTTTCCTGCTGATCGGCTATTGGCACCACCGGCCTGATGCGCGGCGCGGAGCGAGGATGGCCTTGACCGTCACCTCGGCAGGCGGGCTTTGCCTATTCGCCGGCGTCACCGTTCTGGGGCACATCGTAGGCAGTTACGATCTCGAAATCGTGCTGGCGTCGGGCGACTTGATCCGTTCTCACCCTGCCTATCTGCTGGCCCTGATTCTGATCGCCCTTGGCGCCCTGACCAAAAGCGCGCAGTTTCCTTTCCACTTCTGGCTGCCGCATGCGATGGCCGCGCCCACTCCGGTATCCGCCTATCTGCACTCGGCAACCATGGTCAAGGCCGGCGTATTCCTGCTGGCGCGGCTGTGGCCGGTCATGGCCGGCACACCCGAGTGGTTCTGGATTATCGGCGGCGCGGGCTTGTGTACGCTGATACTGGGCGCCTACACCGCCATTTTCCAGCAAGACCTCAAAGGCTTGTTGGCTTACTCCACCATCAGCCACCTGGGTCTGATTACCCTGCTGCTCGGCCTGGGCAGCCCGCTCGCTGCTGTCGCCGCCCTTTTCCACATCATGAACCACGCGACCTTCAAGGCTTCGCTGTTCATGGCGGCGGGCATTATCGACCACGAGTGCGGCACCCGCGACATACGACGATTGAGCGGTTTAGCGCGCGTCATGCCGGTCACGGCTACGCTGGCCATGGTGGCCAGCGCCGCCATGGCGGGAGTGCCCTTGCTCAACGGCTTCATTTCCAAGGAAATGTTCTTCACTGAAGCCGTCGTAGTAGGGCAAGCCGTAGGCATGAGCCATTTCCTGCCGATTGCAGCAACTATCGCCAGTGTTTTCAGCGTGGCGTATTCGTGGCGCTTTATCCACGATGTATTTTTTGGGCCGCCTCCACATGACCTCCCGCGTCAACCGCACGAGCCTCCTCGCTGGATGCGTTTTCCAGCCGAGCTGCTGGCTTTCGCCTGCTTGTTGGTAGGGATACTGCCCAACCTCACCATTGCACCGTTTCTGGCCGCCGCCGCCCATGCCGTTTTGGGTGAAAACCTGCCTGCCTACAATCTTTCCATCTGGCATGGATTCACCCTGCCCTTCATCATGAGCTTGGTGGCGATGCTGGGTGGGTCGATGTTCTATCTCGCGCTTCAGAAAACGATCAGACTGGGCACGGTGGAGCGCTTGCCCCTGCTTTACCGCCTAAATGGCAAACGCGCTTACGAACGCATCATGGCCTTTCTTATCTGGCTTGCCGACCGCCTGACCAACAGCCTGGGCGCCCGCGGCCTGCAGCCACAACTGCTGGGCATCGTCGCCGTGGCCATGCTCGTCGCCATCGTATCCCTGTATGGCCGCAACCCCCTGCTGAATGGCAGCGTCACCAGCGCTGCGGACCCAACCTTCGCCATGCTCTGGGCCATCGGCATTGCCTGCGCGATCGGCGCTGCATTCCAGGCGAAATACCATCGTCTGGCTGCATTGATCCTGCTCGGGGGAGCTGGACTGGTTACCTGCCTGACCTTCGCCTGGTTTTCCGCACCCGACCTGGCGCTGACGCAGTTGATGGTCGAAACCGTAACCACCATCCTGATCCTGCTCGGATTGCGTTGGCTGCCCCGCCGAAAAGAGCCCGCCGAACTCGGCATACGCACTCCAGCCATTGCCTGGGTACACCGTACACGCGACCTCTTGATTTCTGTCGGCGGCGGCGCTGGGCTAGCCATCCTGGCCTACGCCATCCTGACCCGTCCCTACCCGGACACGATTTCGAATTTTTTCCTCGAACGCGCGCTGAGCGAAGGTGGCGGCACCAACGTCGTGAACGTATTGCTGGTTGACTTCCGAGGCTTCGACACCATGGGTGAAATCACGGTGCTCGGCATCGTGGCTCTAACCATCTACGCATTGCTGCGCCGCTTCCGTCCGGCACCTGAAAGCATTGCCTTGCCCCACCAACAGATAGACCAGGGCAAGTCCGACGCCGAGGCTCGTGCAGGCGACGACCCCGCCGCGGTCGGCTACCTGAAGCTGCCTGCAGTGACGGTACGTCTGTTGATGCCGGTTATCGCCATGTTTGCCATCTATCTGTTCATGCGCGGACACAACCAGCCCGGCGGCGGCTTCGTGGCCGGACTGGTGATGTCGGTAGCATTCATCCTGCAATACATGGTGGGCGGCACCGCTTGGGTAGAGGCGCAAATGAGGCTACGCCCGCAGCGCTGGATAGGTGTGGGCCTGCTGTTCGCCGTAGCGACCGGAATGGGAGCCTGGCTTTTCGGCTACCCCTTCCTGACCTCCCATACATCACACCCCACTTTGCCCTTGATCGGAGAAATCCCGTTGCCGAGTGCTTTCCTATTTGACCTGGGCGTCTTTATCTTGGTGCTTGGCGCCACGATACTCATCCTTACCGCGCTGGCCCACCAATCCATACGCAGCCACCGAGCCAGTCAGCAGGCGGGCGGCCTGGATTCATCCCCAACTACTCAGGCGGGGCGACGCTGATGGAACTCGTTATCGCCATCGCCATCGGCGCCCTCGGCGGTTCGGGCATCTGGCTGCTGCTGCGCCCCCGAACCTTCCAGGTCATCATAGGCTTGTGCCTGCTTTCTTATGCGGTCAATCTCTTCATTTTCGCCATGGGCCGTCTCTCGGTCGATCAGGTTCCCATTCTGGAGGCCACCCGCATCAGCGACGTCTCGCTGTATGCCGACCCACTGCCCCAGGCTCTGGTCTTGACAGCCATCGTGATCGGCTTTGCGACCACAGCCTTGTTTCTGGTCATCATGCTGGCCTCTCGCGGCCTGACAGGTACTGACCACGTCGACGGCCGGGAGATCGAATGATGCCCTGGGTCGACCACTTGCTGATCGCTCCCATCGTCTTGCCCATGATAGTGGGTGGATTGATGCTGTTGTCCGGCGAACGCCATACAACGATCAAAGTTGTGCTGAGCATCCTATCCACTATTGCCTTGGTCGCCATCTCGATCATGTTGCTGCAAAGGGCGGATAGCGGCGAGGTTGCCGTATCGGTTTACCTGCCGGCCAACTGGCCGGCGCCCTTTGGTATCGCGCTGGCGCTGGACCGCCTTTCCGCCATGATGTTGCTGCTCACATCCGTTATGGCGCTGGGTTCCCTGATTTTCTCGGTAGCGCGCTGGCACCGGGCGGGCGTGCACTTCCACCCCTTGTTCCAGTTTCAGCTGATGGGGCTTAACGGGGCCTTTCTTACTGCTGATCTTTTCAACTTGTTCGTTTTTTTCGAAGTCCTGCTGGCCGCCTCGTATGGGCTGCTGCTTCACGGCTCCGGCCAGGAACGGGTCAAGGCCGGTTTGCACTATATCGCGGTGAATCTGGTCGGTTCCCTGCTGTTCCTGGTTGGCGTCAGCCTTATTTACGGAGTGACGGGTTCACTCAATATGGCTGACGTGGCGGTGCGCATCGGGCAGGTAAGCAGTTCCGACCGCATGTTGCTGGAAACCGGGGCGGCAATACTGGGCGTGGCATTTCTGATCAAGGCGGGCGCATGGCCTTTGAATTTCTGGCTGCCATCTTCCTATGCCGCAGCCAGCCCACCCGCCGCAGCCATCTTTTCGATCATGACCAAGGTCGGTATTTATATCCTGCTAAGGCTGTCACTGCTGCTGTTCGGCCCCAATGCCGGTGAATCCCAAGGCTTTGGCAGCGACTGGATACTTTATATCGGTCTGGCTACCCTCACCTTTGGCACCCTGGGCATGCTCGCTTCGCAAAACCTGGGCCGATTGGCGGGTTTCAGCGTCATCGTGTCCTCAGGCACACTGCTTTCAGCGATAGGCTTCGGCGACCCGAGCGTCACTGCCAGCGCCCTGTTCTATCTGGTCAGCTCGACTCTGGGGATAGGAGCTTTTTTTCTGCTGCTGGAACTGGTAGAGCGCAGCCGCACCTTCGGTGCCGACTTGCTGGCCGTGACGCTGGAAGCTTTCGGCCTAGACCGCCCTAGCGATTCGGATGAAGAAATGAGCGTCTCCGAAGTCGGTGTCGCGATTCCCGCCGCCATGGCGTTTCTGGGACTTAGCTTTATCGCCTGCACGCTGCTGCTGGCGGGGATGCCACCCATGTCGGGCTTCGTCGCGAAGTTTGCTTTGTTGACGTCGGTGCTTAACCCTTCCGGCCTTACTGTAATTATCGGCCCCCCCATCTCGGCTTCCGCTTGGACCTTACTCGCGCTGCTGATTATTTCGGGCCTGACCACGGTCATTTCACTAACACGTGTGGGCATACGAACATTCTGGGTTCCCTCCGGACGGGCGGTTCCGCGTTTGCGCGTGATCGAAGTTTTCCCGATTGCCGCTTTCGTGGTGTTAAGCATGGTTCTTGTGGTCAAGGCGCAACCCGTCATGCATTACTTTGAAAGCGCGGCCCGCGCATTGCACGACCCGCAAGACTATATACACAATGTGCTGACTGCCCGGAAAATCACAAACAGCCTGGAGAAATCCCAATGATCCGGCGTTTGATTCCCTGGCCGCGCATGTCGGTGTTTCTGCTCTTTATGTGGTTGCTGATGAACCAGACACTGGCTATATCGCAGCTCTTGCTCGGAGCCGCCCTGGCCTTGATTCTGCCTGTTCTGACAGCGCCGTTGCACCCAACCAAGGCCAGCCCCAAACGCCCGCTGCTTGCGTTGCGCCTGCTTGCGGTCGTGCTTTACGACAGCCTGGTCTCGAATTTTGTTGTCGCCCGCATTATTCTGAGCTCGAAGAAAAAGCGAGAAAACTCCGGCTTCCTTAGAATTCCGCTCGATATGCGCGACCCTTATGGCTTGTCCGTTCTGGCCATGATCGTTACCGGCATTCCAGGTACGGTCTGGATCGAAATTGCCGATGATCAGAGCGTGCTGACCCTGCACATCCTGGACTTGGTCGATGAAGGGTATTGGATCGATACCATCAAAAATCGCTATGAGCGCCCTTTGATGGAGATATTCGAATGACGAACCTGCTTCCTTGGGCGACTTTTTTCGCCTTGATCTGCTTTGCGCTGGCCATGATCCTAGCTGCGCTCAGATTGTTGATAGGCCCGGCTGCGCAAGATCGCATACTTGCTCTCGATACGCTCTACATCACTGCAATGCTAATGCTACTGGTGATGGGCATTCGCTCAGGCAGCGTTAGCTATTTTGTCGCCGCGCTGGTGATTGCTCTGCTGGGTTTCGTGGGCTCGGTCGCCTTGTCGAAATTTTTGTTGCGCGGTGAGGTCATCGAATGAGCGATCTTCAACTCCCCTTCTGGAGTGAAATCCTGATAGCGCTGCTGTTGATCGTCGGTAGTTTGCTGACGCTCATCGGCTCGCTGGGCATGTGGCGTCTGCAGAGCTTTTACCAACGCTTGCACGGCCCGACACTGGGCGCAACAATGGGTATGTACTTTCTGCTGCTGGCATCCATGCTGTTCTTTGCAATGACGGGATTAGGGCCAAGCTGGCATGAAATTCTGATCGCCATTTTCTTGGTGGTCACCGTTCCGGTAACCACCATGGTGCTGGCGCGTGCAGCACTCTATCGGCATCGCCGTTCTGGCAAAGATGTTCCCGACAGACATAATCTGCGCGGCGGTTCGTCCACCCCGCCACAAGCATCACCTAAGCCTGGCGCGGGAAGCGATGAAGAGTAAAACCTCGACTGAAGCCTCCGTGGCTTAGTGAGTATGTTCGGCTAGAACCAGATAAGCCATACCCGCCTCGGTCGCCAGACCAACCCGAGCCCCTACCGGCAAAGTGGCTTTGGTCTTGGTGTGACCGAAAGGCAATCCCGTCACAACCGGCACTTTTACCTCACGGCGCAACCAGGATATGACGGCGGACATGTCATAACCGGCATCATGCGCAGTCAGTTTATATTCGGTAAAACTGCCTAGCATGATGGCCTTCTGCTTGCCCAGCACACCTGCCTGTGCCAGTTGGACCAACATGCGCTCGACCCGATAAGGGTGCTCATTGATATCTTCCAGGAACAGGATGCCCCGCGTTTTCGGCATATAGGGCGTGCCCAGCAAAGAGGTCAGCACTGCCAGATTGCCTCCCCAAAGAACACCCCGAGCATCCACCGCATCGGCCCCTTCGGACTCGAAACTGAGAATTTCCAGTTCACCGCTCATGGTCTCGGCAAAAAGCGCAGCGGTCAGTTCATCCACTCGTTTGCCACCGAAATCAAACGCGGCCATAGGGCCCGCATAGCTGACACAGCCGGTTTTCGCCAGCAAGGCCAACTGAAACAGCGAAAAGTCACTATGTCCGACGAAGCGTTTGCCGCTATCGGCCATCGCGGCCCAATCGATGCGATCAAGCAGACGGGACAGCCCATAACCACCGCGAGTCGCCATCACGATGGATTCTTTTTGCGCAGCAGCTCGCGTCAATGCAGCCAGGCGCTGAGCATCTGTTCCCGCAAAACGCTGTTCGCGCAGCAGTGCGGCGCGGTCCAGCTTTGTGCGAAAACCCAAGGCCTTCAAGTTCTCGCCCGCGCGTTCGATAACCGCCTCATCCGGCACCGCCCCCGATGGAGACACCAGATAAATGCCCGGGGTTTTCTTGCGCCCGCGGACTGCCGGTTCAGCATGGCTGTGCCCAGCGTGCTCATGGTGATGGTGGTGGTCGTGGCCAGCCAAGGGGCTGGTGTCTGAGGGAGAACTGCGCTGCATGATGGATGATCGCTCAGGGAAGAGGTTTAACGGCGGCGCCTACTCAAGCGCTCAAATGGATTTGGTTCAGGGCGAATGCTAAGCGGTCGAGCCAGAGGCGCGCGATTTTCCGGCTTCGCGACGTTCCCGGAAGAATGCTTTCAGCATCTCGCCGCACTCCTGCGCAAGTACCCCGCCCACTACTTCTGTCTGATGATTCAGACCCGGAATGGCCGGTAAATCAATCAGGCCCCCGCAGGCTCCGGTTTTCGGGTCGGGGGCACCATAGACCACGCGAGCCAAGCGCGCATGCAGCATCGCACCCATGCACATTGCGCAAGGCTCCAGCGTAACGTAGAGGGTGGCACCAGGCAGCCGATAATTGCCCTGTCGGGCGCAAGCCGCTCTTAAAGCCTGAATCTCGGCATGTGCCGTAGGGTCGCTCGCGCCGACGGGGCTATTAGCCCCCACGCCAATGACATTTCCCTGTGCATCGCATACTACGGCGCCAACCGGCACTTCGCCTTGGCGCCAAGCCTGTTCTGCAAGAGCCAAGGCGGCTCGCATCAACGCAAGGTCAGGGGAGTCTGGCATGAAAGGTAGAAAAGCATATCTGGGGCGCAATTCTACCGCGCGCGGATGCAATCAGAGCGAGCAGCTCTTCCGGAGGGAAGGTCTGGTACTAGCCCTTTAAACAATTCACCATGCAGAGCGAGACACCGTTAGGAAAAACCACCAGCAGGTCTTGCCACATATTGCATGCCACCCACCACGCAAAACCAAACTGCAAGGCAACGGCGCAACAAATAATCAATACGCATAGCAGCCTGTCAGCCATAGCGAACAACATGGAAATCGATAGCGGACCTTAGTCTATCGTTACTTTGCGTTATTCCAGGAGGGGTTCAGAATTGTTTGCATTCGTTACCAAAGAAACGATACGCTACAAAATATTAGCATCAAGCACGGGAAAGTAAATCTGAAATTCGCTTCCCTGCCCGACTCTACTGTTACAAAGAATACGCCCCTGATGACGTTCCACCACCGTTTTGGCAAATGCAAGCCCCAGACCGAAGCCGCCGTCGCCTTCCGTCCTTGAAGCACCGGAAAATCGCGCAAAGGGTAAGAACAAACGAGCAAGGTCTTGCTCTGCGATGCCGCAACCCTGGTCCCGCACGGACAAACGCCAATCGAGGCCCGAACGGTTTATTGCGCAGTCAATGACGCTGTCGGATGGACTGAACTTGATCGCATTGTTGAGCAGGTTAATCGCAGCCCTGGTCAGCAAATCACGTTCGCCCAGCATCAGCGCAACGTCGGCTGGTACTTGCGTACGTAGTTCTATCCCTTTTACCTGCGCCAATCCCCAACATTCGTCGACAGCGTCAAAAAGCACGTCAACCAGATCGATTTCTACGTGACGGGTCGGTACGGACTCCAAGCGCGCAAGCTCGACAAATGAGTCGGCAAGCCCTTGTGTGCGCAGCACATACTTACGGATGCGCGTCAGCAGTTCAGCCTGGGGCAACTCGCGGGGATCCGACTGGTAGAGATCAAGTAAGGCCAGGACGGCGCCCTGCGGCGAACGAATATCGTGAGACAAAAAGCGTAGCGCCTCGTCACGACGCCGTTCGGCTTCTCTCAAAGATGTGATGTCGACCAAACTGAAAATATCGGCGCTCTCGTCCAGGCCTGCGCATGGAGTACGCTTGAACAGGAAGTCTCGCCCTTTGGCGTCCCGGCACTCGACCTCGCTCCTTAGATCTGCTTGAACGTCGGGCTTCAGTGCCGACCGAGCGTATAAAAGAGCCCCCGAATGCAGGGTAAAACCCGCCAATAGGTCTTCCACCGATTGAGTGGGCAGGGTTTCCGCAGTCAAGGAAAAATATCGATGCGCGATATGGTTCCCCAACAACGCCCTGCCGCTGGCGTCAGCAACAATAGCAATATCGGGCAAGCTTTCCAGCACAGATGAAATAAAGGCGTGCCCTTCCCGCAGTTGGCCCGCCGCTCCGGCAAGTTCATTGATTCTGCGCGCGATCAAGTCCTGCCCTTTCTGCCTGGGTTTGGGAATAAACCCGGGGTTATATCGACGCAGACGGGACAACTCCTCGACCATATAGCTGGCGGCATGCTGTAGGCGCCGCCAGTTCCACAGTAGATAGCTCGCCCCCATTACCAACAAGGCAGCGCCTGGGGCAAGCCACAAACCGAAAGTGCCCAGTATCCAATAGCTGCCGGCCACTGCCAGCGCCAAGCCGAATATGGTCGATAACAAAGCCCAGACCGGGGATAAGAGCCACAAGGCGGGCAACAGCGCGCACAACAACAGCACGGTAAACAACAGGTTCTGCCAGGCAGCCACGTGGGTGCGCCCGGTGTCCGACAGCAGATTGCCCGCAATGTTGGCCGACACTTCCATACCTGGCGTATAACGCCGCGGCCCCGACAAAGGCGTGGGATAAACGTCGCCCAAACCCGTTGCACTGGCGCCGATAAAAACTATCCGCCCCGCCAGCGCCTTGCTGTCGACCTCTCCACTCAAAACGTCGGAAGCTGAAATGGTTCGATAAGATCGAGCAGGCCCCGAAAAAGCTATCAACATCCAGTGATCACGAAGCCAACTGCCACCGTGGTCACGGCTTAGATTTGCGGGGGCACGGCTACCCGGCAAGGGCTCAGGTACGTCGCGGCCAGCCACGCGCAGCAACTCTACCGAAAAATGTTGCCACATTCGCTCAGGCGGCCCTTCACGCAGAAAAATGCTGCGCACGACACCATCAGGATCAGCTTCGATTGCGACGTGCCCCAGAGCCTTGGCTGCCTGGGCAAACGGCTTGATCGGCAACATGGCTTGCACATTGCCCTGCTCGGATCCTGCGGTAAATACAGGCAACACGATATTGCCGCTACGCTGCATTGCGGCTGCCAAGCGCTTGTCCTCTTCGGGATCGCGAGAGGGTTCCGACAGCAGCAAGTCCAGGCCGATAGCTGCCGGCCCCTGGCCTGCCACGCGTTCAAGCAGATCGCTTATCTGGTCGCGAGACCAGGGCCAACGGCCCACGCTGGCCAAGCTGCGGTCATCGATGGCAACCATTACTATGTCTGCAACGGCGGGCTTGGCAAGATGTTTGCTGAAACTGTCATATAGAGCGGCGTCCAGCCGCCCCAAACCATTTTGCCAAGCCA
The DNA here is from genome assembly GCA_040391825.1 of Pigmentiphaga sp. Taxonomy (GTDB): domain Bacteria; phylum Pseudomonadota; class Gammaproteobacteria; order Burkholderiales; family Burkholderiaceae_B; genus Pigmentiphaga. The sequence continues at coordinate 34,122 of JBEBXA010000008.1, forward strand.
GTGCCGCCACCAGGACCAATCCTGCCGACACCGCCAGCACCCTGGCAAAAACATAAGCGCCGATCGAAGGCATCGCGCTTACTTAGCCTGGATTTCCTGGCCGTCGTTCGTGCGCACGGCATGGCCGCCACTGCTGCGCAGAAACTGCTGAACGTGAAAGCGCTGAGGCTGTGAAAAAGCACGTTTGAAGCCGTCTGCGTCGCTGGCCTGGATACGCAAGTAATAGTTGCCTGCTTCCAGTGTAGGCAGCACTACCTGCGGTTCGGTGGTCTCAAATTGTTCAAGCAGGTTTGCAAACTGCATGTCCCGGCCAATCTGTACGGCATAACGCTGTCCCTCCTCGCCATCCCAACGCAAGCGTACGGCGTTATCGTTCTGCTCAACGTCGACCTGGGTCGCCACAGGCCGTCTCACTGAAAATTCGCGCGGATCGCCGAAGGGCCCATTATCGGCCTGCCCGTCCTTACCCGGAACGACCGTCCCGACGCGCCAATAGTATTGGCCCGATCTCAGGTCATCGACAGTAAATGTCGCTGCTTGCAACGACGCGGGAACCGCCAGCAGATCGGTAAACGCTTCATCTCGCGCAAGTTGAAGGCGATAAGCCGCCGCGTTTTCAAGCTGTGCCCACTGCAGAACCAGTTGGCCGCTGCTGATTTCACCCTTATGTTCCGGCCTCATGGTCACCGGCGGTTCAGGTCTGGCTTTCAAACGCAATGCATGGGATGCGGGCCTGCCTTCTATGCCCTGCTCATCTATGGCGCGCACCACCACCACATAGTTGCCATCATCCAACCCATCGAAACGCAAGCGTGGCGTGCTCGCCACCTGGTTGGCCGCGACTAGATCAGGTGCGGTTTGAGGCGCGATATAGGCCCGGTAGGCTGCCGCGCCCGTCAAAGCGGGGAAGGACAGATCAATAAGCGGGCGCTCCTGCAAAGTTGGAGCGCTTGCCAAATCTGGTGCCTGTAATAGCGGGGCCAAGGCGATCGAGCTCTCGTTATCGACCAAGGCTCCGCCGTAGCCTCCCGTCACGAGTTCCGTCTTGTTCGACTTCAACGCGCGAACCTCAACTCGTCCGGAGAGGACATCGCTGGATACCTGACCGCGGTCATTGACCGTGACGCCGAACTCAGTGCCACGCACCCCCGCTGCCATTGTCGGGGTATCGACCTGGAACCGGCTGCGGCCGCTCCCCTGGGGCACTACCCGTGACTCGACCCGCCCACGCTCCAGCTCCAGACGCGTATCGGCCTGCTTGCGTACCAGCGTGTATTTCAAACGCTCCAGGCGCAACTCGGAGCTCCCGCTTACCCGAACGATGGATCCGTCGGCCATTTCAAGCGTGACAAAGCCATTGCGCTCGGTCCTTACCGAGTCTCCGTCGATCAGGCGCATGCCGAGCTCGACAGGCGCAGGCGCTCCCTGTCGAATCTGGTAAGTAACCGTTCCTGATACGTGTACGACACGGGCTCCCCCAGGTTTTTTGCGCAACAGCGCTTCGGGAATAAGCAAGATTGAACCAGGCCGCAGGCGTAGCGGGTTGGGATTTCCATTGGCTTGAGCCAGCGCGGGCCAGGTCAAAGGGTCGTCAAGGTAAGCTTCAGCCAGGGTGTAGAGATTGTCGCCTTGACGCACTTTGTGCTCCAGTGGCGCAACCGGCCCGCTTTGGGCGTGGACGGTAAGCCATGGCGACAAACAAATGGCGACACCCACTACGCACCGAAGGAAAACCTTGGCGCGGAATGGCAAGGGCGATTTCATATGGATGTTCCGCTGTGATCAGGATCAGATAGGAATTCAAAGCGATAGCCTGCGCCATATACCGGCACCAGACGGACCCCGTGATGAGGCCTGAGATCAAGTTTGCGACGCAGCTGGGAAATATGCGTCGTCACGGTACGGGAATCAATACCGCTGGTCCCCCACAACTCTTCCAGAAGGTGATCGTGAGTCAATAAACGGTTGATATTGCGAAACAAGAACAGCGCCAGATCATATTCCCTGGGCTTGAGTTCAACCGCGGCACCATTTAGCTTTACTTCTCGGCGGTGCAGATCAAACACATAGGGGCCGACGCCCGGCTGCTTTACTTTCTCGCTAGGATAAGCCCGCCGTAATAGCGCCTCTACCCTGGCTTGCAATTCATAGGGGCGAAGCGGCTTGACCATATAATCATCAGCCCCTGCCCGCAGCCCTTCCACAATATCTTGTTCGCTATTCCTGCTGGTGACGAACAGCACCGGAAGATGAATGGGAAAATTGCGACGCAGCCAGCCCAGAATCTCCATGCCATCAATATTCGGCACGCTCCAGTCTATGACAAACAAATCATAGGTATTACGTTGCAAATCGCGCAACAAAACCTTGCCGTCGCTGAAGAGGAAGCAATCGTGCCCTGCCTGAAGCAGTGTTTTCTCTATGATCCGCGCGTGCGCGGGATCATCTTCTAAAATCGCTATGCGCACAAAATCCCCAACACCTACGCATTTCGTATATGTGTAGTTTACAACGCACTTGGGAATTGACAACGCGCTTGGTTAACGGTGGTCAGGGATTTTGGCGCTCAACTCGAGATTTGCGGGAATAAGGCCCTCATTCGCGAAATGTTACCGAGGTGCTTGAGCTGGCACATATTCCCGGTATTCGCGCAGAATACCCCCTCCATCGACGCTACCGCTTACGGTGCCCTTTTCCATCCGAGCTATACAGGCTTCCTTCTCTGAGGCGGGCAAAGCATCGCAGCGGCGCAATTGATTACGTTGATAATCGTCTGGCGTGGCGCTAGTCAAGTTGCCTTGCCTGGCCGCTTGGCGAGCCGCGCCGGCTTCGCGCAGACAGGTAGCACGGTCTTCGTTGGATTGGCCGCTGGTGCAACGGGCGACTTCCTGGCGATATTCGGCCTCGACGGCTGCAGAGCCGGTAGCTGCGGCAGCACCGCCGGTAAACAGCATTGCAGCTAAAGCGGCGGTCACGGCATGACAGTACTTTATTCGCTGGTTCATGGTTGACTCCTTCGCGCCGATTGCCCTGAAAACTAGGTAATCCTTACTGATGGCGCGCAAGATCAAGTGTAGGTCCAGCTCGGGCGAGTGCGGCAACAAGCTCGAAATACTGTGTAAGCGTTCCGAACAAAGCGTTTGGGTGGATTTCCCGCACCGCCCAGGCCAGCTTAACGTCGCCACGGTTTTTCGTTACACCAATTGAGCGCCTTCCTGCGTCTAGCCGGGGGGACGCCGAGTTGCCCGGGCAAGAACCGAACTCTTGCACGAATGAAAAAGATCGAGCTGGGATTGGTAAACAGAGCTGCCTACCTCGAATAAGCCCAGAAATGAATGGAAGATATTATCGTGGCTGAATGCGTCATTTTGTTTGGCGCGCAGACAGCCCTCGTCGATGCCCCAGTTATTTCGGGCAGACTGCGAAAACCACATCAACATCGGCACGTGAGTCTGTTCGCGCGGCGCCAGTGCATAAGGAGCGGCATGTAAATACAAGCCTTTCTCCCCTAAGGACTCCCCATGGTCTGACACATACACCATGGCGGTATCCCGCTTAGCTGAATTGCTTTCAAGCAATTTCACGACTTGCGCCAAAAAATAATCGGTATAGGCAATCGAATTGTCATACGCGTTAATCAGTGCTTCTGTTGGGCAAGCGTTCAGTTGCTTGGTTTTGCACACTGGCGTAAAACGCTCGAAGTCGGCTGGATAACGTTTGTAGTAGGCGGGTCCATGGCTGCCCATGGTGTGCAGGACAATAAACAGGTCATTTTCTTTGCCGTCTATGATTTGCTGAAGGTTCTCCAGCAATGCTTCGTCATGACACCCTTCTTGCGAACAATGCGCCCGGCCATCTCCGGTTTTCACGGTCTCGTTGGGTACGCGCAGGCAAGTTCCCTTGCAATCACTGTTGTTCTCTTTCCAGTAGACGCTTATGCCCGCGCGTTGCAACACATCGAGCAAGCCCTCATGGGTCTTGGCCTTACGGTCACTATAGGCCTCTCGTCCGAACATGGAAAACATGCAGGGCACGGAAACCGACGTTGACGTTCCGCAAGAGGTGACCTCGCGCAAGCTGAGAACCCCAAGCTTGCTCATCTCCGGGGTAGTATCGCGCTCATAGCCATTGATACCGAAATGGTCAGCTCGCGCGGTTTCTCCTACGACAAATACGATTAACGACTTGCGGCCGTTCGTAACGGCAGTCGAGGTGCGTATGGCATCCAGCCCAATCGGCGTGACAAGCAGACTTTCCTTATGACCCCAGCGTTCTTGTGCGTACTTCTGAAGGCCGTAAAGATAATTGGTGGGGTTGATCAGATGCCTGATGACAGGATGCTCTCGAAACAACGGCGCATAGATCGAGTAAAAACCGCCCAGCATTGAAGCTGCGATGACAAGGCAAGCGCCGCTGATCAAGAGCTTATGGCGTAGCCCCAGCCATACGGGCGCATACATAATCGGTTGGCGCCATAGCAAGACTATCGGCAATACTCCCAAGAAAAGAAAGTAGGCAATCAATGCCGGGCTAAGCAAATCCCCCGCCTCGCCAAGATCGGTCTCGAACAAGTTCTGAATCATGACGTGATCGATCGAAACACCGTAATCCGTCATGAAAAAAACGGCGCCGGCAGAAAGCAGCGCCAATACAGAGAGGACAGGCTTGAGCGTGTACTTGAAGGATACGAGCGTCAACAGCAGCGTGAACACTGACCACAACAAAACCGCGAACGATAAATAGAACAGGGCCGAACCCAGACCATTGAGCGCAAGCAGCCCTTGCAGGGCATGCCAAGCGGGAAAATTGTAGGCAGCGACCAGTATCAGCGCGCACAACATCACGAAGCGCGTACTGCTGACTGCGTGTCTGCCCCGCCCGGAAGGTTCGCTGGCGGTTAGGGTGCACGCATCCTGGGTGGCCGGCGACGGCTGGCGTAATACGGTCGTCAAACCTTGCTCCATCAAAATAAGATGAGCAAGGCTAAGCAAGTCTGAATCGAAAAAGCGTCAAAGATTTGTCGAATTTTCGTGAAACCACGCTGGACGTGGTTCATGTCGCGATCGGCGGACAAGCAGCAGGTGAAATCATTGACGCGCAATGAAACAAGACATTCCAGCTTAAGATCGACGCTTCAAGAAAGCTTCGGGCGAAGCACCGCCCTTTTTCTCTTGTATTCGTGGATACTTCCATTACCGAAGTCTGGATAACAGACTGCGCTGCCGATCAGGGTTAGCGCTAGCCATTTTGTAAACTCCGTGCACGCGCTCCTATTCGCCAGAACCCCCAAGCCCTATTGCCTATGCAACTCATAGAACAAATCGAACTCAATGACGGCACCGCCGATCGTTTCCTTCTTGGCGTATCAGGTACGTCACTGCTGGTTTTTCATAGCGCAAGCTGCGGCAATTGCCGGATCGCCCGCCAAGAGCTTCCAGGGCTTGAGCTGCCGGTCAGCAGGCTATGCTGGATCGATGCTGGCGAAAATGGCGGCCTGGTCGAACGCTACGAAGTTTTCCACCTGCCTTCCATGTTCGTGGTCAAAAACGGAGTGTTCTACGGAAGCGTACAAGCCACCCTGACGGATTGGGATATTCGCCGCCAGATTCGGCTGGCGCTCGACGGCTACCCCGCCGAATTACCCTGATTTCGGCAAACGACGGTGCGAACGCTCTTATATGGCGGCACGTTCACGCAGCATTTTGCGGATCGTGCGCATAAGGCAGCGTCAAGCGGGAAAATACACGGGCGCTGCTCCGGCTTGCCAAGGAGCGTATTTGTCCATCACGCTCAAATAGTCTGACGATATCAAGAATGCCGCCAACCACGCTTGTAAATACGGCCAGGGCTGAGCGTCGAACCAAGCCTGATCCGTCTGGGCAAACTGTCTCACAAAAGGGGCAATGGCCCGATCAGACAGGGCCGGGCGGCTGCCATGGAGAAACTCGGAATTAGCTAAATTGATATTCAATTCCGACAAAAAAACCGCGCCTTGCGCACGATGTTTGGAGCCGTCGGCAGATACATAACGGGTCGCATATTTATAACGATCCAGATTGTGTTTGAAAGGTCCGTCGCACTTCACTATCAATTCCAGCATGTCTTGCAAGCTGGCACCTTCGGGCGTCAACCAGTTTTCGGGATCGTTGCGCGCCAGAGCCCAGCGCATGATGTCCAGGCTCTCATCCACGACCTGCCCATCCACATCGACCAGCACCGGTACCGTCCCCTTGGCCGAAGCCTGCAGCAAAGCCGCAGGCTTATCGCGCAAAGTCACTTCCCGCAACTCACAAGAAACGCGGCTGACGGCGATTGCCATGCGAGCGCGCATGGCATACGGACAACGGCGAAAACTGTATAAAACCGGCAGGGCCGCGGTCGTAGTCATGGCTTGGGTGTTCCAGCTTTTTTCCACAGGGCCGCACCGCCCTTCAACCCGGCCAGGTTCGAGCCAAGAATCACGAACTCGGGCAGTTTGAGCTCAACGTGGCGCACGTTGCCGCCGCCGATAAACACCCGATCCGGCCTGAAGATGATAGAGATCAAATTCAGAGCCTTGCCCAGGCGTTTATTCCAGTGTTTCTTGCCAATGGACTCCAGCGCGGCCTCCCCCAGGTAGTTTTCATAGCTTGCACCGCCATGAATCGGATGGTGCGCCAGCTCCATATGGGGCAACAACTCGCCCTCCTTGAACCAGGCTGTGCCTATGCCTGTCCCCAGAGTCACAACGAATTCGAGCCCATGTCCACTGACCAGGCCATAGCCCTGCATGTCCGCATCATTGAGGAGCTTGGCCGGGCGACCCCCTAAGCGTGCGGAAAGCTCGTCGGCCAAAGCGAATCCCAACCACGAATCGCTTCCCAGGTTGACCGCTGTCTGCACCTTGCCATTCCGAATCACTCCCGGAAACCCGATGGAAATCCGATTGAAAGCAGGCAAAGCCTCGGCCATGGCCACTACTTTCTCCAACAGCAGCGCCGGTGGACATGGGTGCGGCGTCGGCACCCGCATGCGTTCGGCCAACACCTGCCCTTCCTCATCGATAACCGTGGCTTTCAAACCGCTGCCCCCGATGTCAACCGACAAAATTCCGGAACGCATATCCGCCTCCATCAATGCTCTGTTTTGTACACGCCCCTCAGGTTGAGAATGGCCAGACCGAACTGCAAGGCAATCAATGCATACGCACCATCGTGCCATCCCCAAACGATCCACAGCACATTGCTCGACAAGAACAGCCAGAAGCCCACGTTGCGCTTCCATTTTCTTGTTGAAGCAATCAGCCAAGCCGCGGCAAGAGTCAGGACCATTGCCGGCCACTGCAGCCAGTCCAGCATCTCAAGCATATACAAACTCCAATACGCCCCTATCGTCCCGACCTGAGCGCATTCAGTGCGTTTTTTCCCACCCTGCCGTCAGGCGCCAAGCCCATGCGTTCCTGTTCCAGTAGAACGGCTGCCCGAGTTCGTCCCCCGGGTATGCCATCCGCAATGCCAATGTCATGACCGCGTGCCTGCAGCAGGGTTTGCAATTCGCGTATTTCGCGCCGCGACAGCCCTGGGTCATCTGTAGGCCATGGTGTGAACAAAGCTTTTTCACCCTGCAGCTGGTCAATCAGCAAGCTCACTGCCAGGGCGTATTTGTGCGACTGGTTGTAGTGCAGGATTGCATCGAAATTGCGTGTTGCCAGAAAAACCGGCCCGCTGCTGCCCGTGGGCGCAAACAGATAAGCCTGGGCATCATCGGCGGCGCCTTCCAAAGCACTGCCGTCGGCGCGCCTTACGCCGAGGGCCGCCCATTGGGCAAGCGAGCGCTTGTCACTTCCCAGAAATTCGCTTTCTATCGTTACCGGCACACGGCTCGCCACTTGAGCAGGCAGCCGGACTTCGATCACCGGCAGCACTCCTCTGGTCCATTGGGCGCGGCGCTTGCGTAGATGGTTGGCCGTGGATGCCAGTGCATCAGGCAAAGATGCATACAGATCAATCCGTCCATCTCCGTCCCCATCCGCCGCTAACTCGTAGAAGGAGGTTGGGATGAATTGCGTCATGCCAAAGGCACCGCTCCAAGAACCCACGAAAGTAGCGGGATCGACCGTCCCATCGCGTAGCAATCGGATAGACGCATATGCATTTTTTGCCCACAGGGGATTGCGTTCCGTACATGCTCGGGTCAGCCAGGCGTCCAGCACCCGGGTTTTGCCCAACTGTGTGCCGTAGTTGGTCTCAATGCCGAAAATCGCTACCAGTACAGCCGGATCGACCTGATATTGCTGGCCTATCGCGGCCAAACGCACGCGTTCCTGCTCCAGGATTCCGCGGCCGGCCTCGACGCGCTCCTCATCGACGGTCTTTGCTATGTAGTCCCACCAGGTTTCCTTGCCTTCGGGTTGCCCTTTGGCTGAGGCCACAGTCGTCTCAAGCAATTGCGCACCCTTGGTATAAAGGTCGAAATCGGCAAGCGATACGCCATTGGCCTGGGCCGCCGGCCGCAGCCTATCCAGGCAAGCCGCGGTATCTAATTGCGCTTGTGCATAATTGCTCACAGCCGCTAGGGACAAGCCCAAGGCGGCGCCCAATGCATAGCGCATCGAGACACATCTTTTGAAAAAAAGCATGGTTGTCCTGGGTATTCAACGATGGAAACCATCGTAACGCATCGTTGAATTGGCGTTGTTTTAGAGAGTAGAAAGGCTATATCTGACCTTCTACAGCAAGCCGCGTTCCTGGAAAAAACGCTGCATGAGGGCATGTGGTGCAGGGGTCTCCGTCACCTGTTGGCGCAGCGTGGCTACGTCCAGCCCTTCCGTGGTCAGGAAAGACTCCATGACATCGAAATAGGCGCGCATGATGGGTGCCGTGAATTCAGGGTGAAACTGCACCGACAAAGCATTCGGAGCAAAACGCAGCATCTGGTTCGGGTCATGGGGGTTGCTGGCCAGCACACTTGCCCCCTGTGGAGCTTCGATAACGCTCTGCTCGTGGATAAAGTGCGCGGCAAATACATCAGGCATCCCCGCCAATGCAGCATCGGCCTTGCCGGCCTTGGTCAAGGCAACCCTGTGCGTACCCACTTCCCGGCCTTGCGGGTGGTAATCGACACGCCCGCCCAAGGCGTCGGCCATCAACTGGTGCCCATAACAAATCCCGAACAGGGGCAAAGAAACATCCATAGCGTCCCTGACCCACCCGGCGCAGGCCTCGCTCCAGGGCGCACGGTCGGTAATATTGGCGCGCGACCCCGTTATCAGCGCCGCTCCATAGTGGGCCGGGCCCAGTGGCCGCTCGCCTTTGTAGGCCTTGATAACGGCGATGCGGCCAGGAGCAAGCCCCGACACCGAACACACCATTTGGTCGAAGCCACCGTAGGTAGCACCCACGGAATGCGGCGGATTGCCGGTTTGCAGAATCAGGACGGGAAGCATCAAAAACACCACGGCAAGCAAGTTGCCCTCATGACAGCGCATTTCTTGCCTCTAGGCAAGCGCTCAGCGCGGTCCACCGGCTGCCAAATCCCTGGCCGGTGCGGGCCTCTGCATTACCTGGCAGCGCAAACCCATCGCCCCCATCGCTCTAGCCGATCAGGCTGCCCAGCACAACAACAGCCAAGATCAGCCAGACAATCGCAGCCACGACAGAGCGCCTAAACAGCGCACGCACGCCGGCATAAAGCAGCAGCAGTCCAATGATCAGGACGGCGAAATTGAACAAGGTCGGGCTCATGCCCATGGCTGCGGCCACACCTGAAGAGAAGTCGCCCAACGCGGTACCCAAGCCTCCGAACAGATACTTAAGCGCGCCCACTATCGTGCGTATGGCCTCGCCCAGCATTGAGCCCAACCATTGAAAAGTCGTTTCGCTGTTTTCGCTTTGCATGAGGATCTACAAAAAGAAGGTATTCATAGTATGGCGCAAACAACGGACCTGGCTATTACCGAGAACGGCAGCGCGCATTCCAGCGCAGGTATCACAAGCAAGATCCCTGCCTTTGCACTCAAAAAATAGCTTGATCATGGCATCATGACACTGTTCATCTCTGGAAGGGCGCATCTCCAATGGATTCTCTGTCTCAACTCGCCCTGGGCTCGGCAATAGGCATTGCAGTCATGGGACGGCACACCTCGATCTGGAAAGCCGCTCTAACAGGCGCCGTATGCGGCACCCTGCCCGATCTGGACGCATTTATCGATCACGGCAACGTGGTGCGCAACGTCACGCTACATCGTGCCGCAAGCCATGCTCTGCTCTACCTGACACTGATCGCGCCGCTTCTAGCCTGGATAGCCAGCCGAGTGTTCAAGGAAAAGCAGCAATTCCGGCGTTGGTGGCTGGCGATCTGGCTGGCCTTGCTGACCCACCCGCTATTGGATGTGATGACTGTCTATGGCACCCGGTTGGCGCTGCCTTTTACCGACTACCCCTACGGCATAGGCAGCATTTTCATCATCGACCCCCTTTACACCCTGCCCCTGCTAGCCGGGGTGGCCGCAGCCTTGGCATTGCGCCGCACCACGGGAAGGCGCTGGAACATAGTGGGCCTAGCGCTCAGCACCCTTTATCTCGGCTGGAGCATGGCAGCGCAGCAGCATGTGCGGGAGATTGCCCGGGAATCTCTACAAACCCAAGGTGTGCAAGTACAGCACTTGCTTATTACCCCGACCGCGCTCAACACCGTGTTGTGGCGGGTGCTGGCGATCACGCCTAACGGTTACGCCGAAGGTTTTTACTCTTTGCTGGACGAACATCCTCATGTAGAGATGGAGACTTTTGCGCGAGGCGAAACGCTGTACGAGCGCTGGCGCAATGACGAGAACGTCGCCAGTCTGGCCCGCTTTACTCATGGCTTCTTCAAAATGAGCGAGCACGACGGGCATGTGGTCATGACAGACTTGCGCATGGGACAAGAACCGCGCTACAGCTTTAACTTCCTGGTCGGGCAGCAAGACGAAACCAGCATTACCCCGACCAAGCCAAGCTTGGTCATGGAGCGGCCGGATCTGGTCAGCGGCTTGCAATGGCTCTGGCGTCGTGCCCTTGGAGAGCGCCTGCCAGCGCCGCGCTAATCTTGGTGTTGAGCTATCCCCCTATAGGGCATAGCTACCCCATACCTGGCGCGGGCTGCTCGACCTGAAAACTTGCTGGACCGATCCAATAAGGTTCATTTAAAATAGATCTTATTGGTTTCCATGGAATTCCACGCGAGTGCAAGATGCCCACTACTGCCCTTTGTACTGAAGAAGAAATCGAATATCTGGTCCACACCTTCTACGCTCAAGTGCGCCGCGATGACATACTCGGCCCCATATTCAATGCCCACGTCGCGGATTGGGATGACCACCTGGCGCGCCTCGTGGACTTCTGGTCATCCATACTCTTGCGCACCAGGCGCTTTACAGGAACGCCCATGAGCAAGCATGCCGCGCTTCCTCAACTGAGTGCCGAGCTTTTTCAACGCTGGCTGACTCTGTTTCATGAAACGACCTCGACCCTGAGCAATCAGGCTATGGCCCAGCAAGCAGAGACCATGGCTCGGCGTATCGGCCAAAGCCTTTGGTACGGTTACCAACTCAACCGTGACCCCGAAGCGCAATTGACTGAACTGCCATGCGTCTGACCGTACTTTGCGACTACGCCATGCGCCTGCTGATGTACGTAGGGCAGCATCCCGACCGCTTATGCACCATTTCCGAAATCGCCCTTGCCCACGACATTTCGGAAGCTCACCTGATGAAGGTTACCCACCAACTCGCCCAACGCGGCTGGATTCAGACCGTGCGCGGCAAGGGAGGCGGCATGCGTCTTGCCCACGCGCCCGAGGCCATCAATCTGGGAAAGCTGGTACGCAGCATCGAACCGGACCTGGACTTGGTTGAATGTTTTTCAAGCGGCTCAAGCTGCAGTTTGACCGGCAACTGCAGGTTGACGGGCATTCTGGAAGGAGCTTTGCAGCGCTTCCTTCAGCATTTGGACGACTTCACCCTGGCTGACTTGCTACCCGCCCCAAACATTCTTCAACGCTTATCGGTCAGCCCTCTCTAACCAGGCGCATCATGACACTGCAATCGCTTTTCGGTACCGAGCTTCCCATCATTCAGGCGCCCATGGCAGGCGCCCAGGCAAGCGCGATGGCTATCGCCGTCTCGAACGCGGGTGGACTGGGTTCCCTGCCCTGCGCCATGCTTAGCCCTGAGAGCCTGCGCAAGGAATTGACCGCCATCACCGCACAAACCAACAAGCCATTCAACGTCAACTTTTTTTGCCATACGCCGCCTGCACCCGACGAAAAGCACGAAGCCAGATGGCGTGCGTTATTAGCTCCCTATTTCGCCGAACTGGGTGTGGACAGCGCAAACATACCGAGTGGTCCGGGGCGGGCGCCCTTCTCAGCCGAAATGGCAGACGTTCTCAGCGAATTCCGCCCACCCGTAGTCAGCTTTCATTTCGGCCTGCCTCGTCCCCACCTGGTAGACCGTGTGAAATCATGGGGCGCCAAGGTCATTGCGTCCGCCACTACCGTCGATGAAGCGCGTTGGCTGGAGAGCCACGGGGCCGACGCCATCATTGCGCAAGGTTGGGAAGCAGGTGGGCATCGCGGCATTTTCCTTTCGGAAGACCTCAGCACTCAAGTCGGCACGTTCGCGTTGTTGCCCCAGCTTGTTCGCGCTGTGCGCGTGCCGGTTATTGCCGCAGGCGGGATCGCTGACGCCCGTGGCGTCGCAGCGGCGATCATGCTGGGCGCAAGCGCAGCGCAGATCGGCACCTCCTACTTGCTCTGCCCTGAATCGACGATTAGCGCTCTGCACCGCGCAGCCCTGAAAAGCGCAGCTTCTGACACAACGGCAGTCACGACGCTGTTCACCGGGCGGCCCGCCCGCGGCATCGTCAATCGGGTGATCCGAGAAATCGGCCCCGTCCATGCCGATGTACCCAGCTTTCCGCTAGCCACCACGGCCATCAGCGCTCTACGCACTAAAGCCGAAAGCCTGGGTTCAAGTGAATTCTCACCTCTTTGGTCAGGGCAAAACGCCACGGCTTGCCGAGAAATTTCCGCCGCCCAGCTTACTAGGGAACTCGCAGCGGGTTGCGCATAAGGAGGGGGCCGCTTGAGTGAACTGGGCGGCGCGTGGGCGCAGAAAAATCCGCGCTACAGACTCAAATGGGCACGTCTGATCTCTTCGTCGGCAGCCAATGCATCCATCGTGCCCGAAAATCGGACTTCACCCCTATCAAGAATATAGGCCCGATCCGATACCAATTCGGCAAAGCGCATATTCTGCTCTGACAACAGAATACTCACACCTTGTTCCTTGAGCGACAGGATCATGCTTGCCATCTGCTCAACAATAATCGGCGCGACGCCTTCCGATGGCTCATCCAGCAGAATGAGATAAGGGTTGCCCATCAGCGTACGCGACACCGCCAGCATCTGCTGTTCGCCACCACTCATGAGGCCACCCGGCCGATGGGGCATTTCACCAAGATTCGGAAATAAATCGAACAAGCCCGCGGGCGTCCAGCACGGCGCAGCAGTTCCATCGGGCCAGCGTCTTGGCGCCTGCCGCCCCACCTCCATATTCTGGAGCACGGTCAGGTCGGTAAAAATTCGGCGATCTTCCGGAACGTAGCCCAAACCCCTGGAGGCTGCCTCATGGGGGGCGCAGTGCGAAATATCACTGCCCATAAAAGTCAATTGGCCGGTGCGCCTGGCCTCCAGACCCATAATGGCCTTCAAGGTGGTGGACTTGCCTGCACCGTTACGCCCCATCAGCGCGACCACCTCGCCTCGCCGCACTTCCAGACTGATGTTGAACAATATCCGTGCCGCGCCATACCATGCGGAAAGGTCTTTCACGGCAAGCAAGTTTGCAGGCTGGGCGAAAGACGCAGGCAAGTCAGCATCGGCCCGGGATGCCATGGGGTCTAGATGTGTCAAGCCAATTCCTTTGCCGATGCTTGCTTTTCAAATGTTTTCCCTGTGCCGAAATACACCTCTTGCACTGCCGGATGATCGCGGATTTCATCGGGCCTTCCTTGAGCAATCAGCCGCCCCCGTGCCAGGACAATGATGCGATCGGCGTGGGCGAACACCACGTCCATACTGTGCTCGGTAAAAAGCACCGCCATGCCCCGCTCGGCAACCAGTTGGCGCGTCAACGTCATCAACTCATTGCGCTCCTTGGGCGCCATCCCTGCCGTGGGCTCATCCATCAGCAATAGCTTGGGGCGGTTACCCAAAGCTATCGCAAGTTCCACACGTTTGACGTCGCCGTAGGCGAGCACGCTGCAAGGCCTGTCGGCCTGGGCAGCCATACCGACCTGTTCGAGCAAGGAGATCGCTTGCTCGCGTTTATACGCGGTAGCGCGGCGCCACATGGAGTAAAGCTTTCGGTCTGCGGACAGCAAAGCCAACTGCACATTTTCAACGACAGTCAATGAAGCAAAGGTTTCGGCTATCTGGAAAGTCCGGCCTACGCCCAAACGCCAGATTTCGCGTGGCTTCAAGCCGACCAATTCATGCCCATCAAAAACAATGGAGCCAACGCTGGCGCGAAGCTGGCCGTTGACCATATTGAACGTGGTGGACTTACCCGCGCCATTGGGGCCGATCAAGGCTAACAGCTCACCGGCGCCAATTTGAAAATCAATGCCGTCGACAGCCCTGACACCCCCGAAAGATTTGCCCAGGCCGGACACTTTCAGCAAGCTCATCTTGCCCCCTCTTTTGCACCGAGCCACTTCTCCAGCCACTGCTTAGCGAAGCCGGCAATGCCTTGCGGAAAAAGCAAAACCAGCAGCAATATAATTAGCCCCAGCATTGCCCGCCAATAATCGGTGTTGCGCGCCACGACATCATGCAACCAGGTAAATGAAACTGCGCCCACCACTGGCCCGGCCAATGTTTGCAAGCCGCCCAGCAGCACCATCACCAAGGCATCGACAGACTTCACGATACCCAAAGCTTCAGGAGAAATTCCGCCCTTGGAGAACACGAACAAAGCCCCCGCTACACCAGCGAACAAGCCTGCCACCACGAAGGCCGCCCATTGCATACGTTTAACGTTGATACCGATGGCATCGGCCCGGAGACCTGAATCGCGTCCGGCGCGCAGCGCATAGCCGAACGGAGAAAACAAGGCCCGACGCATGAAGGCGATACTGATGACTACGAATAGCAAGGTCAAATAATAGTAGGCGCGCGTGTCCTGCAACCACTCGGCCGGCCACAATCCCGTCAAGCCGTTACTGCCGCCCGTAACACTGTCCCACTGGAAAACAACGGCCCAGACGATCTGAGCAAAGGCCAGCGTCAACATCGCCAAATAAACACCTGACAGACGGACACTGAACCAGCCGAACACGAGCGCTCCTGCCACCGCAGCCAAGGGTCCGAAGACAAGAGCAGCTTCCATGGGCAGGCCCAGCATACGCACCAATAGCGCCGCACCATAGGCCCCCAAACCGAAATAAGCAGCATGGCCGAAGGAATGCATACCGGCCGGCCCCATGATGAAATGCAGGCTTACCGCGAATAAGGCCGCCACCAGCAGGTCGATCAAAAGCACCGTCGTATAGGATGATGCGTCCGCCGCCAACGGAAACAGGCAGAGCGCTGCCAGCAAAAAAATGGTCATCTGTTTGGCGCGAAGTCCAGGCAGTCGTAATGGGGCTTCGATCGAGCCGGTATGGCGGCTGAGAGCCTGGGCGCGTCCAAACAATCCCCAGGGTCTGAGCACCAACACCACTGCCATCACCAGAAATTCGACTACCAGAGTCATTTTGGAGAAATTCACTTCCAGGCCGAAGACATCGACCAGACCCAGCCAAATACAAATCGCCTTGACCTCGGCAATGAGCAGCGCCGCCACATAAGCGCCGGGTATCGACCCCATTCCTCCAACTACCACCACGACAAAAACTGAGCCGATGATGGCCATGTCCATTTCCAGGCTGGCGGGTTCGCGCGGTAGTTGCAGAGCGCCTCCCAGGCCAGCCAGCAAGGCGCCCAAGGCAAAGACCGCCGTGAACAACCAAGCCTGATTAACCCCCAGCGCACCGACCATTTCGCGGTCCTGGGTGGCCGCGCGCACCAAAGTGCCCCAACGTGTGCGAGTCAACAGCAGCCACAACAGCAAGAGCACCAACGGGCCCACCGCTATCAAAAACAGGTCGTAACTAGGAAATTGGCGTCCTAGAATTTCGACTGCGCCTTCCAGTCCTGGCGCCCTTGGACCAAGCAGCTCTTCCGGCCCCCAATACCAAAGCACAGCATCGCGAATAATCAGCACCAGGGCGAACGTCGCCAACAACTGAAATAGTTCGGGTGCCCGATAAATCCTGCGCAGAAGAACGATTTCTACCAATGCCCCCAAGGCGCCTACAGCCAGGGCGGAAAAAATCAGCGCGGGCCAAAAGCCAAAAGCGCCTCCCAGGCGTTCAACCAAGGTATAGGCGATGTAAACGCCCACCATGTAGAACGAGCCATGGGCGAAGTTGACTATGCGGGTGACCCCGAAAATCAGCGAGAGTCCTGCCGCCACCAGGAACAAGGAGGACGCGCTCGCCAATCCGTTTAGGATTTGAATGAAAAACCCGGAAAAATTCATGAAATTCTTTCTTGTTTTATAAGGGTGCGCAACGTCGATATGCGATTAGCGCTCTTCAGAAGCATTCGACCTACTTGATATACCAAAGCAGCTAATCGGGTCAAATACCTCGTCCTACTCCCAAGCTAAATTTTTTAGCCGGATGCTTGAGGGCAAGCTGGCTGCGATTTATGCTGAACACCAGGCCGCCGGCCCGGCATGCCAAATAAGCAGGACAGCGCCCCATGAGCGCATTCAACGAAGCAACCGTTCTAAGCGTCCATCACTGGACGAATCGCCTGTTTACCTTCACCACCAGTCGTGATCAGTCACTGCGCTTCAGCAATGGCCATTTCACCATGTTGGGCTTGATCGTAAACGGCAAGCCCTTGCTACGCGCCTACAGCATCGTCAGCGCCAATTACGAAGAGCACCTTGAATTCCTCAGCATCAAGGTACCCGATGGCGCCTTGACTTCGCGTCTGCAACACATCAAAGCGGGCGACTCCATTATCGTCGGCCGCAAACCTACCGGCACACTGTTGATCGATTACCTGTTGCCCGGGAAACGTCTGTACCTGCTTTCGACAGGTACCGGACTGGCACCCTTCATGAGTATTATTCGCGACCCCGAAACCTACGAAAAATTCGAGCAAATCATACTGGTTCACGGCGTACGAAAAATCGATGAACTTGCCTATCACGATCTTCTGATCAACCACCTGCCCAAGCACGAGTTGCTTGGCGAGTTGGTAAGCAGCAAGCTGCGCTACTACCCCACCGTTACGCGCGAAGCCTATCGCAACACAGGCAGGGTCACCAAACTGATAGAGAGTGGCAAGCTTTTCGATGACCTGGCTATGCCGCCACTGGATGCTGAACAAGACCGAGTCATGATTTGCGGCAGCCCCGCCATGTTGCGCGACCTGAAGCACATACTTGAAACTCGCGATTTCAAGGAAGGCAATACGTCAAACCCGGGCAACTTCGTGGTGGAACGGGCTTTCGCCGAAGGCTAGCTTCGTTTAGTACTTCGTGATGGAAAGCATTTGCGGGAAACAAACTAGGCTTTATCGCACCGGCAAGAACGAGAAAAGCAGCAGGTTCTGCGCGTAATTGATACCCAGGCGGCGCGTATTCTCGCCCAACAGGTTCGCCACCAAATCCAGTCTCGCGATCAAAGCGCCGAACTCGCGCTCGAAGCTCAGGTTGCTGGAGCTATCTGACATCTCGTTGGCCAGCAATAAAGGTTTGCCGTCTACGTCTCGACGGCTGGCCAGCAACCACGCGGCCGCCTCCATATTCCTGGCCGCATTAAAGACATGCTGCCCATCAAGCAGGTCAAAGGCATAGAAACGCGTCTTGCCGGCATGCGCCGCAATAATAGTATCCGCCATTCCATAGACAAAGGCCGCCACCCGGTCGCCTTGGTAAGCGGGGTCAAGCGCCACTGCTAGGATTTCGATGTCTCGCAAACCCTTTAAATCGGCGGGTGGCATACGGGCATCGATAGAGTGCTTCACACTTTTCACCGCCGACTCATGCCCAGACTGCCCGCTTTTGCGCCATTCTCGCGGATTGCGCTTATAAAGCTTGTCCAACAATACGTCGATGCTGGCCAGGTTGTCGCGCATCGCAACCGTCACAGTCCGGTTGAAATCAGTCTGCATGATCTGATCGGTCGACATCTCCTCGGTGCGCGCAGGAACCGGTGAATTCGCTGCGCAGGCAGCAAGCATCAAACATCCTGTCAGCAAAGAGGCGAGAAGTTTCAGACGACCCATATCTAGCCGCCGCAGGCAGGCGGCAGCGATCACAAAAGTAATGATGTGCGACTGTAATGGAAGTCGACGGCCAAATCCTTGCTACCTCCCCTGTTAGGCGTACGAAGTGGTAAGCCCGTGTAATTCCCCACTACCGCTAGCAATGCGCGCAGGCTATCCGCCCCAGTTCGGCAAGGCCCGACGCCATGCGCGCATCCCATACATGCCCGTAATTCAAGCGCATGCAGTTCTTGAAGCGTCCATGTGGCGAAAACATCGGGCCAGGCGCAAAACTGACGCCTTTGGCCAGTGCTTGTTCCAGGATTGCCAAGACGTCGGCTTGGGGAGGCAATTCGACCCAAAGCATATAGCCGCCCTGTGGACGAGTAGCGCGGGTGCCCTCAGGAAAATGCCGGCCGATCGCATCGATAAAAGCGGCTTGTTGCGCGGCCAGCACTTGACGCAACTGCCGCAGATGCTTGTCGAAGCCGCCTTTTTCCAGATATTCGGCCAAGGCTACTTGCACCGGTGCGGCCACAGAAAGATTCATGGTCAATTTGTGACGGGCAACGAGCTGACTATAGCGGCCCGCCGCGACCCACCCTACCCGGTAACCCGGCGCAAGACATTTTGAGAAAGAGGAACAATGCATGACCAGTCCCTGGGTATCGAAGGACTTGGTCGGCGCGGGACGCTCTCGGCCAAAAAACAGCTCTGCATAGACGTCGTCTTCAATCAAGGGCACATCGTGCGCTGACAACAGTTCAACCAGCGCTTTCTTCTTCTCGTCGGGCATCAAGCTGCCCAAAGGGTTCTGGAAATTCGTCATCAACCAGCACGCGCGGGGACGATGTTGCTCCAGTACACGTGCCAGCACCCCGAGGTCCATGCCGTCGCGTGGATGCGTAGCCACTTCTATCGCCTTCAGGCCCAAGCGCTCCAGGGCCTGCAAGGACGCGTAGAAGGTGGGTGATTCCACCACAACGGCGTCGCCGGGCCGGGCCACTGCGGCCAGACACAAATTGAGGGCTTCCAGCGCGCCATTGGTGACGACGATTTCATCCGTATGGACTGGCGAGCCTCCTGCCAGATAGCGCAAGGCGATATTTCGCCTGAGACGGGCATTGCCTGAACTCAGGTCATCAATGGTGCTCCAGGGATCCAGTTTTTGCACAGCAGAGGCCGTGATTCGCCCAAGACGATCAAGCGGGAACAACAAAGGACTGGGAAATGCCGAAGCCAGCGGTACCGCATCGCGCCTTGTGGTAAGGCTCAACAGGTCGAATACCCGCTCCATGACGACGACCGGCACTTGATCTTCGCGCTGCGCCAGTACCGGTCCAGGGTCGGGTTGAGGTAGCGCAGCCTGCGGGAGCACGTAATAACCTGATCGTTCTCGGGCCTGCACCAGCCCCCAGGCTTCCAGCAGATAATAGGCCTTGAAAACCGTGGAAGGACTTAGCTTGCGGCTGACACTGCAATGCCGCACCGAGGGCAGCCGATCGCCCGCACGCAAGATGCCGTTGCGTATCGAGCCAGCAATATCTTCGGCCAGCGTTTCATAACGCTTCATTGTTATTTTCCGTACACGCTGGCACTAAGAGCTCATGCCTGCCCAGCCCATGACCAGGCGCAAGACATAAGCGGCAACCCCCAGGGCCGCCACGCTGGCCGCCCAAATCAGAACCAGCCACGCAAGGCGCTTGCACCAGTTCGGCTTGACGCCTTCGCCGACCTCATCCATCAATGATAGCCTTCCCCGACGCGTACCTTGCCCCGGAAAATGTAGTACGACCAAGCGGTGTACATAAGGATGACGGGCACGATCAGCAAAGCCCCGACCAATGCAAAACCCTGGCTTTGGGGTGGCCCTGAGGCCTCCCATATGGAAATGTCGGGGGGAATGATATTGGGCCACACGCTGATGCCCAAACCGCTGTAGCCCAAGAAAACCAGAGCGAGGGTAAGCAGGAAAGGCCCGCCATGGGGGTCTTTATTCAAGGATCTCAACAAATAGCGGAACACCAGCAACACCAGCACCGGTACGGGCGCAAACCAGAAGACATTGGGCATGGTGAACCAGCGAGCTGCGATCTGACTATGCGCCAGCGGCGTCCAGATGCTGATAATCGCAATCGTGCCGAGCAGCATCCAGGCCAAGGGCTTGGTCAATTCGATCATCCGTTGTTGCAAACGGCCTTCGGTCTTGTAAACCAGCCACGTGCTGCCCAGCAAAGCGTAGGCCACCACCAAGCCCAAACCGGTAAACAAGGCGAACGGTGTCAGCCAATCCAGCGGGCCACCCGCATAGCTGCGGTTGACCACCTTGATCCCTTCAATGTAGCCGCCCAGCGTCACGCCCTGAAAAAACGTTGCCGTAATCGAGCCCCCAATGAATGCCTTATCCCACAGATGGCGCCTATGGTCGTGAGCCTTGAAACGGAATTCAAAGGCTACGCCTCTGAAAATCAGTCCGAGCAGCATGAATATCAGAGGCAGGTAGAAGGCATGCAGAATCACCGCATAAGCCAGCGGAAATGCCGCCAGTAGCCCCGCCCCACCTAAAACCAGCCAAGTTTCGTTGCCATCCCATACGGGGGCAACGGTATTCATCATGACGTCGCGGTCATCCTTGTCCTTCAACAATGGATAAAGAATTCCGATACCCAGATCGAAACCATCCATCACAACGTACATCATCACTCCGAACAGGATGATGATCGCCCAGAGCAAAGCCAGATCGATACCCATGTCGTTCATCCTCGCGTCAAGTCGGCAGATGGTTCGGGGAAGTCGGAATCCTGCGCCGCCGACAGCGGCCGGCTAGGCGTCCGCAGCTTGCCTGGTCCACCAGGTACAGGATCTTCGTCATGCGGCAGTGGCCCCTTGCCTATCAGGCGCAATACATAGACGGTTCCCGCACCAAAAACCAGGAAATAAACGACCACGAAAATCGCCAAAGTAATACCGACTTCCAAGGCTTTATGCGGCGTGACGGCGTCAGCCGTCCGCATCACCCCATAGACCACCCAGGGTTGGCGGCCAACCTCGGTTGTAAACCACCCGGCCAGGATTGCCACCAAACCGGCCGGCCCCATCACGAGCGCGAAACGCTGCAGGCTTCGTGAGGTATAAAGTCGTGACCGCCAGCGTGCCAGGACAGCCCAGGCGCCCAAGACGATCATGAGCACGCCTAAGCCGACCATAATCCGGAAGGCCCAAAAAACCACGGTGGCATTCGGGCGGTCGGCCTTCGGAAACTCTTTGAGCCCAGGAAACTGCCCGTCCAGGCTATGAGTAAGAATAAGGCTGCCAAGACGGGGAATCTCAACCGAGAAACGAGTTTCTTCGCGCTCCATATCGGGCCATCCAAACAAAATGAGCGGCACGCCCTCACCGGGTTTGTTTTCCCAATGCCCTTCCATGGCTGCAACTTTGGCGGGCTGATGCTTGAGCGTATTCAAGCCGTGGAAATCGCCAACGATTGCCTGCAAGGGCGCGGTGACGATCAGCATTCCCATTGCCATGGCAAACATCTTCTTTACCGGCGCATTATTATTTCCACGCAAGAGATGCCAGGCAGCTGAAGCCCCCACCATCAAGGCAGTCGCCAGAAAGGCAGCCATGCTCATGTGCACGAGGCGGTAGGGAAACGAAGGATTGAATATCACCGCCAGCCAATCGACGGGAACGACCTGGTTGTTGATGATTTCGTAGCCCGCGGGGGTTTGCATCCAACTGTTGGAGGCCAGTATCCACGTTGCGGAAATGAGCGTACCAAGTGCCACCATCACGGTGGAAAAAACATGCAGCCCTGGGCCCACACGATTCCAGCCGAACAGCATAACGCCGAGAAAACCTGCCTCAAGGAAAAATGCGGTAAGCACCTCGTAGGCCAGCAGTGGCCCGGTTACGCCGCCGGCGAAGTCCGAAAAAAAACTCCAGTTGGTGCCAAACTGATAGGCCATCACCAGGCCTGACACCACGCCCATGCCGAAGTTGACCGCAAATATCTTGATCCAGTAATGGTAGAGATTGCGGTAGACCGGATTCTTTGTTTTGAGCCAACAGATCTCGAGCACTGCCAGATAGCTGGCCAGGCCGATGGTAATGGCCGGGAAGATGATGTGAAAGGAGATGGTGAACGCGAATTGAATTCGAGCCAGCATCAAGGCATCCATTTCCATACTCACCTCTTCCAATATCGGCGCGCTCGATAAAACAAGCTTCCGTTTGATCTGATATGTGTTTCAGCTTAAAGCATGACGGCCGCGCAGTACAGTCTCAGCAATACGAAAAAAAAGCATATCAAAACGCAGATCAAGAACGTTTGCCGATGTAGTTTCCCACCAAAACGCCCATGCTGGCCCTGCTGCCATTCACCATAACACTGCCGCGAATCGAGCCAAATCAAATTCGCATAATTGTGGACACTGTACACAAAATTCGATACGCTGCATTTTCATGATTTTTCCTCTTCAGTTCTTAAATCTCAAAAGCATCTGTCAAGCATGAGTGACGCGCGCAAGATCAATATATCGATCATCAAAGCTTTCCAACTTCCTGCCGGGGAAGTGTTCGATACATGGTTATCACCGGCGTTAATCAGGCAGTGGCTGGGACGCAACACGGCAAAAACCACACAAGTCGAGGTGGAACCACGTGAGGGAGGCGAATTCATTTTCAAACAGCAGCACGGCAATGATCAGAAGAAATACTGGGGTACTTATCGGATTGTCGACCGCCCTCATGGCCTGGCGTTCAGTTGGCATGCGCCGAACTTAGGCCAGGCAGGCGAAATCACCATCGCTTTCTTGGCGACCCAAACCGGCTGCAAAATAAAGCTCACTCACCAACTTGACGCAAAATTTCCAGATCAGGCCGATATCGTAAGAAAAAACTGGACCGCAATACTCGATGCCATGGAACAAACCCTGCTTGAATCCCGTCCGCGCGAGACCGTTTTATAGAGCAATAAACTCCGGCAGGTATTATCTTATTGCTTGTTCTGTCGTCCCTTGATCCATTTGTCCATGGCCCTGATATCTCGCCCTTTTTCTTGCGACAGCGAACCGCGTCTCATGCAAGCGCATGACATCGCAACAGTCATGCAAATTCAGGCCGCCTGCTATGGCGATGATTTTTTGGAAGCTGCTGGCGTCTTGCTGCAACGCTTGCAATCCGCAGGCAATACCTGTTGGGTTGCCTCACATCAAGGCCAGGTTCACGCTTATCTTGCCGCCTATCGTTCGGTACTGGGACAAGTCACGCCGCTTCATGGCGCTTTCCAAGTTGGCGCCAACCCGGATACTCTTTATCTACACGATCTGGCGGTGCGCCCGGCGGCGAGCGGCATGGGGCTCGGATCCCGATTGATACATGCTCTGCTGAACTGCTCAAGCAATAAAACCCTGAGCTGGTCAGCCCTGGTGGCAGTACAAGAAGCACATGAGTTCTGGGCGAAATATGGCTATAGCGTCCATGAACCCGACGACCCTTTGCAACGAGAACACCTTGCTTCCTATGGCCCGCATGCCCGCTATATGGTGCGCCGCCTGACTGCTGCCTGACACCTCAGCCATCCAAGCAGGACGACCTGCCTGTTCAACACGGGAACCTGACCTCCTGTGAAGCTGACCGAACGCCATACGCCGGAAGTCATAGGTTTCGCCTCGGGTCTGAATATTGCTACAAAAGTTGCGTACATCATGGATAGGCGCGCTACTCGTATTGGAGCTGACTGAAGCGCCCCATGGCTTTACTGCACCGCCAAGTCAAGCTATACCTGTCGCTAATTGACGTTCTTGCCTTTTCCTTCATTTTTCAAGTCATGGGAAGATCATCATGAATACCCTCCCCGCCTTCGGACTGGGCACTTTCCGTCTTAAAGGCCAAACTGCGATCGATTCGGTCAAGAATGGGCTCGATCTAGGCTACCGGCTGATCGATACGGCGCAGATCTACGAAAACGAGTCCGAAGTCGGCCAGGCCATTGCTCAAAGCGGCGTGGCCCGCGCGGATATTTTCCTGACGACCAAAATCTGGACTGCCAATCTCGCGGTAGACAAACTCATTCCCAGCCTGCAGGAAAGCCTGGCCAAACTGCACACCAATCACGTCGATCTGACCTTGATCCATTGGCCTTCGCCTGGCAACGAAGTACCCTTGTCTGCATCTTTGGCTGCACTGACTCAGGCCAAGGCCCGGGGGCTGACCCGATTGATCGGTGTATCCAATTTCACCACCGAGCTGCTCAGCCGGGCCATCGACACCGTAGGTGCGCAAGAAATCGCGTGCAACCAGGTCGAACTACATCCTTACCTTCAGAATCGAAAACTGGCCGAATTCGCCAAGGACAGGGGTATCCATCTCACCTCGTACATGACCCTGGCTTATGGCCGGATATTGAAAGACCCGGTGATCGAGAAAATCGCCCTTGCGCGACAAGCCAGCCCCGCTCAAGTCGCCTTGGCCTGGGCTATGCAATCGGGGTACTCCGTAATTCCTTCGTCCACGCAACGGGCTCACCTGGAAAGCAATCTGCAGGCCAGGCAACTGCGCCTGACCGACGAGGACATGGCGCAAATCGCCGCGCTTGATCGAAATGAACGGCTTGTGAATCCAGAAGGCCTGGCGCCAGCCTGGGATTGAGACCGGCTTTCACCCACGCGTTGCTATCTGCCTCCATGACAGATTCTTATTGGTGCAGCGTTCCATAAAGATTCCTGGGATCGACCATCTCGGGAATCAAATCCATATCGCGACCTATGTCCTGGATAGCGGCTTGAGCATACAAATAACGCAAAGCCGAAAAATCCTCCAATGCGAAGCCTACAGAATCGAATACCGTCACTTCCTGATCGGACACTCGCCCTGCTCTTTCACCCGACACAAGCTGCCATAACTCGATCAAGCTGGCGTCTTCGGCAAGCTGCTGAGACTCTCCCTCGACACGAGTTTGCGGCGCAAACTCAACCACCAGACGTGCACCTTGCAGAATGTCGGGATGCAACTCGGTCTTGCCTGGACAGTCTCCGCCCACCGCATTCAAATGCACACCCGGCTCGATCATGTCAGGCGTAAGAATGGTGGCTCGGCGTTTGTCCGCGGTAAGCGTCGTCACGATATCTGCGCCTCGCACCGCCTGTGCAGTCGAAGACACCGCGCGTATGTTCAAACCGGCAACACTCTCAAGATTGCGCATGAGCTTGGCGCTAGCCTCGAGGTCGATGTCATAGGCTCGAATCTCTTCTATCCCCAACATATGGTGAAAAGCCAAGGCTTGGAACTCGCTTTGCGCGCCATTGCCTATCAAAGCCATTACGCGGATATTCTTGCGCGCCATGAACTGTGCGGCCAAGGCCGACGTTGCCGCCGTTCTCAGGGCGGTGGTGATGGTCAACTCGCTTAACAGCAAGGGGTAGCCTGAATCGACCTCCGATAACGCGCCAAACGCCATCACCGTCGGCAAACTGCGTTGCGCGTTGTCGGGATGACCGTTAACGTACTTGAATGCATATCGGCTTTGATCCGAAATCGGCATTAATTCGATTACACCGTCTTTCGAATGACTAGCTACCCTGACCGTCTTGTCGAACTCCTTCCACCGCCCGAAATCCTCACGGATGCACTGTGCCATCTCCCTGATGACACAGGCCACGCCTTTTTTCTTCAACAATTTCCTGACGTCCACAACGTCGATATAGCGCGTTTTCATGGCGCTCTCTCTTTTGATGTATTGCCCACCTGGCCGTTCCCTGCGCATCAGGCTTCAAGCGGTAACCATCTTGGCTTCAACATGAGGCGTAACACGCGCAGCACTTGAACGGTCCAGGCGCAGAGTCATGCAGTAGGCACCGCCTCCGGAAAGCATGAATGGCGACAAGTCCACCTCAATCGTTTCATACCCCCGCTCCTTCAGTATTCCGCGCAATCGGCTTGTCGTCTTGCCCATTACCAGCTTGCGATCTACGCTGACCGCGTTGATGCTGAAATGCCTCAGATCGTCTTCCGTCGCCTCGATCAGCAAGTCTGGGGCTACGCGCTCGCGTAAATGCTGCAGAGCCTTAGCGGTCAGTGCCGGGGGGTAGTAAAGAATCTCTCCACCGCTCAGTAAGCAGAAACATACATCCAGGTGATAACAGCGCTCTGAAGCCAACTCCATAGGCACGACTTCCTGAGAAAAAAAGGCAGAAATTCGCTCTAGAGCCGCCTCACTTGAACGTGGACCATAGGCCGCCCAGAATAAATGGCGATGGGCGTCCCAAATGCAATCTCCCGCACCTTCCTGATAACAAGATTCGGGCAACTGCTCTACCGCACTTAACAAACCACACGACTGCAATCCTTTGAACAACTTCAGAAATTCGACCTCTTCGCCTTGGCGTTGCGGATAGCGAAAACGGGCCACCAAAGCGCGGCCGTCCAGTACTATTGCCGCGTTCGCGGGAAACACCATGTCTGGTAGACCGGCAGTACCCATAGCCACCATCACATTGCAGCCGACACCCTGCAAGGCCAGCTTCAATTCATTGAAAGCCTGTACTGCAGCCCATTGCATACCTTGTGGATCACGCGCCCATAGAGCCGGTTGCATCCATGGATTAATACGGTACTTAACGTCGTAATACCGCGGATCGACAAGCAGTATCGTGGGACGGGTATTCATTTCCATCCACCCTGAAAAGTATTGCTTGTACCCAGTGTGAACCTCAGTCAAGCTAGACAAAAGGGCAGAAAGTGCTAGCTTTATGGCTAAAACCTGTCATATCCGCAGATTTTTTTATCGTTTTGCAATGCCGTTTCCAAAGCTAGCTGAGGAATCAAGGGCCATGGATGACACTGATCGGAAATTGCTCGCGTTTTTGCGGGATGACGCACGCCTGACGGTATCGGCCCTGGCCAAAAAGCTGGGCGTCTCTCGCGGTACCGTGCAAAATCGCATGACCCGCCTTGAAGAAGATGGAGTAATTGTTGGCTACACCGTGCGCCTCAAGCCGGACACCCAGCCTGCGCATATCCGGGCGTGGATGAATATCGCGGTGGAGGGCAACAGTGCTCGTCAGGTACTGCATACTCTGCGCGGCGAACCCGCTGTACAAGCCTTGCACACGACAAACGGGCGCTGGGATATCGTGGCCGAATTGCGTGCCGATAACCTTGAAGCATTCGACCGGGCACTTGAGCGTATACGCCTCAGTGCCGGCATCGCCAATACGGAAACCAATATTCTCTTGTCCAGCTATAAGCTGTAGGGTGCCGCTTTTTAAGCTTCGCTGGCTACCGAAATGCTCGAATACATGCTCTGGCAGCTTTGCGCGCAAGCGCGGCACGCGGCTGCGCACCGCTGGCAATGATCTTCTTCGTGTTTGCCGCAAACCAGCGCGCAGGCCTCGCAAATCTTGGCACAAACACTACATATTTCAGATGAAAATGCGCTTTCTCGTGCCATAGCGTTCGCGGCCAGCGTACATACTTCTGCACACTCGATATCCAAACGTATGCACTGCGCCATGACATCTGCATGCCCTTCCGCCAGGCATGCAGACGCACAGTAATTGCATGCCGCAGCGCAGGCATAGCACTGATCCATACACTGCTGATAAGGATTCGGGGTCATCTGGGCTCTCCCGTCGTAAAAAAGTGTAGTGCAAGCAGCAACTCGTGTTCCCAGCTTGCTGGAAGGCTTGCAAATTGGGAGCAAGGAACCTTCATTGCCCGGGCGCGTCTGAACAAAGTCTGCCGCCTAAGCTGTTTCAGCGTGTTGGCGGCCAGGCCCCGACAATAACAATGCCAGGCTTTAATGTCGTCTCCTATACTTTGGCCTCTTCCTGACGGTTTGTCGACGGCTGCAAGTTCGCCGGTGGCCGATATACGCCAAGAGGCGCCGCCCGCTGATACGCTCACGCCGGCCGATCGCTATCAGGAACTGTTCGTCGCCGTGCAAATGGGCCGGGTATTCAGCGACAGCAAATCCTTCGTCGATTGTGTGCCTCGCCAAGATCCGAAGTCCATACTCGAGGCCTACCGTAAAGCCCGGCTGACACCCGGCTTCGATCTCAGCACCTTTGTGGGCAAGCACTTCGAGCTACCTGCAACACTCGCCTCGCTTTATGTGTCCTTGCCGGGCCAATCCTTATTGGCGCATATCGACTCGCTTTGGTCCGTGTTGACACGGTACCCGACCGAACATCCGGTTCGCTCTTCCCTGCTTCCTTTACCCCATCCTTACGTGGTCCCCGGCGGGCGGTTTACCGAACTGTATTACTGGGATTCCTACTTCACCATGCTGGGCCTGGCCGAAAGCGGACGCAAGGATCTCTTAAGGGCGATGGCCAACAACTTCGCCTACCTGATCGATACCTACGGACTGATCCCCAACGGCAACCGCACCTATTACCTGAGCCGATCCCAGCCCCCCTTGTTTGCGCTAATGGTCGAGTTATTCGAGAGCCATGGCCTCGCGCCAGCACTGAATTATCTGCCGCAATTACGCAAAGAGTATGCATACTGGATGGATGGCGCCGACGAGCTGCGCCCGAATGAATTCCGTCGGCATGTCGTTCGCCTGGCCGGTGGAGAATTACTGAACCGTTACTGGGATGAGCGTGACACGCCGCGCGAAGAGGCTTATCTCGAAGATGTGACCGTGGCCAAGAAAAGCAGCCGCCCGGTACACGATTTGTACCGCGATCTGCGCGCTGCGGCGGCATCAGGATGGGACTTCAGTTCGCGCTGGATGGATGAATCCAACAAACTGCCGACCATTCGAACTACGTCCATTTTGCCGGTCGATCTGAACAGTTTTCTATACAAACTGGAATGCCAGCTTGCACAACTCAGCGCCGCCGCAGGCGACTCTGGCGCAGCCCAAGATTTTCAGGGTAAGGCCAAGGCCCGCAAGCTCGCCATGCAACGACTGATGTGGAACGAAGAACAAGGCGCATTTTTCGACTTCGATTGGCAACAAGATACATTACGATCCAAGCTGACCGCCGCCACGGCAACACCGCTATTTGTCGGACTGGCCACTGCAGCGCAGGCCTGTCGCGTGGCGAATACGATACGCACGCGTTTGCTGGAAGACGGCGGAGTCGCCACCACCGAGCTGGTCAGTGGCGAACAGTGGGACCAGCCCAATGGATGGGCGCCCTTGCAATGGATAAGCCTGCGAGGCTTGGCCAACTACGGCCAGGCGACGCTGGCCCACGATATCGCGCAACGCTGGCTGTCCACCGTGGCCAGCCTGTATCGACGCGAAAGCAAATTAGTGGAGAAGTATGCGCTGCGCCACCTTGGTGCCGAAGCCATGGGCGGCGGCGGAGGAGAATACCCCCTGCAAGATGGCTTTGGCTGGACCAACGGCGTGACTCGAAAGCTATTGCACGAGCACCCTGGCCACCATGCCTGCAAAACGCGAGCATCCACCAAGCAGGCATGACTGCAAATTCGTGCACGCCTGTACTCCTGCCCCGACACGGTTCTACACGAAACACCGTCTAGCTGCTTGCGATCATCAACACCGGCTTACTGCGCCGCCACTGCTTGCAAGCGCATCCTATCCCGGGCGATACGTCTTTCCTGTACCAGGGAAATGGCAACGGTAAGCAACATGAACCCCACGGCCGCCCAGAAAACACCTTGAGGCCGGCCGTTATCCAGCAACCAGCCAAACAACAAGGGGCCCAATGCACCGCCGATGTTAAAGCCCGTGGAAACTACGCCGAACACCCGTCCCTCTGCCCCAGCAGGAGCCGCAGCCCTTACCATCATGTCGCGCGAAGGTGCGATCAAGCCGGAAAGAAACCCCGCGAGCCCCAGAATCGCCACAAGCAGAAAGCTCGGAAGCGGAATTACCGCGACGATCGCGATCAGGCAAGCAGTCACCGCAAATGCGCCGGCTGCAACCGTGCCGTGATGGCGGGTACGGTCCGCCAAAGCGCCTCCAGCCAGCACGCCGAAGGCGCTGGAAAACAGGAAGGCCGTCAGGGCCGTGCTGGCAACCGCTAGGGGCACCCCATAGCCCGACACCAGAGAAGTCACTGAAAAATTCTGTATTGATCCCGCGCTCAAACTCAGTAAGGCGAACAAAAAGGTCAAAGAGAAAATCGCCGGTGTAAATACCTTGGCCCCAGGAACCCTGCTCTTTCTTTTCTCGGTCTTGAGCCTGGCGGTTTCTGCTTTTGCCACTTTGGCTGCAGAATCGCGCGAATGCAGGACAGCTATCGCAATAAAGCCTGCAAGCCCGGAAACCGCGAATGCCAAACCCGTACCTTTCCAGGCTGCCAGACCGAGCAGCAGGCCTGGTGCCAACGCAGCCCCCAAGTAGCCCGCAAAGGTATGAATGGAGAAAGCTCGTCCGACTCGACCCTCCTTGATTCCGGTAGAAAGCAATGCGTAATCGGAAGGGTGATAAACCCCGTTGGCCAGACCTGCAAACCCCATCGCGATCAACAGCCATACGTAGCTGCTCATCAGGCTCAAGGACAGGAAGCTGGTACTGCCCAGCAAGAGGCCCAGCGTCAGTACTCGGCGCGCGCCAAAACGGTCTACCGCAAAGCCCCAAGGCGTCTGAACAAGAGCAGAGACAACATTGAACACGCTCAAGGCAAAACCCAATTCGACAAAACCAACTCCTAGCTTCTCGGGCAGCAAAGGCAGCATGGCCGGCAAAGTCATGATGTGTAGATGACTTACCAGATGCGCGACCGACACTCGGCTAAGTAGCGATATTTGTGGAAATTTCATTTCGTCTCAACATATCCCCCGCCCAAACAGCTGTTTCCGGGAGCGTTCCTGAAAAGGGCTCAATTCTGCGCCGTGCTGCCTCAGACGCCATATATGTCGACGTCGAGTTTAGGCCTAGTGTAGGCGACTGTGGGCCGAAGGCCTTGGTTCTGCGGCCAAACCTCCCAGGGTGAAAGCCCCCCAAGCAGCCTATGACACTTGGACGGTTGTAAAACAAAGGGCTATCGCTAAGATTTATCAGGGGTGCCACCCCGGCCTACGCTAGGCAAAAGAGATTGGATGCAAACGGGCTTTGGTGCCGAGCCCTTGCCAGGCATGGAGGGAAATAAAAATGACGCGCTTGCTACTTTTGCGTACATCTACAGCAGCATCAAAAACAAAAAGCCTGTTCAAGACTCTTACCATCTTTGCCTTGCTCTGGGGAAACCCCTCCATTTCGGCTCATGCGCAAGAAGCCAGCTTTGCTTGCGCCAAGGCTAGTCGCGCTGTCGAAAAATTGATCTGCTCACAAGCAGCACTGCGGTGGAACGATCTTGCCATGACTCGAAACTATGCGCAGGCCGTCGCGGCAACACGTGGCGACGATGCCAAGCGGGCCTTGCGGGCCGAGCAACGCGACTGGATACGCGAGCGAGACCGGCGCTGCATCGCAGATCGCTCTTTCCTCGAGCTGTCCAGTCCCAATAACCCCCTGTCCGACCTTGCCCGCGATTGCCTGGAGATCGTCTACCACACGCGCCGCCGCGCCTTGGAAGACCTCGTCCATCCGCCCATCACCCCCCTGCTTATCAACACTGTTGACCTCAGCCCCATTACCAAGAGCAGGCCCAAGGCAGCCGATGCAGCAGTACTGCCGATTACCGCGGCGCAGTTTTCACCTGACTCGACAATCCTGGCCTTGTCCTTACCCAGCCTGGAATTGGATTTTCCGGATCAAGCTTGGCTTTTCCGGAGCAGTGATTTGCGCCTGCTACCCGCCACACCCGCGCCCGACCGGCAAGACATTCACCCCGATGGTTCAGTAGCCGTCTTGCAAGCTCTGGCCTGGGAAGGCAATGGCACTTTGTACGCTCGGGTATCACTTTGGGGCGGGCAAGGCGAACGCGATCCGAATGCCGTGGCCGTCTATGCAGCAACGATGAACGGCAGCCATCGGCTGCTTCAACCTTCGCCGAACATCCTCGCCTTGCTTGACGCGGCCCAGAAAAAAGCGGCACCCATTCCCCAACAGGAAATCCCCGAAGACTACCGAGATGCGCCGGAAATGGTACGTGGTAATCAGCAATTCATCGTTTGGGCCGATGACCTGGCGCGTGGAACCATACAACTGAAGATGCGCGAACGTCATTCGCTGGCGGCTGACTATCTGGTGGCGTGGGGATCATGGGAACTCGCCGACTACCTATTCGATGAAAAGCGCTCTTTGCTGCTCTACGCTGGCGACACCGGCATCACAGTTTTCAATATGCTCGACCGCAGCTCTCGGCACCTCAATGGAACGGGACGTGGCGACATCCCTTTAGCCATTTCCGCCGATCAACGCATGCTTGCCTGGTCCAGCCGAAACAAGTGCGGCGACGAATTCTTGAGCCCGCCCGATGACACTGCTCCCGCTCGTTTATGCGTAGCGCAACTTCCTGCGTGGAACATGAACGGGTTGTGAAAAAAGTGGCGAACTCAGCGGTGTTCAATGCATGGACATGGGGCAAGGACTGAGCTGGTACGGGACTGGCGTCAGCTCCATTAAGCTATTTTTCAGCTTCGGCGGTGCGGCAAGCGGCCTTTTCTGCAGTCGCCGCTCCTATCTTCAGCTCCGCAAAGATAAAGCACTCCGACTCCGTTACTATTGACCTGAATCAGGATAAACACCCCTCTGGTCAAGAACAAAAATGCAATCCTGCCGCCATATTGCAAGGTGCCCGCTGTCGTCTAGATCGCCCATGACTCCGACGCTCCTTGCAAGCGCTTGCCTTGCCCATCCCCAAGCCCCTCTCGACGCCGGCTTCCCAGCCTCGAATCAGATGAGAGAGCTTATCGCATGCTAGAGCCATCGATGACAGATGTTCCCTTCAGTTTGAAGAAAATCGCCCTGCCGGCGTTTGGTCCCTCCGTACTCTACGGCATCTCAAACGGCGCAGTTCTACCCGTCATCGCATTCAGTGCGCGCAACCTCGACGCATCGGTGGCCGTCGCGAGTCTGGTTGTGGCCTTGATCGGTGTCGGGTCACTGGTCAGCAACGTACCCGCCGCGCTGATCACGTCGCGTTATGGCGAACGCCGGTCCCTGGCCGGTGCGGCAGCATTCAGCGTGCTCGGTCTGCTCATGTGTATATTCGCGGCTCACGTGTGGATGCTTGCAGTCGGCATCCTTATGCTGGGCATGGCAACCTCGATCTTCAATCTGGCCCGACAGACTTTTCTGATTGAGGCTGTGCCATTATCCATGCGCGCCAGAGCGCTCTCGACTTTGGCCGGGAGTACGCGCATAGGCGTATTCATTGGCCCATTTGCCGGTGCAGCATTGATTCATGTCATAGGGCTGACCGGTGCCTACTGGATTGCGCTGCTGGCGATGATAGGTGCTGGATGCGTAGCCATGGCCTTGCCCGACCTGGAGTTACGACAGGCGCAGGGCAGCACGCCGCCCGCAAAACCCGCGATAGCAAATATCATACGCAGCCATTACAAGGTGTTCCTCACCTTGGGCCTGGGCGCCCTGCTGGTCAGCGCATTGCGTTCATCGCGCCAGGTTGTCATCCCATTGTGGGCTGCCCACCTCGGACTCAACCCTGCTGCGGCGTCGGTTATCTACGGTCTGGCGGCCGCGATTGATATGGCGGTGTTCTACCCCGCGGGCAAAGTGATGGACCAGCACGGCCGCCTCTGGGTAGCCCTGCCCTCCACCATGCTGATGGGCTGCGCGCTTTTGCTGATGCCCTTCACCACCGGCCTGACTACCTTTCTGATAGTGTCCCTATTCATGGGCCTGGGCAATGGCATAGGATCGGGGATCATCATGACGATAGCGGCCGACGCTTCGCCACGTTTTGGCCGCACGGAGTTTCTCGGAATTTGGCGGGTCTTGGCAGATATCGGCACCAGCGGCGGGCCGCTATTGCTGTCGGCGATTACAGCCTTGGCTTCGCTGGCGGTAGGTATGGGGGCCATTGGCGCCCTGGGCATCATCGCCGGGGGCGTGTTCTGGCGCTGGCTGCCCAGATCGGTCAAGCGCTAAGATGGCGCGGCGGGCATCAGATACGATTCTTGCCGCGCCTGGGGGAAATCAGTTCGCGAGTCGGCTTACTCCTGCATCGAAACCAGGGATGATTCGCGCTCGGAGTCATGCCATTCCAAGGTTGCGCCCCGTTGCCGTGCGGTGTAAACCGCCTCGCCCTTGTTTCGCACATGCAGGCGCTGGTATAGCGTGCATGCGTGCGTCTTGGCAGTAGCTACCGAAATATTCAGCATCCGACTGATGGTCTTGATCGGGTGGCCTCGCGCAAGCAGTACTAGAACTTCGTATTGGCGCGGCGTCAGATCCAGCAATTGCGCGCCTTTGATCATGCCTATCGAGTTACCGGAATCCGCGCCATGTGCGAGCCCCATATCATGTGGACGCATGGGCAAGGAAGGCGTGAGCGAAAGCGTAGGCGAAGGTGGGAGTGCCGCCACCGCAGGCAGGCTGAAGCTTGCAGGCACCGTCTGTACCTGTTGTTTGTCCGGAAAGCATTGCCCGCCGGCCATTACCAAGCGTATTGCGGCCTCCAATATTTCCACGGAAACCGTCTTCATCACACAGCCGTAAACCGGTACTTCCGGCAAGCCCTGGAGGGATGAAGGTAGAGGCAAGACGTCGGTCAACAACAAGATGCGCTTGGGCGTAAGCACTCGTTGAGCTTCAGCCAAAGGCGTCCATTCGGAATCTGCGCCTATAGGAATGCCATAGATAAGGAGATCGACCGCTATCGCGTCAGGTTCGGGTTTAGGCAAGTCCGAAAAATCCAGCTCGACGATTTTCCATACCCCACCCAATCTGTTCAGAATTTGCAACAAACCCAGTCGCAGCAATGGGTGAGCTTCCATCAGAACTATTTTTCCCATCACACACTCTCTGCCTTTATAGCGGCATGAAACTCGTCCGCACGAGATTTTTTCTACTATCCACCATCAAGCAAAAACCGAGCCCGCAACTCATCTTTCTCTGTTGAATCCAGAATTATGGCTTTACCTCACTTTTAGAAACATCTGCTCATGATTATTTTTGATTGGACTAAATAAACTCGAACGTAAGGTGAGTTCTTATAGTTTCTTTTATCCCTAACTAAAGTCAATTAGGCAAAAAGAGGTAGTTCCAATATTTTTGTAACAAAATGCTAATGATTCAATCCACAGAAACTGGCTAACTTATATGAGAAATATATTGGTATAAGTGTATGTATTTAAAGTCGCGCAAGCGGCCTTATCACGTCAAACCCAAACCATTCACGATTGCTTTCGTAATCGAAAGCAGCGCGAAACCATCAGCCCGTTTCTTATTCTGATATTGAGGCGTAGAAATAAATTTGTTCTTCTCGCTCCAGCTACCCCACGCGCCATCCGACCTCTGAAGGCCCTTACAGGAAGAACTACTGGAACTGGACTAGAACACTAGCGCCGTTCGAACCAGTCTCTGCTTACCTGGATAGCCTTGTCTATATCCGACATATCGTTGTAGAAATGCATGGAAAACCGCAGCAGATTGCGTCTTACCGCCGCCTGCACATCTTGCGATTGCAAATACTGCTGAAGCGCATGTGCTTCGTCCGCCTTTCCGGCAACAGTCAGGCACACCATATTGGCGGTCAATGCTCCCTCTGGCCTGACCACTGGACAGCCCCGTTCGATCAAGCCATTGGACAGGGCTTGCGTTAAAGCCGTGACATGGCGATCAATAGCCTGCGTGCCGCAAGCGTGCAGTAATTCAAGCGTTTCCCCAACTAGCGACGCGGCCAGGAAGTTGTAGTTTCCCAAATCAAAGCGCAGTGCGCCCGCTCGATATTGAACGGGTCCGGTGTCGTAATCAGCTTCATGCGTAGCGTCTATCTTCACCCCGAAACGCGCAAGGTGACGCGGCTTAAGCGTTTGCGCAAGACTCTCTCTTACATACAAGAACCCCATGCCATAGAGTGAGCACAAACCTTTCTGCGTACTGGCAGCCAGCGCGTCGATATGCATGGCTTCAACATCCAGATGGGTAATCCCCGCAGACTGCGCTGCGTCGACGACCAGCGAGACGCCATGGCGGCGACAAGCGCGGCCCAAAGTGTTCAGATCAGTGCGAAAGCCCGGCTTGAACGAAGTGCCAGACACCGTCACCACTTTGGCGCGCGAGCCTTTTTCCAACGCTTCGATGACTGCTTCGAGCGGGAACAAACCGTCGGGAGCCGCGAAATCTCTAACCTTTACACCCAAGCGCTCCAGGTTGCGCCAGGTATAGATGTTGTTGGGGTGCTCGATATCCGCACAGAGAAAAACCTCGTCACCCGCTTTCCAATCTATGGATGCGGCAACGATGTTGAGTCCTTCGGACACATTTTTGGTAATGGCGATTTCACTATTGCCCGCACCGATCAAGCGTGCGAAAGAAGCCCGTGCATGCTCCACCAACTGGAAGTAGCGATCTTTATCGATGACGCCGGCGATCCGTTCCGCAATATGTGCAGCCGCAACTTCATGACTGCTGGCAGGCATCAAGCTGCGGCTTGCCACATCCAGATGGGAACGATTCATAGCACCGGGAAAGCGGGCGCGCATTTGCGCGAACAGGGCTTTTTCGGCAGAAGAAATGTCAGGGGTAGGCGTCATGGGCAGCGATTGCAAGAAAGAAGTTTGTTAACAGCATATCTGAGCCCTTCGGCCACTCATAACGACTTTTATACCCCCCCGCTATGACCTCATGGAATACCGCGCCTTCTACTGAACAAAAGTCGAGCGTGACGTCGCAGCTTTCGCCTCTTCATGTAAAAAACCGATCAGCTTCTCGGCCGCAGCCGAGAGCGGTCGATCACTGCGGCGAATAATCCCCATGCGCCGCAGTGGCCGCGGGTTATCCAGTTGCCGATAGACCAGGCCGTCCATCTTCATCGATTCCAGCGCCACCCTGGGCTGCACGGTAAGCCCCAGGCCTTCATAAGCCATGCTTAGCGCCGTCACCATGTTCACCACCTCGAAGGTGGGTTCACGATCGCAGCCCACTTGCGCCAGGCCGGCATCGACCAGACGGCGCGAACTTGATGACGGAGGCAGCAATATCAAGGGGGGATCGATCAGGTCTGTCCAGGCCAATACTTTCTTGCGTGCCTGAGGGTGATTTTCCGGCATGACAACCACCAGCTCATCGACAAACATAAAGTCGAAACTCAAGGCGGGATCGGGATGCGAAAGCATCCCCAGACCGAACTCCACTTCCCGCTGCAGAACCTTGTTGATCAACAAACCGTTCTGGTCCTCGATCTGCCTGACCTGAACCGCGGGGAAATGGTCGCGAAGCTGGGCAATCGCGCGAGTGCCTATGCAAAATGCCGCGGAGGGAAGCGCCGCATAGGTAACCAGTCCACGCGCGCCTTCGGCAAGTTCCTGCAAGCTGGTGTAAGCATGATGCAAGTCCTCTAACGGCCGTCTTACCTGCGCCAACAGCATCCGCCCTGCCTCGGTCAGTTCCACTCGACGCGTGGTTCTTTCAAAAAGCCTGACCCCCGCCACGTTCTCCAGTTCGCGTATCAATTGTGAAAACGCCGGCTGCGTCATGGACAGCTGATCGGCTGCTCTGCTGAAAGCAGCCATGTCCGCTGCAGCGACGAAGCCTTCCAGTTGACGCAGCTTGAAATTCATACGTATTACCTATGAATAATGAATAAATATCCAATTGTTTGAAGAGTTTATCAGCGTCATAGTTCGCTCACAGGGCCGCATCGGCCTGTGCTGAGGATTACATGAGCGAATATTGGATAGGAATAGACACAGGAGGCACGTTTACCGACCTCGTGCTGGCTGACGCCCTGACGGGTCAATGGCTCTACCACAAGGTTCCTACCCGGACGGCTGATCCAGCCCAGGGGATACTCGATGGCATTGCCGAACTCATAGAGCTGGGGAAGATCAAAGCGTCTGAGGTCAACTTCCTGGTGCTGGGCACGACCCTGGCCACCAACGCTGTGCTCCAGAAAAAGTGGGCACCGACAGGTTTGCTGACCACTCAGGGCTTTGGTGACGTACTGAGTCTCGCCCGCCAACGTCGACCCCACTACTTCAACCTTGATGTCCCCAAGCCCATACCGCCGGTCGCCAACGATTGCCGGGTCGAAGTGCGCGAGCGTTTGTCAGGCACCGGCGAAGTCGTGAGAGAACTGGACGAAAACGGTGTCGTAGATGCCGTCATGGCGCTCAAAGAGCGGGGCGTGCAAGCTCTTGCCGTTTGCTTTCTGCATTCCTACCAGAACCCGGCACACGAACTGCGCGTGCGTCAGATCATTGCCGAGCAGTGGCCTGACGTTTATATAAGCGTTTCGTCGGAAGTGCTTCCTGAATTCAGAGAATACGAGCGTTTCATCACCACCGTCGTGAACGCAAGCTTGATGCCCATCATGGATAAATACCTTGAGAGCTTCGAGATCGGCGTGCGCGATCTGGGCGTACGTTCGGCCGCGCACGTGATGCAGTCCAATGGCGGTGCCGTGACGACGCAGACCGTGCGCCAGCGCCCCATCAATACCTTCTTCTCGGGCCCTGCCGGCGGCGTCATGAGCGCTGTCGCGCTTGGCGAGGCCGGCGCTGTTTCGGATCTGATCACGCTGGACATGGGTGGCACCAGCACTGACGTCTGCCTGATCAAGGATGGCCGGCCTTCCATGAAAAACGAACGAGACATGGGTGGATTCCCCGTTCGAACCCGGACATTGGATATACACACCATAGGCGCGGGCGGCGGTAGCTTGGCTTGGCTCGATGCAGGGGGCATGCTTAAAGTCGGGCCACAAAGCGCCGGCGCACACCCCGGCCCGGCAGCCTATGGCCGCGGCGGCACGCGCCCCACTGTCACCGACGCCAACGTTCTGCTCGGCCGTTTGAGTCCCGTGTCGCTACTCGGTGGCCGCATGAGCATGCACCCCGACGCAGCGGTGCAGGCGATCCGCGACGAAGTGTCCACAGCGATGGGCAAAACGGTTGAAGAAGTTGCGGTCGGCATACTGGAGATTGCGAATGCCAACATGACCGGCGCGGTGCGCGTGATTTCTGTTGAGCAAGGCGAGGATCCTCGCAACTACACGCTGGTTGCCTTCGGCGGGGCCGGCCCCTTGCATGCGGCCGACGTCGCAGCGATGGCAGGGATGCGGCACATCATCGTACCGCCACGCCCCGGCTTGCTGTCGGCCCAAGGACTGCTGCAATCCGATCGACGCGGCGATTTTTCGATCACCCGACTAGTCCTCGCTATACCAGACAGCCTTAGCGGCCTGATGGCCGGCATGGATGAGTTAGTGTCGCGCGCAGGCCAATGGCTGGACTCCGAAGGAACTGACCGCAACGCCCCTGAAGTGTCTTACTTATGGCAACTGGACTTGCGCTATGCGGGACAAAACGCCGAACTGATTGTGGATCTTGCAAGCGCAACGCTGAGCGCAGCCGTGCTGGAACAAGCAATACAAAACTATCACGCACGGCATGCCGAACTATACGGCTACGACATGCAGTCGCAGCCGATAGAAATCGTCAACCTGCGGGCTTCCGTCATCATCGCGCGCAGCCGCATCAGTGCGCTCGCTACGACTGCAGCCGCCGCCTTGCCCGTTTCGGAACAAGTTTTCCGCTCGGTCTGGTTTGCTTCCACCGGCTTCGTCCGGACCCCGGTGCTGCAGCGTGAAACCTTGCAGCCCGGAGCCATGTTGCACGGCCCGGCCATCGTAGAGCAAATGGACACGACCACGGTCATTCCCCCCCATGCGTTTAGTCGCGTCGATGACAGTGGCTGCCTACACATAGACCTGACCCCCGACGCTGACGAAAAGGAAGTCGCGCTATGAGCCAAACTGTAGAAATCGATCCCATCCGCGCCGAGGTCGTCGCTCGCTATCTGCTGGGTGTAACCGAGGAAATGAGCGCCGCGCTGATGCGTACCGCTTTCTCGCCCAATATCAAGGAACGGGGCGACTGCTCGACCGCGGTATTCGATCACATGGGCAATGTGGTCGCCCTGCCCCAGCGGGTTCCCATCCACCTGGGGTCGATGGTAGGAGTGGTGCAAGCAGTACTTGCACGTTTCCCGGAAGAAGACATTTTCCCGGGCGATATGTTCATGGCCAATGACCCCTACAACGGTGGAGGGTCTCATCTACCCGACATCAATGTGATCGCCCCGGTCTTCGTCGACAACAGCATCGTTGCCTACGTGGCTTGCATTGCACATCATGCCGACGTCGGCGGCATGGTGCCCGGCTCCGAAGCCGCGGTCTGCAGCTCTATCTTCCAGGAAGGTTTGCGCATTCCACCGGTACGCATCGTCAACCAAGGGAAGTTCAACCGCGACGTGTTCGACATCGTGCTCTTGAATTCGCGCACGCCAGACGAACGCACTGGTGACCTCCGTGCCCAAGTCGCTGCAAACACCGTAGGTGTGCGCAGCGTGCAAGCGCTATTCAAACGTTATGGCGTCGCCACTACCCATGCCACCATGGCGGGCTATCTGGACTTCACCGAAAAGCGTTTCGCAGCCGCGATTTCCAACGTGCCGCCGGGTTGCTATCGCGCCTGCGAATATCTGGATGGCGTCGATGGCGGCGAACCCGCAGCCATCATGCTCGCGCTTACTGTCGGCAATGGCCGTTTAAGCTTTGATTTTTCCGGATCGGCGTCTCAATTGGCGGCTGCCCGCAACATTCCCTTGCGCGCCCTGGTAGCCACTATCTACACCGTGGTCAAAAGCTTGCTCGATCCTGATGTGCCAGCCAATTCAGGCTACTTCCGGACCATGGACATCCATGCCCCCGCGGGCTCCGTCGTCGGCCCATTGCCGCCCGCAGCAGTCGGCGCCCGCTCAATCTCTTGCGCAGTACTAGGCGACGTCATCGCCTCCGCGCTGTCCCAAGCCTTGCCCGAGCGCGCGCTGGTAGCGAGCGGGCCGCACCAACTCATTGTGCTGGGTGGAACCGACCCCAGAAATAACACCTATTTCGTCAACTATGAAACCATCGCCGGCGGCATGGGCGCCCGCGCCTATCAAGACGGTGT
>JBEBXA010000009.1:0-75017 GCA_040391825.1 Pigmentiphaga sp.
GTCGGGCTTGGAAGCGCTGCGACTTCGCGCCAAACTACGAGGTAGACTCCTAGCTCTGTGCACTGTCCAAGCAGGAAAGCCGTTCGTGAGATTCATCCATACCGCAGATATCCATCTAGATAGCCCGTTAACGGGGTTGAGCGCCTATGCCGACGCTCCAGTTGAAATGCTGCGTAGCGCAACGCGCTCGGCGTTCAGCAATCTGGTTGGCGTGGCTATCGACGAGCAGGTGGATTTCATGGTGATCGCCGGCGATCTCTACGATGGCAATTGGAAGGATCACAACACCGGCATTTATTTTTGCAAGGAAATGGGCCGGCTCAACAAAGCCGGCATTCCGGTTTACTTGTTGTTCGGTAATCACGACGCCGAAAACGAAATGACGCGCAAGCTGCAACTGCCCGCCAATGTTCACGTATTCGAGGCGCGCCAAGCCACCACGTTTCGAGTCGATGGCATGAATGTCGCCCTGCATGGGCGCAGCTTCAAGGATGCCGCCACCACTGAAAATCTAGTCACCGGGTATCCGCCGCCTTCGTCCGGCATGTTTAATATCGGCGTCTTGCATACTGCGCTCGAAGGCAATTCCGCCCATGCCAACTATGCACCGTGCAGCCTGGATGAGTTGCACGCCAAGGGCTATCACTATTGGGCGCTTGGCCACGTACACGAGCACCAGGTTTGGCAGGGCGCATCAACCGTCGTCTTCCCAGGTAACTTGCAAGGCCGCCACGTTCGTGAAACCGGGCCGCGCGGCGCGGTGTTGGTGACTGCGGATGAGTCCGGCGTACAAGACATTGAGCGCTTGTTTGTTGATGTACTGCGTTGGCATAGCCTGGATCTGGACGTTGAGGCCTGTGTTTCCTTCGTCGATGTGGTGCGACTTATAGACAAGCATTTGCAGGCACTGGTCGAGCAAAGTCCCGCGCATATTCCTAGTGCTGTGCGCATCAGTCTCAAGGGCAGAAGCGAGGTCCACGGCGAGCTGTTCGGACTGGAAGCTCAACTGCGCGCCGAGGTGCTGGCGCTTGCCGCAGCGATTGGACCAGACCGCCTGTGGATAGAAAAGGTTCGAGTGGCGACCTTGCCCCCTGATGATGGCGAAGCCGTCAGGGCCAGGGCCGATGCCTTGTCGGATTTGCAGGAGTTGCTTTTGGCTGCTGAAAGCGATGTGGATTTTCTTAAAGCGTTGCAGGACGAGCTAATGCCTTTGGTAAGCAAAGCCCCTCACGAATTGCAAAGCGTGGTGCCTTACTTCAAAAATATTCGCGAGGGCGAACTAATCGAATTGCTGAAGGAAGTCCGCCCCGGACTGCTTGCTCACCTGGCCAAGGCGGAGTAAGCGCGCCATGCGATTTCAACGACTGGATCTGATCAAGTACGGCAAGTTTTCCGATCGCACCTTAGAGTTTCCTGCCGCCAAGCAGGATTTCCATCTGATCGTGGGGCCTAACGAAGCCGGCAAATCCACCCTCAGGTCGGCCATCCTGGACCTGTTGTTTGGTATTCCCACCCGTTCGCCCTTGGGGTTTTTGCATGCCTTGAATGAACTGCGCCTGGGCGCGACGATTAGCAATGGTGCCGATGTTCTGGAGTTTCAGCGCAGCAAGGCGCAGAAGCAGACGTTGCGTTCAGCTCAAGACGACGTTCTACCTGATTTGTCGCTCTTACCTTTTCTGGGGTCTGCTGACCGAAATTTCTTCGATCAGATGTTCGGCCTGGATCATGGCCGTCTGGTTGCAGGCGGCAACAGTATTCTCAGCGCCGAAAACGATATAGGCCAAGTGCTGTTTCAGTCCGCCGCCGGTGTCGCCAGTCTAGGTGTGGTCAGGGACAAGCTGATCGAGGAAGCCGATTCGCTTTGGGGCGTCAGGAAGTCGGCAAGCCGCTCTTATTTTGTGGCCGCCGATCAATTGGAGAAAGCCAACAGCGCCCTGAAAGGGGCTGTGGTGCGGACCCGTGAATGGACGGAGCTGAATGCCAAAGTCGAGGCGCTGCAAGAGCAACTGGCCCTGGCGCGGGAACAACTGCAGGGTCTGCAGGCAAGGCGAAGCCATCTTGAACGTATCCGCCGACTGGCGCCGCACCTACGTGCATTGAAAGATAGCGAGGGCCGCCTCGGGGCGTTGGGGACGGTAGTGGATTTGCCCGAAGACGCGGCGGCCACCTTGGCGCGGGCACAGCGTAATCTGGCCGAGGCCGATCTGCTGATCGGTTTGCGCAGCACCGAGGTGGATAAGGCCCTGGCCGTTCTTGAACGGGTGCAACTGGACGAATCCGTGTCTGGCGCCGCTGCCGAAATTGCCGCGCTGGGCGAGCTGCGTTTGCAATACAGCGCTTATGCCCACGATATAGAGCGCCGGCAGAAGGAAGTCGATACATTGCTGCGCGATGTGGCCGATGCCTGTGCTCAGCTTGGCTGGCAGGCAGGTGCGCCAGAGGCGCTAACTGCCCGCTTGCCGACGCTATTGGCGCGGCGGGGGATTGCGCAATTGGTGCGCGAGCATAGCGGCCTGATTCAGGCTCGGCGCGCGGCCGAACAAGCCGAAGCCAGCAAGCGGGCAGAAATTGCCTTGCTGCAACAGCAACTGGCGAGCCTGCGTACCGGAGTCGTCAAGCCGGCTTTGCGTGCAGCGCTGTTCAGTGCCCGTGCGCTGGGTGATACCGATAGCGCGGTACAAAAGCAGCAAAGCGTTTTGGCAAAGGCCAGTTCTGTTCTTGATAGCGCGTTGCTGGGTTTGGGGCAGTGGGCACACTCGATGGCCGAGCTGCAAGCCATGCAACTACCTGCGCCACAAGATCTGTCGCGATTGCAACTCGAACGACAAGCTTTGGAAGCCGAGCGGAAGGCGGCCGTGCAGCAGCGCGACGCG
This sequence comes from Pigmentiphaga sp., assembly GCA_040391825.1. Lineage (GTDB taxonomy): Bacteria > Pseudomonadota > Gammaproteobacteria > Burkholderiales > Burkholderiaceae_B > Pigmentiphaga. The sequence continues at coordinate 2,874 of JBEBXA010000009.1, forward strand.
CAAGCAGCGGTAGTGGCCAGAATCGAGCTGGAAGTTTTGCAGTTTAAGGAACTGCATCGCCCGACCACACTCGAACTCGTGCTTCAGGCGCGAGAGGAAAGAAACGCTTCGTGGCAGGCGATCAAGACACGGCAGGTTGATCTGGATCAGGCCGCGCCGCGGTTCGAAGCGGCGCTGACGCATGCCGACCGGGCGGCGGATGCGCGTCTGGACAATGTGGAAGAAGCTGCCGAGCTGCAAAGCAAGCTTCATCAGCTTGAACGTGAAAAGCAGAGTTTGGCGCAATATATAGGCCGTTGTGCGGAACGGAGCGAAGCGCTGGCGCAGCTTGAAGCCAGATGGAGCCAGCAAAGCCTGGCGGCGAGTTTACCGGGCATGCCGCTGGAAAGCGTGGTGGATTGGCTGAGCCGCAAAGACAAGGTGATGGCGGCCGATCAGGCGCATCAGGAAGCGCTGCATACTTACCAGTGGCTGAGCAGCCAGATCGCGGGGAACAGGTCCAGTTTGGCGGAGGCGCTAAGAGGAGCGGGTCTTGATGTGGCTGACGCCGATGGCTTGCCCGCCTTGTGTGTGCAGGCCGAAGGGTTTATCCAGACCGTGGACGGCGCGCAAGGGCGTCGAGAAACCTTGTCGATGCAAGGGGAAACTGCACAAGCGCTGATTCCGGCTTTGCAGCAAGCCAGCACCGATGCCGCCAGTTCGCTCAGCAGGTGGAACCAGGCTTGGGTTGCTGCCGTGGAAAAGATAGGTCTAGCTGCCGAGAGCGACGTCGGTACTGTCGAAGGAGCACTGGAACTGATTTCCCGCATCGAGGAAAAACTGGGAAAAGTACGCCAGATCCGTGTTGAACGCATAGACGCGATGAATGCCGATCTGGAAAAATTCTCTGCCGAAGCCCATCGCCTGGCAGGCTTGATCGCACCAGAACTGAAAGGACAGCCGGCGCCGCAGATCGCCTTGCAATTGTCGAGTCGGCTTGCGCTTGCAAATGAAGCACAAGCCGAAGCAAGCCGCTTGAAAGAAAGTTTGCGGCTGGCCCGAGCCCAGCTTGGCCAGGCCGAAGAGTCGCGACACACTGCGAACGCAAGTCTTGCGCCTTTGTTCGAGCGCTGCGGGGCAAGCTCGAATTCGGCTCTTGAAGATGCCATCAGAAAATCTGACGAGCAGCGCCGGCTACGCTTGGAAATTGATGCTTATACGCGCAACCTGCTTGAAGATGGCGATGGCCTGCCACGCGCGCAGTTGGAAGCGGATATCGACGCGGTGGATTTGTCTCAACTGGCTGCTGATCTGGCGTCGATAGAAAGCGAACATAGCGCGGCCATATTGCGCCAAACGACCCTGTCGGCGGAAGAGGCCAATGCCTTGTCGGCGCTGTCCGCCATAGGCGGATCCGACGCCGCAGCGGTGGCCGAAGCCGAACGGCAAGAGGCGCTGTCCGCGATGGGTGACGCTGCCGAGCGCTACATCAAAGTATTTACGGCCGCTCGCTTGTTGCGTTGGTCTATCGATCGCTACCGCGAAGAAAAGCAAGGTCCCATGCTGGCCCGTGCAAGTGCGATTTTTTCAAAGCTGACGCTGGGCTCGTTTCAGCGATTGCTGGTCGATTTCGACCGAGAGCCGATGGCTTTGGAGGGGCAGCGCACCGATGGAAAACTGGTGGCGCTGTCGGGAATGAGCGATGGAACGCGCGACCAGCTTTACCTGGCCTTGCGGCTGGCGGCGCTGGAGCTGCATCTGCAACAGGCTTTGCCTTTGCCTTTCGTTGCTGATGACCTGTTCATCAATTATGACGACGCCCGTTCCAAAGCCGGCCTGCAAGCGCTTGCTGAACTGTCGGAGCAAACTCAGGTAATCTTTCTAAGCCATCACGATCATCTCGTGCCGTCGGTTCAAGAGGTATTCGGAGCACAGGTAAATGTGGTGGTCTTGGAATAAGACCATGCTGGCGGAGTGTCGGCGCCACCGCCAAGACACGCATGCCAGGACAACGCAAGCACGAGGAGCAAGACATGATGGGATGGCGAGGCCGTATCGGTTTTCTGGTGCCCCCGGGCAACCCCACGCTTGAACCGGAAATGATGCGCTTGCTTGCCTCCGGCATATCGCTGCATTTCACGCGCATGGTGGCGCACGGGAAAACCGGTGCGCACGCGGGCCAGGAGGAACGCAATCGCACACAGATCGCCCATCTGGCGGACAACGTGGAGCTGCTTGCCATGGTGAAACCCGATGTGATCGTCATGGCGCACACGGCGGTCAGCTACACCTTGGGCAAAGAGGGCGAGGCAGAGCTCGTTGCACGTATGGAAGAGCAAACCGGGATTCCCTTCATAACGGCCTTTGGGAGTGTCATTGCAGCCTTGTCGCATCTGGGTGTCCAACGCCTGGCCTATGCCACGCCCTATGACGAGCAAACCACGGCAAAGGGGAAAGCCTTGCTTGAAGCGCATGGCATCGACGTGGTTGCGCATGGCAGGTTGCCCGGGGTACGCAATATCTACGATGAAACCCCGGAACGCGCCTACGCCTTGGGACGGATGGTGGATGTAGGACAGGCGCAAGCCGTGTTCCTGAGCGGGGTTGGCATGCCGACAATAGGGGCTATCGAGGTTCTTGAGCGGGATTTGGCCAAGCCTGTGCTTTCGAGCACGTCGGCCATGATGTGGAACGCACTCAGAATTCTTCGTGTCAGAGAGCCGCTGCGGCACGGTGGCCAGCTACTGGCTTGACACCTTCATTTGAAGCCAGTGCGTCAACCGCACAAATGCGTCCTTGACGTGTTCGTTTTTACTGCGTGTTGCGAGGGGGCGCGCCGCCAGAGTCGCGCGGCGGATACTCTTCAAGCAGCTGATCTAGTCGTTCTCTTCTGAAACGGCGCTACCGCTCGCCTGTTGCTGCCGGCGACGTTCTCTCGTCCCCTTTTCGGTTCCCCCTCGTTCTCACTGGCCCGCCGCGCGTGCAGCTATCTTTGCATGCGCAAAAAGATATATCTCCGAAAGCGATCAATCGAGAAAAACTAGTTATTTGTACTAATTAAAGGCCGCTCCTAAGATTTCTGCTCGTGGGGATGGCGCAGCGCTTGCCTGCTTTTTATTGCTGTCCTTCCGCAGCAACCGGTGAGCGTTGCGAGCCCATTTCTTATCGACCACAGGACTCTTCATGATCTTCAGAACAATTCGAATTGTGTGTGGGGGGTGGATATTAGCTGCGCTGCATGCGTCAGTATTTGCCCAGGCACCAGAGTATCCGGCGCGGCCGATTGAACTGGTCGTTCCTTATGCCCCGGGTGGCGCTTCAGACATTATCGTCCGCGCGCTGGCGCCCCACCTGCAGAAAGAACTGGGTGCGACGATCATCGTTTCGAATCGTAGCGGCGCCAATACTGCGATTGCCGCAACACAATTGGCACGTGCGGCCAACGACGGGTACACGCTGATGTTGGCGGATGTCGCCCTGCTTTTGAACGCCGCGATACGTACCAGTTCACCCGGCTACGATCCAGAAAAGGATTTCACCCCGGTCGGCATGTTGGGTTCTGGCCCTTTCGTTCTCTACGTGCCCGCCGCCGGCAGCCAGAACCTCAAAGATTTTCTGTCTAAGGGCGCGCAGACGGGCATCAGTATCGCCAATGCAGGGCCGGGTTCGCTCGGACACCTCGCAGCCGAGCTGCTGCAACTCAAAACTGCTACCCGGATCGTCAGTGTGCCGTATCGGGGCTCGGGTCCCGCCATCAACGAAACGATGGGCGGGCAAGTCGACGCGACATTCGGCAGTACGGCTTCGGGCATGGCTTTGGTCAAAAGTGGCCGCCTGCGCGCTTTGGCCGTCGCCGCCCCGAAGCCGATTGAAGACTATCCCGAAATTCCTACTTTAGATCAGCTCGGCATAAGCGGCGTGCATGTCGTGAACTGGTGGGGCCTCATCGGGCCTGCAGGCATGGATCCAGCCATCGTCGACCGGGTTTACGCAGCGCTGAAAAAAGTGGCGGGCCTGCCGGAGGTGCGCCAGCGCATGGCGACCTTGGGCGTGACGCCTACCTTGCAGTCTTCAAGCGGATTCGCTCAAGTGATGAAAGCCGACCTCGCCTTGTGGCGCGGTGTCGTCAAGCAAGCAAAGATCTCCGTCGAGTAGTTCCTAGCGACTTCGACGCAACGTCGCCGGGGCCACAGCGTGGATCCGAGACAATTTTTCAACGCCAAGGAAGCTATGACCACAATGATGAAAGTGATTGCCCTGCAGCAACATGGCAGTCTTGATCAATTGAAGTTGGACCAGTGGCCCAAGCCTGTCCCGGCGGCGGGTCACGCCTTGATCGAAGTGCGGGCTTGTGGCTTGAACTACATGGACGTGTTTGTGATGCACGGCATGCCCGATCTGCACACCGAGATGCCACGAATTCCCGGAGGCGATATTGCCGGCGTGGTGAGTGAGCTGGGCGAGGGCGTGCCGGAAGAGTGGTTAGGCAAACGAGTCGTGCTTTTCCCGCGTTTTCCCGAGGGAGGTGTGCTGGGCGAAAACGGCAATGGCGGTCTGTGCGAATTCATCTCGGCCGACCACCGGCAGCTTATCGAAATACCCGAGAACGTCAGCTTCAATGAGGCTGCGGCATTGCCGATCGCCTACGGAACATCGCATCGCATGTTGTTCACCCGCGGAAACATCCGCCAGGGAGAAAAGGTACTGATCCTGGGAGCCAGCGGCGGCGTGGGGGTTTCCTGCCTGCAGTTCGCCAAGATGGTCGGGGCCGAAGTGTTCGCCTGCACCAGTAGCGAAGAAAAGGGAAGAAAGCTGAAGGAACTGGGTGCTGATCATGTCATCAACTATGCCGAGCATCCGGATTTTTCTAAGGCGGTATGGGCCGCCAGCGGCAAGAAGGGGGTAGACGTTGCGGTGAACTTCACCGGGGGCGATACGTGGATTCCGACGTTGCGCAGCATGGCTGTCAATGGCCGCATCCTGACTTGCGGATCGACTGCGGGTCACATTTGCGAAGTCGATGTGCGTTTTATCTGGCACCGCGAAATCGACATCGTAGGCTCGCGCGCATATGTACCCGAAGACATCAAAGCCTGTCTGGGTTTTGTCGCCTCCGGTCAGCTCAAGCCGGTTATTGAATCCGTATTTCCGCTAGAGCAGGCGCGCGAAGGCGTGCGCCTTCTGGAAGATCGTCGTATTTTTGGAAAGGTCATTATCAATCCATGAACCAGAAACTAAAAAACCTGGGCTGTCTTGGTGACGAGTACCGGGCTGAAGGCCAGGCTGCCATTATCGACCTGTGGAATCCGGACAAGCCGCGCGTAGTGGACTACCCGACGTATCACGCATCGTGCGACGCCATTGCGCGAGGATTTGCCGCTCGGGGCTTTAAGCAGGGGGATCGTATCGGTATTCTTTGCGCGAACCGCCTGGAGTTTCTTGAGGTGTTCTTCGGCGCAATGCGTGCAGGGCTGATCCCTGTCCCGATCGGGATTCTTCTACCCAAGGACACCATAGAGTGGGTGATTCGCGATGCGGCCTTGAAGTTGGTGTTCTGCGATGCGGCCCTGTGTTCGCAACTACCGGAAGACATAGCTTTCATCAATGTGGATGCGGACGGCCCACAGGGCTACGAGGCGTTCAAGGACCCGGGCGAATTCCAGGCCTACCAGCCTACGGGTGACGACGTTGCCTTTCAGCCGTACACATCAGGTTCTACCGGTCGCCCCAAAGGGGTAGTGCTTTCACATCGCGCACACGTGTGGGTTGCCGAAACAATCTCGCACGACCGAGGTTTCTGCCCAACCGACCGCATGATAGTTGCTGCGCCGCTCTACCATAAGCACGCGATGAATGCGATCAAATCAGTGTTGGTGGGCGGCTCGGCCGTCGTGCTGATGCGTAAATTCGACGCGCGCCTCTACGTCGATGCCATCACTCGTTATCGAGTGACCGTGGTGTCCGGCGTGCCGACCATCTTTGCCATGATTTTGCAGCAGCGCGATTTGCTTGAAGGCCGGGATTATTCCTTCGTGCGTTTATCGACCATGGGCGGTGCGCCAGCTTCGGATGCTCTGATCGACGCAGTCGCCGAGCTATTCCAGAACGCGGAAATCGTCCAGATATTCGGTATTACCGAAACCAGCGCTGCGCTATTTGGCCCGCATCCCGAGCGCAAGCTGACACGGCCCCGTCATTCGATAGGTTGGCCGGTCAAGGGTAATGAGTTCAAGCTGGTCAGCGACGACGGCGACCAGAATTTCGGAATCCTGTACGTCAAAGGGCCGGGAATGATGAACGGCTACTACAACAATCCGGCCGAGATGGCTCGTCGCCTGAAGGACGGTTGGTTCGACACGGGTGATGTCTTGCGCCGAGATGAGCAAGGTTGGTACTACTTCGTGGGCCGTTCGGACGATATGTTCGTGTCCAGTGGCAACAATATCTACCCGGGCGAAGTTGAATTGATGCTGGAGCGCCATGCCGATATCGATCAGGCAGTGGTGGTGCCGGTGCCGGACGAGATCAAACACCGCATTCCCTACGCTTTTATCGTCAAGCGCGAAGGGTCCGATTTATCGGAAGAGGATGTCAAAGCGCATTCCTTGAAAAATGCTCCGCCTTATCAGTATCCGCGCAAAGTTTTTTTCTTGCCGTCCTTACCTGTGAATGGGGTAGGAAAAATCGACAGGAGAAAGATGGAAGCACATGCCCGCGAGTTGAGTGAATCGGGCAAGTCTGGTCAAGCGTAGGCGGTACGAGCCTGGCCAGGGCGCGGTGCCCGGCCAGCCAGGATGTCGAGGGTAGTTCGCATAGTGATGCGGCCACTTGGGAAGCAAGCAATGACATTGGAAGACGTGCAGGAACTGATCCAGCGAGGCCCTTACTTGCGATGGTTGGGCTTGAAGGTGTTGTCGCTGGGCGAGGACTCGATCGAGGTGAAGGCAACTTGGCGCGAAGAGTGGGTGGCCAACCCCAAGCTGATGCAAACCCATGGTGGAATCCTGGCTGCTTTGGTCGATTTTGCGGCGGATTTTTCTCTGATCGGCAGTCTTGGGCGTCCGGTGCCGACCATAGATATGCGGGTCGATTACCACCGGCTGGCCACACCGGGCGATCTGATCGCGAAGGGGCGCATTATCAAATCGGGTAGGCAGTTCTCAGTATGCGAGGCACAAGTTTATGACGAAGCTGGCAAGCTGATCGCCAGCGGACGGGGCACCTACATTACCGCCCCTTTGGCTAAACCAGCACCTACCGTCTGAGCGCTGGAGGCGCTCAAGAAAATCAGTCCGGATCGCGTATTGGCATGCAAGTTTCGATGAAACCTTGCACGGGCCTGCTCGTCCTTTGAAATCGAAATTTCATGAAGAACTTCGCGAGCATTGCCATATATCTTTGAAAGCGATCAGTGGACAAAAACTAGTTGTTTGTATGAATCAAATGTGGAACTTAGGATGAACAGATCATGCAGGTGCAGAGCTGCCGGCATGACGGAAGCACTCACACGGCGTGGGGCTTCTTTACTTACGAGAACAACCGAATGGGAAATCAAATGTCGGCCGATAAACCATCGCATACATGGTACGAAACAGTCGTCGCGGTGTTGAAGCAGAACGAGGTTCGGCTTATAGCCTATGTGCCGGACAACGTGCTTGCCCCCTTGATCCGCCTGCTTCATGACGATGAGTATTTTTCGGTCTTCTGTCCGGCGCGGGAGGAAGAGGCTGTCGGCATCGTTGCCGGAGCCTATATGGGCGGTGTGCGGGGCATCGTGCTGATGCAAACCAGCGGCTTTGCAACCTTGCCCAATGCTCTGGCCTCGCTCGCCAGCCCTTATCAGATTCCCCTGCTGATGATGATCTCAGAGCGCGGCACGATTGGCGATTTTCAGTTGGGCCAGGCAGTGGTCTGCCGCACCATGCGGCCGGTGCTTGAGACACTCGGCATCGAACACTTTGCTATCCAGCGTGATGACGACGTCGAGTTCGTCGTGGACAAGATGATCAAGCAAGCGTTCGCGACGCAAGCGCCTGCGGCGATGATCTTGTCGCCATTGCTGACCAAGAAAAAAACCGTACAGGAATAGGGAGATGGCCATGTCGAATAATGAACTCCAGGCATGTAGCCGGGCGCAAGCAAAGGTGATGAATCGTGCTGACCTGACGCGCCGCCTGGTGGCCAGGCTCAAAGCGGATGAAGCGGTAATCGGCGGCATAGGCAATACCAACTTCGATTTGTGGGCTAGCGGTCAGCGTCCGCAAAATTTTTACATGCTGGGAAGCATGGGTTTGGCCGCCCCAATAGGCTTAGGAGTGGCGTTTGCCCAGCCTCATCGCAAGGTGTTTGCCCTGGAAGGCGATGGCTCATTGCTGATGCAGCTTGGCGCCTTAGGTACGGTTGCCGCCAGCGGTCAGAAGAACTTCGCCATCGTCGTCTGGGATAACGGTCTCTACCAGATCACGGGATCTCAGAAAACGCTTACGTCCAGCGGTACCGATCTGGTCGGGATTGCAAAAAGCGCAGGGATAGCGCAAAGCGTGTGGGCTTCGGACGAATCGCATTTCGAGGCATTGATCGACCGTTCCCTGAAGGGTGATGGACCTTGGTTCATTGCCGCACGCACCGACGGCGCAAAGCCCGAGGGCACCACTGAACGCGATCCTGCACGGATTCGCCTGCGATTCATGCAGGGCTTAGGCGTGATCAATTAAGGCGACCCCGGAGAATTGAATGTCGAGATTACTAATCAATGGCTGCTGGGTAGACGGCGAGTCGACCCAAAGCCTGACCGACAAGTACAAAGGCGCTGTTTATGGCGAGATGGCGGTGGCGTCGCCGGCCCAGGTTGAACAAGCTGTTGACGGGGCGCTGCAGGCGGTGCAGTCGTCAAAGCTCAGCCCTTATGAACGCTACAAAATACTGAGCGAGTCGGCCAGGATCATAGAACACAGGATGAAGCAGCTAGTCGCCCTGATGCGTGACGAAGCCGGCTTCACCCGCGCGGACGCGGAAAACGAAGTCAGGCGTTGTGTGCAAACCCTGGAATTGTCCGCGGAAGAGGGCAAGCGCTTGAATGGCGAGTTGGTTCCCATGCAGGCCGCCAGTGGCGTCAACAACAGGATGGGCTTCACGATCCGGGTGCCGCGCGGAGTCATCTGCGCCATCACGCCTTTCAATTCTCCTTTGAATACCCTGGCGCACAAGGTGGGGCCCGCGATTGCAGGGGGAAATTCGGTAGTGATCAAGCCGTCGACCTATACCCCTTTATCTGCGGTAGAACTGTGCAAGGCGCTGATCGATGCCGGCTTGCCGAGCAAGCTGCTTGCGCTGGTGCATGGTTCGGGTAGCACCATAGGCCGGCAACTGCTGGAAGATCAACGTCTGGCCTTTTACGCCTTTACCGGCAGTACCCAAGTCGGAAGGCAGATTCAGCAAGCCGCCGGTCTGCGCGGCATGCAACTGGAACTGGGCAGCATTGCCAGCACGATAGTCTGCCATGACGCCGATGTGGACCTGGCCATTCCCAAGATTATCAACGCCGGCTTTCGCAAGGCCGGTCAGGTCTGCACCTCGGTCCAGCGCTTGTTTGTCGACCGTCGTATCGCACCGACCTTCATTCCGAAATTTGTGGCGGCAGTGCAAGCCACCAAGGCGGGTGATCCGGCTGCCCCCGGAACCGTTGTCGGGCCGATGATTTCGGTGCAACACGCGCAGCGCGCCTCGGCTTGGGTGGCGCAAGCACTGGACGGGGGCGCCCGGCTACTTGCCGGTGGCGGGTGCGAAGGCAGTGTGTTTGAACCGACTGTTCTGCACGACGTGAATGAAGGGATGAAAGTGGTATGCGAAGAGATCTTCGCGCCGGTGGTTTCGATTATCGAGTTCGATCATTTGGATGAAGCGGTGGCAGGGGCCAACGCCAGCGCGTTCGGGCTGGCCGCCGGATTGTTTACCCGCGACTTGCAGACAGCTTTCAGAACAGCGCGGGCTTTGCAGTTCGGTGGCGTGCATATCAACGAGGCTTCCAGCGCTCGTGTCGATGTCATGCCCTTTGGCGGAGTCAAGGACAGTGGCTTCGGGCGCGAAGGCCCGGCCTATGCCATTCGTGAAATGACCGAAGAGCGCTTGATAACGGTGGCCTATTGAAACGACGCATCAGCTTTGACGAAAACGCTTCATTCAATCTGATCTGGAAAACAAAGACGTGAAAATTCCTTCAGCTATTCCTAATACCTTACGTGTCGCCGCGGACATCGGAGGCACCTTCACCGATGGTATTGCGACGCTTTCTCCGGCTGGGCGCATTTGGGTGGGAAAAACACCAACGACGCCGTCAGATCCGGGTGAAGCTGTTTCCACGGTCATTCTCAATCTGCTGCAGCAAGTGACGAAGTCCATGGGCGCACAAGCCCCGGAACTGGCCGAAGTCGTGCATGGCACGACACTGATCACCAATACCTTGATCGAGCGCAAAGGCGCGAAGACTGGCCTGATCACCACGAGCGGTATGCGCGATGCGCTCGATATCGGCCGCGAGTGGCGTTACGACATTTACGACCTGGATATCTCTTTGCCGCAGCCGCTGGTTCCCGAAGAGAACCGCATCGAAGTCGGCGAGCGGCTCGATGCAAGAGGCGGGGTGTTGGCGGCTTTGGATGAGGCGGAACTAGAGCGGATGACACGCGAGCTGGAAGTTCTGGGTGTCGACTCGGTGGCGGTGTCGCTGCTGCATTCGTATGTGAATGACCAGCATGAGAGGCAGATCGAAGAACGCTTGAAGCAAGCGATGCCGGGCCTTGCGGTATCGGTGTCGTCTGACCTGGCGAGTGAAATAAAGGAATTTGAACGTACTTCGACCGCGGTGGCGAATGCCTATGTCAAACCTTTGGTTGCCGAGTACCTGCATGAGCTTGAGTCGCGCATAGAGAAAATCCAGCCTGATATTCCTTTGCGGGTCATGGTGTCCAGCGGCGGATTCACGTCTGCGAAAGCAGGGGCCGAATCGCCCATTCTGCTGCTGGAGTCGGGGCCGGCGGCCGGGGTGTTGTCGGCGTTGAACACAGCCAGGCAAAACGATGTGCATCAGGTGCTGGCCTTCGATATGGGAGGAACGACGGCAAAAGCATGCGTTTCAGTCGGAGAGCCGCCGGTAGCCCATAGCTTTGAGTGTGCGCGTGTCGAGCGCTTCAAACGGGGCTCGGGTTTGCCCATACTTATCCCCAGCATTGAGCTGATCGAAATCGGGGCGGGGGGAGGATCGATTGCTTACTGCAACCGTCTGGGCTTATTGAACATCGGTCCGGAATCGTCGGGCTCAGTGCCCGGTCCGGCTTGCTATGGCCGAGGCGGTGCTGACGCCACCGTCACTGACGCAGATTTGCTGTTGGGATATCTGAATCCGTCGAACTTTCTCGGCGGTGAAATGCAATTAAAGCCAGATCTTGCACAAGAAGCCATGGGGAGGCTGGCGGGGCAGCTAGGTATGCAGTCCACTGATGTCGCCTGGGGCATCTACAACATGGTGAACGAGAACATGGCAAGCGCAGCACGGATCCATATCGCCGAGAACGGCCATGATCCGCGCGATTTTGCCATGGTCGCCACTGGCGGAGCCGGGCCGGTCCACGCGGTGGAAGTGGCGCGCAAACTGCGCATTCCCAGGGTGTTGATTCCTATCGCGGCGGGAGCCGGTTCCTGCCTCGGCATGCTGGCAGCGCCCGCTCGCGTCGATCGCGCTTGGTCCAATCCACAATTGCTTGATGATGCGGATTGGAGTCAAGTCGCCGGCAATCTGCAGAAGCTGAAGCATGAAGGCGAAACCGAACTCGCGTCTGCCGGAGCAAAGGACGTGGAGTGGCGTATTGGGGCTGAGATGCGCTATTACGGGCAAGGCGCCGAGGTTCCGGTCTCCATCCCTTATGAAACGGTTTGCGCCAAGACGGGCGCCACTATTCTGCAAGCGTTCGAAGAGCAATATCAAAAACTTTATGGCCGCTTGGTGCCCAATGCCCGAGCGCAGGTGACTACTTGGCGGCTTACCGGGCGGGCGCGGACCAAGGGCCACCATTTTGAATGGGGTGATGATCGCGTCAAGACCACCGCGGCGCAGCGCGGTACGCGGTCGATCTATCTGCCTCTTGAAGGGCAATACCGGACGGTCGGCGTGTACGACCGCTATTCGGTGCAGCCGGGCCAAACCCTTCAGGGGCCGCTGATTCTGGAAGAACGTGAATCGACGATAGTCGTGGCCGTCAAGGCCGATGTGACGATTCTTCATGACCTGACTGTTTCCGTAACGATCAAGGAATTCGAATAAATGAATACCGTGCTCGCAGAAAAACCCACGCCGCTGGGTGTCAAGGGAGTATCCCGCCAATCGCAGTTCGATCCTATCGAACTGGAGATCCTCTGGAAGCGCCTGATCAGTGTGGTTGACGAGGCTTCAGCCGCGTTTGTTCGCACCTGCTTTTCAACCTTGGTGCGGGACGGCAATGATTTCGCAATTGTCTTGACCGATGCACAAGGCCGCTCGCTTGCGCAGTCCACCATGAGCCTTCCAGGCTTCATCGGTTGTCTGCCGGCCACCGTGCGCCATTTCCTGGAAAAATTTCCGGCCGAAACCATGAAGCCGGGAGATGTCTTCATCACCAACGATCCGTGGAAGGGGTCGGGCCATATCCATGACGTGACCACCGCAACCCCTATTTTTCGCGATGGGCGCTTGGTGGCGTTTGCCGCCGTGGTGTCTCACCTTCCGGATATCGGCGGAAAGCTAAGAAGCAACAGCAGCCGCGAAATCTATGAGGAAGGTTTGCAGATTCCTTTGATGAAATTGCTGGATGGCGGGGCACCCAACGAGGTGCTGATAGAGATGATCTCGCAAAATATCCGCGTGCCGGAGCAAGGCATGGGAGACATCTGGGCGCAGGTGTCGGCCTGCCGCATGATGTCGGATCGCTTGCAAGGCTTGCTCGATGCGGTGGATCTGGACGACCTGGGCGCAGAGGTTCGCCTGCGTTCCGAGAACGCCATGCGAGACGCAATTCGGGAAATTCCCGACGGTGTGTATCTATCCACCGTGCAACACGATGGCTTCGAGGCGCCGATATTCATCGAGTGCAAATTGACGGTGAAGGGCGACCGTATCGACATCGATTACGAGGGGAGCAGTCCGCAACTGCCGCGGGCGCTCAATGTGGTGCCCATCTATACCTTCGCCTATACGGTCTACGGCTTGAAGGCCTTGCTTTGCCCGGATATTCCCAATAACGAAGGCAGCTTTCTACCTATCGCAACACAAGCGCCGCTTGGCTCCTTGCTGAACCCCAGCTACCCGGCGGCGTCGGGTGGGCGCAGCGCCATCGGGCATTTATTGCCGGCGGCAGTGTTCAAGGCGCTTGCCGACGTGTTGCCGAACAAGGTCTGGGCATCGGGCTCGCCCAACTCGTCGATGACTATGTCCGGCGAGTACCGGGGCAAACGATTCGCCGTGGTCAATTTCCTGAATGCGGGGCAGGGGGCGACGGCCCGCCGCCGCGGTTTTTCCGCCCTCAGCTTTCCCGCCAACCTTGGAAACACCCCGGTCGAGATGATGGAAACGCTGGCACCCATCCGTGTGATCCGGCGTGAAATCCGGCGTGGCAGCGGTGGCAAAGGGAAGCACGACGGCGGTTGCGGTATCAGTTTCGAGTACGAAATGCTGCCGGATGCATCCGATGTAGCCGCGTCCTTTCTGATGACCCAGTTGAAGTCCTCGCCTCCCGGCCTGAATGGCGGGGGTGCGGGTCAGCCTGGCCGTCTGTTGTTGAACGGCGAGGCTATTGATCCGACCGAGCCGCGGGTGCTCAAGGCAGGCGATCGCATTCTGATGGAAACGGCAGGTGGTGGCGCCTATGGTGCACCCGAGGGAGAAGGAAAATGAGCGCAATCGTTCGTATCGACCAGAATGCCCGCCGCAGCCGAGCAGTGATTCATAACGGCCTCGTGCATATGGCGGGGCAGGTTCCTGATGACCGGACGGGTGATGTCGCGGATCAGACCAGGCAAGTGTTGGCCAAGGTGGACGACCTGCTCAAGCAGGCGGGCACCGATAAGACCCGGGTTCTCAGCGCGCAGATATGGCTGAAAACCATGGACGACTTTGCCGCGATGAACGCGGTGTGGGATGCCTGGGTAACACCCGGACTCACCCCCGCCCGTTGCTGCGGCAAGGTTGAACTGAACGATCCCCAGTGTCGTGTGGAGATCGTAGTCGTCGCTGCAATCTGATCCGCATAGGCTCAAGAGCGCGCCAATTCAAGCTGTTCACTATGTGAGGCGAAAATGTTCGACGTAAACGCAAGTGGCAAGTGTTTGGCAACAGAGTTCACGCAAGAGTATGGCTGTTTCAATGTACCGCCCGCCGGGTTCGGCAAAAGGCGATCACGGATCTTCGACGCAAGACTGATCGTGACCGCGACAGCAATATTTTCCATGCTGACGTTTTCACATCAAGCTCTTGCCAGTGAAGTGGATAGTTTTCCCAACAAGCCCGTCCGCTTGGTGATTCCTTACGGGACGGGAGGCGTTTCGGACTCCATCGGCCGCGTGTTGGCAATGGGGATGTCCAAAGCCCTGGGCCAAACCGTCTTCGTTGAAAACCGCGGCGGCGGTGGCGGCACGATCGGGGCGGCTATCGTTGCGGAGGCCCCGCCGGACGGCTACACGATCTTGCTGACCAGCCCTCCCATGGTTGCGGTCGCGCCTACGCTGCTCAAGTCCTTGCCTTATGACGCGGTGGAAGGCTTCACTCCTATTGGCACCTTGGTGACCACGCCGAACATCTTGGTGGTCAATCCGGATCTGCCCGTCAAGACCATGGCCGATATTGCCGCCTATGCCAAGGGAGAGGGCAAGGGCAAGCTGAGCTATGCCTCAGCCGGACCCGGCAGTACCGGGCATTTGTCGGGTCACATCCTGAAAACCGCGATGGGAATCGAGATGGCCCATATCCCCTATAAGTCGTCGGGGCTGGCCTTTCCTGATGTAATTGCGGGGCGCGTATCCATGGTCTTCGATTCGGTGCCGTCGACGATAGGCTATGTGCGATCAGGTAGGGTGCGCCCCATTGCCGTGATGTCCGAGCAACGTTCCGTAGTATTACCTGATGTTCCAACCGCCAAGGAATCGGGGTTTCCGGCGGCAACCATGGTTTTCTGGATGGGTATCGAAGGGCCGGCCAAGATGCCTGCGGCTATCGTGAACAAATTGAACGCGGCGCTCAAGTCCGCGGTCGAGTCAGAAACCATGGCTGCTCAACTGAAGACGGTGGGGGCGGAGCCTTTCGTGACTTCAGCGGCAGAGTTCAACACCTTGCGTCGGCGAGATGTTGCCAAGTTGCGGGCACTGGTCAAGGAAATGGGCTTGGGCAACGGTGACTGAAGTGCCCACAGGTGGCGAGCTTGCCCATCAGTTGTCGCCCCTTTCGGTTCCTTGCCGGAAGGGGCTCAGGTGTATTTCATTTCTTGCGGAGAGCGAGCTATGACAGGAAAAGGAATTGGGGCGCGGATGCGCCGCAAGGAAGATCAGCGACATTTGCATGGCAAGGGCCAGTTTGTTTCGGATGTCCGGATGCCAGGTATCCTTGATGTGGCCTTTGTGCGTAGCCCCAGCGCCCACGGCATTATCAAAAGCATCGCGATTCCTGATGAATACCATGGGCAAGTTTTTCAGGCCGGAGATTTTCCCGGCCTCGCTAATATCATCGCTGTCCCGAAAGTGGCAGGTTTCAAATATTCGGAACATCCTGCGCTGGCGACTGATCGAGTCCGGTTCGCGGGTGAGCCGATTGCGATGGCAATTGGCTCTACGCGTGCGATTGCGGAAGATATTGCAGATTCGGTGGTAGTGGATATTGAAGAGTTGCCGGCCGTCGTCGATATGATCGCCGCTACCCTGCCGGGGTCGCCGCTGATCCGCGAGGAATGGGGCGACAATATCTATGTTGAAAAGCAAGCCGAGTTCGGTGATCTGGAGGCCGCGCGCCGGGACGCTGCGGTAACCGTCACGCGAGAATATCGCATGAACCGGCAATCCGCGGTTCCGCTCGAAGGGCGCGCCATTCTTGCGGTCTGGGATGAACGACTGGAGGAATTGCGCGTCTACACCGGCAGTCAGTCGCCGCACCAGACGCGCGTAGGTATGGCCCAGGTGCTGGGAATAGAAGAGCGTAAGCTGCGCCTGATTTCCCCGGACATTGGAGGCGGCTTCGGCGCTAAGCGGGTCTTGTACCCCGAAGAATTGATGGTTGCCGCATTGGCGCTGAAGCTGAAGAAGCCTGTGCGATGGCTGGATGACAAGCGCGAACATCTGCTTAGCGCGATTCACTGTCGAGAACATCATCATAAGGTGACGGCATATGCCGACGCCCGAGGCAAGATTCTCGGGCTGGAGGTAGAGGTCTACGTCGATGCGGGGGCCTACTCGCATTGGCCCAACGGCCCGTTTATGGAAACAGGGATGGCCGTCAGTAATATTCCCGGCCCCTACGATATCCGCAGCTATCGTGCCCATAGCTATACAGTCGCCACCAACAAGTCTCCGATCGGCGCTTATCGGGGAGTCGCTCGCCCCGCAGCCTGTTTCACCATCGAACGCACCATAGACGAAGTGGCTCATGCGGTTAACCGGGAACCCTATCTGGTACGCATGGAGAACATGGTGGCTGAGCAGGCGATGCCGTATCGCACCATCACCAATCTGCTGCTGGACAATGGCAACTATGCGGAATCCGTCAGGCGCGCGGTGAAACTGATCAACGTTGATGAAGTCCGCACGCGGCAACAGTACAAGGAAGCCGATGGCCGGCTGATCGGAGTTGGCTTCGGCTCTTTTACCGAGCAGACTGCCCACGGTTGCGGCGAATGGGTGTCGCGTGGAACGCCGGTTATTCCCGGCTACGAGTCGGCCACCGCAAGAATGATGACCGACGGATCCTTGATGCTGATGGTGGGTATCGTTTCGCACGGCCAGGGGCTGGAGACGACCTTGTCGCAGATCGCTCACCATGAACTGGGGGTAGACCCGTTCAACGTTTCGGTGCGTCATGGCGATACCCAGGTTTCGCCGTTCGGCATGGGTACTTTCGCATCGCGCAGCATGGTCATGGCGGGCGGCGCCGTCGCCAAGGCCTGTCGTGGCTTGCGCGAAAAAATGGCGAAAATCGCGGCACATGCGCTCAAGTGCGATATTGCAGATTTGAACTTTGCGGACGGTAAAGTTTCCGGCCCGCAGGGTTCGATCGGATTCGCGGAAATCGGCCGTATTGCCCATTTGCGTCAGGAGGCTCTGCCGCCCGGCGTGGAACCCTTGCTTGATTTCACGACTACCTACGAACCTGGCGTTGATACCGGTGTCTTTACCTATGCGACGCAGGCGGCCGTGGTTGCGGTCGACCTTGATACCGGCAAAGTCGACATACTTGACTACGCCTGCGTCGAGGATTGTGGAACGGTCGTCAATCCCATGATTGTCGATGGCCAGATCGTAGGTGGCATCGCGCAGGGCATAGGCACTGCCCTGTATGAGGAAATTCCCTACGACGAAAACGGCCAGCCCCTGGCAACGACGCTGGCTGATTACCTTATGCCGGGTGCGCCGGAAATTCCTGCGATCAAGATCGGCCACATGTCCACACCTACACCCCACACGGAATTCGGAATGAAGGGCATGGGCGAGGGCGGCGCGATTCCGCCTCCCGCCGTTATCGCCAATGCGATCAGGGACGCGCTTAGGCAGATCGGAGCCGAGGTCAACGAAACACCGATGACGCCGCGCCGCGTTCGCGCGGCGATCGTAGCCGCACAAGCCAGGGGCAAGCAGACCGAAGGGGAGGCACGATGAAGGCAGCCAAAATCAGTTATCACAAGGCCGCAACACTGGAAGAAGCCATCACGCTGGCCCAGGGGGCGGATGGTATGGCCAAGTATCTGGCCGGGGGACAGTCGATGCTCCCCATGATGAATTTGCGGCTTGCCATGTCGGACGCGATTGTCGATATCTCAGGGCTTGCTGCACTGCGCGAAACCCGGCGAGTGGACGGCGGCCTGTTCATCGGCGCAGGTGTTACCCACGCGATGATAGAGGACGGCAAAGTCGAAGACCCGGCGCTGGGCTATATGCGATGCGTCGCAGGGGGGATCGCCTATCGTTCTGTCAGGAACAAAGGAACGATAGGTGGCAGCGTGGTGCACGCCGACCCCGCCGCGGACTGGCCGGCGGCTCTTCTGGCCTTGGGCGCTACCGCAGTGCTGCACGGCGCCGGTGGCGAGCGCCGCGTGGCTTTTTCCGACTTCCGCCTGGGCCTGATGGAAACCTGCCTGGGCGAGACCGAAATCCTGCACGGCATTGTTCTTCCCATATTGTCGAAACAGGCGCGCTGGGGCTATAGCAAGTTCTGTCGCAAAGTCGGCGAATTCGCACACTCCATCGGCGCGGTAGTGTTCGATCCCTCGCTCGGGCTGGCAAACGTCGTGTTGGGTGCGGCCATCGACAAGCCTGTGATCTTGCCGGCCCTGGGCGAGCGCTTGGCCGTGGGTCTGACGGCCGCAGAGGCTACCGGCAAGGCATTCGAGGCCCTGATCGAGCAGGACCTGAGCACGGTTACCGGCATCGATCCGTCCACGTATGAATTCCATCTTCATAAAACCATCGTCGCCCGCGCCATTTCGGAGGCCCTGAAAAAATGATAGAAATTTCAGTAGTCGTTAATGAGGAACGCGTCACCCGCACGGTGGATGATCGTTTGACGCTGGCGGATTTCGTGCGCGACCAGCTCGACCTGATCGGTACTCACCTGGGGTGCGAACACGGTGTATGCGGTGCTTGCACCGTGCTGGTCGACGATGAGCCCATCCGTTCCTGCATAACGTTGGCCGCTTCGGTAAGCGGGAAATCCGTCCGGACGATCGAAGGGTTCGAGCAAGACCCGGCAGCCGAAGTCATACGCGAGTGCTTTTCCGAAGCGCATGGCTTGCAGTGTGGCTTTTGCACACCAGGTATGGTGATTACCGTTCGTGACCTCATCCAGCGGGGTTGCTGCGCATCTTCCGCGCAAATCCGCCAGGAGTTGGCCGGAAACCTATGTCGATGCACCGGCTACGGCGGCATCGTCAAGGCGACGGAACTGGCGCGCGACCGACTGTCGACCAAGGATTGAAATCTTGGAAACGCTGCGCAACTCGGCGGTTTGGACGAGTGGGCAGGCTTACTTGAGGCAAGTTCCGCAGGCACGGCTGACCCGCCTGCGGCCCTTAATTGAAGAGGCGAGACAAGCATGAAAATAACCGGGGAAAGAGTTCTGGCGGTGCCTATCGAAGTGGTGTGGACGAGTTTGTTTGATCCCGCTATTCTTGCTGTGTGCATTCCCGGATGCGAATCGGTCGAGCAAGAGGAAGACGATCTCTATAAGGCCGTCACGGTCATGTCTATCGGGCCATTGCGCGCCAGGTTTTCCGGAACCTTGGCGATTGCGGATGCCGAACCACCCACATCGTGCAAGCTGATATTCGAAGGTGCGGGTGGGCCGGCAGGCCTTGCAAAAGGCAGTGCCGAAGTGCAGTTGGAATCTGTTCAGGAAGGCACGAAGCTTGCGTATATTGCCGATACTCAGATCTCGGGAAAGCTGGCGCAGATTGGAGCGCGCTTGATCGACAGTGTCGCAAAGAAGCTCGCTGCCGAGTTTTTCGATAGATTCGAAGTTGCCGTGACGGCAGACCAAGAGTGATCGGCCACCGGCTTGTTCGCCGGTAGCCGTCTTTTGCCGCGAGGCCGAAAATCTTGCATGCGTCTTGAACCAAAGAGGAGAGGGTCGTTTTCGCGAAACCGGTGTGAAGTATGAGCTCGCATCGGTCTTCAATCGATATTCTTTCGCATTGGCATATGAATGAGAAAAATTTCATTGCGGCACCTAAGGTGCTTCGTCGCGATTGCTGAAACCGGTTCCTTCACGCTAGCCGCAGCCCGCCTTTTTCAGACCCAGTCGTCCTTGACGGCGACTATCCAGCAGTTTGAAGAGGCAGTGGGGCTGAAGCTGTTCGACCGAACTACCCGTAGGGTAGTGCTGACTGAAGACGCGGTACGGTTCAAGGCCGTAGCCGATGGGCTGCTGCGGGATTTCGACAATGCTCTGGGCGATCTGCAAGCGATTGCGCAAAGCCAACGAGGCCATGTCCGTATCGCGGCTACGGCATCAATGATCATCCACATCGTTACCCCCGCTCTGGCCGCGTTCCGGCGCGCCTATCCCAACATCACGGTTTCTGTCCGGGACGGGGGATCAGACAAAATCGAACGCGTGGTGCTGGATGGCGAGGCTGATTTCGGTATTTCCAGCCGGCTCAACAATTACTCGGAACTGAACTACGTTCCTATTCTTACCGATCCCTTCGGCGTGATCTTTCCAAACGACCATCCCCTGGCTTGCACCAATGGCCTGATCCCGTGGTCTGCGCTTGCTGACTACGAATACATTGCGCTTACCAACGACACCGGTATTGGCGCTTTCCTGGAAGAATATCCGGAACTGGGCTTGCGGGAAAAGACCAACCCCTACGATCATGCCTCAAGTACGACATCGTTATATGCCATGCTGAGTCTGGGTGGAAAGATCTCCGTTCTTCCTGCGCTTGCGGCCGACGCCGGACCATTGAAAGAGTTCAAGTTCCGCGAACTGTGCGAGCCTGCCATCAGCCGGGAGCTTTGCCTGATAACCCGCAACCTTCGGTCGTTTTCCGTCAATACGCAAAGAATTATGGATGTGCTGATGCAGACCATTCAGGAAGCGGACCACCTCAATGGTGCAAAGGCCGTGGCGGGAAACAGCTGGGTGGGCCGAGCAGGAACGCTCTCCCAGACTACGGACGTCGCAGTAACGGTTTAGCTTGTTTAGAGGCGTCCAAGCCTGCACGGCTTGGACCGGCCTTATTGCCGCGGTTTGCTCCCATGCGCGCTTATGGCTACCCTGGGCTGTCCTGACTCTTGAGGATTGCACGATGCAAACACTTCCCGCCTGCCCCCAATGCACTTTGGAAAACACTTATCCCGACAGCGATAACTACGTTTGCGCCGATTGCGGTTATGAATGGCCGATGACAGGGGTTGACCAGGCAGACGACGATATCGATGCGGTGGTGAAAGACGCTTATGGCAATGTATTGGCAGATGGCGACGCCGTCGTGTTGATCAAGGATTTGAAAGTAAAAGGCTCATCTATCACATTGAAAGTAGGCAGCAAGGTCAAAAGCATACGCCTGGTCGGTGGAGACCATGAGGTGGACTGCAAGATGGATGCTGGCAGTTTCATGCTGAAAGCCTGCTTCTTGAAAAAGGTTTAAGTCCTGGCAAGTTTAAGTTGTAGCCACTGATCTACTTTCGTAGCTATCTGCCTTTCGGGCGCTAGTTCAATATGCGCGGAACCAACGAGTGCCGCGCATTGCACCGTCTGGACAGCAGCCAATCCGGCTGCACGGCGGCCCTCCATTTCTGTGTCCTGATGCGTTTTTACCGGACATTCCTGGCTGACCAGGTTCACGGCCTGGGTGTGCCTTATCCCTTGTGCTGCCACATCCGTGCTGGGTCCTCAGGACACCAGCATGGTTCTGCTTCGGCTTCTGCCTGAAGGCTATTCAATCGGCGTTTGGCAATTTTTGGCGACGCCTGGCGCTCGGGTCGCGGTCTCCCTCCATCTCTGACTAGTTGCGGTTCGGCCTTTGGCTGACCCGCTTGTGCGCATTTCACCGGTTTCCGATTTCGTTGACAGCTTCGTTGTCGGCTGCTAATGTTTGATCGCAGAGTGATCAAGTGTGCGTACAGTGCACAATTCGTATATCCAAATGATTTTTTAATCGTTAGACGCGCATGGCGGAACCGTCGACCTGCAGATGATCCGCAGGAGACAGGACAAGGGCGATATCGCCTTCGTCGGGCCGCGTCATAAGTCAAGACCAGGGCGTTACCCTGACAAGGAGAGACCATGAAAATCACAGGCAAGTTATTCGGCATGCTGGTATGTGCAGGTCTGGGACTGAGTTCGCTAAATGCATGGGCGAATCCGTATCCCACCAAACCCGTCAAGATCGTGATCGGTTTCGGTACAGGGTCGGCAATCGATAACACCATGCGGCTTATTGGCGAGAAGTTTCAGGCAATGTCGGGTCAGCCTCTCATCGTCGAGCCTCACCCTGGAGCCGCAGGCAATCTGGCAGCGGAATATCTGGCCCGTTCGCGTCCGGACGGCTATACCTTGTTGTCTGGGTCGGTCGGAATGATGACGATCAACAATCTCATCTATCCTGACCCCGGCTATAGCGCCGAGAAGGACTTCGCGCCTATCTTGCGCATTTCGCGACAGCACATGGTGTTGGCGGTTAATAAGAATTTGCCGGTGAATAGTTTTGCTGAATTCATCGCCTATTCGAAAAGCCGGCCGGGCAAGGTGTCGTATGCCTCATTCGGAGCCGGGACGGAGTCCCATTTTCTTGGCGTTCTGGTGTCTGAGGAAACCGGTACGAAGATGGTCCATGTTCCCTACAAAGGTTCACTGCCAGCCGTCACTGATTTACTGGGTGGGCATGTCGATTCTGCCTATATGCCATTTGCGACCGTCAAGGCGCATGTGGATGCCGGCCGTTTGAAGATTCTAGGTATAGCTTCGGATAAACGCACCAGCTTTGCGCCCGATGTGCCGACCTTTCGTGAGTTGGGCTATCCCTCTCTGGAGGCTTATGCCTGGTCCGGCCTGGTTGCACCGGTTGGAACGCCGGCCGAGGTGCAAAGTTATCTGCACAACACGTTTTCCAAGATATTGACGATGCCTGATATCCGCGACAAGTTGACTTCCATGGGCCACGAAATCGAAGCTAATACGACCGATCAGTTCAAGCAGATCATCGAGACCGATCGTCAACGCTGGAAGAAGGCCATCGAAGTTTCCGGGTTCACGCTGGATAAATAGCTGCGTGTTTTCTGTGACCTTGGGCGTTCCGTGCCAAAGTGCGTCCCGGCCGCGGCAGGGACGCGCCAGGAAAAGTGTTTGTACAAAAAGGAGTCAGCAATGCATGGTGTACTGAGCGCGGCGCAGCAACAGCTTGTCGAGCGGATTGATCAACTGGTTTTTTCCAGTATTAGTAAAAGAGCGGCCGACCTGGATCGAACCGGAAATTTCCCGGATGCCGATTTCCGCGACCTGCACAAAGAAGGGCTTTTGCTGGCGACGCTGCCGCGAGACGATGGCGGGATGGGTTTTGGGTTCGAGGGCAATGATCCTCTGTCTTTTTTCTTGATTATCGAGCGCCTGGCCAAGGGCAATGCCTCTACGGCGCATTGCTTTCAAGTACACAACAACGCTTTGCAGATACTGAGGGCATTCGGCAGCGATGAGCAAGTCACGCGCTTTATCCAACCCACCATCGAAAGTGGAAAGTTGTTTGTCGGCGCAGGCGCCGAGCCAGGCGGCACGCGTGAGTCAAGCACGGCCCGACGTACGGCGGGTGGGTACATTGTCAATGGAATGAAACACTATGCCACCAATGCCACGCGCAGCAAATGGATGACCGTGCATGTCAAGGCAGACGATACCGGAATGCTGGAAACGCTAGTGGTCGATACCGAAAGTCCAGGTCTGGCGATTGATGAAAGCTTCTGGAATCCGGCCGGCATGCGCGCATGCGTGAGCCCGATGCTTACCTTCAAAGACTGCTTCGTGCCTGATGATTGTGTTCTCGGCCGCTCCGGTGCTTTTTTCAGCGAACACTGGCTGGCGCGTATTAACTTCGGATTTACGGCCAATTATCTCGGGTCGCTGCAGGCGATGTTTGAATGGGCGGTGAATTATGTCAGGCAGCGTGGACCCATGACCAATACGGTCTACCTTACTCATATCGGTGAACTGCGGGCCCGTATCGACGCCGCAAGGCTTCTGTTCTATCACTCGGTTAGCCTGACCCAGTCCAATCTCGAGGCGGGTTTGGTCAAGAGCAATGAGGCAAAGTGGTTCGCCGTCGATACGATCAATCGCTTTATCGAGTTGGTCGGCCAGTTTGTCGGCTCGACTGCCTTCTTCCGGCAGTATCCTCTGGAGCGCATGATTCGCGATATGCAGTTGCATTCGCTACATCGTCGCCATCACAGCGGGGCTGCACTGGTTGCCCAGATGGAGCTTGGCCAAGAGTGCGAACTGAATCATTCCTGATCACCCCTTAATCCTTCATTAGTTAAGTGCCTATGCCCGTTACCCGCCAATTCGTGCAGACTCTCTGGAGCTTGCGCTACGAAGATCTTTCGCCCGAGGTCTTGAGCGCTACCAAGCGCGCTTTATTGGACACCCTGCTGGTTGCATGGGCGGGAATGCGTGGAGCCGGCTTGGCCGAGTTGCGCCAAACGGGGTTGTTGGAGGGGCGCGCGGAAAGCACGGCTTGGGGCGGCGGTGATCGTCTACCGGCGGCGTCGGCTGCTTTTCTGAACTGCGTAGCGGCTTCGGCGCTCGATTACGATACGCTCAACCTCAGCGTGCATGCCGACGCGGTCACGGTTGCCGCAGCGCTTGCCGTGGCTGAGCGGCAGCAGTCGTCGGGGCGGGACTTCCTGCGCGCTGTGGTGCTAGGCAACGAAACGATTTGTCGACTCGCACTCTCGGCGTGCGGCGTGCAGCGCGGCTGGAGCCCTACTGCTTTGTATGGTTCATATGGCGCAGCCATGGCGGCGTCCAGTCTGCTCAAGCTGGATCTCGATGCCACGCTTGATTCACTCGGTCTGGCATTCGCCAGCGGTGCGGGCAACCAACAGGCGACGATCGAGCGGGCTTTGTCGCGTCGTATCCAGCCCGGCCTGGCCGCGCGCGATGGCGTGGCGGCTGCATTGATGGCCGAGGCAGGTATTTCAGGAGCTCATCAGGTATTCGAGGGGCAATTCGGTCTGTGGGCGCTTTATCAGCCAGGAGATGCGCATCGGCTCATGAGTGGATTAGGGCATGAGTTCAAGCTTTTGCACACCGGGTTCAAGAAGTATCCGGTATGTGGTGCCAGCCATGCCGCCATTGCTGCACTTGAATCGCTGCTGGCAGAGCACCCTGTGCAGGCCTCTTGTATTGAACGGATAGAGGTCGGCATTACTCCCTTGGCCATGCGCCTGGTGGGCGGAGCGTTCGAGCCCGAGGCGAACCCAGGTGTTTCTGCCCAGTATTGCTTGCAGTACGCCCTGGCCGCCACGATATGCTATGGCCGCATGGCGCTGCCGCAACTTGCTCCCGCAGCGGTGTTGGGCGAGGGCGTCGGAGCCCTGGCAAAGAGGGTGCACGTTGCGCAAATGTCCGCGAACGAGCTCGATCCCTTGGCGTTGGCTCCGGCCCAGGTCAAATTGATCTTGGCCGATGGCCGACAATTGCAAGGTTCGATGAGCGTATTGCCAGGAAGCGACGAGGCCCCTTTGTCGCCGGTGGAACTACGCGAGAAGCTTGATCAATGTGCGCTTGCCGGCTTGCGACCGATGGCGCAGCAGGAGCTGGAAGCGCTGATCGCCACGGTGGATGGCCTGGATGCGGGGTCTGATCCCTTGTCCTTGCCAAGAATGCTGATTGTTTGACGGAATGGCGGGGAGGGGCTTGTGGTCATTCCCCGCGAGCGCGCGCTGCCGCATCAATGTCGGCAGCAGTGCGCTGCAGTTCCGGCAAAAGTTTTTGCAGCAGAGTGTCGATGTCCACGCGAGGCGCCTGCACACTTATATTGAGCGCAGCAACCACCCGCCCTTGATGATCGTGCAGCGGCACGGCAAGTGAACGCAGGCCAATCTCGAGTTCCTGATCCACCAGCGACCAGCCTTGTTCAGCGACTTGGTCGAGCGCTGCCGACAATTGCTTCTTGCTGGTGATCGAGCCGTCTGTGTGCTTGGCGAGGACGGTGTTGGCCAATATCTGCTTGCGCTGCTCGGCAGGCAGGCCCGCGAGCAACACTCGGCCCAAAGAAGTGCAGTAGGCTGGAATTCGGCTGCCGACGGTGCGGGTAACGTCAACCAGACGGGAGTTGCTGCGGACCCGCGCTACATAAACGGCTTGATCGCCTTCGAGCACAGCGGCAGATGAACTCTCGTGGATGGTTTCCACAAGTTGCTGCATGATAGGGCGCGCCAGCTCCCAAAAAGGCAGGGAAGAAAGATAGCCGTAGCCGAAATTCAAGACCTGGGCGCTCAAGTGATAACGGTCGTCGACCATGCGTACATACTTCAGCTCTTGGAGGGTGAGCAAAACGCGTCGTGCCGTTGCACGATCCAGTTTGGCCGCCGTTGCGATATCGCTGGAACTCATCCCTTCTATGCGGCCGCCCATGGCTTCCAATACGGCCAACCCTCGCGACAGCGAGCGGACGAAGGTCTGGGAGTTCGTCTCTTTTTCGTTGCTGGACGTATCGATCAAAGTTGACATGGGTGGCTTTGCTTCAAAGAAAAATATCAGTGTAACGATTAGAGCGGTGCCGTGGAGTGTACTGACGGCGCTTACGCCGGATGCAGTTTAGGGTGCGCAATCGCTGCTGGCAATATCGTGGAACTCAAGACCAGGTTCATGCAGCAACCGTTCGAAGAGTTCCAGTTCCCAACTGATATATTGCCTCATCGCATCTTCACCACCGCCGTGCGGCGAGGTGGGGCGATACCAGAGATCGTCGGGTGGTTCCAGCGCGGGCTCCATGCCACCGGTTAATGGCAAGCCGATTGCGGACCACGCTTGGGTTCCGCCTTCAAGAACGAGGATGCGCCCGGCAACGGCTGCTTCTGCTTCTTTCACGGCCCGCCATGCCTGGGCGGAGTCGCTGGAGGTCAATACCAGCAGGTCGGCAGGAGGTAGGCGCAGCAGGCTTTCGGCAAGCCTGCTGCGAATGGCAAACCGGGCGCCGGGTATATGTCCGGTTCTGAATTCCAGGCTGCTCGATAAATCGACCAG
Organism: Pigmentiphaga sp.; assembly: GCA_040391825.1. GTDB lineage: Bacteria > Pseudomonadota > Gammaproteobacteria > Burkholderiales > Burkholderiaceae_B > Pigmentiphaga. The sequence continues at coordinate 29,818 of JBEBXA010000009.1, forward strand.
ATTGGCTGTACCACTATCCAAAGCATCGCGTAGTGCGACGGGACCGATGACTAATGAGGCGTCATAAGGCGGGGGGGGCGCGCAGGCATGCGCGGGAAGATCAAGCGCAGTCATCGCGTGAATCGGCGCGGTATGGACATAGACGTCGCGCCAGCCCATCTGGACGAGCCAAGACGCGGTCATCGTCGCCCGTACGCCGTCTGTATCAACCAGTACGATGCGGGCGTGACGTGTGCCGATGTATTGGTCGGTAGCCTGGACTAGTTGTCCGCCAGGAGCAGATAGCGAGTCGTGCAAATGGCCACGCGCGTATTCCTGGGGCGAGCGTACGTCGAGAATGTATAAGGTGCGGCTTGCCGCTTGTGCTGCAAGGTTGGCAAGTTCGCCTGAGTCGATAGACCGGACACCGAAACGCTGCGCGACCATTTGGGTCATCTGGGTTGTAGTCGCCAGGGTGGCGGCCGATGGCGGCGGCAATAGGCTTTCCTTGCCATGGGCTAGCGGCAAGCCCGCCAGATGCCAGCCTATCGTGCCGTTGCGCAAGGCAAGGACGCGGTTCTTCAGGCCTGCATTGAGCAGAGACTGGCAGCCGATGATGCTGCGAGTACGCCCTGCGCAATTCACCACAACCAGGGTATCGTCCGATTTGACGGCTTCGGGAACCCGGTAGACCAATTCGGCGCCCGGGCAGTTCACAGCCCCCGGTATGCTTACATTGAAGAATTCATCACTGGGCCGGCTGTCCACGATCAGGATGTCATCGCCGCGATCCAACAACTGTTGCAGGGCTTGCGGATCGATATGGGGTGTTTCGTATTGCGCCTGGACGTATTCACCAAAAAGCTTGCTTGGGACGTTGACGCCGCTGATGAGTTCGTATCCCTTTTCAGCCCAGGCTTGCATGCCGCCGTCCAGCCACGAGACATCGGTATAACCCAGCTCGTGAAGCCTGCGGGCCCCACGAACCACGAGTGAGTCATCGCCGACTAAGACGATACGGGTCTTGCGCCGGGGGACGAGAGCATGAATGCGTTCCTCTAACTGAGAGAGAGGCAGGGGTGTGGCAAAGAGCAGGTGGGCGCGGGCGTAGATGCCTTCTTCACGAAGGTCGAGCAGCGCAAGTTCCTGACCGTCCCGCAACATATCGGCGAGACGCGAGGCGGCCGTGGATTGCAAATGATTGAGCATATTCGCCTGGCTAGAAGATTATGTGCACGGTGAAAGCCGAGAGAAGGCGAGTGTCGCGTTCTGGCACGGCATTATTTTTGAGCGGTTAATGAACTAACGCGCGCATAGTGCACAAAGTATCTATGCAAGAAAGGGAACTGTCAAACGTTGCTGGCCTTGTTGACAGTCTTCGTACGCGCTGATAAATTGAGCATTAAATGAACCAAAGTTCGTACAGTGCACAAAATAGATAAGCTTATAAGGAATGGACAAGTGAACGGGACATCTACTGTGGAAACTGCCGACTACAACACGCCGCATCCCGTGTCGTGGTCCAGGGCGTGGCAAACCGATCCGCTTGACGGGGACCTTAGCGATGAATGGCCCCGCTTGATCGAGAGTTTTCGCAGCCGTACACCGCTTGCCAGTGTTGCACCCGACTGCAAAGGACAATTGCTGGACGGTGGCGAATTCGATTTGGCCGCCTACCGGGGGAAAAAGTCCGTACTGATCGTTTTCGGCAGCTATGCTTGCCCGCCATGCGTTACCAACATCGATAGGGCGACACCCAACCTGAATGGCCTGTACCAGCAGCACCGGGATAGCATTGAATTTGTCTATGTCTACACCAGAGAGGCGCATCCCGGTCAATTGATCACTCCTCATCGGTCAATGGAAGAAAAATTGCAGAATGCGCGCCGTCTGAAAGACCGCGAAAGCGTGCAGTTTCCTATCCTGGTCGACAGCCTGGAGGGTGATATCCAGATGCGCTATGTAGATCCGCAATTCAACAACCCCGTGTTCCTGGTGAACAAGGCAGGCCGCGTTAGCTACAAATCGGCATGGCTCGACGCGTCTGAACTCCCCCAGGTTCTGGAAGACCAGGCTTTGTGGGACCAGCGCAGCACGACCGATCTGACGATCAAGAAAACCTTTAGCGAACGTATTCGCTTGTTGCGCGAACCGTTCGACCCGGTCTGCAATCAGCGCATCAAAGAGCTTATGGGGGAAATCGGCTTGGAGCAGCGGGCAATGGGGCCCATTCCAGGAATTGAAACCGATCAGGCAGCCAAGTAGGCGGTAATGACAATGACTCAACTCAATCTCGCGTCCCTGAAGTCCGGGCCCGCAGCGGTCGACCGCCTCTGCTACACGGATGCCGATATTTTCAAGCTCGAACGCCAGAATATTTTCGAAAAGGCCTGGCTGTTTGTCGCGCATGTCAGTGAACTGAAGGAAGCCGGTTCTTTTCGTTCCTGCGAAATCGCGGGCCAACCCGTCATGGCGGTTCATGGCGATGACGGTCGGATCCGAGTGTTTTTCAATAGCTGCCGCCATAAGGGAACCACACTGGTCGGCGAACGCGATGGCCAGGTAGAGAAATTCAAGTGTCCCTACCACCATTGGACATATACGACCGTTGGGGAGCTGGTGTCGGTGCCGCGGGTAGAAGCCTATGGCGAGCAGTTCGACTACAAGGCTCACGGTTTGGTTGCGGTGCCTCGCATGGAAATATTCCACGGCATGATCTTCGCCAGCCTGGCATCCGAGGGGCCGACTCTGCTCGAATTCCTGGGGCCCGCCGCGGACTATCTGCTTGAGAGCGCCACCTATGGGGGCGAGGCTATGGTTTCCATCGGCGCGTATGAGTATTCCTACGCTGGCAACTGGAAGCTCATGATGGAAAACACGCTGGATGACTACCACGCGGAATATCTGCATGACTATGCTTTTGCCCAGCGCGCCGGCCTGTTCGACATGGGGGGAACCAGCGGCTTTCAGGAAACAGAGGGCACCCGGTGGTCGGTGCAGCTCGATATTCACGGCGCCTTCGATCAGCAAGACGATGTACGTACGCTCGTGATACAGAAGTCGCGGCCGCGTCGGGTCTACGTCGGGATCTTTCCGAGTTTCATCGCCTTGTACCACCCGATATGGGATGTGACCGGTTTGCGCGTTATTGAACCTGTTGCTGTGGATCGTACGATCATCCGTACCTATTGCCTGGCGCCGGCTTCCTCTTCGCAACAAGAGCGGGAGGCGATAGGCGAACGTTTCCATTACTCATGGGGTCCCGGCGGCCGGGCAGGGGTGGATGACGTCATGATTTTCGACAGAGTGCAGCGCGGATTGCAGGCCGCGACGGCCGGACCGGTGCTGATCAATCGGGGCCTGCATCGCGACACGGATATCGGAATTGCTGCAGACGACAATGCGGTTCGGGGCTTCTGGGCGGGCTGGCGCCGGTTCATGGGCATCGCAAGCTAGCACGGCCGGTCCACAGGAGAAAGAAATGCAGGTACTTGAAAAAACGGGTTTTATGGCGCAAGTCGCCGAACTGATGGACGAGTATGCCTCGGCGCTGGACATGCGGCGCGGCGACGATTGGCTCACACTATTCGCCAGCACGGGCTACTACGCGGTGCTGCGTCGAATCGAATATGTCGAAGGCAACAATGTGTTGCTCGTTGGCGAAGACATGAAGCGGCTGCGTGCACGTATGTCGTCAGCGCTGGAGCGCGACCGTCGCAGCACCGTGCACATGCTTGGCGGGATCCGAGGCAATGAAGCCGACATGCGGTGTACGGCGGCTTTTGCGCTCTGGTTCGATGGGCTGCCTGTCTACGCGGGCAGGTACGAAATACAGCTATGTCGAGAAGAAGGACAACTGCGTATTGCCAAATGTTCAGTGGTCTTGGATAACAAAGTGGTGGAAGCGCCGGTTTATTTTCCCATCTGACCCCTCGGCTTTCTCCAAGAGATCCATATGTCGTCACACAACATTAGCATGGCATTTAGTCACGTCGGTCTGTATGTCTTCGACCTTGAACCGATGGTGGCTTTTTATCAGCGAGTCCTGGGGCTGGCGGTTACCGATAGGGGCATGTTGCCTGGACGTGAACTGGCTTTCCTGAGCGCGGATCCGAACGAACATCATCAAGTGGTGCTGGCGACAGGCCGTACCGGACAGCTTGCAGACAAGGTCGTCAACCAGGTTTCCTTTCGATTGAAATGCTTGGAAGACTTGCGGGTGATGTATCAGAAACTGCAGTCAGAATCCGCCGCTACAGATTTTCGGGCGGTTAATCATGGCAATGCCTGGACCTTGTATTTTCGCGACCCCGAGCTCAATCGTATAGAGCTGTTCGTCGATAGTCCATGGTATGTCGCGCAACCGCGTGCCGATGCCCTGGACCTTAGCCTTCCTGCCGAAACTATTTATCGGATGACCGAAGACATCTGCAGGAAGGATCCCACATTCATGTCGCACGAGGAATGGAAAAGCAAGCTGGAGCTGCGTTTTTCCTCGAAGCGGAACACCTGAACCCAGTAAGGATTACCCCATGATTTTTCTCAACTATCTTCAAAATGGTCGGAGCAAGCTTGGCCTACTCGTCGGTCAGGAAAAAGTACTGGACTTGGCGCCCGTCCTGAAAATCAGCGGCGATGCCGTTTTGTCGCTGGAACTGTTGATCGAGCAGGGAGACGAAGCTCTGGCGCGGGTCAGGCGTGCCGGACAAGATGCCCTGTCGTCGCCGGCCGCGCTTGTGGATATCTCCGCCGTGCAAGTGCAGGCGCCTTTGGGGCGTCTGCGTAAGAATATCTTCTGCGTGGGCCGCAATTACAAAGAACATGTGGAAGAAGCTGCACGTGCGCGGGGAGCCCAATTGCAGATGCCGGAGTTCGTCCAGTTTTTTTCCAAGCCGCCAACAACGCTTGCCGGCCCTTACGACGACATCGAATGGAACGAGGCGCTGACCCAGCAGCTTGACTACGAAGTGGAACTGGGCGTCATCATCGGCAAGACGGGGAAAAATATCAGCCGGGAGCACGCTCTGGAGCATGTGTTCGGCTACACCGTCATTAACGACATTACCGCGCGCGATCTTCAGAAGCGACACGGCCAATGGTTCAAGGGCAAGGGGCTGGACGGATCGTGCCCCATGGGGCCCTATGTGGTGCATGCCAGCGCAATACCCGACCCTCAGGCCCTGACAGTACGCCTGACAGTGAACGGAGAGCAGCGGCAGTTCGCGCCCACTTCGATGATGATCTTCGATATACCTGAAATCATCAGCCAACTTTCCGCTGGCCTGACCTTGGAGGCGGGTGACGTCATCGCCACCGGTACACCCAGCGGCGTGGGTTTTGCAATGAACCCGTCAGGTGTGCTGAAAGATGGCGATGTGGTTGAAGCCGAAATTTCAGGCATCGGGAAGCTGGTCAATCGCGTCAGGCGGCTTGTTTAGACACAGACGAGGAAAACAGGAAAGGGTAAGCATGAATCAGGATCAGGCCGAGCGCATCGCCAACGATTTCCGTCGCGTTCTACGAGGCTTTGCCGCCACCGTCAATATTGTGTCGTCGCGTGATGGTTTCAATAACTACGGCATGACGGCGACGGCCGTGACTTCTGTTTCCATGGACCCACCCTCTTTGCTGGTGGCGGTAAATGAGCGTTCGTCGATGCACCCGGTGCTCTGTACCGCGCCACGCTTTTGCATCAATATATTAGGCTCGGGCCAGGCTAGGCATTCTTCGGTGTTCGGCGCGCCAGGGCCTATGGCCGAGCGTTTCGAGTTCGGCGACTGGCGGCTATCGCCCGATGACGTGCCTTATCTGGCGGATGCGCAGGCGAATATTTTCTGTACGCGGGTCGACGCCCACAAATTTGGTACGCACTCTATCGTCGTTGGCCAGGTCTACCAGTTGGCAGTGGGGGAATCCTACGCGCCTCTGGTGTATCTTGATGGACGCTATGTGTCGATCGAGCAGGCTCCCCCTGCTTCCTGACGCGGGCTACTTCGCGCCGCCGTCCACCTTCAGCACCGTGCCGTTCACAAACTCTGAGCGTGGCGATAGCAGATAACAAACCGCCTCCGCCACGTTCTTGGGATGCCCGACAGGGCGCTTGCTTTCGTCGTCGCCGGTAGCGTTGGTGGCAGCCAGAATCTGTTCCATCCGGGGTGAGGCGATCGGGCCAGGCGCCACGATGTTCACCCGAATGCCGTCGTTCGCATAGCGTTTGGCCAGCCCCCGCGCGACCAGCTCCAATGCCGCATTTGCGCCGCCCCCAGGTAGATGCACCGGACGAGGAATGGTGCCTCCGCCCCCCGACAACACGACGATGCGACCGAATCCGCGCTCGAGCATGGCGGGCAAGACACTGCGTATGGCTCGCAGCGAGCCCATGTATTTGGTTTCCATGGCGTCGCTGAAGGCGGAATCATCGATATCGAGGAATTCGCCGAAAGCTGGCACCGCGACGGACACCACCAGGAGTTCAATCGGACCCAGTCGCGCTTCAATACGAGCCGCCGCGCTCTTGACCGATTGCTCGTCCTTCAAGTCGATCGACTCAGGCAGTGTTCCCGCGCCAAGTGTATTGGCCAACACTTGCAATTTTGCGTCATTGCGCGCCGAGATGGCCAGACGCGCACCGCGTCGCTGCAAGGTCGACGCCATTGCTTCGCCCAAGGTTCCCGTGGCGCCGATGAGCCAGGCGGTTCTGCCGGCGAAGTCGGTGTTTAGGCTTTCGCCCATGGCTTGCTCCTATTTATGAGAATTGCTTGTGCTTGGCGCAGCGCAGAAAAGTGGCGGAAGGCGGTCTTCAAAAGCGACCTCCTGCACGGCAAGCCTGCCGGAAGGACGCTCTTTTTCGCGGTATCGCTCAGGTAGCTCGTGTACTGAGCCGGGGCGTCCGACGGCAACGATGGCTTCGATCGCCAGATCGTCTGAAACATGCAGAGATTTTCTTGCCAGCTCCATGTCGAAGCCTCTCATGGCGTGCACGACCAGGCCCATCGCGTGGCCCTGCAATGCAAGGTTCTGCCATGCGGCGCCGGTGTCGAAGCTGTGGCTTGGAGTCGGCTTGCCGGAAATCGGGTCTCGTGTGCAGGAAAGGACGACGATCAACAACGCTGCCCGTTGCGACCACGACTGGTTGGATTGCGTCAATAACTCGAATAGTTCGGCCCAAGCCAAAGACCCCGAGCGAGCATACACAAATCTCCAGGGCTGATTATTGTTGGCGGAAGGGGCTCGCCTTGCTGCATCGAAAAGCGCCTGGATCTCTGGCTTGGTAAGTGCTTCGCCGGACATGGCGCGCGGTGACCAGCGCGCAAGAATTGGCGCTAGAGTATCGATCACGGGCGTGTGCGCTGATGCTGACCGGTTGTCTGCTTCGTATTGCTTCATGTCTTGCGGCGCCTGGCTACTTGTCCAGCGAAAAATTGGAAATCTTGATCGCATGGGCCCATCGTTGGCGATCTTGCTGGATGATTTGTTTGAATTGCGCCGTTGTACCCGCCACGATTTCGTGGCCGTTGTCTTCCAGCTTGCGTTTGACATCCGGCATGGCAAGAATCCTGCTGACCGTGTCATGCAACATGGATCTGACTGATTCGGGTGTGCCTGCGGGTACTGCTAGTCCGGACCAGGCATAGGCCTCAAGGGCGGGATAACCGAGCTCTTTAAAGGTTGGAACGTCGGGTGCCAGCGGGGTTCGGTTGCTGGAGGCCACAGCCAGGGCTTTGAGCCGTCCGTTATTCAAGTAAGGTTTGACAGTGCCATATGGCATATAGGCGGCAGTGACGTGCCCGCCCAGTAGATCGGTGATTGCGGGCAATGAGCCTTTATAGGGAACATGCACCAAGCGGGCGCCGGTCGCGTCATTAAACAGCACGCCCAGAAAGTGGGATTCGGACCCAGCCCCATACGATGCGTATGACAGTTTCTCGGGGTTTTCTTTTGCGTGGTTGATGAAGTCGGCTAGATTCTTCGCTGGAGAGTTGCCATTGACTACCAGCACCAGGTTCTGAGATGAAATGCGCACGACTGGCATCAAGTCTTTTTCTACGTCGAATGTGCTGGCGGGATAGATGAGCCCGTTAATGGTCAGCATGCCGACTGACCCCATCAGGACGGTGTAGCCGTCGGGCTTCGACTTGGCGACGAAACCAGTGGCGAGATTACCCGCTGCACCGGGACGAGGTTCAACGATGAGCGGCTGGCCGGTTAATTTCTGGAATTTCTCGCCTACCAATCTCATCGTCGTGTCGCTGGCAGAACCCGCGCCAAAGCCAAGAACAATCTTGACCGGTTGTTCCGGAAATGTTCCGGCATGTGTCGTGGTGGCAATGGCGCAGAGCAGCGTCGCCGCTATCTGGCACGCTTTTCCTGCAACTGAAGTCATCGTGTTTCCTCGCGGGGGGTCAAGCGGCTGATGGGTACGTCAAAGGAGCCGAACCTGATTTCATTATTTATCGTTGGAAGGTTATTTGTGCGTTCTGTGAACATATGAACATTAAGCGCACGAAAGATTATCGACTGTGAAAACGGCCATGTCAATGCGCGAGCGTCTTTGCCAGTGCGAAAGCCGTACCCGCGGGCTCTCCGGTGCTCCATTCGTTTAGGGTTGTTCCGATATTCGGAACTTCGATGCCGAAAATAAATGCCAACTCTTCACAATGCAGCAATCCGGCGGCTTATCTTCAAGGGTCTTGCCGGGCCCCGGAGCGAGGCCCTGAAATGGGGTTCGCCATGCTTCGGGTTTGGGGTGAAATGTGATCTGCGGCTTAACGTTGTTTTAGTGAATTCCAAGGTTCAACAAAAACCAGGAGTAGTCATGTTAAGAAAACAGCAGGTATACACCCGCGTCGCGGGTGCCACAGCGGTGGCTGTAGCATGTTCGTTCATGAGTCTCGCGGTGGGAGCCGAGCAATACCCAAGCAAGGCAATCGAGATCATGAATCCCTATCCCGCAGGCGGCACTACCGACGGGTTGACCCGTGCCTTGGCGCCAGGCATGTCGCAGCGGCTGGGACAGCCCGTGGTCGTGGTGAACAAGGCGGGTGCGGCTGGAATGGTGGGGACTGAAATCGTGGCGCGCCGCAATCCCGATGGCTATTCGTTAATTTTCATGCCGGCGCTGACATTGTCGGTGCTGCCCGTTACGAATAAAGCCGGGTACACCCCGGATGCGTTGGTACCCATTTGTCAGACCTTTTCGAATGCGATGGCGGTGATCGCGCCTGCCGGATCGCCATTCAACTCGGTAGCTGATCTGGTGAAAGCCGCACGCGCCGCACCGGGCAAGCTCAATTATGGTCATCAAGGTTTGGCGTCGATACCGCATCTTGCCCTGGTTGAGTTCAGTGAAGCCGCGGACATAAAAATGCAAGACGTACCTTACAACGGCGAACCCCAAGTATTGGTAGATCTAATGGGCGGGCGCTTGGACGTAGCCGCGGTTGTCCTTGGCGGTGTGGCGGGTCGCGATGTCAAGGTGTTGGGCATTTTTGCTGATGAACGCCACCCTGCTTTGCCCAAGGTGCCGACAGTGAAAGAGCAAGGTTACGATGTAACGCCGGCAAGTTTCGGAGGCTTGTTCGCTCCTAAGGGCACACCGGCCGACGTAGTAGCCAAGCTTTCAGATGCTTGCGGCGGAGCGGCTCGTGATGAACTTTATGCGAGGGCGGCAAAAACGGCATTCCAGCCCACCGTCTATTTTGCCGACGCAAAAGTATTCGCGCAGCGTTTGCAAAAAGATATCGATGACAAGAAGCGCTTGTTAAGCCGCATAAAAATCGTTCATTGACGCGGCTGGTGAATGTGCTGTCCCGAGTGCCCCGGGGTGGGGCTTGCTCGGGACAGCGGGTTTCAGGGGACCCCAAGCGCTTAATGCCGTCAGGAATTAGCCAGCACGGCTTTACCCTGCATCTTCGGCCGTCTGTGCAGCAAGCCGATTATCACCACTTGCCACGCGATGCAGACAGCTCCGACGATAAACACCACATCGCCGAAGGTGCGTACCCAGCGCAAGGTTTCCAGGAATTCCTGCTGCATGAATGTTTCGCTGCGGGCATGCCACATGCCTGCGCTCAGGCTGGCATGAAATTGGAAGAGCCCGATGGGCAGCAGGCTGGTGAATATCATCAGCACCAAACCGGCATTCAGGCTCCAGAACCCCGTTTTCATCAAACCTTGCTTGAACTGAAGGGTGGGACGGATGTAGCGCAAGATCAGCAACACAAAGCCTATCGACAGGAAACCATATACGCCGAACAAGGCGGCGTGCGCATGGACCGCGGTGGTGTTGAGGCCCTGCAAGTAGAAGAGAGCGACTGGAGTGTTGATCATGAAACCAAAAACGCCTGCGCCCAGCATGTTCCAGAATGCCACGGCAATAAAGCACATTAGCGGCCACTTGACGGATTCCATCCAGGGCGCGCGTTCTTGCAGCTTCCAGTGCTGCCATGCTTCATAGCCCAGCACGATCAGCGGAACGACTTCAAGCGCGCTGAATGCCGCACCGATCGCCATGATCGGAGTCGTGGTTCCCGAGAAGTACAGGTGATGAAAGGTGCCAGGGACGCCACCCACCATGAATAGCGATGCCGCCGCCAGGCTGGCTGCGGTGGCGACACGCCGCGAAACCAGGCCCATACTGGAAAAAATAAAGGCGAGGGCAGTGGTGGCGAAGACTTCGAAGATGCCTTCCACCCACAAGTGGACCACCCACCAGCGCCAGTACTCCATGATGGTGATGTGGGTGCGTTCGCCGTAGAACAAACCCGTGCCGTAGAACAGGCCGATGGTGATGGTGGAGGCGCAAAGCAGAGCCAGCAGGTTTTTGTCGCCGTTCTGTTTGAAGGCGGGAATCATGGCGCGCAGCATCAGGACCAGCCAGAACACGATGCCGATAAACAGGGCGATCTGCCAGATTCGCCCGAGGTCTAGGTATTCGTAACCTTGGTGACCCAGCCAGAAGTTGAGCTTGGCGGGCATGACCTGGGCGATAGCCAGGTAGTTGCCGATGAATGAACCCACGACGACAACGAGCAAGGCGGCGAATAGGATATTGACGCCGAGTTTCTGATATTTCGGGTCTTTGCCGCCATTGATGATGGGGGCAAGAAAAAGGCCGGCGCTAAGGAAGGCGGTTGCGATCCAGAAAATGGCGCTTTGAATATGCCAGGTTCGCGTCAGCGAGTAGGGGAACCACTGCGAGACATCAAGGCCGTAGAACTGCTGGCCTTCGATAGTGTAATGCGCGGTGAATCCGCCCAGCATGACCTGGAAGATAAATAGCGCCATCACTACGAACAGGTATTTTCCCAGTGCTCTTTGCGAAGGAGTGAGCCCACCCTGGCTGATTGGGTCGGTCGTTGGGGCCTGAGGTTCGGGGTCATGGTCACGTAGAAATGCCCAGCCCCAGATCAGCAAACCAACGCCCGCAATCAGCAAGATCACACAGATCAACGACCAGATCACGTTTTCCGCGGTGGGGTGGTTGCCTACCAAGGGCTCGGGTGGCCAGTTATTGGTATAGGTGGCGACACTGTTGGGGCGTTCGGTCGTGGCGGCCCAGGCCGTCCAGAAAAAGAAGTTCGCCAGGTCTTCGCGCCGTTTGGCGTCGGGAAGCGTGTTCTCTTTCATTGCATAGCTTTCGCGCGTGGACTGCAGCGAAGGCGCCAGGCCGTACAGATCCTGGTAGTAGCTTGCCGTTTGTTTGACGGCTTGCGCACGGCGATCCGAGATCGTAACGACGCCGCTTTGCGCATCGTAGGTATTGCGGCGATATTCGGTCTTCAGGCGATATTCGAGTGCGGCTTGTTGTTCCGGGGAAAGTTCGGAAAATGCAATGCCTGCGGTTTCCCTGGCTGCCAATTCAAGCCAGGCCATCGCTTCGCGGTGCAGCCAATCGGCGCTCCAGTCGGGGGCTTGGTAGGCGCCATGGCCCCAGATGGAGCCTATTTGCATGCCGCCGGTGCTCTGCCAAGCGGTTTGGCCATCGAGAATGTTTTTCTCGGTCATCAGTACTTGATTTGAAGTGCTGACAACTTTGCTTGGGATGGGGGGCGCTTGCTTGTAGATTTCTACCCCGGAAAACCCAAGAATGGAAAAGGTGACTCCTAGAACAAGGATCAGCGCCCACCACAGTTTTCGATACTCGCCCATTTATTTCCCCCCGCTCTGTTTTGATCATTGTTTCGTACGATTATTTGCTTGGCAAGTAATACCGTACAAACACATATTCTCAGATAGCGGCTAAGCTTAGCGTTAATGGTGCCTCGTGACCATCATCGCGACCGGACAATGCTATTTTTTCTTAAGGTATTAAGGTCATACTTGCTGCTGCACACAGTCTCGCGATGTTGTTGAGCAGTGCGAGCACAAGTTCATAGAACGCCAATTCCTAATCAGTCACCATCTCACATGAATCGCCAATCACCTCTTATCCCCGATACCTTGCGCACGCTCATGGCCGAGATCGGCCCCAAATGGGGGACCAGCGTGCAAGCCCATGTCAAACTCATGGTGCAAGAGTTCAGCAAGCTATTGGCTAACGCTCCCAAGCTGGGCAGGGTGTCCAAGAACATCGCTTATGGCGATCACGCAAGGCAGGTGCTGGATCTCTATCAGCCGGAAGGCCTGGACCCCAAGCAGGCGGCGCCTATTCTGATGTTTGTGCATGGCGGGGCCTTCGTGGATGGGGACAAGGATCGCACCAGCGAGGTCTACTCCAACGTGTTGTGGTATTTCGCAAGGCATGGCGTGATTGGGGTCAATGTCGAGTTCAGGCTGGCACCCGAGTTCAAATACCCGAGCGGAACGCAAGATATTGCTGCCGCGGTAGCGTGGGTGCGAGCGCATGCGGCAAGCTGGGGTGGAGATCCGGATCGCATCTACCTGATGGGCCATTCGGCGGGCGCTACCCATGCGGGCCACTACGCGGGCGACGCAAAGTTTCAACCCGCCGAAGGTTCTGGGCTGGCCGGCCTCATCGTCGTCTCAGGTCGGGTGCGGGCGGAAAACGGCCCTGAAAACCCCAACGCTAGTAGAGTCGAGGCCTATTACGGTACGGATACCGACTTGATGGCGCAGGGTTCGCCCGTTACCCATGCACGGCCTGGCGGGGGGCTAGCTGGTTTGCCTGTGATGATTGCGGTCGCTGAGTACGAAAACCCGCTTATCGATGTGCATTGCGCCGAGCTATTCAACGAGCTGTCCATTACCCAGCGTCGGTCGCCCCGGTTTGTCTGGATGGCGGGTCACAACCATACGTCTATCGTCTCGCACATGAATACGGCGGAAGAAGTATTAGGCCAAAATATACTGGAATTTATCAGTACCGGCCGCTAGTAGAGACGCCTCTTGTGTGTCGAGGTTCATCGGTGGATAAGGTCGCAGCCCTTCGTGCTTTACGCTGCGATCTTAGCCGCCGCCAAGTTTTCTTCTGGATGACGATTTCCCCCCGGTCTGCAGTTCCGCCGCCACGTCTTCGAGATGCTTGACCAAGCGCAGGGCGTCGGGTGTTAAAGGTCGCAGCGAGGAATAATAGATTTCGGTCCAGAGCGCAATCCGTGGGCGAAACGGACGAGTCGTCACGCCGGGAAAAATACCATTGCTCAGCAACAAGGGGTTGATCAAGCCGATGCCGACCCCTTCGCGAACCAGTGCGCATACACCCAACGAGTTTCTTGCCAGAATAGGAGCGGTGATTTCTACCCCTTCGTCATGAAAGGTCGCTTCGATCAGGATAGTGGTGGGAGAGTCGTCGGGTAGTGCAATGATCCGTTCGCCAAGCAGGTCCGCGGGGCGAATCACGCTAAGCGAGTTCAGCCTGTGCTGTTTGGGTAGCGCTACGACCAACAAGTCTTCCGAGATCGTTTTTTTCTTGCATAACTCCAGATTGCTTTGTGCCTGAGGCAAGGGTTGATTGGTTACTCCGATGTCAATTTCCTGGTGTGCAACCAACTCCAGGACGTCGTGGGGGCCTTCCACCCGTAAGTCTATTTCCACGTCTGGTGTTTCGGTACAGAAACGCTTGATGGCTTTAGGGACTATGGCGATCAGCGGCGGCGCATGGGCGGCAACGATAATCGGCCGGGGTTTGCCGGCACTCATGTCATATGCGAAGCTGACGGCGGTCTCCAACTGTTGAGCCGCGCGTTGTGCATAGGGCAGCCATTGTTTGGCTGCGGCCGTTGGCCTTAAGCGCCCGCCTTCAAGAGTGAAAAGCTTGACACTGATTTCTTGTTCGATAAGCCGCAGGGTTTTGCTGACGGCTGCTTCCGAAATCCCTAGCTTTAAAGCTGCTTCGGCCAAGCCACGGCTTTCCATCACGCAGGCGAAGGTGCGTAAATGGCGACCGTTGAGGGCAGGTTTTCTCATGGCAAAGTACTTAACTTAAAGTTAAGTACTTTAGGCAAACGGTTTGTGACGAGCAACATAAACTTTGCGCTGAAGAGCTGCTTACGCGGCACACCTCTCCAGGGCTTAGCCTTGCACTGAAGAATTGAGCCGTGCGGCTGACCGCTTTGGGCTCGAATAAATACGGAACTTGCCATGTTGATCAAACTGTTCGCGACGATTGCGCTTGCTGGTTTTGCTCCGCTTACTTACGCGCAACCCCCCGCTTTTCCTTCTCGTGCAGTTTCAATCGTTGTGACGACCGCGGCGGGGGGCTCGGTTGACGCCATTGCGCGTGCTATCGCAGGGGATCTTTCCAAGTCTTTCGGCCACCCTGTCGTGGTTGAGAACCGGCCGGGCGCCAATGGCAATATCGCTGCTGAATATGTGCAGCGTGCCGCTCCGGACGGCTACACTTTGCTGATGCTCAGTTCCAGCACCTTTACTTTGAATCCGTTTGTTCTGGAGCGAGTTCCCTTCAAGCCTGAGGAAGATTTTGTTCCAGTTGCCATGACGGCTGGCCTGAATATGGTGCTGGTCGCGAATCCCCGCTTGAACGTGGACAACATGCAGGGGTTTGTTCAAGCGCTCAAGGCTAAACCGGGAACGTTTAACTATGGGTCTTCCGGCAATGGGTCTTTGCCTCACGTCGCCGCTGAACTGTTGTCGATTCAAACTGGGACACGTGCTACTCATGTTCCCTATAAAGGCATCGCGCCTGCCTTGAACGACCTGTTGGCAGGCCAGATCGACTTCATGTTTGATTCAGGAACGGCCATGCAGCATATTGAAGCTGGAAAGCTTCGGGCTTTGGCTGTGATCGGACCGAAGCGCTTGGCCATTTTCCCGGACGTGCCGACGATGAAGGAAGCGGGGGTTTCCGGCATGGAAGTCGCCGCGGGATGGCACGGCATTTTTGCCCCGCGCGGCACGCCGAGCGAGATTGTTAATAAGCTGAACGCCGAAATCAACAAGAGCTTGAAATCGGCTGCGATGCTCGAGCGTATGCGAACCATGGGTTTCGAGAGCGTGGCTTTGACTCCCCAGCAACTGGGAACGACTCTGCATCAGGATCTTCAGCGTCTCGCGCCTTTAGTCAAGCAGGCAGGAGTTTCCGCCAATTAGCACCAGATTCGTGGAGCACATGGGCATGAATACACCAAGATCCGGCAAGACCCCGCTGGTCTTGATTCCAGGTTTGCTTTGCGACGTTGTACTCTGGCATGAGCAGATCCTTGACCTGCAGGATTGCGCTGATTGCTGGGTGCCGGATATTGCACGAGACGATTCCTTACCCTGCATAGTTGATCGAATTCTCAAGGAAGTTCCGTTCGAGCGCTTCGCGCTAGCCGGCTTATCTATGGGCGGATATCTGGCGGCGGGGGTTGCTGTTCAATCTCCTGAGCGGGTAACCCGATTGGCATTGCTCAATACAAGAGCGCATGCCCGTGATTCGGAGGCAGGCAAGCAGCGGCGGCAAGAGTTGATCACGCTTGCCAGAACTACAGATTTCCAGCGGGTAGTAGATCGCTTGATGCCATCGCTGCTGAGCGAGAAGGCGGCCCAAGACCCGGTATTGCTGTCCCGCGTCGAAGCCATGTCCAGGAATCTTGGCGCCGATGTTTTTATTCGCCAGCAGCAAGCAAACATGGTTCGACCCGATATTGCTCTTGGGCTTATTCGCTGTCCGACTTGGGTGATTGGCGGCGAGGAAGACGCTATCGCCCCGCCATCGTCTCAAGGCGATCTGGTGGCGGCAATTTCGGGTGCTCGATTGCACATGTTGCCGGGGTGCGGGCACCTCTCGACTTTAGAGCAGCCCGCCGAGATCAGTGCTCTCATGAGACGCTGGCTGCGCGGTGATGATGAATGTTGCATAAATACGGCCTGACAGCGGTCGATAAAACTGGAAGAAGGAGTTTGTTGCAGATGAGTGAAGACCAGCATCCCATTAGCCCGGAACTTGCAAACCTGCCGATAGAAGAAATCGGCAGGCGACACCTTGCACGGTTTCGGGATCGCAAGCCCGATTGGGCCGCTTTTGAGGATGCCAAGCTTGAGGGTTTCCGGCGTGCGCAACACCGTTTCATAGGGGCGGGAGGCTCGGCCAAGCATGGCGATCCGGATGCGATCGCTCCTCTGGGCTTTACGCTTAGTGTCATGTACGTGCCACCGGGGCAAGGGAATGCCGCCCACACCCATGAGGTCGAAGAAGTTTTTTTTGTACTGCAGGGGTTTTTGGATGTTTTTCTTGAAGACGAGAAGGGCCGGCGATTCGAGGCGCGCCTGGGGCCATGGGAGTGCATATCGTGTCCACCCGGTGTCATGCACGGGTATATGAACTCAAGCCTTGAACCCGTCTATTTCCAGGTCATGCTGGGTAAGTCGAGGCCGGCCATGCTGAACTACCAGGACGAAGCGTTACGTAGCGCTGTTCAGGCTTCGATGGCTAATGCCGGCTGAAACCTGCGGTGGCGCTAGGGGGCCTTGTCTGAAAGCGGCCGT
This sequence comes from Pigmentiphaga sp., assembly GCA_040391825.1. GTDB lineage: Bacteria > Pseudomonadota > Gammaproteobacteria > Burkholderiales > Burkholderiaceae_B > Pigmentiphaga. The sequence goes on from JBEBXA010000009.1 coordinate 46,687, forward strand.
GTCGCGCCGTACGCCAAATCCTGCCGCAATGGTTTACGATCACCCCAGAGGGACGCCGTGCTGCGCAGCCTGCCGCAGTATGTGCCGCAAGGCTCACTGCTTGTGGTGGATACTAAGGCTGCGAAGGGCTCTGCCAGGTCAAGCTGCGTACTTGACCTAAGTGTGCGCAACGCGGTGTACCTATTAGATTGTCCACTGGGAGCATGTTTATGAACGATGTCATTGTCGACTCTAAAGAACTGCAGTCAGCCAAGACCGTCACCATGGTCGTATATGGCCTGTATGCGCTGTCGCTACTGATCGGTATTTCCTGCATCGTGGCCATCGTGATCAACTACATCAAGAAGGAAGACGTAGCCGGCACATGGCTGGAAAGCCATTTTCGCTGGCAGATACGCACTTTCTGGTTCAGTGTTCTTTGGGGCGTGCTGGGCGCGATCACAGTCTTTATTTTGATCGGCTGGGTCATCTGGAGCGTAGCCGCGATTTGGTATATCTACCGCATCGTAAAAGGTTGGTTGCGCTTGAGCGAAGGTAAGGCAATGTACGTCGGCTGACCGACGCTTTCTGCAAGATAAAAGGGGCGGCTTAGCCGCCCCTTTTGCCGTTCTTGACGGTTGGCTTAACTGCCCGTCTGGCCACTGCCGGGCAGGCTTAAAGTACCCTGGTGGGTAAAGCGCATGGTGCCGAATAATCCACCGGCCAGTTTGCCGCGCAAGCCGTACGGTATGTTGTCCAGCTTGCCGCCTTCCGCCATGCGCAATACTTGCCTTGCCGCGGCAAACGCGGAAACCGTAACGGGCACAAGAATGATGGCTTCCCCAAAGCGATCCACGCGACCGCTCTGGCTGCTGACCCCGGTAGCGAAAGACTTGTCGTTCAAGTCAAGTTCGATGGCTATGCCGTTGTAGTCGATGGCGGCTTCGTTGGGGTTCTGCAGCCGCAGTTTCACGTTGAAACGCATTTCCATGCCTTGGCCTTGCAAGGGCTCCAAGCCAACGACATCGATGCGCACCGGGTCGTGGTGGACCATGCTTGCGCAACCGGCGATCGACAGCGCAAGCGCCGTGCATGAGGCGAGGAAGACGCGTCTAGAGGCTGTGACTGCACTGTATGGCATAAGACGGAACCTCGAATAGGGAATTGGAACTTATACCTCTCGGATGATCCGGCATGGGTTTCCGGCTGCAACGCAATTGGCGGGAAGGGAGCGGGTTACCACGCTGCCGGCGCCCACGGTGACGTTGTCGCCTATGGTTACCCCGGGCAAAATCGTTACGCTGGCGCCGATCCAGACGTTGTTGCCGATGGTGATGGGCTGAGCATAGTCCAGGCCAGAGGCGCGCAGGGCGGGGTCGGTAGGGTGCGTCGCGGCGGAGATGACCACATTCGGTCCGATCAAGACGTTGTCGCCCAGGGTGACCAACGCGCAGTCGAGAATGACGAGGTTGTGGTTGGCGAATAGCTTTTGCCCGATGCGAATGTTGTAGCCGTAGTCGCAAAAGAAAGGCGGTTCAATATGCGCATCGGTCGGGCTACCGAACAGAGTCTGCAGAATGCTCGTGTCCAGGTCGGCCAGGTTCTGGTTGTAGCGCGCGCACAGGCCTTTGGCCTTGCGTCGTTCGGCGCTAAGTTCGGGGTCGCTGGACATACATAGTTGCCCGGCCAGCATCTTTTCTTTTTCAGACATTTTTTCGGGCATAGAGATGTTCCTGCTGTGTTGAGCGGCATGGGCCACGCGCTGATGATTTCACTATAGCCCAACAAAAGCTGAGCCTGCCCCCCAGCAATTGAATCTTGCTAGGCCGAGCGTGGATCTTTACGCTTGAGCCCAATATGACGATGCAAGGGAAGACCGCAATATGGACGCCAATTTGTCGGAACAGCGACGCCAGATGGTTGATACAGTGCGCCAGTTGGCTCAAGGCGAATTTCGCCAGCGTGGCCTGCAGTATATGGACGGCACCTTCCCTTGGGAAAATATCAGGGCCTTGGCCGGCCTTGGGGTCTTGGGCATGTCGGTGCCTGAAGAGTACGGCGGCCTGGGCTTGCCGATATTCGACACTGCGCTGATCCTGGAGGAAATCGCCAAGGTTTGTTATGTAACGGCGATGGCCGTGCTGGGTGAAGCGGGAGTGCAAACGCGGGTGATCGCCAAGTACGCGCCGGAATCCATCAAGCAGGCCATCTTGCCCAAGGTGTGCAGCGGCGAGTGCATTTTGGCGGTCTGCATGACCGAACCTCATGCCGGGACGGATGTCGCCAACTACCGCACCAACTCCGTGATCAAGGGCGACCGCGTCATCGTGAACGGAACCAAGACCTTGATCAGCCGGGCTTCAGAAGCAGGCATGTTTGTCGTTTTCACTCGCATCAACGGCGAACCCGGGCGCGAGGGGATAGGTTGTGTGCTGATCGAAGGCAACACTCCCGGGCTGGAAGTTACCGGCACGTATCACACGATGGGTGGTGAAAACCTGCATGAAGTGCAGTTCAACGATTGCGAAGTTCCGCTGGAAAATCTGGTTATTCGCAAAGACGGTTTCAGGGAACTGTTGACGGCATTCAATACACAGCGCTGCCTAAACCCCAGCATTTCTCTGGGCCTGGCTGAAGGGGCTTTTGATGAGGCTTTGGCCTATGTGAAGTCGCGCAATCTATTCGGCAAGTCGCTTGCCGGGTTCCAAGGGCTTCAATGGAAGATCGCCGATATGTATCGCGATATCGAAGGCGCTCGTTCTTTGCTGTATCGCGCATGCCTGTCGGCCAATCCCTTTCCGGATCCTTTCCTGGCGGCCAATGCGAAGATTACCGCCAATGAAATGTCGATCCGGGTCACCAGCGAGGCCATTCAAGTGCACGGTGGTTATGGCTTTACCGACGAATACCTGGTTTCGCGCTTGTACCGGGGTGCGCGTTACGGCACCTTGGGCGGTGGCGCAACCGAGACCTTGAAGGATTTGATTGCGAAGCGCTTGATGAAGCTGGATTCACCCGATGGCATCCTGAGCCTGACCGAGTTGTATAACTCGCATTGAGCGCCGTAGGGTCGGTTGGGCAGTGATCGATCAATAGTGATTCATGATTCCATATCCGCGATGCGCCGTACTGCCAAGTACATGGTTTGGCGCGGATCAGGAGGGCAACATGACGACTTCGGCAGGTGACGATCTGCTTTTGCAAGCGATGGTAGGCGATGTGTTGGTGCTGACCTTGAATCGGCCCACGGCAGCTAATGCTTTGAGCGTGGCTTTGTGCGGCCGGATGCATGCGGCGCTGGATGCGGCGGCCGCTGACCCGGCTGTGCGAGCGGTGATGTTGAGCGGCGGCAATGGCAAGATTTTCTGCGCTGGGGCCGATCTGAAAGAGCGGCAGGCCAACCCAGGTCGAGATGCCGAAATGAGGCGACCGCTGCTGGCATTGTGGAATGCTTTGAGCAGGTTTCACAAGCCTTTGGTGCTGGCGGTCAATGGTCATGCTATCGGTGGAGGTATGGAGATTCTTTTCCACGCCGATGCTGCCATTAGCAGTGCCGATGCCGAGTTCGCGTTGCCGGAAGTTCAGTGGTCGGGGATTCCGGGCGGGTGGTCTACCCAGACATTGCCGCGTCTGCTGGGCGCGGTTCGTACCCGTTGGCTGATTCTTAGCGGTGAGCGCATAAGGGCTGATGAGGCTTGTCGCCTGGGCATTGTCAGCACGGTCGTGCCTGCCGATGAAGTTCACGAGCGTGCGCTGGCGGCTGCGCACTTGTTGGCGACGCGCCCCGCTACGGCTGTGGCGATGGTCAAACAGGCAATACGACAGGCCTTCGATGTGCCATTGAGCGCCGGTGTAGAGCTGGAGGACCGCTTACTGCAGATTGCGGCCGCCGCACCCGAGCGCCAGGAAAAACTCCAGTCATTCGTGGCTGGAGCCCGTCCCGAACGCAGGAAGAACTGAAGATGCTGTTACTTGAACATGATGCAAAGATGCTGCTGTCGCAGCGTGGGGTGCGCGTTGCGGCTGGGGTGTTGCTGACCTCTACGGCGGAACTGGATACGGTGCCTTTGCCTTCGGGGCCCTGGATGGTGAAGGCGCAGATACCCGCGGGCGGTCGCGGCAAGGCGGGTGGCATACGCGTGGCAACGGAATTGCAGGAAGTGAGGCAGCATCTTGCCGATCTGCTGGGCTGTCGGCTCAAAGGGCATCTGGTGCAAGGTTGCAGGGTAGAAGAACAAATTGGAGGGGGCAGCGAGGCATATATCAGTCTGGGCGCCGATCCGCAAAGCGGTGGCGTGCGGGTGCTGCTGTCGCATCAGGGCGGGGTCGAAATTGAATCGCTGGCGCAGACGGAAGGCTTGCTCCAGTCTTGTGTTTGCGCGCCCGACATGCAGTCGCTGGAGCAGTCTTTGCCGGCACTGCTGGCGGCGCTTCCACCGGCGAGTCGCTTACCTTTGGGGAAAGCGCTCATGCGCTTGGGAGCTGCGTTTTTTCAGCTCGAAGCTTTGCTGGTCGAAGTGAATCCGCTATTCCTGCACGACGATGGCAGTTGGACGGCAGGCGATGCGAAGCTCATCCTGGATGACAATGCGCTGGCACGCCACCCGGAACTGGTCGAGATGGTGCATGCGCGCCAGGAAGCTTATCCAGAGACCGGGTTCAAGTTACAGGAAGACTTTGACTATGTGGATCTGGACCCAGAGGGTGTTGTGGGCTTGGTCACGACAGGCGCAGGTCTGAGCATGATGCTGGTAGACCAGTTGGCCGATTCTGGCCTGGGCGCTTTCAATTTCGTCGACATGCGCAGCGGGCAAATGCGCGGCGACCCGCATCGCCTGGTGGTTGTGCTTGAGCGCATCCGGCAAGGCAAAAATATCAAAGTCATACTCGTCAATATTTTCGCGGGTATTACCCACTTGGGGGAGTTTGCCCGCCTGCTGTTACAGGCGCTTGAACGGGTGCCTGCACTGCGTTCGGTGCCGGTGGTGGCGCGGCTGGTGGGTAATGGACTGGATGAGGCCAAGCAGGTGTTATCCGAGGCCGAATCACCGATTTTTCTGGAGGTTGATCTGGAACAGGCGCTTGCGCGTGTCGCGCAATTGGCGGGAGGCCGCACGGTATGAAGCACGGGTTTGATATCAATGGCGCGACACCCGTCTTGGTGCAGGGGATCAGCGGGCGTGCCGCGCGTTTGCATACTCGCCTGATGCGAGAGTATGGGACGAACGTAGTGGCGGGCACCAGCACCAGCAAATCTTTTACCGACACAGCCCTGGACGGTGTGCCGGTGTTTCAGAACTGCCGCGATGCGGTTCAGGCGAGTGGGGCGCAGGTTTCAATCGCCATGGTGCCGCCGCTGGCCGTGATGGCGGCAGTGAAGGAAGCCATCGATGCGGGCATCAAGCTGATCGTGACGGTGGCGGAAGGTGTGCCTGTGCATGACGCCATGAAGATCAAGGTGATGGCGGATGCCGCGGGAGTGCAATGGGTAGGGGCATCGACGCCCGGCTTGTGCATACCAGGAAAAATCAAACTGGGCTTTTTACCCAATGCATCTTTGTTGCCCGGGCCCATCGGCGTCATGTCAAAAAGCGGCACGCTTTCCTACGAGGTTTGCTATCGCCTGGTGCAACGAGGCATAGGGCAAAGCGCCTGGATAGGGGTAGGGGGCGACTTGGTAAAAGGAACGCGCTTTGCCGATTTGATTCCGTTCTTTGCCGAACACGAAGCAAGCCGCGCCATCGTGGTCGTGGGCGAGATCGGCGGCACTGAGGAAGAAGAGCTGGCAGCGCGCATGCTGCAGGAAAAACTGGGCAAGCCGGTGTTCGTGTTGCTGGCGGGCAGCCAAGCAAAAGAGGGCGTCACCATGGGGCATGCCGGAGCCCTGGTGCATGGCGATTTTGGTACTGTAGAAACCAAGCGTGCCGCTTTGCTCAAAGCCCATGCACAGGTTTTTACCAATATTGAAAACATGGTTGCCGCGGTGGAGTCGGCATTGTGACGCCAGCGGCTTCATCGGCTAGCCGGCCGGGCGTGTATCCCAAGCGCGTGCGCATCGTCGAAGTGGGGCCGCGCGATGGGCTGCAGAATGAAAAAATCCATCTTGAGCCGGCAACCCGGATAGCCTTGATCCGCAAACTGGCGCTGGCCGGACACCGTTGCATTGAAGTGGGCAGCTTCGTGTCTGCCCAACGCGTCCCGCAAATGGCGCATACCGATCAAGTGCTGGCGGGTTTGCCGGTGGACGATGCGATCGATTACCCCGTGCTGGTGCCCAATGTGCGGGGTTTGGATGATGCTTTGGCGGCAGGGGCGAAAGAGGTGGCGGTGTTCATTGCTGCGTCGGAAAGTTTTTCGAACCACAACACGAACTGTTCGGTCAGGGCAGGCTTGCAACGGGCGGCAGATATTGCGCGACGGGCGCTGCAAAGCAAATTGCGTGTGCGTGGCTATATTTCCTGCGTGGTGGATTGCCCCTATGAAGGGGCGGTGGCGCCCGAAACGGTCGCTTTACTGGCGCGTGGTTTGCGCGACATCGGTTGCTACGAGGTGTCCTTGGGTGAAACCCTGGGCACGGCAACTGCCGGGCGCGTCGATCATTTGCTGGATGAGGTGTGTGGAGCGATCGGTGTCGAGGCCGTCGCCGTGCATTTCCATCAAAGCTATGGCCAAGCCCTGGTCAACGTGCACATGGCCCTGCAAAAAGGCATTGCGGTGATTGATTCGTCGGTAGGCGGTTTGGGAGGTTGCCCATTTGCGCCCGGTGCGGCAGGCAATCTGGCAACGGAAGATCTGGTTTACCTGCTGGATGGCCTGGGTATAGAAAGCGGCATCGATCTGTCCAGGCAGATCGATGCCGCTTGGTTCATCTGCGATGAACTCAAGCGCGGCCCTTCATCCCAAGTCTGCCTGGCTGTGGGCAGGAGATAGGTTAGCCTATGCGTCTGGCAACAGGGAAAGACGCTATGGCACGCAAGATTCCGCCACTCAATGCATTGCACGCATTCGAAGTGGCGGCTAGACACCGCAGTTTCAGCAAGGCTGCGCTCGAATTGACGGTATCGCCCGCGGCAATCAGCCGCCACGTCAAGTTTCTTGAAGAATACCTGGGAGTAAGGCTGTTCGAGCGCAAACCTTCGTCCTTGCAGTTGACGCCCACGGGGCAGGCCTACGCACGCCGTCTGATCGAAGTTTTCCAGGAAATCGGCGATGCGACCGAGCAGACCCGACTGGTCGCTGGCAAGCAGCGCTTGTCTTTGCGTGCCTACACCACGTTTTTGTTGCGTTGGCTCTTGCCCAGGCTGCCCGATTTTCAGGCGAAACACCCCCATGTCGAGATCAATATCACCACCGGCATGGATGCGCCCGACTTTAGCCGCGATGGAATCGACGTGGCGATACGCTATGGTCGTGGCATATGGCCGGGCTTGCATGGGCACAAGATTTTTGGCGATGCCTTGCAACCTTTTTGCAGCGCACAATACTTGAACGATGCGGGCGGCGCGCTTGCGCTTGACGCCATCGCGCGTTACACCTTGCTGCACCATTCCCGTCGCCCCAGGGATTGGCCGGAATGGATCGCGGCGGCAGGCGGCATTGATGTGGACGCTCCTTCTCATGTGCACCTGGATGATTTGCTGCTGGTTTACGAGGCTGCCCTGCGAGGGATGGGCATCGGTATTACCCAGCAGAAGTATCTTTCGGCCGGCTTGGCGGAAGGGGTGATTGTGTGCCCGTTCGAACCGGTGTTGTATCGTGAGACAGGCTACTACGCGGTTTGTCCGGCTGGGCATGCGGAGTCGCCCGCGGTGCGGGAGTTCTTTGATTGGTTGCGGACAGCCTGTGAAAACGATGCAGCTTGTTTACCCCGCCTGGACTCCAGGCCGTAGAACAATACGCTTGGTGCTTGACGGGCTTTCCAGAAATCCAGGCAAATGCCTTAAGGGGCCTATGCTTCTCGAATTTTATTTTCGATGGCAGGGAATAATCGCAGACCTTGTTCCGTCTACAGGGTGCTATTCCATTTTCCATAGAGGAAACCATCATGAGCATCCGTTTCGCCGCCGCTGCGCTTATTGCCAGCTCTGCGTTGTTCAGCGTCTCAAGCTACGCACAGGCACCCGTCAAGACCGAGGGCGGTATCCTGGTCAATACCGCCGGCATGACTGTCTACACCTTCGACAATGATGCCGCCAACAGCGGCAAGAGTTCTTGCAATGGCCCGTGCGCAAAAATCTGGCCGCCGCTTATGGCAAACGCCTCCGACAAGGCTGCTGGCGACTTTACCCTTGTCACCCGTGACGATGGCAGCAAGCAGTGGGCACACAAAGGCAAGCCTCTCTACCTTTTTGAAAAGGACACCAAACCTGGAGAGATGACCGGAGATAAGGTCAAAGATGTTTGGCACGTCGTTAAACCCTGAACGACCACTTCCATGCGCGCTGGCGACGAAGCCGAGATCGTGGCTTGCATTCCCAGCCTGCGGCGATATGCCCGCGGGTTGACGGCCGACCGCAGCCGTGCGGACGACCTGGTGCAAGACACGTTAGAGCGCGCATGGAGCCGGTTTTCACTGTGGCGCAAGCGTGGAGATCTGCGAGCGTGGATGTTCGGCATCATGCATAACCAGTTCATTGATCGTTTGCGCGCAGAACAGAGTCGGCCGGAATACAGCATGGGGGAGGACTTACCCGATACCTCTGTGCGAGCGACTCAGACCGATCGCCTGGAGCTGCGCGACCTTGACCGCCTGCTGCAACGTCTGCCGCCCGATTTGCGGGGGGTGATTCTGTTGGTGGCCGTCGAGCAATTGAGTTATCAAGAGGCTGCGGTCGTGATGGCGGTGCCGGTGGGCACCATCATGTCGCGCTTATCGCGCGCCCGCGCGAGACTGAGCACATTGATGGAAGGCCGTGAATCGGCCAACACGATGCGCCGGGTGAAATGATATGACAGACAAAACTCCTACCGCAATTGTCAACTCAGAAGTCCCAATCACCGAGGCGGATTTGCATGGTTATGCCGACGGCCAGTTGTCTGCGGCGCGGGGCGCCGAAGTCGAGGCTTTCCTGGCGACCCATCCGCAGGCACGCGAGCGCGTTGCTACCTGGCGGGAACAGAACCGCTTATTGCGTGGTTTGCTCGATCCCGTTCTGGATGAGCCCTTGCCGTTGCGGCTGCCGCTGCAAGCCGTGCATCGTGCATGGCCATGGCGGAGCCTGGCGGCAGGGATAGCTATCGCTGTGATCAGCGGGGGAGGCTCTTGGTTGCTGCGCGGTGCCACCGAGGCCCACGCGGTTCGCGCCGCGCTTTCCGAGCATGTCGTGATCGAGCAAGCCGAGGCGGGCTTCGCGCATCGCGCCGTCGTTGCCCACGCGGTTTACGCGCCCGAGTTACGGCGCCCGGTAGAGCTTGGCGGCGATCAGGAGCAGGCTCTGTCTACCTGGCTAACCAAACGCCTGGGCGCTACGGTGACGCCGCCCAAATTGGGAGCGCTGGGCTATGAATTGGTGGGCGGCAGGCTGTTGCCGGGCGGCGAGGGACCTGTTGCCCAGTTCATGTATGCGGCCGCCGACGGGCAGCGCCTGACCTTGTATGTCACGCGCGAGGTCGCCGGAGAGAAAACCACCGCATTCCGCTTTGCACAGGACGGCCCGGTCAAGGTTTTCTATTGGGTGGACGAGCGCTTTGGCTATGCCTTGTCGGGCGCGATCGATCGCAACGCCTTGCTTCAGGTTTCTCAGGAAATCTACAAGCAACTCGATTGAATGCCTGCCTCGTAAGCGCGCCATTCCGGCAACACGCTGGTGCTGACGCGACTTGTTAGTGAGCCGCGCCGGTCCTCAACGGCTGGCGCTCAGGCCGGATGCCTGCGCAAGAGCCGCAGATTGGTCGACCTCATTCTGCAAGAAGCGCCCGAATTCTTCCCGGCTAGTCGTCTTGGGTTCCAGGCCCTGCTTGACGAAGGCATCGCGGACTTCAGGGTTGCTGACCACGGCCACGATAGCCGCGTTCAGCCGGTCGACGATGGAGGAAGGCACGTTCTTCGGCACCAGCACGCCGTACCACCCATAGCGCTCGTAACCTGGTAGTCCCGATTCCGAAACGGTGGGCAGCTCGGGCATGACGACGCTACGGTAGGGGGTGCTGACAGCGATGAGCTTAACCTTCTTGGCGGCGGCCAGCGTGATGACCGAGGGGAAGCTAGCGAAGACCATGTCGATCTGGCCGGAGGCAACGGCGGTGATTCCTTCCGATACTCCTTTGTAGGGGACGTGCAGGATCTGCACCTTCGCCATCGTGTTGAAGAGCTCGTTGGAAAGATGGGCGGCGCTTGCGATGCCTGAGGACGCGTAGCTGAGCTTGCCGGGCTGAGCGCTGGCCAGCTTGATCAGGTCAGTGACGTTACTGATCGCCAGTGATGTGTTGGTCACCAGGGCAAAAGGCACTGTGACCACCAGCGACACCGGAGAGAAATCTTTCAGCAGATCGTAGCTGAGGTTTTTGTGGACGAGATGCTGGATGGCATCGGCCGCCGAGGCCATCAGCAGTGTGTAGCCGTCGGCTGGTGCGTGTGCGACCGCCGAAGTGGCAATCATCCCACCCGCACCCGGGCGGTTTTCGACAATCACGGATTGCCCCAACTGTTCGGACATTTTTGTCGCCAGCATGCGGGCCGTGACATCAGTGCCGCCGCCTGGGGCGAACCCGACAAGCATGCGTATGGGTTTTTCCGGATACCTCTGTGCACAGTTCGCGTCCGCCGCGACCGTCAAGCCCAGGAGGGCAAACGCAATTGCGATCGATTTCATCATTGTCTCCGTTGATCTTTTGATACCGGGTATCGAATGCCGAAACACCACGCTGCACAGCCTACTCTGTGCGCAGAGTGGGTGCAATGACTAAGTATCAACATTTGGAACGCTTTTCTAAAATATTGACACGCAAGGATTTTGAATCGTAAATTACCCAGCCTGATGTCCTGCGTCGGTTCGTGCGAAAGAGGACATTCGGAGCGTTTGCTATGCGCTTGCTGTTCGTTTGAGAGCTAACCCTGGTCTACCAAGAGGAGCGTTCCATGAAGCAGAGATTCATCGACGCTGCAACGTTGAAAGGTATGCTTCATGACGGTGACGAGATCGCCCTGCTGGACGTGCGCGAAGAAGGTGTTTTCGCGAAGGGGCATATGTTGCTCGCCGTCCCCGCGCCACTGTCGCAGCTCGAGATCCGGATTCCGCTGCTGGTGCCGCGCAGATCGACGCGCATTGTTCTAACCGATGGGGGAGAGGGCCTCGCCGAGCGTGCCGCGGTGATCCTGTCGAAGCACGGTTATGGCGAGGTATCGGTATTGAGCGGAGGCCTGCGGGCCTGGGCGGACGCCGGGTATGAGGTGTACACGGGGGTGAACGTGCCAAGCAAGGCATTCGGCGAGTTTGTCGAGCACCACGATGAAACGCCGCGTATGGAAGCAGCCGAGGTCAAGGCACGGCTCGATCGTGGCGAAGACATGCTGATTCTCGATAGCCGTCCGCTGGCCGAATACAAGAAAGTCAGTATTCCGGGCGCGGTCGACTGCCCCGGCGCAGAGCTCGCCTATCGGATCCATGACCTCGTTCGATCCGACTCCACGCTCGTCGTGGTCAATTGCGGTGGCCGTACACGCAGCATCATTGGTGCTCAATCGCTGCGCAACACCGGCCTTTCCAATCGCGTCGTGGCGCTCAAGAACGGTACGATGGGCTGGCATCTCGCTGGCTTCCAGGTGGCCCAGGGCCAGGACCGGATCGCGCCGCCGCCGGGCACATCAGGCCTGAATAAGGCGCTGCGCTCGGCCGAGCGGGTCGCGGCACGCTTCGGTGTCCAGTATATCGATGCCGATGAACTCGACGCGTTCAGGCGCGAAGGCGAGTCTCGCACGGTCTATCTGCTGGACGTGCGTAGCCCGGAGGAGTACGAGCAACGACATATGCTAGGCAGTATTTCCGCGCCGGGCGGCCAGTTGGTGCAGGCGACCGATAGCTTTGTCGCCGTTCGACATGCGCGGCTAGTCCTTGTCGACGACCATGGTGTTCGGGCGACCATGACGGCGTCTTGGCTGATCCAGATGGGTTGGGACAATGTTTATGTCTTGCGCAATGCCCCATGCTACGGCGAATGGGTCGCCAGTGTGCCGGCTACTGAAGTGCTGGGCCTGGATAGGATCAGGTGCCGTAGTGTGACGCCGGCGGGGTTGAGAGCCATGACCGAGAGCGACATCTGCGTTCTCGACCTCGACTCGAAGCCACGTTATCTCGACGGCCACATTCCGGGTGCGTGGCACGGTATTCGTGCCAACCTCGCACAAAATCTCGCCAAACTGCCGCGCGGCAAGCCGCTCGTGCTTACCTCTGCGGACGGTGTTGTGGCCAAGCTCGCCGCGCCCGAGGTCGAAGCTCTTGCCAGTGTGGAGGTATTCATCCTGGAAGGCGGCAATCACGCCTGGCGTTCAGCCGGCAATCCGCTGGAAACAGGTGATGCCCGTGTCACCGACGATACGGACGACGTATGGGTGAAAGCACACGACCGTACGGCGAATCGAGACCAGGCCATGAAGGACTACCTCACTTGGGAAGTCGACCTCATGACGCAAATCGGACGCGATGACGATGCGCGTTTTCGCCGATTTCCCCATCTTTAAGAGGCAGAGCACATGACAAGCAAGAACGACAAGCAGACCGAGGGTGGCTCGGTATCGGAGCGCATCGCGCGCCATGCCGCGGGACTCGTCTACGCTTCGCTGCCGGGAAGTACCGTCGAGGCCTCGAAGAAGCTGATGCTGGATACGCTTGCCGTGGCGTGGGCGGGACGGGATGCGCCGGGCGCGACCGAGGCTTATGGGCTTTTGAAGGCCGAGGCAGGTACCGGCGAAAGCACGGTATGGGGCTATGGTGGCAGGCTGCCAGCTTCCTCGACCGCTTTCTTGAACAGCTTGTTCGGTGCCGCGCTCGACTACGACCCAGTGAATACCGTGCACGCCGATGTTTGCGTGTTGCCCGCGGCACTTGCCATTGCCGAGCGTGGGCACGCGAGCGGCAAGGATTTTCTGACGGCCTACGCGCTCGGCTGCGATCTTGCGGCCCGCCTGGGCGGAGCAATCACGGGAGCCCACAAGGGATGGTTCACGACCTCGATCTACGGTGTATTTGGCGCTGCCGCTGCGGCAGCGCGTCTGCTCAAGCTCGACGAGGCGGGGATCGCGCACACTTTCGGTATCGCACTGAGTCAGGCATCGGGTACGCAGCAAGCGAACATCGAACAAGCATTGACCAAACGACTTCAGTCCGCGTTCGCCGCACGTGCCGGTGTCTTTTCTGCGCTGCTCGCGGCACGCGGAGTGACGGCTCCAAGAGAGGCATTCGAAGGCCGATTCGGCTTGTTCCAGCTTTATCAGGAAGGCAATCCGCTGAAGGTTTTCGAGAGTCTGGGGGAACGCTTCGATCTGGAGAAAAGCAATCTCAAGAAGTATCCCACTTGTGCTTGCAGCCATGCGGCGCTCGACGCGGCGTTTTCCTTGATTCGTGACTACGACCTCAAGCCAGAGGACGTGACCGCGATCGAAGTTACGCACTCGCCGCTTATGCACCGGCTGGTGGGTGCGCCGTTCGATCCTTCGTCCAGCCCGCAGGTCACCGGCCAATTCAGCGTCCGGTACGCGTTGGCAAGCGCGCTCTTGCGCAGGCGCATGAGTATTGCCGATATCCAGGAAGGGGCAGTGCTTGATCCGACGATCCGCGAGCTGACTGAACGCATTGCCGTTGTCGTCGACGAGAGCAACAAGAGTTCGCGCGTCCCCGCAACCGTATCGATGCAGACTCGCGGTCATGGGGTGTTGTCCCGCACGGTGCATCAGTTCCCTTGGAGCGCCGAAGCGCCACCTAGTGATGAAGAGCTCTTTGCCAAGCTCGACGCCTGCTTCGGTTATGGCAAAGAGGCGTTGGCTCCTGGCGCAAGGAGTGCATTGATTGAACGTGTGCGAGATATTGAGTCGATCGATGACATGTCCGATTTCTTCACAGGCATCCTCTGATACGGACATGTCATGAGCTCTCATCCTTCGTTGGTGGATGCCAGTATCTCCAGATTGGCTGAATTTTCCGCCGGGCTGAGCTTCGAGCATATCGGAGAAAGCGCGGTGCACGCCTGCAAGCGGAGACTGATAGACGCGCTCGGTTGTGGTGTCGCCGCCTTCGATGCGCCGCCCGCACGGATCGCCCGCCAGCTTGCCCTGCGCGCCGAGGTCCCCGGCGGCGCTTGCGTGCTGGGGACGACACGCCGTACGTTGCCGGAGCTTGCCGCTTTTGCGAATGGCGTCATGGTCCGCTATCTGGATGGTAACGATACCTTTCCGGGAGGTGGGGGGCATCCGAGCGATGTCATTGCCGCCGTGCTTGCCGCCACACAGATCGCAGGTGCTGGCGGACGCGTGGCGATCACTGCGATTGTCGCCGCCTACGAGATTTATTCGGCTTTGTTCCGCGCGGTGAAGCTGCGCGAACAGGGCCTGGATCATGTGTTCTATACGGCAGTTGCCAGCGCTGCCGGAGCGTGCAATGCGCTGGCGTTGGACCGGGACAGAACTGCGCAGGCGATTGCCCTCGCAGTAACGCCCAACATCGCGCTTGAGGTGACACGACGCGGGGCGCTCTCGGCGTGGAAGGGGTGCGCAGCGGGCAACGCGGCTCGTAACGGCTTGTTCGCGGCCCTGCTGGCGCGAGAAGGTATGACGGGGCCGGGACAGGCGATCGACGGCGTCCATGGTTTGAAGGAGCTCATTGGCGATTTCCAGATCCCGCCATTCCTTGAGCCGGGCGGTGACTTCCGAATTGCTCACTCCAATCTCAAGTATTTCCTTGCCGAATATCATGCCCAGGGGCCGATCGCCGCCGCGCTGGAATTGGCACACTCGGTCGCGCCGGAAGACATCGAACGGGTGACGCTCCATACCTACCACTTCGCCTGGAGCGAGACAGGTAGCGAACCCGAGAAATGGCGGCCGACAACGCGCGAGACTGCCGATCACAGCCTGCCGTACATGATTGCCGCGACCCTGCTCGATGGCAGCTTCAGCGACGCCATCTTCGAACCGGAGCGGCTGGCTGACGAGCGTATCCATGCGCTGTCAGCACGGTTGGCGGTTGAAGAGGATCCTGTACTGTCGGCGCGCTTTCCGGAGCGCGTGCCGTGCCGCCTCGAAATCGTGACGCGAGCTGGCGAGCACAAGCTTGCGACCGTTGACTATCCGCGTGGCCATTTCATGAATCCGATGAGTGATGACGAGATCGAGAAAAAATTCAGAGCGCTGGCCTCCCGGCACCTCGGCGAGAGTCGGATCTCGCGTGCGCTCGATTTGCTGTGGAGCTTCGACGCTTGTCCGTCGCTCGATAGCTTGTGGTCGCACCTACTGGTGGAGGAGAAGTCATGAAACAAGGAATCGAAAGTGCTGTACTAGCCGCTGCGTTGCTCGCGGTGTCGGGCGCGTCATGGTCCGCCGAAGCCTATCCGTCAAAACCGATCCGCATCGTGATTCCCTTCGCGCCCGGCGGAACCGTCGACATCCTGGGAAGAGTTGTTGGCGAACGGCTCGCCGCGCGGCTGGGGCAGCCAGTGATCATCGATAATCGCCCCGGCGCCGGTGGCAATATCGCCGCCGCTGTCGTTGCTCGAGCAGAGCCGGACGGCTACACCCTTTTCCTCGGTTCGATGGGCACGCAGTCGATGAACGGCAGTATCTACCCCAAGCTGTCGTTCGATCCGATTGGCGATTTCGCACCTATCGCCCGGCTTGTCAACAGCGCAAACCTGCTGGTAGTGAATCCATCGATCCCGGCCAAGTCGGTGACGGAACTCATCCAACTGCTGAAGTCCAAGCCGGGCGAATTGAACTATGCCAGCGCGGGCATCGGTAGCTTCAATCACATATCCGCTGTGCTTTTCCAGACGATGGCCGGCGTCAAGATGACGCACGTTCCCTACAAAAGCGGTGGTCAGGCGCTCAATTCCGTCCTCGCGGGCGAGACGCAGCTCGTTTTTCAGACGATACCGGCCGCGGTGCCTTACGTGCAGTCCGGCAAACTGCGCGCGCTAGCAGTTTGTACCGAAGCGCGACATCCGCTGTTTCCGGATATTCCGACGGCAAGCGAGTCGGGCGTACCGGGATTCGAGATCAGTACGTGGTACGGCATGCTGGCCCCCGCTGGTACGCCACGGGCGGTGATCGACAGACTGCATGATGGCTTGGCGCGGACCTTGGAAGATCCCAAGACGCAAAAACGGTTGACCGAACTCGGGCTGGATTCCGCAGTCAATACGCCCGAGGAGTTCGCGGAGCTGATCGTCGCCGACGCCAAGAAGTGGAGTCAGGTCGTGAAGGCTGCGGGGATCCAAGCGGAATGACGGCGCAGCGGCTCTCCCAGACAGTGCCCGGTTCTCTGTCGATAGACGATTCGGTCGCGTGGGTAGTTGGCGGTTCGGGGGCGCTCGGGCAAACCGTTGCTGCGGCGTTGGCCGATGCCGGCGCCCGCGTCGTGGTGTCGTCTCGCCGGACCGAGACCCGGTGGCGCGAGCGTAGCGGACAAGGGGCTTGGCCGCAGAGCGGCATTGCCGTGGATCTCGCGTTGGGGGCGCAAGTTGAACGCGCCGCGCAGGAGATCGTCCGTCGCTGCGGCCGCATCGATATCCTCGTCAACTGCAGCGCAGCGTCTATTTTCGGAGATTTTCTCGAGCTTGGCGACGAGGACTGGGACACGGTGCTTCAGGCAAAGCTGCTGGGTTATATGCGGACCATGCGTGCCGTGCTGCCAGGGATGATCGCGCGAGGCGCGGGCGCCATTGTCAATATCAGCGGCCGTGGCGGGCGCCAGCCCACGCCAGCGCATTTGCCGGGCTGCTGCGCCAACGCGGCGGTGAATGTGTTGACCAAAGGTGTTGCCGACATCTACGCGTCGCGCGGCATCCGCATCAATGCCGTCGCGCCCGGCCCCATCGATACGCCCCGGCACCACGATATCGCGCAGAGCAATGCGCAACTGAAGTCGGCCGCTTCGAAGCGTCTGCCCCCGGTGGGGCGCTTGGGAGCAGCGGACGATATTGCCGATGCAGTGCTCTTTCTTGCTGGCCCTTCGGCGTCGTTCATAACGGGAATCACTTTAGCAGTGGATGGCGGCGGCACCGCCACCGTATAAAGCGCGGCCAACGCGCACAAAGGAGACGAGATGAGGCGCAAACTAGGCATTGCCCGATTCATGGTCGGGTGTTTATGTGTAGCGGCGGGAACCGCATCGGCTGCGCAGAACTTTCCAAGCAAGCCGATCCGCATCATCGTCGGCTATCAGCCGGGCGGTGCGGCCGATCTGGTGGCCCGCGTCGCCGGGGAAGGCCTGGCAAGCAAGCTCGGCCAGCAGGTCGTGGTGGAGAACCGGCCGGGCGCGGGCGGCTTGATTGCCAACGAGCTGGTGGCCCGGGCGCAGCCGGACGGCTACACGTTGCTATTGGTGAACTCTTCGTTTGCCTATCTGCCCACGATGTATTCCAAGCTCAAGTTCGATACGGTGGCCGATTTCATGCCGGTGGCGTTGGTGGCGACGACGCAGAATGTGCTCGTGGTCAACGCCGCCTTGCCGGTGAAGAATGTCAAGGAATTGGTCGCACTGGCCAAGGCCAGCCCGGGCAAACTGAGCTACGCGTCGGGTGGTCCCGGCGGATCGACCCATCTTTCGACCGAGTTTTTCAAGAGCCTGACGGGAACCGATATCCTGCATATTCCGTATAAGGGTAACGCCCCGTCAATCTCGGATCTCAGTTCGGGGCAGGTCGATATGACCATCGGCCCCATTCCCGCCTTGCTGCCCTTCATCACCGGGGGTGCGACGAAACTCAGAGCGCTTGCCACGAGCGGCGCGGTGCGCACGCCCATGCTGCCCGACCTGCCCACGATCGCCGAAGCCGGTGTGCCCGGCTACGACGCAGGCTCGTGGTATGGCTTCATGCTGCCGGCAAATACTCCAGAAGACATCCGGGCCACGCTCGAGAAGGCCTTTATGGCCGTCGGCAACTCCAGTTCTTTCATCGGGCATCTCAATACTGCCGGGGCGGAGCCCTCGGTGATGTCCGCCGAGGAGTTTCGTCGTTTCGTCGCCAGTGAGACCGTCAAGTGGGGAAAGATCATCCGGGAAGCAGGGATTCGGGGCGATTGAGCCCGGAAAAAGGAGTAGTAGCTCATGTCTGAAAGCACGCGCGAGGCACAGCGCCCGCATACCATGTTCGAGAAAATCTGGACGCGTCACGTGATTACCGAACGAGAAGGTGGCGAATCGCTGATTTATATCGATCGAAACTTCGTGCACGAGGGGCCTTTCTACGCCTTCGACGGCCTGCGCCTGGAGAACCGCAAGATCCACCGGCCGCTTAAGCAGTTCGCCATCGCGGATCACTACGCGCCGACGCAGAACAGGGAAGCCGGCGTGATTGCCATTCGCGACCCGGATATCCGGCGCATGATCGAGCAACTCGAGCAGAATGCACGCGATTTTGGCGTTCCGCTCATCGGCATGAACGACCCGCGTCAGGGCATCATGCACGTGGTGGCCGCGGAACTCGCGGTGGTGCAGCCGGGGATGATCACCACCGCCGCGGATTCTCACACCACCAGCATCGGCGCTTTCGGCGCCCTGGCTTTTGGTGTGGGCGCCTCCGAGATCAAGCATATCCTCGCCACGCAGTCGTTGTGGTTTCGCAAGCCGAAAACCTTGCGGGCCACCGTCGAAGGCAATCTGCCGCGCGGGGTGACGGCCAAGGACGTGATCCTCGCGATCGTCGGCAAGGTCGGCTTGTCGGGAGGCAGCGGCTACGTCATTGAATACACGGGATCGGCGGTGCGCGCCATGAGCATGGACGAGCGCATGACCCTGTGCAATATGTCGATCGAGATGGGTGCGCGGTCGGGGATGGTCGCACCCGACGAGACAACCTATGCCTACCTCGAAGGCCGGCAATACGCACCTGCCGGGGAGCACTGGGCACAGGCGCTCGAATTCTGGCGCACGCTGCCTTCCGAGCCGGGCGCGGTCTTCGACAAAGAAGTCTCGCTGTCGGCAGGAGAGATAGAGCCGATGGTGACGTGGGGCAATCTGCCCGAGCACGCCTTGCCCATTACCGCGCGCGTACCGCACCCGGACGATGCCGCGGACGCCAAGCAGCGCGCCCATTTCGAACGCGCGCTGGCCTACATGAAGCTCGAACCGGGGATGCGGCTTACCGATATCGTGGTGGACCGGGTCTTCATCGGTTCGTGTACCAACGCACGCTTCGAAGACCTCGTCTCCGCGGCAGAGATAATCAGGGGGCGCCGCGCGGTCGTGCCCTCCATGGTGTCGCCCGGGTCGAGCGATGTGAAGCGTCGCGCGGAAGAGGCCGGCCTGGATCGCGTGTTCAAGGACGCGGGGTTCGAGTGGCGCGATTCGGCATGTTCGATGTGCGTGGGTTCCAACGGCGACTTTGCGCTGCCGGGCGAGCGCTGCGCCTCTACGTCTCCGCGCAACTACGAGAACCGGCAAGGCCGCGGCGTGCGCACGCACCTGTTGAGCCCGGCGATGGCCGCTGCCGCTGCGGTGACCGGCAGGCTGACCGACGTGCGTACCTTTTCCTAGGAGAACATGGATGGAGCCTTTCACTCGCTTGACCGCGATCGCTGCGCCGCTGGACCGTGCTGACATCGACACCGACATGCTTATTCCGCAGCGCTTCCTGCGCAAGCCGCTGACGGTGGGATACCGGAATTTTCTTTTCTACAACGACCGCTTCGACGGCACGGGCAAGCTGCGTGGCGATTTCCTGCTTGACCGCGCGCCTTATGACCGTGCGCGTATTATTGTGGCCGGTCCCAACTTTGGCTGCGGTTCGACCCGCGAAGGTGCTGTTTACGCAGTCGTCGATTTCGGCATACGGGCGGTTATCGCGCCCAGTTTCGGGACCTTCTACGCAAGCAATTCGTACCAAAATGGGCTGCTGCCCGTGACGTTGCCTGAAGACGCCGTGCGCGGCTTGCTGGCGCAACTGAGTGCCGCGCCAGGCGCTGAGCTCACCATCGATCTGCCTAGCCAGGTCGTGACGGATCCGGCCGGTCAGACGTATCGTTTCGAGATCGAGCCCGCCCGAAAGGAGCGCATGCTGGAGGGTATCGACGATATCTCGGCCACAGGCAAGTTCGCCGGGCTGCGCGATGCCCTTGAGCGTCGGCTCGAGACCGAAACTCCTTGGTTGACTGGTAAGAATATGCAGGAACTAGTGCCATGAAACCTGCGCCGCTCACCGCTATCCTCGGGGAGTTCGTTTCCCGCACGCGCTTCGAGGATATTCCCGCGGAGGCGCTCGCGATCGCGAAGCAAGGTATCGCGGATTGCGTCGGCGTCATGCTGGCGGGCTCGTCCGAGCCCGCGGTGGATGCCGTGAGCAAGGCATTCGACTGCGACGTGTCGGGTGGCGGGTCCTCCCTTTGCTTCGGATCGCAGCGCGTGCCGGCACCGGTTGCCGCATGGGTGAATGGCACGGCTGCGCACGTGCTCGACTACGACGACGTTGCGCTGAAGGGTAGCCACCCGAGCGCCGTTCTGGTGCCGGCGATACTCGCCGAGGCGCAGGCGCTGGATGCGAGTGGTATTGACATGCTGAGGGCCTACGTCGTTGGCTTCGAGACCTGGGGCGAGCTAATCGCCCGCGAGCG
The DNA here is from genome assembly GCA_040391825.1 of Pigmentiphaga sp. Taxonomy (GTDB): domain Bacteria; phylum Pseudomonadota; class Gammaproteobacteria; order Burkholderiales; family Burkholderiaceae_B; genus Pigmentiphaga. The sequence goes on from JBEBXA010000009.1 coordinate 67,421, forward strand.
CGGCAACTACCAGCGCAAGGGTTGGCATCCCACCGGTGTTTTCGGCACGATGGGCGCGGCGGCCGCGTGCGCGTCACTGCGCGGCACGACGCCGGAGCAGGCTAGCCGCGCGCTCGGCATCGCGGCGTCGGAAGCGAGCGGCGTGATGGCTAACCTCGGCTTCATGACCAAGCCGATGCATGCCGGCAAAGCCGCCGCCTGCGGACTGCTTGCCGCGCGATTCGCCGTCGAGGGGCTGACGGCCGCAAGCGATGCGATTGAACACGAACAGGGTTATCTCCATGCCTTGTCGCCAGCGGGGGAGGTCGACGTGGCGAGTAGCCCTATGCTGCCCCCCGCGCGCTGGCGCCTACTCGAGCAAGGGCTCGCGATCAAGCAGTATCCCGTTTGCTATCGGGCGCACCGCGCCATCGACGCCATGCTGGGGCTCGTCCGTGCGCACGGCATCGCCGCTTCCGATGTCAAGGCGATGACGGTGCGCTTCAGTCATTCGCATGCCGTGATCCTTAAGAATCATCGGCCACGGAGTGCGATCGATGCAAAGTTCAGCATCGAATTTGCCCTGGCTTGCGCATTGACGCAGCGTCGCGTCGGGCTGTGCGACCTGACGGACGAATTCGTCTTGAGCCAGGAAGTCCAGCGCCTGATTCCCCTCGTCGCGATCGAGATCGAGCAGGAAGAGCAGGAGGGCACTTCTGGTTATGCGCCTTACGATTTCGTCCGGGTCGAGATGGCCGGCGGGGGAGTGATCGAGAGCGAACATGTGCGCCATGCCCGGGGCGATCCGCAAGCGCCGTTATCTGCTGATGCACTATGGACAAAGTTCGAGGATTGCGCGGCATGGTCGGGCCTGGCGCTGGATGCGCGCGCGCTTTTCGACAAGCTCAATGACTTGGAACGCTGCGAGTCCGTGGCGGAGTTAATCCAGCAGTACTGATTTTCAAGGAAGACCGAATGAATCAAGAGGCAAGCGAGAAGCTCAAGACGTGGCAGTGCCTGGTGTGCAGTTTCGTCTATGACGAGGCGAGGGGCCTGCCGGAGGAGGGGATCGTCGCGGGTACGCGCTGGAGTGACATACCGGATGACTGGAGCTGTCCGGACTGCGGCGTGATGAAGGCCGATTTCGAAATGATGGAGCTGGTTTAGCACTCGACGCATTCTTGTTTTCCATTATATGGGATGGCGTTCTTTATATATTCCTATGTGATACATTCGACGTACCCTTAACTTTCATCTTGCATCAATTTGGACAAGACCGCAGCCAAAGCTCTGCGCGCATTCGAGCATATGTGTCGCATCGAGAAGCCCATAGGGGTTAGCGCCCTCGCCTCGAAACTGGATATCACCAAGAGCAATTCGCATCGCATCCTCGGCACGTTGGTGGCAACGGGATACGTGCAGCAGCTCGACAACGGTGAGTATTTTCCTACGCTCAAGATCTGGGAACTCGGCAGCATGCTCCTGAGCAGGCTCGATTTCGTCCAGACTGCGAAGCCTTATTTGAAGAAGCTGAACGAGGCAACTGGCGAGCAGGTCTATCTTGCGTCGATGAGCAGCGGCATGGTTGTCTATCTCGATGTATTCGCCAGCAAATATCCCATTCGTACCTATGCTTCGATCGGCAGCGCCGCTCCGCTCCATTGCAGCGCATCCGGCAAGGTATTGCTTTCATACAATCCGGCGTTCGCCGACGAATATTTGTCCGCGCCGCTGGAAAAGTACACGGCGCGCACGGTAACGAAGGCTGCTGAGATGCGCAGGCTGTTGGAAGACGTGCGCAAGAAAGGCTATGCCAGCAACGACGGCGAATGGCACGAGGGAGTCTGTGGGGTTGCTGCTCCGATACATACCGCCTTCCGGGAGGGCATCGCGGCGATCGGGATTTCTGCGCTCAAAGAGCGTACCCCGCGCACGAAGCTCGTTCGTTTCGCGGAAGATCTCAAGCAAACTTCAGCACGTATTTCCCGTGCCCTTGGCTACCACCCGGCGCTTCAATCCTTAGCTTAGGCTGGCCAGGAGCTCGCCGGCATCGGTAAGTTCATCCATCCTCATTACGCGGCGGGCCAACTGCTGGGCTTGCTCGTCAGAAAGCGGATTTGTACCCGCCCGCAGGCAGTCGAGTGCTTTGTCGAGGCGGTCCGCTTCGCTGAGCGGCGATTCGACCGAGCCGGGAATGTGCGGCACATGCCGTTCACTGCGGCCGTCCGCCGTCAGCAGCGCGACGGTGGCGGCGCGGCTGTTACCCCAACTGTTATCGACGTGGACCTTGACCTTGCGCGCCCATTCGACCGTCTCGGCATCAAGCACCGCCGCCGGTGCGATGTCGGCGACGCCGAAACGCTTTCGCAGTATGGCAGCTGCGACTGAGTACTGGACACTGAACTGGGCGGCAACCTGTGGATCGACAGACGGATCGAAGGGAGCGCCGACCAGTCGATGGACGTAGGGGGAAATAGTGACCTCCAGGCCAATGATCGCCCGGGCACTGACGCCGGATTCGCGTGCGAGCATCAGGGAAGCGGCGATTGCAGTGTGATTGCATGCACAGCTGGGAAAGCGCTTTACGCCGGTCTGGACGTGTGGATAGGTCTGGCCGAGGCCATCGAACAGGCGGTCGGGTTCGCCACTCTGATAGAGATCGTAGAATCCGAATTGGCCTTCGAATGATTGGCGGGCCGCGGTGATGCCGCGGGAAGCGAGCAGTGCTGACATCACGCCGCCCTGCGCAGCGAACGACGAGGCATAGCGTTTGACGAGGCTGCGTTCGATATTGGGCAGCTGCGTTGCGCAAGCCTGGTTCGCCGCGATGCCGAGCGCGTGCATCGTTTGCTCCCTGTCCAGCTTCATTAAGCGGGCCGCCGCCGCGGCTGCGCCCATGATTCCGTAGATCGATGTGTGATACCACCCTTTGTGCGGTAACGACGAGGCGGCGCCAAGACGCGTGACAACATCATTACCTAGCACCAATGCGGCCAGGAGTTCGCGGCCGGTGGCGTGCTGCTGTTCCGCTACGGCGAGCGCGGCGGGCAGCACGACGCTATCGGCATGCACGCTGCCTCGTTCGGTCGCCCGCATGCCATCGAAATCCAGCGCCGCCGCCGCCGCGCTGTTGAGAAAGGCTGCCGATCGAGCGGGGATTCTTTCCGGTGTTGCCCAGACCCTTCCTTGCTGTGCACCGCCTTCGCTGAGAAGTGTGTCGCGGACTTCGGGGATGCCGGGGGCTAAGGTGCCCGCCCACGCGACGGCGAGGGTATCGAGAGCCATATTCTTCGACGCGGCGATCGCATCCGTGGGCAGGTCAGCCCAATTGGTATGGATCACGTGTGCGGCGAGCCGGGAAGATACGGTAGCGGAAGACATATCGGCCGATCCCTTATAGGGCCTGCTTGGGAGAGAGGAGTCTTTCGGCGTTGTCGGCCCAGATCAGGGCCTTGTCGGCGTCGGAAATGTAAAGATTGGCCGAGAACATCTGGACATCCTTGTATTTCATGCGTCCCCCCGGGTCGTCGTGCGGATAGTCGGTGGCGAACAGGAACTGCGATGCGCCGAACAGCTTCACGGCTTCCGGTAGCTCAGGCTCTTCGGTCTCGATTGTGAAATGCAGATTGGTCTTGAAGTAGTGGCTGGGTGCCAGTTTGTTCTTGGGCTTGTAGTCGTCGACGGAAACGATGCGCTTGCCGCCTTCGAGTTTGCGGTAGTTGAAGCGGGGGGCAGCGTCCTCGGATTCGTAGTCGACGACTTCATTGTTGAATACCGAATCCAGGTGTTCGACGAGTGGCTTGATGAAGCTGACGCCAGCCTCGGTGAATACGAAGTTGAGCTTGGGAAAATCGTCCAGCAAGCCGCTGGTGACGAGTGATACGAGGCTCATCTGGCCTTCTTGCGGCGCAAGCACGTCAAGCCCATTGAATTGGTAGTTGAGAAGGTTGGTGATGCGATGTCCATGCTGGATGTTGTGCAGGAACAGCGGCATGCCCAATGCTTCGGCACGGGCGAAGAATGGCCACAGCTCGCGGTGGTTGCCTAGGGGGTCGGAATAGCAGTGTTCGTGGACCGGGAATACCTTGTCGAGGATGACGGCGCGAAAACCGTGGTGGTGCGCCCATTCCATTTCCGCGATTGCGGTATCGACATCCTGAAGCGCGACCAGCGCGCCGCCGATCAGCCGGTCGGGGTGAAGCCGGAGGAGATTTAGGATCGCCTGGTTCCATGAGTGCGCCATTGCTTGGGCAAGCCGAGGCTCGACCAGATAGGAGAACATCGTGGACGTAAGCTGAGGAAAGAGAAACTGCTTCTCTATCCCTAGCTTGTCGTAGTCGGCGAGGCGCTCATCGATGTAGTAGGTGCCGCGATAGCGTGAGCCGGTGCCAGGGGGAGGCAGGGGCGTCGCACCGGTGACCGGGATGGGTTCGCCAGGGAAGTGGACATCGACGAGTAGCCCCTTTTCGTCCCAGGTGAAGCGCGGGCGCAGGGCGTCGAATTCTTCGCCGACATAGTCGTACACGTCGGGGGGTAGGAAATGGGTATCGGCATCGATGATCATGGCGTTGCTCTCGCAGGAAAGTATCTCGATACAGTGTCCCAAAATTCGGAACACGAATTTTTTTGTAGGCTAACCCGCACATGGATTGAGCGCAATAAGTTGGTTCCAAATATTAGAACCGTTTTCTAAAATATTGACAGAGATGAGGCGTGACCGTAAATTACGCAACCTGAGACGCCTTCATCCGCATAGGGAATGGAGGTCGTCCTTCCTTCCTACAGTCAACTCTGGTGGGCTCGCTCATGATCATCGACATGGATACCCATATCCTTCCGCGCGACATTTACGACCACATCAGCGGCAAGACCGCCGATCTGCGCCCGAGATTCGAATTCGATAGCTCGGGCTTGCTCGTGAATTGGAGTTTTCCAGGCAATCATTACGTCAAGGGAACGACACCGCTACCGCCGCCGGGCGCTGGAGGCAGGCACTTGGGCCTGACCGATATGGAGCTGCGTCTGGAAGAGTTCGACAAGCTCGGTATCGAGAAGCAATTGTTGCTGCCCCAATTTTCTGCGATCTACTTCAACTACACGCTGGAGCCCGAGCTCGCCACGCAGATGGCGCATTCGTACAACCTCAGTATTCTCAATCTGCTGCGCAAGTATCCCGGCCAGCTTATTGGGTCGGCGCTGGTCGCCCTGCAGGATGTTCCTGGTGCGATCGCCGAAATGGAATGGGCGCGGAAGAATGGCTTTCAGACCGTCGCGGTGGACAAGGTTTTCCCGGTACGGGAACATCAGTTTTCGGAGACACTGGGTAGCCGGCGTGAGTTATGGCCGTTCTTCCAGCGGGCTGAGGCGCTCGGTATGCCGATCGTGCTGCACAACATCCAGCATGGACATCGCATCAGCAACCTGAACATTTTCCAGCGGGACGGTCTCGATGTTGCTGCGCCGGCCGAAGGCCAATTGAGTTTGGTGTCGTTGTGCACCAGTGGCCTCTTCGATGACTACCCGAATCTGAAAGTGGTTTTTACCGAGGCAGGTTCAGCTTTCATCCGACCCTTGGTCGAGCGTTTCGACGCTGCCTATCTGAAGCCGCCGCTCAACTACGAAGACGAGGATGCCCAGGCGCGTTTCCATCGTCGGGTGAAGCCGGGCGCCGAGCGTCTATCGGCGGGAAAGCGCATCACCTCGGTCGAAGAATACGAGAGCCGCAACCTGCAACCCGTCAGTCACTATTTCCGCAAAAACCTGTTCTTCACGATCGAGACCGAAGAACCGGAACTACCCGACTCCATCGCCTTGCTCGGTGCCTCGCAGTTCTTGTTCGCGACCGATTATCCGCACGACGATCCGGGCGGTCGCATGAAGTACAAGGATGTCCAACTTCTGCACGATCACTCGCGCATATCGGAAGTGGATAAGGAGATCATCCGGAGCGGCTCCGCCATCAAGATGCTGCCTGTTTGAGGCCGCATGCAGACCTATCAGCAAGGAAGCAACCATGGTACGCAAGATTGACGTTCTGGTGGTGGGCGGTGGCAATGCCGCGCTGTGTGCGGCATTGGCGGCGAGGGCGCAAGGCGCTTCGGTGGCAGTGCTTGAACGGGCGTCCGAGGACGAGCGTGGTGGGAACAGCCGGTTTACCGAGGGTTCGATGCGCTTCGCGTTCGATGGCCTAGACGATTTGATGAAGGTCGTTCCGGATTTGACCGAGGACGAGAAAGAGAACACCGATTTCGGCGCGTATCCCGAAGATGAGTTTTTCGATGATCTGTTTCGCGTGACTGACTTCCGCTGCGATCCCGACTTGGCCGAAGCGCTAGTCAAAGGCAGCTTTGATACAGTGTGCTGGCTACGGTCGCTCGGTCTGCGTTACGTGCCAAAGTATGGCAAGCAAGCCTACAAAGTGGGGGGGAAGTTCAAGTTTTCGGGCGGCGTTGTGGTCGAGGTCGTTGGAGGTGGAGCGGGCCTGGTGGACTCTCTCTATAAACTCGTGGCCGACCGGGGCATCGAGGTAATGTATAACGCGCGTGCGCTATCGCTGATCGCCGATGACGCTGGCGTGCACGGAGTCAAGGCCAGGATCGACGGCAAGACGCAGGACGTCATGAGCGGTGCCGTGATCTTGGCTTGCGGCGGTTTCGAAGCGAATGCCGAGTGGCGTGCACGCTATCTTGGACCGGGTTGGGATCTTGCCAAGGTACGCGGGTCGCGTTTCAACACCGGCGATGGCCTGCGCATGGCGATCGACGTGGGGGCGTTGCCGGCGGGCAACTGGTCCGGCTGCCACGTCGTTGCGGGCGATCTCAATGCGCCGAACTACGGTGATCTCAAGTTCGGCGACGCATTCCAGAAGCACAGCTATCCCTTTGGCGTGCTCGTCAACGCGGAGGGCCGCCGCTTTTTCGACGAAGGCTACGATTTTCGCATGTACACCTACGTGGAGTGCGGTTTGGCGTTGGCTAGGCAGCCCAAGCAGCTTGCCTATCAGGTCTTCGACAGTAAGGTGTTGCACATGCTACGCGACGAGTACCGCTTGCGCAGCGTGACGAAGGTGTGCGCAGATACGCTGGAAGAACTCGCCGCTAAGCTGGAAGGCGTCAATCCGCAGCAATTTCTGACCACCATCGCTGAATACAATGCGGCGATTCGGACCGACAAGGCATTCGATCCGAATATCAAGGACGGGCGATGCACGCAGGGCCTCGACGTGAACAAGTCGAACTGGGCCAATACGATCGATCAAGGTCCTTTCGAAGCCTATCCGGTAACGACGGGTATTACCTTTACTTTTGGCGGGCTTAAGGTCAATCCGCGCGCAGAGGTACAAGACGTCGACTCGTGCGTTATTCCCGGGCTCTACACGGCGGGAGAAATGCTGGGTGGACTGTTTTACTCGAACTATCCTGGCGGCAGCGGTCTTATTTCGGGTTCGGTCTTTGGACGCATCGCGGGAAACTCCGCCGCCGAGTACGTGCGTTCGTTGTAGCTTTCTCTATGAAAATCCATGGCTTCGCCAAAAGTTGCGGGGTCCGTGCTCGATTCTCCCGCAGGATGCCCGAGCCGTACCGTCGCGAGGTGCCGCGGTACGACACATTGATGGACC
>JBEBXA010000010.1:0-71598 GCA_040391825.1 Pigmentiphaga sp.
AAGTCACCAAGGGCAAGGCCAATCCGCAACAGGTCAGCGACCTGCTGAAACAAAAGCTGGCTTAAGCCGCAGTCCCCTTGCAAGCGATCCAGCTCTGGAAGTTTGCAAGGAGACCACGGTCCATTTCTAGCACGATTATTCCGAGAAAATATACGTGTTGGGCCTGACCCTGACGCTCGCCATCCAGGCAATCGCCTCGATGGGCATCCTCACCCTGCCGGTGCTGGCCCCTCTTATCGGACCCGCGGTGGGGCTGTCGGCCGCCTACGTCGGTTACTACATTGGCATCGTGTATGTCGGCGCCATGCTGGGCAGCCTGGCGTCAGGCACTTTTGTGCCGCGCTGGGGCGCCATTCGTGTGAGTCAGGTAGGTCTCGTACTAGCCGCCGTGGGGCTGGTTTTGTCAGGCACAGGCATGGTGGGAGCAATGGCCTTGGGCGCTCTGTTGCTGGGAGTCGGCTACGGGCCGATTACTCCCGCCAGTTCGCATCTATTGGCGCGCACCAGTTCCGGGCGGAACATGGCGCTGATTTTTTCCTTGAAACAGACTGGAGTGCCTCTGGGCGGCATGGTAGCCGGCGCCACGGCGCCCTGGTTGGCAAGCATAATCGGCTGGCAGGCCAGTCTGTACACGGTGGCGCTAAGTTGCCTTGCGTGCGCGTTGGCGTCACAAGCTCTCAGGTCGCGGTTCGATACCGACTTGACCCCACCTCGCCCCGTACGAGCCCGGCATCTGCTGCAGCCAGTAGTTCAAGTTTGCGCTCAGAAGTCCATGCGCCTGCTGGCTTTGTGCTCACTGCTCTTCTCGGCCGTGCAAGTATCCTTGACCACCTATGCCGTCACCTTCCTGAACGCTGATCTCGGCGTCTCTCTGGTGACCGCGGGTTTCATGCTGTCAGTCTGCCAGTTGGGGGGCGTAGCCGGTCGCCTGGCCTGGGGCTATCTTGCGGATCGGGGCTTGGGCGCGACACGCACCTTGGCCCTGCTCGCAATGATCGTTTTCGTCTGCAGCCTGCTCACCACCTGGGTGCCCGCCACCGCGCCCGCCGGCGCGCTGCTGATCTTGCTGACGGTTTTCGGCGCCACGGCCATAGGCTGGAATGGCGTGTTTCTGGCCGAGTTGGCACGGCGCGCGCCTCCCGGCATGGCGGGCTCCGTCACCGGCGGTGCATCGTTTGTGACCTTCTTCGGCGTCGTCGCGGGGCCACCGCTGTTCGGAGCGGTGTCCAGCTATACCGGCAGCTATCGCATAGGGTTCACGGCCTTGGCTCTACCCATGTTGTGGTGCGCCTTCCACCTGATAGCAGACTACCGTTCAAGCCGACACACCGAGCAAGAGTTGCCATAGCGGGTATCCCGCTGATTCCCCCTGGTTGTCGGTAGATAAGTTTCTTTCATTATCGGCAGGCGTAACAAGCGCAGACAATAGCCCCACACCAACCAAGCCAGGGGAAACCAGCCATGTCTATCGAACGCCTGCAAGAAAACGCCCACATGAGCAAGATCGTCATCCACAACCAGACGGTCTATATGTCCGGCCAGGTCGCGGACGACCCTAAGGAGGACTTTGCGGGGCAACTCAGGCAGATTCTCGCCAACATCGACACACAACTGGCCGGTATCGGCATCGGCCGCAAGCACTTGCTAAGCGCGACCGTATGGATCGATGACTACAAAAAATGGCCCTTGCTGAATGAGATCTGGGATCAGTGGGTGCCTGCAGGCCATAAACCCGTGCGCTCCTGCGTCGAAGCCAAACTGGCATTTCCGGAATACGAAGTGGAAATCGCCGTCATCGCTGCCGCCCGCTAGAAGGTCAACCGCAAGTCAGACCAAGGAAAGTATTCATGTTCAATCACGGAGTCAGGCGAATCGGGCTGGCGGTCTTGCTGACGCTGGCGAGCACAGGCATGCCGTCCCATGCCCAGGATCACACACTGAAACTCGAAGTCGGCTTGCCGCCGGGCGGCAATATCGACCTTATTGCCCGCGTGCTTGCGGAAAAACTGCGGGTGTCGCTCAAGCAGCCCGTTATCGTGGAAAACCGCCCTGGCGCGCAGGCGCGGCTGGTGGTGCAGACCGTCAAGACCGCACCGCCCGATGGCAACACGCTGCTGGTCACGCCCGGCTCGATCATCTACCTCTATCCGCATGTGTTCAAAAAACTGGGCTACGACCCTTTCGTCGACCTGACGCCCGTCGCCCAGGTACTAACGTGGGACCTGGGATTCGCCGTGCCGGGCAATTCGCCGATACGCACCTTACCGGAATTCATAGCCTGGGCGAAAGCCAATCCGAGCAAAGCATTTTTCGGCACCCCCTCTGCCGGCAGCATCCAGCACTTTCTGGGGGTGACGCTTTCCAAAACCACTCAAACACCGCTTGAACACATAGGTTACAAGGGGGCAAGCGAAGTCGTGGCGGCGTTGGTCGGCGCGCAAATCCCAGGCGCCATCCTGAATATCGGTGAACTGCTGGCGTTGCAGCGCGCGGGCAAGGTACGCATTCTGGCAACCTTCGGGGCCAAGCGCGCGCCTGAACTACCCGACGTTCCCGTCGCCTCAGAGCTCGGCTACCGCATGGCGCCAGGCATAGGCTGGGCAGCCATCTATGCTCCCGCCAATACCGCGCCGCAACGCGTGGCACAGTTGAACGCGGCCATAGTCAAAGCGCTGGCCGAGCCCGATGTGCGCGACAAGATGGCGCAACTGGCGATGGCGCCCATAGGCGGCACACCCAAGCAACTCGACGACCTGGGGCGCGGCGAACTGGAGCAATGGAGAGACGTCGTACGGGAATCCGGATTCACCGCCGATTGATCAAGAGCTGGCCTTGGCCAGCATAAGGACTACGCAGTGTTCTCATTGACGACGATTTCGCATGCAGGCGCTCCCTTGGCCTGCCTACAACTGGGCCAGCTTTGCTACCCGATCCAGGCCGCCGCCGCGCGGCTGGACCTCGGCCCGATGCCGGAAACGGTATTGGGCCTATTCGAAGACTGGACGGGCAAACTTGTGCAACTCAAGCGCATCGCCGACGCAGCTCCGCGTCTGGCCGATATCGCGATTGCGGATGCCCCCGCCTTGGCCCCCCTGCTTTACCCGGGCAAAGTCTTGTGCGCCGGCGCGAATTACTACGACCATCTGGCCGAAATGAAAGTGCCGGACAGCCAGAACAAAGCGGCCCAGCGTCTGTTTTTCTTCTTCAAGCCGCCGCGCCAAGCCGTAGTCGGGCCCGGCAGAACCGTCCACCTACCGATCGACTGCCACTCCTTCGACTGGGAAGTCGAAATGGCTCTGGTCATCGGGCGCCGCGCTCGTGCGGTCGCACTCCAGGATGCCCTTGAACACGTCGCCGCCTACTGTGTGGCGATCGACTTCTCGGCCCGCGACCTGAACCGCGCGCCCGACACCTTCTATAAATTCGATTGGGTCGCGGGCAAAGGGCATGACAGCAGTTGCCCGCTCGGCCCGCTGGTTCCCGCCGAATTCATCGCCGACCCGCACGATCTGGCCCTGCGGCTGGAGGTCAACGGCGAGACCAAGCAAAGCGCCCGCACCTCGGGGATGATCTTCGACATACGCGAGCAGTTGGTCACCCTGTCGCGCATCATGACGCTGGAGCCAGGCGACGTCATCTTGACCGGCACACCGGCCGGCGTGGGCGCAGCACGGCAGACTTTCCTGAAACAAGGGGATATCGTGACGGCTGAGATAGAAGCGCTTGGCCGACTGCAGGTTGAGATCCAGGCGCCGCTGCGCTGACTCCAAAGCCCAGTTGCCCACCGCGAAACAAGGGCCACGGGCAAGAAGGCCGGAGGGCGCCTAAAGCGGGTGCTGCCCGGCCACTTCCCGGACAACATCAAGGAAGCGCCGCACCGAGGGGGAGGGGGGCTGATTCGCGTGCGTCACGATACCGACGGGCGGCATCGTCAAGGGCAACTCGAACGGAAGAATCGCAAACTGCTTCTGCTCTCGGTAATGCACCGCGACCTGCCCGGGCATGACGGACAGCATGTCGGAGTTCTGGATCAGAACCTGGCTCAGCAGCAATGAAGCCGTTTCAACACGGGGACGCGGCGCCGGAAGGCCCGCCTTAACGAACATCTGCTCCAGTTGGGGGCGCAGAGGGGCGAATTCCGTCGGAAATATCCACTGCGCCGCCGCCAGCTCCTTGATCGACAGCTTCTTGCGCTCTGACCATGGGTGCTGCGGCCGCGCAACCACCCGCACCGGCTCGTCGTAAAGCAACTCGCTGATATAAGGGGGTTCTTGCGTCCCCGCCGTCAAGCGTCCAAGTACAACGTCGAGTTCGTAACTTGCCAGCGACGGCAGCAACACGTCGTTGCCCCCTTCGATGGCCAGAACCACGATATTGGGCCAGCAGGCATGCAAACGATCGAGTGCTTTCCCAAGCAGAACAGGGACTGCGGCAGGTAGCACACCGACCCGAACCCGCCCATAAGCGCCTTCCTGGATCAGTTGCACCTCGGTCAGTGAATCGCCCACGCCATGAATAAGCGCGCGCGCCCACCGGATCGCCGCTTCGCCGCCAGGCGTCGGCCGCAAGCCGGTGGCCGACCGGACAAACAATTGCGTGCAATAGATATCTTCCGCATCTTTCAGCAATTTGCTGGCGGCGGGTTGCGTCATGCTCAGCCGGACCGCGGCCTTGTGTACGCTGCCGGTGGCATCCAAGGCATCGAGCAATTCAAGATGTCTCAGGCGAAGACGCCCTCTGAATCGATTGTCGAGTCTTGTATCCATGCTGATCGGCAGCGCCCTGTTCCGTAGAGTTGACCGCAGCCGCCCCAGACACAACGCGGCTAGCGGCAGGGAAAGCGCCTCAGGCGCGGTCGGGGACCGCGAAAAGGCGGCCCTTAAAGCACGCCGTATTTGGCCCGATACATCAGCACGGCTTCGCGGTGCTGATCGAACTCGCCGCCGCCATCTTGCTGGATCAGTTCCAAGATGTCGTCCAGCGAAGCAATGCTTACAACGGGGCATTCATGCGTCAGCTCGACGTCCTGCACCGCAGAATAGGTGGATAGATCGTCGTCGGCGCCGACGCGCTCCATCCGGTCAAGTGCAATCAGCACTGCCGCCGGCGTGGCCTTGGCTGCCTGGATTAGCTTGACCGATTCGCGCACCGAGGTTCCGGCGGAAATCACGTCATCGATGATGACGACTCGCCCCTGCAAAGGCGCACCCACCAGGGACCCCCCTTCGCCGTGATCTTTCGCTTCCTTGCGGTTGAAGGCGAAAGGCACATCGCAGCCCCGCGCCGCCAGCGCTACGGCAGTGGCCGTTACCAGCGGAATACCCTTGTAAGCAGGACCGTACAGCATGTCGAACTCAACGCCCGAAGCCAAGAGGGCCTGCGCGTAGAACTCTGCCAACTGGCCCACGGCGCCACCGCTATTGAATAGTCCGGCATTGAAAAAATAAGGACTGAGGCGGCCGGCCTTGGTCGTGAAAGCGCCGAAACGCAACACGCCTTGCGCGGTCGCAAAACGGACGAAGTCGGTGCGAAAACGCCCCGCGTCGGTAGCTTGATCAGAGGTAGGGCGGGATAGTTGGGTAGAGGTCTGAGGCACGGCGGTCACGGTACGAAGTCACAACTGCGCGGAGGAAACCTCCGGCGGCACACTTTGGCCGAGCATAATTGTAAACGCGTATGGGCTGATAGCGCAGGCAATCTTCCGCGATCAGCCCCGCGTTACAAAAAACCGGAGAATTCCAGGCCCAAGCCGCCCCGTAGCGCCTGGATCTGAACATCAGCTGCTCAAGCGCGACGTAGCCCTAGCGATGCCTTATCTCAACACCTCGCGCAGCCAGGCGGCGCATTCGCGGGAATCTTCCACCGGCCATTCCACGGCGAGCGCCGTATCGCCACGGCGTAGATCAATGCGAATATTTCGTCCCACCGCCTTGCCGGCCGCTGGCCGCCCGCCCAGCAACCGGGACCACCAGCCGGCCTCGCCTACATCGGCTTTGGAAGTCGCAACCCCATTGACGGCCACGGTTGGGGAAGTATCCGGGGTCGAAGTGGAAACGCCCTGAGCTTGAGTCTGGGTCGGAACGGCCGATGTCTTGGCAACTGCTCCTGTCTCTGCAACAACGGTTGCTTCAACAGGCGTGCTGACATTCGGGACAAGAACCGGTGCCGTCTGCTCGCCACCATTCAAGCGCGCCACCAAGTTCTGGCCAAACTCGTCCCACATGCGATCGGCCTTGGTCTTCATCACGCTCAGCCCGAAAGCCCCCAAGCGGCCCAGCACGTCGACCTTGACCTTGATACGCAGTTCGGTCTGGCCATCAGGCAATTCAGTCAGGAAAATTTCGCTTTGCTGCTTGAGCGAACTGGCTACCGAAGCGTCTTCCCCCGTGCCTTCGCAACGCAGATAATTGGGCGCACGCTGCTCGACTATTGTCGTCTTCAGCTTGAATTTTGCACTGATGAAGCTGATCTTTACATGGATGTGGGCGATGTACTCGACGTCGCTGATCACCTCAATGGACTTCATACCGGGCACGCAACTGCCCATTACGTTCGGGTCGAGCAACATGCTCCATACCCGGTCGGCCGGGGCGGCAACCGCCAATACTTTTTCAATTTCCACGCATTTTCTCCGAAGCAGCCAGTACCGATTCGACGATCTGGGCATAGCCAGTACAGCGACACAAATTTCCATTCAGACCGGCGCGCACTTCGTCTTGTGTCGGCTTGGGGTTTTTCGCCAGCAAGGCGCACGAGGTCATCAGGAAGCCCGGGGTGCAGTACCCACACTGCAAGCCACCGCATTCCATGAAGCTTTCTTGCAAAGGATGCAGGGTGTCGCCCTGGCTCAAACCCTCGACCGTGGAAATGCTACGGCCATTGGCCTGCACAGCCAGCGACAGGCAGGATTTCACGACTTCGCCATCCAACAACACAGAACACGCCCCGCAAGTACCGGTTTCACAACCGCGCTTGGTTCCGGTCAGGTTCAAGTCATCCCGCAGGAAATCAGACAGCATGCGCCGGGCGGGCACTTCGACGTTGTGCTTCTGGCCATTGACGGTGATGTCAATCAGATGTTTGCTCATATTGCGTCCTTAATTCATGGCCAGGCCAAACAAGCTGGCAATGGTGCGCTTGGTCACCACGCGCACCATGTCGCGGCGAAACTCGGCGGAGCCGCGCTGATCGGACAGGGGCTCGATATCGGCGGCAACAATGTCCGCGACATCTTCGGCAACGCGCATGGTTACGGTTTTGCCAAGCAGAAAATCTTCGGCACGGCGCACACGCCCCGGAATGGGTGTCGATGCACCTACGACCAGCCTCGCTTCGCGGCATTGGGCGCCATCGCGCCGTGTTGCCAGCGCGATATTCACCAAGGGCCGATGCTCGGCGGCGGTGCGCAAAAAGCGGGTGTACAAGCCGGCGGCGCCAGGGGAGGGCGGCGGCACGCGAATTTCGATGACAAGCTCATCCGCTTCGATGGCGGTCACGTAGTAGTCAACCAGAAAGTCCTCGATGGACACGACCCGCTCGCCGCGCGAGCTGCCCAGCACCACCTGCGCATCCAGCGACAGCAGGCAGGTAGGAGGATCGGTGGCCGGGTCGGCATAGCAGAGGTTGCCGCCTATCGTGCCCTGATTGCGCACTTGCAGGTTGGCCATATTGGCCGCCATCGCTGCCAACATGGGATAGTGCTGTTGCACCAACGGCGAAGCCGCCACTTCGCTGTGACGCGACAATGCGCCTATGCGCAAACCCTTGCCCGCATCAAAACCGATACCGCGCAAAGCTTCCACACGGCCCACCGATACGATGTGCGTAGGCGTCAACATGCGTTGGCGCATCGCCAACATCAAGGCAGTTCCGCCCGCCATGACTCGGCACTCATCACCCAAGTCGGCCAATATGCGGCTGGCCTCGGATACCGAGGCCGGTTCCAGAAAATCGAAATCATGCATGACGATTGGCCTCTTGATTCTGCATGGCGCGCAAACCCGCCAAGATTTTCTCCGGCGTAATGGGTAGGTCGTTGATGCGTAAGCCTATGGCGTCATAAACCGCATTGGCGATGGCCGGCGCTCCGGGCAAGATCGCGGTTTCGCTCGCGCCCTTGGCGCCATAGGGCCCATTCGGGTCGTTGGACTCGACCAATTCCGTACGCAGCATAGGCAAAGCATCGGAAGTAGGCATCGTGTAATCGGCAAAATTACCGTTGCTCAGCCGCCCCCCTTCCAGTTGCAGTTGTTCGTACAGCGTCCAGCCTATGGCCTGTGCCGTGGCGCCATTGGTCTGGCCATGAACCGCGAGCGGGTTGAATGCCTTGCCGCAGTCGTCTGATACAAAACTGTCGACCACCGTTACCTGGCCGGTCTCGGTGTCGACCTCAACCTCGACTGCCTGAGCCGCGAAAGAATGGGCCGGAGCAATATTGCCCTGGCCGTTATCGTGCATTTCAGTCTTGGGGTCCCAGGTGGCCTTGACCTGGATGCCCTCTCCACCGTGGCGCCAAATATGCAGCTTGGCCATAGCGGCTAGTGCTACGTTTTTCTCGGTTTGATCAATAACGCGGATCAGGCCATCGGCAATCTCAAGTTGCTCAGGTTTCACATCCAACTCTTGCGCAGCCAGCGCGAACAATCTGGCGCGTACTTCGCGGCCGGCCAGAATCGCTGCATTACCCGCAGCTATGGTCACGCGCGAGGCCAGCGTGCCTATGGCATAAGGAGACGTATCCGTATCCGGTACGCTTACATGCACGTGCGATAAGGGAATATTCAACTCGTGCGCAACGACCTGGCTCAACATGGTCATGGCACCTTGGCCCATATCGCATTCGCCGCTATGGACGATGACACGACCGTCTTCCTCCACTTTCACCACCACGGTCGAACCGTCCCAATTACCCATGGTGCGGTTGCCGCTTACATGCATGGCTGCAGCCAATCCCACACCGCGACGCTTGACACCCTGCCGCGCTTTGCCGACGCGCTTCTGTTGCCACTGGATCGCCTCGGTGCACTGGTCCAGGCATTCGATCAAGCCGGTGCTGCCTATCTTCCAACCATGCACCGAGACCTCACCCGCGCGAATCGCATTGCGCTTGTGAATTTCCACCGGGTCCATACCCAGCATCTCAGCCATCATGTGGATATGGCTGTTCAAGGCGAATTGCATTTGCGCGCCGCCAAACCCGCGAAACGCGCCGTGCGGCGGATTATTGGTATAGACCAGCGTCGCGTGCGACCTCACATTTTTCAGGCGGTGCATATTGTCGCTGCGCATGGCCGTCACATGCATCACTTCGGCGGCAAGGCCACTGTAGGCACCGCACTCGGCCAGTATGCGCACGTCCTTGGCCACGATCATGCCATCCTTGGACATACCCAATTTCAGTGTGATGCGCTCGGGCACGCTTGAACAACATGCCAGGAAATCCTCCAGTCGATTATTGACCAAGCGCACCGGCATACCGGTCTTGATCGCGAGTAGCGCAGCAACAAGAGTATTGGCGTCTTCTACGATCTTGCCGCCGAATCCACCCCCTGTCGTAGCCTGCATCACCCGAATACGCGACACAGGCATTTCCAGCGCCAGGGCCAGACGCCCGCGCGCCAGGAAAACCGACTGGGTAGAAGTCCAGACCTGCAAGCGCCCTTCTTGGTCAATCATGGCCACCGTGCCCATGGGCTCCAGGTAGCCGGGGTATTGCGCGTGGGTGTCATAAGTCGCCTCGTAGACCACTTCGGCCTGGGCAAAGCCCGCCTCGAGATCGCCCTTTTCAAAATTCAGTTCGCAGGCAATATTGCCCCGCTCGGGATGCACCCCCGGGGCCTCTTCATCCATGCCTTCTTCCATGCTCAGGATGGCGGGCAGCTCTTCGTACTCGACTTGGATCAGATCCAAGGCGTCACGCGCGATTTCCTCGGTCAGCGCGGCGACCGCCGCGACTTCTTCCCCGGCAAAACGCACCACCCCTTCAGCCAGGATCCGGCGCTCTTTATGGTGTACGCCCCACATCGCCCGGGGCGCATCCGTACCCGTAAGCACAGCCTTGACACCAGGCAAGGCGAGGGCGCCGGAAACGTCGATGCTGACTATCCGTGCATGCGGATACGGACTGCGCAGCACCTTGCCGTGCAGCATGCCTGCGACCTTGATATCGCCTGCGTACTGCGCGCGCCCCAGCACTTTCGCGCGCGCCGTTACCTGCGGCACCGCGGTGCCTAGTGTCGATTCATTCATCCCGGACTCCTCTTACTTCCATTCTTTCCCAGCGCCCAGCTACTGGGCCGTAATACCCAGGTCTTTGATGACCTTGCTCATCACCTCATAATCGGAGGCGTTGAGCTTGCCCAGCACCTCGGGTGTGCCGCCTGCCGGAAAGGCCCCGAACATGGCCAGTTTTTCGACCACTTCGGCTTGCTTCAAGATGTCGTTGAAGTGGCGGTTGAGCATGTTCACCGCCTCTGCCGGCGTGCCTTTGGGAGCAAAAAATCCATTCCATGCACCGACGACCACATCCTTGTAGCCAAGCTCGGCCAGGGTCGGCACATTCGGTGCCAGGGGCGAGCGCTTGGCGTCGCCGATGGCCAGTGGCGACAAACGGCCTTTGGCAAAATATTGCGTTACCGGACCTAGCGTGACCCACGAAGTGCTGACGTGGCCAGCCACGACATCATTGACGGCGGGACCAACACCGCGATAAGGCACGTGCTGGATCTTCACGCCTGCTGCCCGATTCAACCACTCGGCGATCACATGCATGGGTGAGCCGGCTCCCGGCGTGCCATAGGTAAACGCCTTGCCGGCCTTGGCTTGGGCAATCATCTCGGGAACTGTTTTGAAGCCGGAGCCCGGGTGGGTAACCAGCACCATGGGTTGCGTTGCGGTAAGGATGACGGGCTCGAAACCGTGGAGCACGTCATAACTGGCGGCGGGCGTCAGTTGCAGCACCATCGGAGCGGTGGTGAAGGGATTGGGCGTGAACAACAGGGTATAGCCATCGGGCGCTGCACGACCCACGTGGGCGTTGCCGACGACACCGCCTGCTCCAGCTCGGTTCTCTACGATTACCGTCTGCTTGACGCGCTCTGACAGCTTCTCCGCCAACAGGCGGGCAATCGCGTCAGTATCGCCACCAGGAGGATAAGAAACCACTACCGTAATCGGCTTGACCGGGTATGCCGCCTGCGCGGTGGCCAGGCCAACGCCCAAGGTACAAGCCAGTGCAACGGTAGCTGCAAGAATTTTTCGACGATTCACCATCACTTGCTCCGGAAGAAACTATCTGGCCCGCACTTGTCTAGGGGCGTGGGCGCATACGCGCCAATTGATTCACTAATAAAACAACAGTTCGTACAAGGAACATCCGCATCATCTATTTTTATTGTTGATGCATCAATAGAAAGATATCACCTATTGACAAACTTATTTTTTATTACCTGATTTTTTCGAGATCGCGGGCCGGCCGACATCGACCTTGTCTGCGACGCCTATGAAATAAT
Source organism: Pigmentiphaga sp. (assembly GCA_040391825.1). Classification (GTDB taxonomy): domain Bacteria; phylum Pseudomonadota; class Gammaproteobacteria; order Burkholderiales; family Burkholderiaceae_B; genus Pigmentiphaga. Next base: position 11,511 of record JBEBXA010000010.1, read on the forward strand.
CAAGGGGAAATCTGCCATCCCTGTACTGGAGCGACCAGCAAGACGCCATGCCCTCTTTAGACCCAGAACTCAACGCGGCTGCAGCCCCCGGCGCCCCGGAAGACAGCGACCCCTGGAGCGAACTGAACGCTGCCGGAGACGGTTTGATGGTGGATGATTTCATAACCACCCAGATGAGCCGGGTCGGCAATGCCTTGCGGCGCACCATCACCCTGCCCTACGCCGAGCAGTACTCTCTGACGGTGGCGGAATGGCGCATGCTATCGGTGCTTGCCGAAGCTCAGCCTCTGCCATTTTCCGAGCTCGTCACGCTTGCCTGCACCGACAAATCTCTAGTCAGTCGCGCATTGCGGCTGCTGGAAGCCCGTGGCCTGGTTGCCTTGCAGGCTCAGGGCAGCACCCCCCGCAAAGGGCTGCTGTGCTCTTTGAGCCCGCAGGGGGAAGAGTTGTACGCCGAGGCCATGCCGGTCGCCCGCCGCGCGCAAGCCGCCATGATCAGAGTACTGACACCAGAAGAGCGCAAGATCATGTATGGAGCGCTGAAGAAACTGTTGCGTCATAGTGTCGATGGCGATGGCTCTGACGCGACGGACATCTGAAGTCAAGGCAGGCCCAGCGATACGCCCGTATTGACCGCTTTTAGGCAGTGCTGCACGGCCACCGGTTTAACTACTTGTTTCAGTTGATTCCGCGACCGGCACTGTCACTCTTCGGGTAGATATGCCACCGGTCTTTCGCCGATCTGCTGCCGCCACATCGCGTAGTACAGGCCTTTGCCTTCCAGTAGCGCCGCATGATTGCCGCGCTCGACGATGCGTCCTTTTTCCAGCACGAAAATAGTGTTGGCATGCATGATTGTGGAAAGACGGTGAGCAATCAGGATCGTGATCTGGGTGCTGCGCGCCGACAAGCGGCGCACCGTGTCTGTGATCTGTTCTTCGGTCAGTGAATCAAGCGCCGAAGTGGCCTCGTCAAAAATAAGCAGACGGGGCTGGCGCACCAAGGCCCGGGCAATCGACAGCCGTTGCTTTTCACCGCCCGACAGCTTCATTCCCCTTTCCCCGATCAGGGTGTCGAGGCCTTCTGGCGACTTGTCCAACAAATAGGCGCAAGATGCCTGTTCCATCGCCGCCATGATTTCCGCATCGCTGACATCTGACTTGACCAGTTGAATGTTCTCGCGGATGGTTCCCGCAAAAAGATAGGTTTCTTGGGTGACGAAGCCGATCTGCCTGCGCGCCCGGTTATAGCGCAGGTCTTTGGTGGAAATATCGTTGTAGAACACTTCGCCGCTTGCCGGCGTATACAAACCTACCAGCAGCTTCACCAATGTCGACTTTCCCGAACCAGACGGTCCGACAAAAGCAATCGTATCGCCAAGCTCAGCCGAAAACGAAACCTCTTCAAGGGCGTTGTCGGCCGCGCCTTTGTGGCGAAAGCTCACCTGCGAAAACCGCAGGTTCGTAAGCGGTCCGATATCCACCGGCGATTCGGGTCGACGCTCAATGGGGCGTTTCATCAAACTATCGAAATTCAGCAGTGAAGCCTCGACTTCCCGATACGCAAGAATGACGTTGCCCAACTCTTGCAGCGGAGCAAAAATCGCCACAGATATGAATTGCATGGCGATCAGTTCGCCAGTACTCAAGACATTGCGGAAAATCAGCCAGAGCAAGGCAAACAATATGGCGAGCTTGAGCATGCTAAGCGTCGTGCCTTGCAGAAAGGACAGCAGGCGAATGCGTTTTACCTTCCGCATTTCCAGTTCGAATATTTTGAGCGTCTGCGCCTGCAGACGCCGGATTTCCGAAAAGGTAAGGCCCAGGCTCTTGATCAATTCAACGTTGCGCAAAGACTCGGCAATGAAGCCCGAACTTCGGTTGGTTTCCCGCACAATGGAACGCTGCTGGCCTTTTATTTCGCGGCTGAGCAAACCCGTCAGCCCACCCAACACCAACACGCCAATGAAAAAAACCGGCACCAGCAACCAGTGCCTGGCAATCGCATACCAGCAAAGAAACGCCACCCCCACGATGCCCGCAAAAGCCGTATTGATGAAGGTGTTGATAAAGCGCTCGCTATCGGAGCGAACCTTCTGCAGCAACGACAAGGTTTCGCCGCTACGCAAATCTTCGAATTCCTGGAACTTCAGGCGCAATACCTGGCGTAGACCATCATTGAAAATCTGAGTACCGAACTTCTGTACCAACAAGCGCGTCGTGTATTCCTGCAAGGCCTTGGCCAGCCTCGACAGCACCGCTACCGCCACTGCCAGGGCCAACAGAAAAAGCACCCCCGACACCTTTTCATCATCAGATTTCGCCGCGCCGCCAATCGCATATTCGTCGATGATTTTCCCGAAAATAATGGGATCAACCAGCGCCAACACTTGGCTGGCACTGGCCAGCAGCAACGCAAGCGCGGCCAGCCCGCGATACGGCAATAGGTAGCGCCAAAGAATATGCATCGATCTAATGGGTCTCCAATGTCGTCGTTATCGGGGGCGGCACCTCGGTGCCGAAAATTCTCGAAACAGATCCGCCCCCTGGGCTATATTGACACTGCCGGACCACTCAGGAGCATTCGATACGATTGCGTCCGTTGGCCTTGGCGCAATAAAGCGCCCTGTCGCTACGGGACAGCACGGCATCTACGCTTGCGTCGCCCGCGCTCATGGCGGCAATACCGACGCTGACGGTCAGCGCAATCTGTTTATCCCCAAGCGACAGAGGTGTTTGCGCAAGCTGCCGTTGCAGCCGCCGCGCGAAAGCAACCGCTTCGGCCATGCCGGCATCATGCAATACGACTGCGAACTCCTCGCCACCTACTCGCCCGGCGATGTCGGTCTTGCGCAATTGATCACGCAGGATCGCTGCGAAGTGCACCAGCATCTGGTCACCGACTGCGTGGCCCCACTGATCGTTGATCGACTTGAAATGATCCAGATCGCACATCAAGACGGCAGCGCAGTGACCATCGTTGCGCTGAATCCGCGCCAGCTCCGAACCAACCTGCGCCATGAAATAACGCCGGTTAGATAATTGTGTCAGGAAATCCGTGGTGGCGAAGCCTCTCAATTCGGCCTCGACATGCTTCCTTTCGGTCACATCGGTAATAAAGCCGTGCCACAAGGTACTGCCATCTTCCAGCCTGCGCGGCTCTGCATTACCTTGTCGCCAGCGCAGACCTTGTCTGGGCAACTGCACACGATACTCATGATGCCAAGCCGACAATGTAGCAGCCGACCTATCAAGCGAAGACCGGTAGCCTGGTAGATCATCAGGGTGAATCATCCGCTCTACTGCATCGACATCATGAGCCAGTTGCTGTGTCGTGAGTTCGTAAATATCTTTGATCCCGGCACTGGTATAGCAAAAAAAAGACCTTCCATCCGACAGGCGCCGATACTGGAAGACCAAGCCGGGAACTTCATTAGTAAGGTTGGTAACCAAGTCCACTGTCTGCTGTAGTTGCTCCGACATCTCACGCATCGCGGTGATGTCGGTGGTGGTGCCTATCATGCGCAAGGGCTTGCCCTTGGCATCTCGGCTGACCACCTTGCCACGGCTGGAAACCCATTTGTAGCTACCGTCCTTGCACCGAAGCCGGTGTTCCACTTCGTAGCTCTCGGTCTGCTGGTCGAAATGCGCCTGTATCGTCGCCTGCACATACGTCAGATCGTCGGGATGAACCCGCTTGTAGCTTTCCTCGATGCGATTCGAGATTTCCGACTCGGCATAACCAAGAATGGCTTTCCAGCCCGCAGAATAGTAAATCTCATTGCTCAAGATATTACGATCCCATATTCCGGTCCCGCTTCCGGCAATAGCCAGCGCCATTCTTTGTTCGCTGCGTCGCAGGATCCGTTCATCTTCCTTCAACCGGATTTCAATGCGATCACGCTCGACCGTAATAGCTGCCAAGCCGGCCAGATCCCGCAGGAACTCCCTCTGCCCTTCATTGAGGCTACGCGGCGCAGAATCGAACAAACAAAATGCTCCGATCCTGCTTCCATTCGAGGCGATCAAGGGGCACCCAGCGTAAAAACGAATATCTGGGTAGCCCTGAACCAGGGGGTGGTCCCGGAAGCGCTCATCAGCCGAGGCATCAGGCACAACGAAAACCGCGTCGCCCAGGGTCGCGTGGTCAAAAAAAGAAAGGTCGTTGGGGAGGCTCTCGCAAGAAAAGCCGTTACATGCCCGTACCCAGAGCCGGTCGGTATCAAGTAGCACGATCAGCGCAATGCCGACACCGAAATGCCCCCGCGCGAGACGGGTCAAGCAGTCAAACCTTTCGTCCGGCCCCGTATTTGGGCCATCTGGCGATCTAGGTTGCCGGGTGTGGATAGCTTTCATCATCAGACTCGAGGGGAACCAAGCACTCCAGGGGTCAACGCTAATGGGGAGAGAGGGTTGGATCAGTCTATAACGACCGATTTCCCGCTTAGTTTAAAAAATCGCCGCAAACACCTTGCAATAGAAATTATTGTCTGGCCGGTACAACGAAAAATAGAGACATACGGGCAAATCCCGACTAGCAAGACGCAGGGCCCGGGTCGAATACCTTAGTACTCGAGAGGGCTGGCAATCAAATTACAATGAGCGGGAATCAGTAACAGAAGAGCAAAGCAGCGCAGCGCTCGCAAAGCCTGCCGAAAGCTATGGACACCCGACAACTTCGCTACTTTGTTGCCATCGTTGAAAGCGGCAGCTTGTCCGAAGCCTCGCGCCGGCTTCATATTGTGCAATCGGCGCTAAGCCAGCGGCTCAAGGATCTGGAAGAACAACTAGGCGTCGAACTGTTCTTGAGGGGCCGCAATGGCTTGGCCGTAACGCAAGCGGGTTCCGAGCTATACGAACGCGCGACCCTCATACTGAAGCAGATTGAAGCCGCTGGAACCGCCGTGCGCGAACAAGCCGGCATTGCGCAGGGCCACGTCGCTATCGGCCTGCTCAGGACAGTGGCGCCGCTGGTTGCAGGGCCGCTCTTCCTTGCTATTCGTGAGGAATTGCCAGGTGTTACCGCCGAGCTGGTAGTGGGCTATTCCGCCGAACTGCGCGGGCGGCTCCATACCTCGAAGCTCGATCTTGCCATGCAAGTACTATCGCCTAAAGAAACGCCCGGGCAGGGTCTGTTCCTTTACCAAGAGCGCTTGTGCCTGGTCGGAACCGCCAAGCTGATGCCCGCGGCGCATGCCCCGCTCAAGCTCGCCCAGCTAGCAGGCATCCCGCTTGTGCTATCGGCGCGGCAACCTGCGAACCAGGCCGTGATCGCCCTGGCTCGGGCCGCGGGGGTGTCGCTCGACATCGTCGGTGGCGTCGAGGACACCAGCGCCGTGCTTGAGATCTGCCTGTCAGGCGCGGCCGTCTCGCTCCAACCCGAATCCGTAGCCACCCGCCTGGCTTCGGAGTCCGGTCTGGAGTCCGCCATTCTGGAAGAGCCCGCCCTAACACGACGGGTCGTCATCGCCCACAATGACAGCGTAATGAAAACCGGTGCAGTGATCGCCTCGGAAGCGATCCTGACACGCATACTTGGCAATCTTATCCGCCCCGGCATTGGCGCCTGACTGATTTAGTCGGCAGTGATACCCGCCTGTTGCACCACTTTTTTCCAGCGTGCGGATTCGCGCAAGATCAAAGCGCCAAAATCCGCCGCGCTCCCACCAACCCCTTCCGCCCCAATTGCCTTGAAGCGCGCCACGACATCCGGACTGGCCAATGCCGCGTCAAACTCTGCATTCAGGCGTGACACCACATTGGCCGGTGTGCCTGCCGGCGCCACGATACCCGTCCACCCACGCAGATCCAGATCCTTCAAGCCCGCCTCGGCCAAGGTCGGCAACTGGGGCAAGGCCTCCAGGCGCTTGTGGGAAGACACGGCGATAGCCTTGATTCGTCCGGAAGCCAGCCCGGTCAACGCCGCGGCAGAGCCTGCCAAGGCCATATCGATCTGGCCGCCGGCAAGATCAGTCAACGCAGCCGGAATACTTCGATAGGGGACATGCCTGAGTTGCAGGCCGGCCGTGCGGCTCAGCAATTCCATCCCCAAATGTGCAGGCGACCCCGCTCCGGGTGTACCGAAAGTCAATGCGCCTGGCTTGGTTTTGGCATAAGCGATGAGCTCAGCCAGCGTACCGACCGGCAGGTCGGAGCGCACGACCAGTATCGGACTTTCATTCGTCAGTTGCGTTACCGGAACGATATCGCTTGCCAAGTTAAACGGAAGATTCTTGCGGATAGCCGTAATCGCGGCAAGCTGCAAATTGATCAAACCTATGGTGTAGCCGTCGGATTCCGCCTTCACCAACGCCTGCATACCTAGCACCCCCTGAGCGCCGGGTCGATTCTCAACCACCAGCGACTGTCCCAGCTTTTTAGCGACGATGTCCGATACGGCGCGCGCCGCAACGTCTGCAGGAGTGCCCGGCCCGCCGGGAACGATCAGCTTCACTGGGCGACTGGGCCAAGACTGGGCATTGGCATGGGAAGCGAAGCATGATGCGGCAATGGCAAAAACCAGCAAGGTACGGTGAAACGACATTTTTATCTCCAAGAGGGGCGCAGACTTATTTTTTTCTAGGCTACGGCTGTAGGCGTAGGACTGCTGTCGACATTGGCCAGCATCTTATGAGCCAATACCATCATCAACTCCGCCTTCAGCTCCGCGTATTCGGGCAAGCTCCACAAGTTGCGCTCTTCGTGTGGGTCTTCGCGCCGATCGTAAAGCTCACCCCAATCGACGCCGTGATAAATACTGAGACGCTGGCCCGCGGCCGTCAGCAAGGTGCGCATGCGCACGGGCTTCTCGAAACCGAAATAGGTGCGCTGCCCTTCTTCCTCGATCACGATGGCGTCGCGCTCAGGCAGCGGCGCCCCTCCCTTGACAATACCCGCCAGGAAAGACTGCCCCTGGATACCGTTGTAGCCATCCAGCTTTGCGCGCTCAAGAACCGTCGGCGCAATGTCGATCGTCGACAACAGGCCATCATGGACCTCGCCCCGAGCGCCCGCCGGGTCGCACCAGATAAGCGGGGTTCGAGTCAAACTGCGGTAATGCAGCGACCCCTTGAACAGCAATTGATGATCACCGCCAAACTCGCCATGATCACTGGTAAATATCACCACGGTATTGTCAGCCAGCCCCAGCTCGCGCAGTTCCTGCATCACGCGTCCGACCTGCATGTCGATAAAACTGATCGAACCGTAATTGAGCGCGATCGCTTCGCGTACTTCTCTTTGTGTGGCGGCGAAACATGCCATGGTGCGCTTGTTGGCCAACCCCTGGTCACGCTGATCGCGCAGCCACTTCACGTGCGGCGGCGGATCGGCCGAATCAAACGAAGGCGGTAGCTCCACCTCTTCAGGGTCATACATATCCCAGAAACGTCCCGGGGGTGTATAGGGATGGTGCGGGTCCGGAAAGGAACAATAGGCCAGGAAAGGCTGACGCTGCGCCTTCGCGCTGCGGAGCCGATCAATGGTTCGATCGGCAATCCATGCCGTCGGATGACAGTCTTCAGGCAAAACCGTACGCCAAGCCTGACGGATATGTGTCAGCTCATAGTCGGGCGTTTCCACTGCGTGCTCCGGGCCCACCCGGTTGGCCCACTCTGGGTGCTCGGTGCGCAACCAGCGTCGGTAATGCCCCTCCGCGGTATCGCCATGCTCGATGGCCAGCTCAACGTGTCCAAAACCATAGAAGGGCAGTTCGACTTCGAAATCGTCGTCCTGGTGCCAGGTAGCGACGCTTTCCTGAGCGTAGTTACCCGGCGTAAGCACGTTCGCATCCCGAGCTAGGCGAGACTGTCCGGCTACGGGCAGGGGCGGCTTCGCCGTCATGTTCTGCAAATGGGACTTGCCCAGCAATGAGGTCGCATAACCCGCTTCGCGCAAGGCATCGACAAAAGTCCTGGCTCCCAGGGACAAAGCGATGCCATTGTGGCGCACCCCATGTACCGACGGCATCCGGCCAGTCAGCAGGCTTGCCCGGTTTGGCATGCAGATAGGCGTAGCCACATTGCAATTGTCCGCTTGCCACCCTGATTGGGCCAAGGCATCGATATTGGGCGTACGTATCGTCGAATTGCCATAGCAACCCAAGTGAGTGGCACAAAGCTGATCAACGATGAAGATCAGAAAATTCGGGGTCGTTGACATGCCGGAAACACATCCGAAAGTGCGAGGCAGTCAATGTATGCGCTTACTGGAAAATGCGGCACTGGCGTTTTGCGAAGGGGGCATCTTGAGAAGCGATAGCCTACGGCCAGGCTCAGCTAGCGGGACACCACCAGCTTTAGCCCGAATCCAAGCAGAACCACCCCCGCCAGCTTTTCCAGTACCCGCGAAGCAACCGGGTTGGCGCGCATACGTTCCGCAAGGAAATAAACCAGCAGGACGGCAATCAGGCCGTAGACCAGGGTCAGGCTGGCGACAGTCAGCGCCATGAAGGCGAAGGTCTTCACCCCTTGATGACGCACCGGGTCAATAAACAAGGGAAAAAACGCCATGTAAAACACAATCGCCTTGGGATTGAGCAAGGTGATGGCAAGAGCCTGTTGCAGATACTGCCGCGGCCGAATGTTCAGCAGCGGCCCCGAGCCCGGCTTAGCCAGCAACATCTTGCCGCCCAGCCAGATCAGATAGGCGGAGCCCAACCACTGCACTGCATAAAAAGCTGCCGGATAGGCTGCCAATAAAGCCGCGACACCGGCCACCGCCAACCACATCAGAATCTGATCGCCCAGTATCACACCCACGGTAGCCGCCATTCCCCCTTTAATGCCGCCTTTGCTGGTAGAGGTGATCAAGGCCAGATTACCCGGACCGGGTATCACCAATAAAACGATGAAAGCGATGATAAAAGCGCCGTAGTCGGTAACGCCGAGCATGGGATGTCCTGGAAATGAAGGGCGTATTTTACGCCGTAAACATATTGCCTCAAGCGTAGCCGGCGGCTTCAGCCTGTTCTCATTTCTGCCCTCTGGCCTGTCGCGCGTTCGGGTGGGTCTGCGCTACTCACCCCCAGAGGTAGTAGACTTGACACCCTCGATTCACCCCTCGAAGTAGCCCTTATGTTGATGAAAGCCCTGCGCGTTGGCCTCGGACAGCTAATTGTTCTTGGCGATGCGCTTAGCCGCCCGCGCCCGCAACAGCGCTCGGACCAAGGCCAGAAAAAGGTGGCGGAAGAAGCTGCGCAGCTATCCTTGTATCAGTTCCATGCCTGCCCTTTCTGCGTCAAGACGCGGCGTGCCCTGCATCGTCTGAATGTGCCAATGACCCTGCACGACGCCAAGAACGACCCGGAACAACGCGAACGCCTGCTCGCGGGCGGCGGCAAGATCAAAGTGCCTTGCCTGCGTATCGAGGAAGATGGCCAATCGCGCTGGTTGTACGACTCAAAGGCGATCATCGCCTACCTGGAACAGCGTTTCGGCGGAATCGCCTGAGCTGGTCACTGCGGCAGTGACGAGATCGGCTGACTTGCGGCCGGTGGCAGGTTCGAGCACACCGAGAGCAGCGCGTCCTACAGCACAAAGTCGTAGTCGATGGTCAGCGGCGCGTGGTCGCTGAAACGCTCTTCCTTGTAGATGGCAGCCGCCTTGGCCTGCTGCGCGATGCCTGCCGTCGCGATCTGGTAATCGATGCGCCACCCTACGTTCTTGGCCCAGGCCTGGCCGCGGTTACTCCACCAGGTGTAGGCCTCGCCCGTGGTTTCCGGGTGCAGATTGCGATAAACGTCCTGCCAGCCCAACTCATCGAACACCTTCGTCAGCCAGGCCCTTTCTTCCGGCAAGAAGCCGCTGTTTTTGAGATTGCCCTTCCAGTTCTTCAGGTCGATTTCCTTGTGTGCGATATTCCAGTCGCCGCACATGATGACCTCGCGTCCACAGCGCACCAGTTCAATCAGATGCTTGAAGAAATGTTCCATGAAGACGAACTTGGCCGCTTGCCGGTGCTCACCACTGGAGCCTGACGGCAGGTAGAGGGAAATAACGGACAGTTTGTCGTAGACCAATTCCAGATAGCGGCCTTCGGCGTCGATTTCAGGAACACCCAGCCCTTCGATCACTTGCAATGGCTGTTTGCGCGCGTAAATGCCGACGCCGCTATAGCCCTTCTTTTCCGCGTAGTGGAAATAGCCATACAAGCCCGGTGGATTGAGCATTTCGGCCTTCATGTCGGCAGCCTGGGCTTTGAGCTCTTGCATGCAGACGAAGTCGGCGTCCTGGGCGGCCAACCAGGGAAGAAAGCCTTTATTGACCGCGGAGCGGATGCCGTTGAGATTGGCGGAGATGACGCGCAGCATGAATAGGGAACAAGTGAAAATGGCTAGCAATAGCACGCCGCAGCCAAGCCGCGGATGAACCCCGATGGTAGCGCATCGCCCCGAATCCGTTCGTATCCCGGTCCCCAGAACACGGTGACCACCTCTGCTCACTTTCATGGCACAAGGCGCTTGCCGGCCTTTCCATTGCCGGTTGATATCCGGCTTGCTGAAAACAAGCGAACTCTGTCATCAAGCGGACACTTCCAGTGCCTTACTTGTCGACCGCCATCTAACAATGCCATAGCCTCACTACCTACACGCGACCTTCAGCCTTCGGCGATCATCAGCAGCGCAGCCCGCTGAAAAAACATGATGAGGAAAAAGACAATGAGCCCTCCCAGAAAAAAGCCGGACACCCTGCGCAGTGCGCGCTGGTTCGCCGCCGATGATCTCATTTCGGTCGATATCGATCAGCGCAGTATTCACCTTGAAGTTTCCGACGAAGAGCTGGCGCGCCGACGTGTTCAGCGGAAACCACCGACCACCCGGTATGGGCGTGGCTACGGCTGGATGTTCTCTCAGCACGTACGTCAGGCAAACGAGGGCTGCGATTTCGATTATCTGGAAACCGACTTTGGCAGCCCCGTTGACGAGCCGAGTATCAACTAAGACTGCAATCTTACGAAGAGCTCATTTTTTCCTGGCCGGAAACCGGGTAATGACCGCCTTGCTTATCGGGCGGAGAACGAATGTGGCGGCATCCTTCCTGCGCCAAGTCGCCAAATGAAGAAAGTAAATTGATGATGAAGAAAATTAACGCAATCTTGCATGCGGTGGAACGGTTGGCCGACGGCATTCTGGCTTTCGAGTTTCGGCCTGCGAACGACGAAAAATGGCCTGCAGTCACGGCTGGCGCGCACATTGACGTGCATCTGCCAAACGGCCTGGTGCGAAGTTACTCGTTGACCAATACCCCGGGCGAATCCCACCGGTATCAGATTGCCGTCAACCGAGAAGCCCTAGGTGGTGGCGGCTCTCGTTACATGCACGATGTGCTAAGAGTAGGGCAGGCGCTGGAGTTATCCGAGCCTCGCAATAATTTCCCGCTTCGAGAATGCGGCTCGCCTTCTGTATTTTTCGCTGGGGGAATCGGTGTCACCCCGATCTGGAGCATGGTCAAGCGCCTGTCGGAAATTGGGGCCCCCTGGCGCGTGTACTACTCTGCCAGGGCACGGGAAAACGCAGCCTTTGTAGATGAGTTGCAGCAGCTTGCAGTGGACACGGGCAACACCGTTCACGTGAATTTCGACGGCGGCATACGGGAAAAAATGCTTGACCTGAATGCCATCGTCGCATCCAGCGCGAAGGACTCTGAATTCTATTGCTGCGGCCCGATTCCGATGCTGCGAGCATACGAAGAAGCGTGCACAGGTATCGCTGGCAAGCAGGTTCATCTAGAGTACTTTGCCGCACCATCGCAGCCGGCGGTAGACGAGGGGGCCGATACGGCCTTCAGGATCGTGCTGTCAAAGTCTGACAAAGTTTTGGACGTAGACGCGAACAGCACCATACTTGATGCCCTGCTCGCCGCCGAAATCGACGTCCCTTATTCGTGCATGGGCGGAGTGTGCGGAGCCTGCGAAACAAACGTGCTTGCAGGTATCCCCGACCATCGCGATTTTGTCTTTTCCGAAGCGCAAAGATCGGCGGGAGACAGAATCATCATTTGCTGCTCACGTGCGAAATCGCAGGAACTGGTTCTAGAGCTATAGAGCAATTCCGGAGCGACCGGCCAACCATATGGACGCCGCATCCTTGCACAAGCAGCGCGGCACGAAGGTCAGCGCTCACGCGGAACATGCCTGCCCCTGCTCAATCCAGCCTGGCGCCCGACATCTTGACGGCATTACCCCACATGGCGCGCTCTTTGTCGACCCGGGCCGAAAACGCATCCGAGTCCAGGTATTCCGGCTCGATACCCAATTGACGCAATTTGGCTGACACCTCGGGTGTGGCGAGCGCTTTTCGCACTGCACCCGATAGCTTGGCGACAATCTCGGGAGCCACACCAGCGGGTACATACACGCCTAAATATGACGCAGGCAGGTCGACTACAACTCCGGCCTCGGCAAGGGTGGGAACATCGGGCAGCCCACCGAATCGCCGCTGCCCAGTAACAGCCACTGGCCGCACTCTCGCCCCTTGCAGAAAAGGCAGGATGGGACCAGCGGCGTCAATACCAAGCTTGAGCTGATCGCCCGCCACAGCCGTAATAGCGGCAGGGCTCCCTTTGAAAGGCACGTGCCGCACGGCGAACCGTTCGTGAGCGCGCAACAGCTCCATCGTAAGGTGGACGGTTGTGCCGCTGCCGGGTGACGCATAGGCATACTTGTCGGGATTGCGTCGCAGAGTATCAATCACTTCGCGCAAGGTAGCTGCAGGAAATGAAGGATGCACATAGACCACATTGATTGCATTGCCAAATTGCGCGACCGGCGCCAAGTCTTTTTGCACGCTGTAGTCTAGCGTTTTGTACATGAAAGGACTGACGGCCGTGTTCACTGCGGCGCCCAGTAATATCGTATAGCCATCGGCGGCTGCGCGCACAGCCTGTTGAGTGCCTATATTGCCCGAGGCCCCGGGCCGGTTCTCAACCACTATGGGCTGCTGCAACGATTGCGCCAAGCTGTCGAACACCGTGCGCGCGGCAACGTCCATCGCGCCGCCCGCGGGAAAAGGAACGATTGCCCGAATGGGCTTGGCTGGATACCGATCATCCTGTGCGGCCACCGCCGCCTGTCCCAACGTTACAGACAGAACCAGAAAGCAAAGACAAAATCTCATGGCATTCTCCCTTAGCGGCGATGACAGCACCGCTCGTGTCGCATGGATAAAAACTGTGACCGCTCGCGCATTAGCCGTCGGCTTGAAATACCAGCAACGCCGGAAAGCCGGTGCCGCCATCGAATAGCACGCGCTGGTCTTCGGCTTGCATCGGCGCCATGTCATGCTCAACGCCATCCACAAGTTCGATCCACCGGCCCCGACCCACACAAGGCAAGGGCAATGTCACCGGCCCGGTCATCGGACCGGGCAGTACGAGCACGATCACGGTTGAACCTGCCTTTGCCATACCGATCAAGGCTTGCGGCCGCGACTCCCAGGTCAGGGATTGAAGCCGTGGCAATCGTGATAGCGCACCATTCAAATTGCGCAGAAAACGTCCTGCCAAGCGCGGATTGCAACGCCGGTCGATTAATCCAGTACGGGGAAAATAGCCGCGATCGACGTCGCTGAGCGTATCCAGGAAAATCGCGCTGCCGCGATAGTAGTGACTGCAGAACGCAGCCTCCAATATTCTGTGGGCGTTGCTGGTCTCATCGGCTTCGATTTGCGCCGGACTATCGGCAGCCAGGCGAACATGGATTTGCGCCTGTAAACTCGCTTCGGCGGCAGAGGCCACAGCGGCAGCGATGCCATGGCGTACTTCCGTAGACCGTGCAAGGCGGAACACCGCGGCATGGACCAGGCCCGGCTCAAGCGCCGCGGCCAGTTCGCTCAGCTTGTCATCGCCCATGCAGACAAAGCCGTGATCGACCAGCAATTTGATCTGCCTGCCATCGCGCGATTCGCCCGAAGCGCTCCAAAAACGCGACAGGGTAAGTGGCACCCCCGCTTGTGCACGCACCTGGGCAAGACGCTCGGGAAAATCAGCGGCCAAAGGCCACTTCGCAATCAACTCGAACGCCGCCAGCAGATGCCGATGGCTGCTTATACAGGCAAGGGCGTGGGCATCGGGCATACCAAAATGGAACACCGTAAAGCGGCAGCCGCTGGACGCCATGGCTTGGATACGCCCCCTGGCTTCGTCCTGCAACAGATCATCGAGCGGCACCCTCAAGTGGCGCACACCCATTTCCCACAATGCCAAGATAGGGTAATCATTGCGCGCACGCTTGCGACGGAACTCGTCCAGCATGCTGCTGTAGGGAATATCCACCTGCGCCGTCCAGTTGTAGCGCAGGTCTATTCCCAGTGTGGGCAAAGCACCGGCTGCCGGCGGCAAAGCAGGCCAATCGCGTTGCACGCCAGGTGCGGCCGACACCGGATTCACATCGCAGGTACGAATGAATTGCGGCACGATGGCGTCGTCGTAAACATCGACCACCATCACCCCGAGCTTGGATGTATCGTTGCGTCCGTTTTCATTCTCCGGCGGCTGGCCCACTTGGAAAATTTCAGAATAATCAGCCCGCGCAAAAGCCGTGGACGGCATCAAGTAGATATTGGTTTGAGCATGCCGATTAAAAAAGAAATTGTGTACGTGGCCGGTAAATACAGCAGCCATGCGGTAGCTGGCGATGAGGCCAAGCAGCCAGGACCGGCCGGGCTGATCGATATTGTCGTAGTGGCCGTGCTCGTCCTTGTCAGCCACAAAAGGCGGATAGTGAACGAACAAGAAGCAACGCTGCCCAGTCAAAGCCGCCAAGTCCGCTTCCAGCCAGGCGCGTTGCTCCTGCTCCTGCGCCAACCCGGAATTGATCAGCGACGTGTTGATGACGACGAAATGACACCCTTGCACATCGAAGCTGTAGAAATGACTGCCGAAGTGCCGACTGTATAGATCGACGTATTCGGCCCGGATCGATCCTGCGGGGACGTAGTCCGCCAGTTTATCGCCGGTGTCGTGATTGCCCGGCACCAGGTAGAGCGGGGCCAGCATCGCCGAAGTCGCTTGCCGGAACTGCTGTACTGCCTGTGGATAGGAAACCGCCTCCGGCACCGGGTGGATCATGTCTCCGACATGCACGATGAACTCGGGCTGGAGTGCGTTCAGCACGCCTACGGTGTGCCGCAGACGCGAATTCGTAAGCCGATGCGACTCGAACGGTGATATCAGATCCTGGTCGGAAGGATTGACGTGGGTATCGGCAATGACGGCAAAACGGAAAAGCGCCGGACGGGACATGCCTTGCTCTACGTTACGTGGAATGGCTTGAGTATCCGGTAACATGAGGAATTAATAAAATTCATTTTTTTCATTCTCTTATTAGCATTCTTCATGGTCACTTTGCGTCAACTGCAAGCCTTGAGTGCGCTGGCCAATACCGGCAGCTTCACCGCCGCGGCCAACGAATTGGCACTGACGCAGTCCGCGGTCAGCGTCACGATCAAGGAACTGGAGCAACAGGTGGGCGTGCCTTTGGTGCAGCGTGGCCGCACGCTGCACCTTACGCCTGCCGGCAAGGCCTTGTGCGAAACCGGCAACCGGGTATTGGCCGACATCAACCGCACGCTGGGCAGCTTGCGCGGCGGCGGCGAACTTAAAGGTGGCCGCATCCGGGTGGCGGTTGGCCCGCTTACTGCCGCGACCTTCTTTCCTCAAGCGCTGAACCTGTTTCGCAGTCGGCACCCCCTAGTTGCGGTCGACGTGCTGGACGTACCTGTCGAGCAGGCTTCGCAGCGGCTCGCCGCCGACGAAGTCGACGCAGCCATCGGCTCGATAGGCACCAACCCGGCACTGAGCACCGTGCTGCACACCGAACTGCTGCTGCGCGACCGCTTGTTTGCGGTTTACGCACACGGACACAGTCCGATCGACGGCCCCACCAAGCAAGGCAGAATGCGATGGGCGGCTTTGCGCAATGCCGAGGTGGTCTTAACCGACCGCATCAGCGGTCAATGGCGGGAATTGTTCTTGCAGTTGTCGGACGCGGGTATTGCGCTGAACATCGTGCACGAGGTCAAGCTGTACTCGACCGCAATGGAAATGGTCCGTTGCGGTCTTGGCATGACGCTGCTGCCGGCGTTTGCCGCGCGCCATCTGGATAAGGCTTTTTACGACGTGTATCCCATGGGGCACGGTGCGGCACATTGGGACGTGCACTGGATGACCCGTGCCGGGGCCACCCCATCAACAGCGGTCCAGGCCTTGCGGCTGGCGGTCGTTGACACACTCGCGTCGGTACGGGCTTGAGGTTCGCGCCACCCTCACTGCATCTTCAGAAATGCCCGATACAACAAGTCCGCTCCAGCCATAAAGTCATCGATATCCATGGCCTCATGCGGGTTGTGTGAACCATTTTCATTGCGGATGAAAATCATCCCCGAGGGGATGCCCGCGTTCGCGAACAACGCCGCATCGTGTCCGGCACCGCTGGGAATTTTTTCAACCGGCAAGGCAAGCTCCTTCGCGGTTTCAAGCAGGACCTGCACCAGCTTGACGTCCATGATGGCCGGCGCGGATTCGATGCGCCTATCGAACTCGAAATGCACACCGCGCTGGCGGGCCACGGCATCACATTCGCTGCGCATGACCTGGTAGAACTCTTCTAGAATTTCGGTACTTTCGCTGCGCACTTCAAAGCTGAAATCGACCCGGCCGGGAATGCGCGATACCGCGTGCTCGGCGGGGTCGGTGCCCATGACGCCAGAGGTGACCACCAAATCATTGCCACGCTCGAGCAGCACACGCCAATGCTCGTCCAGTCGCATCATCAGGTCCGCCACGGCGAACACCGCATCCTTGCGCAACCAGCGCGGCACCGCACCTGAGTGCCCGGGTTCGCCTACGCAGCGGACCGTATTGTGCCGAATGTTGCCGCGTATGCCCGACACGATGGCCGTCGGCCATTTGCGCGCCACCATCAACGGCCCTTGTTCGATATGCAATTCCAGATAGGCTTTGACGTTTGCCACCCAGGGTACCGGCTTGCCGGCGCCGATGTGCTCGACATCGGCGCCGGCGCCGCGCATCGCGTCCGCCAGTGTCTTGCCTGATCGCTTGTTGCGCAAGGCCAGGTCGTCCGCGGCGAGCTTGCCCAGGATCGCGCTGGAACCCATATATGCCTTGCCGAACCAGGCACTTTCTTCCCCGCGCGTACCCAGCACCCACAAGGGGTGACGCAGTTGCACCCCCTCGTCCTTGAGCCGCTTCAGGCATAACAGGCCGGCGACTATGCCGGCCAAGCCATCGTAGTTGCCGCCCTGCGGCACAGAGTCCACATGCGAGCCGCACACGATCGGGGCACCGTGGCAGCCCCCCGGCAATGAGAAAACGACATTGGCCGCCAGATCGGGGGCGGCCTGCAGGCCATGTTTGATGGCCCAGTTAGTAAGGAATTCCAGGCACGCGGTTTCCGTATCGCCATAGCTTTCTCGCGAAACCCCCACGCCGTCGAAGCTGAGAGTACGCACCTGCCCGAATATATCGATGGCGTCCTGCCTTCCTGGAACCACCTTGACCGGTCCTGCCTTGTTGTTTGTCATGGGGATCCTCACGCCATGGCTTCGAAGGGCACGAACCCCGTGTCCTCGACCGCTCCGATCAGGCCGTTCAAATTGGCCAGGCCCTTGCGCTGACAGTAGCTGGCCAGTCCGTCCAGCACATCGATCATGGCGGCAGGATGTACGAAGGTGGCGGTGCCGACTTGTATGGCGCTGGCGCCTGCCAGCATGAATTCGATGGCGTCATCGGCATTGGCGATACCGCCGCAGCCAATGATGGGAATAGAGACGGCTCGATGACATTGGTAGACCATGCGCACCACGATGGGCTTGACGGCCGGGCCCGACAGCCCACCCATGACGTTGCCGAGCTTGGGCCGACGGGTATGAATATCGATCGCCATACCCAGGATGGTGTTGGCCACCACAATAGCGTCGGCGCCTTCGTCTTCGGCGGCTTTGGCCACCGCGGCGATCTCCCCCGTGTTGGGCGTCAGCTTGACCCACACAGGCAAAGATGTGCTGGTTCGCAAGGCGCGCACAACCTGGGCCGTCGAGCGCGCATGCATGGCAAAGGCCTTGCCGTCTTCTTCTATGTTGGGGCAGGAAATATTGGCTTCGATGGCGGCCACGCCGGGCACGCACGACAACTGGGCTGCCAATTGCGCAAACCCGTCATTGCTGGGGGCCGAAATGCTCACCACCAGCGGTGGGCTGAAATGGCGATAGAAAGGCACGGTTTCCTGTATGAAGTAATCCGTGCCTTTGCTGGGGATACCAATGGCGTTGAGCATACCGCTATGTACTTCCGCGACTCGGGGCACCGGGTTACCGCTGCGCTTTTCATGGGTAATCGTTTTGGTAACGAAGGCGCCCAGACGATTGATGTCGATGGTGTTGGCTAAGCCCTCGGCGAAGGTGCCCGAGGCCGGCATAACCGGATTAAGCAGGCGCAGCCCGCCCAGATCAATTGAGAGATCCAGCATCATGCCACCTCCGCCAGCGGAAACACCGGGCCATCCCAGCAAACCCGCTTGCTGACCAGTTTTTCGCCCTCGCGAAAGGCGTGGACGCAGCAATAGCACATACCTATGCCACACGCCATTTGCTGTTCCATCGCGACTTCGCCCGGTATGGCCAACTCCTTGCCCAGGCGCTGCATCAATCGGGTCAGACGCGAAGAGCCGCAGGTATAAAAAGCATCGGCGCGGCCGGCCGCATGCAGCTCGCGCAAAATGCGCTCAACATTCTCAACCGTGCTCGTTCCTGCCTGGTCGGTGACTTCGATCATGCTTGCACCGGTTGCGGCAAAACGATCTTGCGACATCAGGCTGTCGTCGTCGCGAGCGCTGAGAATAGCGGTGACGCCCACGCCTGCATTCGCCGCCAGATCGGACAAGGGCGCAAGCGTGGCCAAACCCACGCCGCGGCCCAACACCACGATCTGGCGAGCCACCGGCGGCAGGGAAAAACCCACACCCAAGGGGCCCAACATAGGCAGCGTGTCGCCCGCCTCCAAGCTTGCCAGCCCGCGCGTGCCTGAGCCCGTGACCTTGTACAGAAACTCGACCCGTCCGGACAGGGGATCAGCGCGATAGGTGCTCATGGGCCGACGAAAAAAGGGCGAGTCGCTGGGCGTAGCCGGGCACAGAAGGTGGAAAAACTGGCCGGCACGAGCGTCTGCCGCGGGGTGTCCCGCTTGCAGGATAAGGTGCTTGTATTCGCGATTGACCCAGTCATTGCTTAGCACTGCACCATGCGTATCGGGGGCCGGTTGACCCGAGCAGGCGCCGACGCAAGCGGCGGCACTGGCGACGGACGACGAAATAAGCGGCATGGCAATTTCCTGAAACGTTGCAGGGGGACCCGCTTGCACGAGCCCCCCTGTTGGCCTGGTTTGTATCCCGGCAGGGGGATATGGCTGGCCGCTTACTCCAAAGGCACACCCTTGCGTTCCGGAATCAGGAATAGGGTGGCCAGGATGTCCAGCACATAGATGGACGCCAGCAAGGCAATGGCGTAGCTGAATGAATATTTGGCGGCGATGGCGCCCACCGCCAGCGGGCCGAAACCGCCCACCGCGCGGCCGATGTTGAAAAGCACATTTTGTGCCGTGGCGCGTGCCTGGGTGGGATACAGTTCGGAGATCAGCGCACCGTAGCCACCTATCATGCCGTTAACGAACATACCCATGACGGCGCCGCCGATCAGCAAGGCATATTGCGAGTTCAACTGCGAATACATCAGCACGGTAATGACTGCGCCAACCTGATAAAACAGAAAAATCGGGCGGCGGCCAACGCGATCAGCCAATTGGCCGAACAGCCAAATGCCGAACGCCATGCCCAGAATCGTGACCGAGGTCCACATCGCGGACTTGGTCAATGAATAGCCGAACTGTTTACTCAAGTAAGACGGCATCCAGATCATGACGCCGTAGTAGCCGAAGTTCTGAACCGAGGTCAGGATGACCACGCCGATGCTGGATCTCGTGGTTTGCGCATCGGCTATCAACATCTTGAAGGAATTTTCCTTGCGGACTTCCTTTTTGCTATCGACGAATATTTTCGGTTCGCCAATGAAATGGCGAATAACGAAAGCCGCCACCGCAGGCAGCACCCCGACGGCAAACATGCCGCGCCAGCCTATAAGCGGCAACAGAATCGGGGTCAACAAAGCGGCAGCCAACACCCCTGCTTGCCATCCCAGGCCGACATAGGACGTCATCCGAGCGCGCTGCTCGGGCCGGCAAGCTTCGGCGGCAAGCGCCATACCGATCCCGAATTCGCCACCCAGTCCGATACCGGCCACGGTGCGATAAATAAGCAGATCCCAGTAGCCCTGCGCCAAGGCGCACAAGCCGGTAAAAACCGCAAAAAGCAGGATGGTCCAGTTCAACACCCGAACCCGTCCATATAAATCGCTAAGCCAGCCAAACAACACACCGCCTACCACCGCGCCAACCAAGGTCCAGGTAACCAAGGAGCCGGCCTGGACGCCGTTCAAGCCCAGGTCGGCTGAGATCGCGGCAAGAATGAAACCGAGTATCAACAAGTCGAAACCGTCGAGCGCATAGCCGACTGTGGAGGCGAGAACTGCCTTACGGGCGTAAACGTCGCCCTCGTGGCCTTCGCGGCCCGTAGCCAGAGGCACTTCTCCGGCGGTACTGGCGTACTTGTCTGTCATGTCTTAGCTCCGAAAGGAATAGTGGTCATTCAATGAACAACACCTTCTTCAACATCCACGGCCAAGGCCGCGACCGAACTTCGAGACAGGCAAGGACGTGACTACCGACCCGTGCGCTCCCCTTGCTTGACAGGCCGCAAAGGCTGCTCTATCAAGCCCCACAATTAATCTTTTTTTTTAGACTAAGACAATTTTTATTACCAGACAAGCGATTTTTGAATAAGCTGCTAAGGTAGCGACACGGCTGTTTAAAGATGCACAAAATCGGTGCAGGCTCTTGCTACCAAGAGCTTGCACACAGAAAAAACGCCCCAGCATGGGGCGATACCCGGAGCCTTGTTTTGCCCAGGTTTTCTATTTTTCTAGACTGACACGATGGAAACGACACTCAGCGCTCCCCAGACCATCGATTTCCAAGCCATAGGTGAGCGCTTGCGCGCCTACCGCCTGGGCGCCAACCTGCGGGCGGAAGAAATCGCTCAGCAGCTGGGTGTTTCCCGGGCGGCGGTCTATCGCATGGAAAAAGGCCACATCGTCAAGATCGAAACGTTGGCGCGACTGGCCGACATCCTCCAGACCTCCCTGGCTTCGCTGCTGGGCGTTGGCGCCGAGTACTACACCTCGCCCGTCGCTTACATAGAAAGAATGCGTCAGTTGGAAAACAATGCGACGCGCATCATGGCGCACTTCGAGCCCATCTCATTTCTACTGACTTCCGACGAGTACGGCGCTTATCTGGAACTGATGTTGCGCGAGGCGCATCCCAGCCTGGATCAGTCCAGTATCCAGGCATTGATGAAGTTGCTGGGTGAGCGCAAGCGGGCCTATGTGCGACGTCGCCCTCCCATCATCAGCCTGATCGGTCTGCGCGACATAGAACGCTTCGTCCATTTCGGCCTGGTCGGGCGCATCGACCTGCCGCCAGCGGTACGCATGGAACGATCGCTGGCCGCGCGGCGCGAAGTCGAGCGCATCATCCAGTTACTGCAAGAACATCCCATGGATATGCAGATCGGCATCGTCGACGACAGCATGCCCAATGTCACCTTCCAGGTGTTCGAGCGGCCCGATGCCTCTTTCGTGGCGGTCAGCCCTTTTCGCTTCGGCGAATTGCCCAATGTGGCGATCGGCATTGCCCAGGTAAGCTCAGCGCCGCAAGCGGTCAGCTTGTATACGAAAATGGTGGAAAATCTATGGCAACGCGCCTACAAAGGGCAGAAAGCCGCAGAGCTTTTGGGTAGCATGTTGAAAGTCGTCTAAATCGAGCACGCAATGGAAGAAACCAATCTCGGTCCGGTTGTTGCCCAGTTGCTGCTGGATTCAAACGCCGTCCATGTCAGCAGCGGCAAGCCGTTTATCCTGCGCTCGGGCTGGGCCAGTCCCATTTACATCGACGTGCGCAAGCTGATTGCTTCGGTCCCGGCGCGCACAGTGTTGATAGACGCCGCCGCATCCATCGTGCGCAAGCGCATCGGGCTCGATCAGATCGATGCCATCGCCGGCGCGGAGACTTCAGGCGTGCCGTTTGCCGCATGGCTGGCTGATCGTCTGTCGCTGCCCTTATTGATCGTGCGCAAGAAATCACTGGGCTTCGGCCGCAATGCCCAGATCGAAGGCGAAGTGCCGGCGGGCAGCAAGGTGTTGCTGATTGACGACTTGACTACCGATGCCCAGAGCAAGCTCAATTTCTGCAAGGCGCTACGGAGCGCCGGCCTGCAGCTTGAACACGTGTTAAGCATCTTCCATTACGATACGTTTGCCGAAAGTCGGCGTACGATGGCGGACATAGGCGCTAATATTCACGCTCTGGCCACTTGGCAGGATGTCATTGCGCAGGCAAGAACCGGCAATTACCTTACACCTGCCGACATACAAAAAGTCGAAGATTTTCTGCAACATACTTCCGAATGGTCCAAGGCCCACGGCGGCATCGGCCATCTTCCCTGACTCTTTATCGTTGCCCTTGCGTTATGAACTTTACCGATCTGATCCAACGTTTTGCAGACCAAGCCCCTGGCACCGACAATTTTCTCAAGGTCAAGGAAGGCGCCCAGGCGCTGATCTCCAGCGATTCCGAACATGCGAGCGCGTACTTCCTGATCTACGGTTTCGCGCGCTCCTATGTTCTGCTTTACGAAGACCAAGGCATCGACCCAGCTTTTGCCGAAACCGCCAAGACGCAGTTGCTGGACTACATGAACCGGCTTAATGCCGCGTTCAAAACCGGTGCGGCGACGGATCTCATCTCTACCCTTAACTGGATAGTCCTGGATTACGGCCGCAGCGGTAAGATATTTTGACTCCCACGCCCCAGGCGGACGCTCCGGCCGCGGCGGCTTCCCTGTTGTATACCAACCGCCGCGTCGCCCCTTTGCTGGCCCTGGGCTTTGCCAGCGGTTTGCCGCTTGCCCTTACCACGGGCACCTTGCAGGCCTGGGCTACCGTTGACGGGGTATCTCTGCAGGCCATAGGCTTTCTGACACTCGTCGGCTCGGCGTATACGCTCAAATTTCTCTGGGCGCCGCTAATGGACCGCTACACGCCGCCGCTGCTCGGACGCCGACGTGGCTGGATGGTCATCACGCAGCTGCTGTTGGCGCTGGCCATCATGGCCATGGGCACCTTGTCCCCGCGTGAATCATTGTTGCCGCTGGCTTTGATCGCCGTGTTCGTGGCCTTTTGCTCGTCCTCTCAAGATATTGCATTCGACGCCTACCGCACCGACGTTCTACGTAAAGATGAGCGCGGTGCGGGCGCCGCGGTTTCCGTATTGGGCTATCGCCTGGCCATGCTGGTTTCCGGCGGCCTGGCGCTGGTCATCGCCGACTCCTGGCTGGGCTGGGGCAATACCTACGTGCTGATGGGCGCCATCATGGGCACGGCGGTGCTGGCCACCCTATGGGCCCCCGAACCGGAAAGTCCCGCCATGGCTCCCCGTTCGCTCAGCGAGGCCGTCACCGGCCCGCTGATGGAGTTCTTCAGACGGCCCGGCGCCATTACCATCCTGGTGCTGATCGTGCTGTATAAGCTGGGAGACGCCTTTGCCGGCAGCCTCTCCACCGCCTTCCTGATCCGCGCCGCCGATTTCACCGCCACCGAAGTCGGCACCATCAACAAAGTGCTGGGCCTGGGCGCCACCATTATCGGTGCCTTGGCGGGCGGCGCAATGTTGGCCAAACTGGGGCTGTTCCGCTCGCTGATGGTGTTCGGCCTGCTGCAAGCGGTATCCAATCTCGGATTCTGGCTGATTTCGGTCAGTCCCAAAAGCATCATCCTGATGGCCGGCGCCGTCGGCATCGAGAACCTGTGCGGCGGCATGGGCACCGCCGCCTTCGTGGCGCTATTGATGGGCCTGTGCGACCACCGCTTTTCCGCAACCCAATTCGCGCTGCTGTCTGCTTTGTCGGCGGTGGGTCGCACCTATCTGGCCGGTCCTCTTGCTCCGCCGATGGTGGAAAACTACGGCTGGCCCACCTTCTTCATGTTGACCGTCATTATTGCCCTGCCTGGCCTGGTCTTGCTTTGGTGGCGGCGGGCCGATATCCATCGCATCGACAACACCGCTTGAATCCGGGCTGGCGCAATACGCCGGCCCGCTGCGCCCCGCATTTGCCTGGGGCCAGCCTTGATGAAAAAATGCGGGGTCGGTAGCGACCGCAGCTAGCTGTATCCTCTATCGACCGCGCAACGACTTTGCTGCGCGACGCTATTACCGGAGGATGCCCAGCATGAAAACAACCATCAACCGTCCGGTATTTTTTACTGCCGCGCTTTTCATCCTTGGCCTGGTGGCATGTGCCGTCACCATCCCCCGGCAGGTGCAACGCACCTTCGAAGCCATCCAGCACTGGATCCTGACCGACGTAAGCTGGGTGTATATCCTGACCGTAGCCGTGATCCTCATGTCAGTGATCTACATCGCCATCAGCCGCTACGGCAACATCAAACTCGGCCCTGACCACAGCGAGCCGGATTACCGCAACTTCACCTGGTTCGCCATGCTGTTTTCGGCCGGCATGGGCATAGGCCTGATGTTCTTCGGCGTGGCCGAACCGGTCATGCACCTTATCGCGCCTCCCGTGGGCGACCCCGGCACCGTGCGGGCCGCCCGTGAAGCGATGAACATCACCTTCTTTCACTGGGGCTTGCACGCCTGGTCCATCTACGCCGCGGTGGCCTTGATCCTGGCGTATTTCAGCTACCGCCACAATCTGCCTCTTACCTTGCGTTCAGCCCTTTACCCCTTGATCGGCGACCGCATCTACGGGCCGCTGGGCAATGCGGTAGATATCTTCGCCATTATCAGCACGGTATTCGGGGTAGCGACCTCACTCGGCCTGGGAGTCGCTCAAATCAATAGCGGTTTGCACCATTTGTTCGACGTGCCGATCAGCACGCCGGTGCAGATCGGGCTGATCGTGATCGCTTGCGGTTTGGCGACCTTATCCGTAGCCAGCGGCCTGGACAAAGGGATACGGATACTGTCGGAAGCGAACCTGTATCTGGCTTTCATTCTGCTGCTGTTCGTGCTGGCGGTGGGCCCGACCGTTTTCCTGCTGCAAAGCTTTTTGCAGAATACCGGTGCCTATCTTTCCGATATCGTCGCCAAGACCTTCAACCTGTATGCCTATCAACCCACCGATTGGATAGGCGGATGGACTTTGTTCTACTGGGGCTGGTGGATTGCCTGGTCGCCTTTCGTCGGCCTGTTCATTGCGCGGATTTCGCGCGGGCGCACACTGCGCGAATTCGTGATGGGCGTATTGCTCGTACCAGCGGGCTTCACCTTGCTGTGGATGACGGTGTTCGGCGGCTCGGCAATCCATCTCCTGCTGTTTGAACATATGGACACGCTGGCCGAAACCGTCAGGGCCGACAGTTCGCTCGCCTTGTTCGCCTTCCTTGAACACTATCCCTGGGGTGATGCCATTTCCATGCTGGCAATCGTCATGGTGGTGGTGTTCTTCGTTACCTCCGCCGATTCAGGCGCCTTGGTAGTGGATATGCTGGCATCGGGCGGCGTCGACAACACACCTGTTTGGCAACGCATATTCTGGTCACTGCTGATGGGTGTGGTCGCCATTGCCCTGCTGCTGGCGGATGGCCTGCAGGCACTGCAAACCGCCACCATCATCAGCGCTTTACCCTTCTCCATCATCCTGCTGATAGCTTTGCGCGGCTTATTCAAGGCATTGAAACTGGATGCCACCAAACGCAGCATCCACCATCAGGTGCTATCCCGGCCACCCGCGGCCGCAGGCGACTCCTGGGAATATCGTTTGCGCAATATGGTCATGATGCCGCGCCGTGCACACGTGCTGCGCTTTCTGGCGGACGTGGTCCGGCCTGCGATGCAAGCCGTGTCTGAAGAATTGCGCGGATTGGGCTACGAAGCTGTCGTAACCGAGGGCGCAAGCGAGGATGATGAGATCCGGCTGGACGTTTCGCACGGTGAACACGAAGATTTTTCGTATGCGGTGCGGTTGCAGCACTTCGTGCGGCCCAGCCTGACCGCCAGCGAGGCGCGTGATGAAAATGGCCGCAAATATTTTCGCGCCGAAGTCCATCTACGTGAAGGCGGGCAGGACTACGACATCATGGGCTGGAGCCGCGACGCAGTCATCAGCGACATCCTGGACCAGTACGAAAGGCATCGCCATTATCTGCACATGGTGCGCTGACGATCTGCGGCTGGGCAAGCCGGCGGCCCGACGCATACAGCCCCGGCTACCGGTTTTTTCCAACCCGTTCAGCGCTCCAGCAACTCTCTGATCGCGTCACGCTCGGTGCTGAACATGTGATGGGGCTGCAGCAAGTTCTTGATACCCGTTGTTTCCATCACTTCTTCGACCTGCTTTTTCACACCCGCCAAATACACATCCACACCCTGCTCACGCAAGCCGGTTATCAGAAAGATCAACGTGTCCACGCCTGTCATGTCAATGCTGTTGATAGGCCCGGCATAGATCAATACCCGCTTGATCTGCGGATTGGCCAGACAACGGCCCATGATGAAACGCTCAAGCGGCGTGGCGGTCACAAAGCTCAGGGCGGCGTCCATGCGTACGGCCAGGATGTCGGGAGCCATGGCAGGTAGACGGAAGCGGCTGCGATCGCGCAAAGTGCCGTCGGCGTGCTCCGCCACTTCGACAATACGCGGGTGCGCGCGGTGATAAAGGAAATAACCCAAAGCCAGGATGAAACCCGCCAGTACGCCCCATTGCAGTTGTGGCGCGGCGATCAAAGTGGCGATGGCCGTCGACAGTGCAATCACCGCCTCGGCCCGCGAAGCGCGCCATAACTTGATGAAAAAACGTGGCTGGATAAGATTGGCGATGGGCACCACGATGACCGCGGCCAGAAAAGCGCGCGGCAAATGGGCCAAGGCGGGAGTCAGAAACAACAGGCTGAGCAATACGCAAATAAAAGCGAACAGCGCCGACCAACCCGTGCGCGCGCCGACGAACAAGTTCAGCGCGGAGCGGGAAAACGAAGCGCTGACGGGAAATGCGCCGCTAAAGGCGCTAGTCAGTTTGGCCAGGCCTTGACCGATGAATTCCTGGTCTTCGTCCCAGCGCTGGCGGGTTGTTCGTGTAATGGTTTTGGCACTGGACAGGGCTTCGACAAAACTGACCAAGGCAATGACGGCGGCCGCAGGCAACAAACTACGATAGTCTTCCCACGACAGCAGGGCAGGCATGGTGAAGTGCGGCAAACCTGCCGGCAGGGTACCCACAACCGAGCCGCCGCGAGCGCCATAACCCACCAACCAGCTCAGAAAGCCGCACAAGACGGTAGCTGCCAGCACTATGGGCAAACGCTTGCTGTATTGCTTGAGCGCCACCAGAAAGATCAGCGTACCCACCCCAAAAGCCAAACCGATCCAGTCGATGGACGAGATCACCAAAAGAGGCTGCGAAGAACGGACGGCCTCATAAAGAGTGTGCAAATCAAGGCCAAGCATGGCGGGCAACTGCGACAGCAGAATCAGCACCGCTGCCGCCTGGGTAAACGCGCCGACGACCGGGCCAGAAAGAAAGTTGACGACCATACCCAGACGCGCAGCCCCAACGGCCACCTGGATAGCGCCGGCCATAATGGCCAGCCAAATCGCCAACTCAACCCAACGCGGGGATTCGACTGTGGCCATACCCGTCAAGGAGCCCGCCACGAGCATGCTGGTCAAAGCGACCGGCCCCGCGCCCAGCATTTGGCAGGAGCCCCACAGCACACTGACAACCGGTGGAATCAAGGCCGCATACAAGCCGGTAATGGGTGGCATACCCGCCAGCATGGCGTAGGCGACAGCCTGCGGCACCAGCATCAAGCCCAGCGTAAATCCAGCTCTGGCATCTGCCAGCAGCGTCTCTGACGAAGGCCGCGGCCAGCTCAAAAAGGGAAACCAACGGCGAAGAAGAGGAGACATAGAACAACAAAACAGGAAGGAGGGCGGAATCGGCTTGCTTACAGCTGGCGCGGCTTGCGGGGCGCCCGGACGGCGAATTGATCGTAGACGGCGTTGGGCAAGGCCCTCAATAGTTTGGCCACGATACCCATCTGCCACGGAATGACGGTGTAGCTGCACCCACGGGCAATGGCTTTAACCGCTTTGGCCGCAAACACATCGGCATCCATCAGAAAAGGCATGCTGTACGGGTTGTGACCAGTCATGGGCGTACGAATATAACCCGGCGCTACGGTCGTCACGCGGATGCCGTAGGGGCTCAACTCATTGCGCAGGCTTTCGCAGTAGGCAATCGTTGCCGCCTTGGACGAACTATACGCGCCTGCTCCCGGCAGGCCGCGTATACCGGCGACACTGGCAATACCCACCAACTGGCCCCTGGCGGCTTGCCTCATGGCGGGAATGAAGGGTTCGAATGTCGCCACCATGGCCATCAGATTGGTATCGATCACAGCCCGGAACACCTCGAAGTCATCGGCTTCTTCCGTTAATGTACCGGCGCTGATGCCGGCATTGGCAACGACGATATCGATACCATCTTGCCCAAGGAAGTCGCGGGCGGCGGCATGCAAGGCTTCGCGGTCGCGCACATCCACGGCATAGCAACGATGCTGGCCTGGCAGTTCGGCCGCCAGGGCGTGCAAGGCGTCGACGCGGCGCCCCAGCAAACCCAAGGTAGCGCCTTGAGCAGCGTATTGCCTGGCCAAGGCCTGGCCGATCCCGCTGCTTGCCCCTGTAATGAAAACTTTCATACACGCTCTCCAGAACCGGCATTATCCGCTTTGTCGCGGTGCAGTACGAGCTACGCGGTATAGTCGAACACCATTCAGCACTTTGCATTCAATACCGGAAGCCGGAAGTCATGACAGATAAGCTCCAGGGACTGTGCGCCGACCTTGCCGGTCTGGTCGGCAGCGAACAGGTATTTACCGACGCCGCGGACAAAGTCCGTTATGAAACCGGTGCCCGCTACGGCGAAGGCAAAGCGGCGGTGGTGGTGCGCCCAGCCTCGGCGGCCGAGGTCGCCGCGGTGGTCAGCTATTGCGTACAAGCCAAGGTGCCCCTGATCGCGCAAGGCGCCAACACCGGCCTGGTCGCCGCCAGCACCCCCAATGCCAGCGGCACTCAAGTGGTGCTGAGCCTGGAGCGCCTGCGCGGCGACATTGCCGTGGATCGCGCCAACCGCACCGCCACGATGAGCGCTGGCGTCACTTTGCAGGAACTGAACGACAAACTGGCTGAAGATGGGCTGTGCTTTCCCATCGACTTGGGCGCCAATCCGTCCATAGGCGGCATGATCGCTACCAATACCGGCGGTTCGCGCCTGATTCGCTATGGGGACGTGCGCCACAATCTGCTCGGCCTAGAGGTGGTGTTGGCCGACCCTCCCGGCCACATCCTCGACCTCACCAGCGGCTTGCGCAAGAACAACACCGGCTACGACCTGAAGCAGCTATTCGTGGGCACCGGTGGCGCCGGCGGCATCATCACGCGCGCGGTAGTTCAGGTTCACCCTTTGCCGCGACAAACCGCCACAGCCCTGATCGTGCCCACCGGGCAAGACGCTATTCTCGATTTATTGATTGCCCTGGAAAGCGAGTTCGGCGACTTCCTGACCGCCTATGAAGGGATGTCGAAAGCCACGGTGCAGTCGGTTATCGACCACGTTCCGGGCGTAAGCAACCCTTTTGCACCGGAACCGATACCCGACTATTGCCTGCTGGTGGAATTGGCCGCCACCTCATCGCAGGAAGTCCTCGGCGTCGACCTTCAACAAGCGCTCAATGATTTTCTCGAACGGCAGTTCGACGTACTGGTGTCCAATGCCGTACTGGATGGCGGCCCCGATCTCTGGAAGATCCGCCACTCGATCAGCGAATCGATACGGCATCAAGGCAAGCTGATTGCCTTCGATATTGCGGTGCCACGATCATCGATGGTGACTTTCCGCAATACGGCGCTGACCTTGCTGGAACGCGATTTTCCCTGGCTACGCCTGTTTGACTTCGGCCATTGGGCCGATGGCGGCTGCCACTTCAACATCGTCTGGCCGCACGACGCGCAACCCGCTTTCGATTCCGACGCCGTCGAGCGGCTTCGGCTGGCCATTTATGACTTGGTGGTAAGGGATTTTGGCGGCAGTTTCAGTGCCGAACACGGTGTAGGGCCCTACAACGTGCGTTTCTACCATCGCTACACGAGTGCGGCCGCTCAAGCTCTGGCCGGGCGCGTGCAGCAATCGATCGACCCAGCGCATGCGCTGGGTCAGGTATGGTTCGGGCAGGAGTAAATCCTGCGGGGCCAGGCTTGCGCCGATGGCCCCGCCCGCGCCGCTTACTTCGCGACGCCTTCCGTACGAGACTTGGCAATCAGAAAATCAGCCACTTGAAGCGCGGCGCCATTGCTGCCCGCCTGTGAGGGCGAAGTCACGTAACGCCCGTTGATAGTCAGGGTGGGCACGCCATTGATTTTGTAGGCTTCCGCCAGCTTGGCCGCGCGCTGGACCTTGCTTTGCACTCCGAATGACTTGTAGGCATCCGAGAACTGCTTCTTGTCTATGCCTTGTTTGACGGCCCAATCCAGGATGCGATCCGCTGTGTTGAGCGGCTGGCGCTGCTCATGAATGGCGGTGAAGACCATGCGGTGCAACTGATCGAGCTTGCCCAGAGCTTCCAAGGTGTAATACAGACGTTGCTGGGGCTCCATGCCGGCGTTGAAACGCACAGGCACGCGGCGCACCACCACGTCTTTCGGTTGGTTCTTGATCCAGGTTTCCAGCGTAGGTTCGAGCGAGTAGCAATGGGGGCAGCTATACCAGAAGAACTCGGTAACCTCGATCTTGCCCGGGCTATCCGTTGTCTGCGGGGCGGCCAGTCGCTCGTACTGTGCGCCTTCGCGGGGTTGCTGAGCCAAAGCCGCCGAAGGCAATAGTGCGGCGGCGCCGGCGGCAAAGGCCAGGCCGGTAAAAATGCGACGCAAAGAAATACGACCGATCATGGAATTCCTCTTTTTGACTAAGCCTGCCAGCCGGAGCTAGCCAGGACTGTGGCCGACACTACTGTGAAATCTCCGACCCGCAATTGGCGGCAGAAGTTCCACCTGGCAAATTTCACTTCTTGATGACAGCAGCTTCCATACCGCTTTCCGCCAATCGAGCACGGGTGCGATTCATATCATCCAGCTTTACAAACGGCCCGATGCGCACCCTGTGCACGGTGCCTGCCGGCAAGTCGGCGGCTTCCAGCCTGGCTTCAAATCCCATGAACGCCAACTTCGCCTTCAGCGCCTCGGCATCTTCGATCACCCGGAATGCCCCGACCTGCAGAAAATAGGTCCCGCCTGACGCAGACGCCGTCGGCGCAGGCGTCCCCGCCTTGCCCGTCATGGACGGCGCAGCCAGGAAATCGCCCAGGGGATCGCGCTTGGCTTCCGGCACCGGCGCAGGGGCCGGCTCCGTCACCGAAGGCCCGGACGAGGGCGGCGCGCCAGCCGGCGCGTCCTTGCCGTACAAGCTGCGATTGGGGTCAGGCGCGTTGGCCGGATCCACGGGCCTCGTGCTGGAAGGCGGCCGGGCAGTCTTGTTGACGAAGGGTACCGGCGCCTGGGTGACATAGAAAGCCACCATGACAGCGACCACCAAGCCTACCAACAGGCCGGCGATCAGGCCGAACATCGTACCGCCGCGTTGCGCGGATAAAAAGTTGGGACTCAAAGGCATGAACCGTTTACATCCGCTGCGGCGCGGAAACTCCGAGCAGCGCAAGACCATTGGATAGAACTTGGCGCGTTGCCGCCAACAAGGCCAGTCGGGCCAGTTTCAGATCGGCGTCGTCCACCAGCACACGCTCGGCATTGTAATAGGCGTGGAAGTCCGCGGCGCAATCCTTCAACCAGAAGGCAACGTGATGCGGTGACAAATCGTTTGCGGCCATTCCCACCATCGATGGGAACTCTGCCAGGCGTTGCATCAGCAGGAATTCGCGA
This sequence comes from Pigmentiphaga sp., assembly GCA_040391825.1. GTDB lineage: Bacteria > Pseudomonadota > Gammaproteobacteria > Burkholderiales > Burkholderiaceae_B > Pigmentiphaga. The sequence goes on from JBEBXA010000010.1 coordinate 43,642, forward strand.
TCGGCGGCCAGCAGGGCTGTATTGGCGCGCGCAAGCTCGGCCTCATCGCCGCCCCATTGCGTCAGGATGGAACAAATACGCGCATGCGCATATTGGATGTAATAAACCGGATTTTCGTCGGTTTGCTTGAGCGCCAGATCGACATCGAACACAAATTCGGTATCGGCGCGCCGTTGAATCAGGAAATAACGTACGGCATCGCGACCTACCCAATCGATCAGATCGCGCAGGGTGACGTAGCTTCCGGCACGCTTGGAAATCTTGACCTCTTCGCCACCGCGCACCACCTTGACCATTTTGTGCAGGATGTAGTCGGGGTAGCCCTTGGGAATACCCGCATCCAGCGCCTGCAAGCCCGAGCGTACCCGGGCGATGGTGCCATGGTGGTCGGAACCCTGGATGTTGATGGCCTTGGTGTAGCCGCGCTCCCATTTGGTCACGTGGTAGGCAACGTCGGGCACGAAATAGGTGTAGCCGCCCTCGGACTTACGCATTACGCGGTCCTTGTCGTCGCCTTCGCCCAGTTCAGTGGTGCGCAGCCATAGCGCCCCTTCGTGCTCATAGGTATGACCGCTGGCGACCAGGCGCTCGACGGTCTGGTCGACCCGGCCCGAGGTGTAAAGCGAGCTTTCCAGATAATAGTTGTCGAAGGTCAGGTCGAATGCCTGCAAATCGAGGTCTTGCTCGCGACGCAGATAAGCGACCGCGAACTTGCGGATGTCGTCTAGATTTTCGGCATCGCCCGTAGCGGTAACCGGCTCGGCGTCGGCCGCTTGCACCGTTTTGCCTGCCAGAAAATCCGCCGCGATCTCGGCAATGTATTCACCCCGATAGCCATCGGCCGGGAAACTGGCGTGATCGGGCGCGAAGCCACGCGAACGCGCTTGCACACTGATCGCCAGATTGTGGATCTGGTTGCCGGCGTCGTTGTAGTAGAACTCGCGCTTGACGTCCCAGCCGCTCGCGGCGAACAAACGGCAGAGCGCATCGCCCAGGGCGGCCTGGCGAGCGTGGCCGACGTGCAGCGGCCCCGTGGGGTTGGCCGATACGAATTCGACCAGCACCTTATGGCCATTGGCCGGAGCGCGGCCGAAATCGGTCCCACGCACACGAATGGCGTCCACCACCGCCTGCTTGGCGGAAGGAGCGAAGCGCAAATTGATGAAACCGGGGCCGGCAATTTCCGCGCTCAATATTAGGGCAGTAGCGCCAGGCTGGGCCATCAAGGCGTCGACGATCGCTTGCGCCAATTCACGCGGGTTGCGCTTGAGCGGCTTGGCGATCTGCATCGCCACGTTGGTGGCGGCATCGCCGTGGGAAGCCACCTTGGGCCGCTCCAGCAGCAAAGTGGGCGTAGCCTCGGGGGCAACCGTCTTGACGGCAGCGCCGATCAGGCTAAGTAGGTGTTCCTGTTGCTCGGGGAGCATGAAATGTGGAGTATCGCAGTCAATAGGTAAGACTTGAATCTTACCAGCCAGCCGAAAAGACAGGGAAACGTCCCTGTTTACGGTAGGCGCGATAGGCAGGTGCGCCCGCCAAGCGCGTGGTGAACCGCAGGGCACCGCCTACTCGAACGTCATGGCTGCCACCGCAGCAAGCCATCAGTTCATTGTCAACCCAAGCGCGCCGATGCCCACCGATTTGTCGGCATTCGTCAGCACGAGCATCAACGAATCGTAACCATCATCCTCGGGATCTTTCTCCACGACCACAATCCCCTTCGCCGTCTGTTTGGGCAGCACACAAGCGGCGCTATCGCCAAAAGTGACTTCGGCGGTGAAGTAGTTCTTGCTCGCATGGGGAATCAGCTGGCCGCTAAATTCGCAAGGGTCGGCGCTACCGAAGGGTGAATGCCCAATTATGCTTGCGTCGCTGCCGATCGTAATCGACATAAAGTCCCCAAGATTATCTCTGAGCAACCATTCTTGCGCGGCCAAGACCATATCAGGCGCTTGGTCATAGCTCGGACGGTATTGGAGGGAGAAATCGGCGCTACTCACACCCGTCACCCTACCTTTCTGTGATGTCTGATCGACGACGACAGCACTCAAGACAGCATTACTGCCCATGGCGTCTGCCCCATAGTCTTTACCTGTCGCGGTAAAAATATCGCCCGCCACCGAGCCTGCGCCTTGAATCAGCCCCCCAGCGCTGTCCTTCAGATAAAAGCCCCATGCCTCATGTTGCTCTGTAACCAGCAGGGACATAGACAGCCCGGAATCTGATGCCGTCCCCCAGTAACCCGACGGATTGGCCGCCACAAGTTCATCCCCACCACCACACGCGGCCAACATCAGAGAAATTGCCGCAGCACCGCATACCTTTGCCACTGTTTTCAAAACTAATCTACTCACTTATATATGGATTGTTATCGAGACAAATGTCTGCCTTTCTTAAACCCGTCGAATGTAACAAAATTATCCCTAGGTGTTCCGAGCTTGCTCGGCGCAGCGCCTAGCTGCCCATATCCGCCATAATGAGGCCTCGTCCCTTTTTTAGAGCGCAGCCCCATGATCATTACTTTCAGATCGAAAGCGGCCGGTGAAGTCATCATGCTTGGCGAACATGCCAAGCCGCTACTTGAACTGGCGGGCAAAGCCGTCGGCGCAACCCTCGACCCGCGCGGCGTATTTACCCCCGAACAACTGCCTGACGCGATTGCGCGTATTGAAAAAGCGCTGGGTCTCGAACAAAAGCCGCATTTCGACGAAGATAAACCCGAAGAAGCCGAGAAGGCCGCGCAGTATGTCGGCCTCGGCCAACGCGCCTTTCCGCTATTGGACATGCTGCGCCAGGCGCAGGCCAAAAATGTAAATGTCACCTGGGAAAGTTGAGGACGACCATGCTTGTACGCCCCTGGCAAGATGTACTGGATTTCTGGTTTTTGCCGCCTGAAGACCCCGGATACCTGAAACCGCGCCACGTCTGGTTCCAGAAGAATCCCGCGTTCGATTCGACCATAAAAAACCGATTTGAATTGCGGGTGGAACAAGCGGTACAAGGCCGTTTGACCGAGTGGAAACGGGAACTGGACGGCGCGCTGGCCCGCATCTTGTTGTTGGACCAGTTCACCCGCAATATCTGGCGCGACACGCCAAAAGCTTTTGCCGGAGATGCCCGAGCCCTGGCCGATGCCTTGGCGCTTATAGACAGCGGACACTACCAGCGCCTGCATCCGGTGCAACGCGAGTTCGTCTACCTGCCCTTGATGCACGCTGAAAGCCTCGACATCCAGGAACGAGCGGTGGCGCTTTACACCACGCTGGCCCAAGAACATCCGGCGTCGCAAAGTTCTTTGGACTTCGCCATACGGCACCGCGACATCGTGGCGCGCTTCGGCCGTTTCCCGCATCGCAACAACATTCTGGGCCGTGCCGGAACCGCTCAGGAAATCGCCTTCCTGAAGCAGCCAGGCTCCTCTTTTTAATTCAGCATGGAAAGCCGCGCATCCTTTACGCGGAACAGCGCTTGGGATGCCGACGTTGGCATGGCGCAGTCGACGAGGATTCTCGTTGAAGTAAGGTAAGGCGTTTTTGAAGTAATTCCCAGGAAAAACAAGGCCGTGGTAAGCACCGACGGTGCTTACCACGGCCTTGATACGTGCAGGCGCGGGCTTGCGCCCGCACACTGCCGCAAAACTTACTCGACGACTTCTTCCGCCACTGCCTCGGTTTCGACCGTCCCCGGGGCGGTTTGCATATGCCGATTCACCGCGCACAGCACCGCCTTGAAGGACGCGGTCACGATATCGCTGTCGATTCCCACGCCGAAGCCGGTAGGCGAGTCGCCAACGCGAAGCTCGACATAGCTGGCCGCGGAGGCATCGGCGCCCGTGCCGATTGAATGCTCGTTGTAATCCATGACCCGCACCGGCATGCCCAAAGCCTGCACGAAAGCATCGATAGGACCGTTGCCAGTTCCCACCAAAGTCCGGGCCTTGCCCTCATGCAGCACGTCGACTTCGACCCGGATACCATTGTCGATGCTGGCGATACGATGGCGCACAAAGCGGTAAGGGGCGGCCACGTCCAGGTACTCGCGCCGGAAAACCGCATAGACATCTGCCGCGGTTACCTCTCGGCCCGTTTCTTCAGTAACTCGTTGCACAGCACGGCTGTACTCGATCTGCAAACGACGTGGCAGATCAAGCCCGTGCTCTTGTTGCAAGAGATAGGCCACGCCGCCTTTACCCGACTGGCTATTGACGCGGATGACCGCATCGTAGCTGCGCCCGACGTCAGCCGGATCAATCGGCAAATACGGTACATCCCAAATCGTATCGGGCTGGCGCTGGGCAAAGCCCTTCTTGATCGCGTCCTGATGCGAACCGGAAAACGCCGTAAACACCAGGTCGCCTGCGTAAGGATGGCGCGGGTGCACCGGCAACTGATTGCAGTGCTCGACACAACGACGCACGTCGTCGATATCGGAAAAATCCAGACCCGGTGAAATACCCTGGCTATACAAATTGAGCGCAAGCGTGACCAGGTCGACGTTGCCGGTACGCTCGCCGTTTCCGAACAAACACCCTTCAACCCGATCGGCGCCGGCCAGCACGGCCATTTCGGCGGCGGCGACAGCCGTTCCGCGGTCATTGTGCGGGTGCACGCTCAAGATGATGCTGTCGCGGCGCGCAAGATTGCGGTGCATCCACTCGATCTGGTCGGCGTAGACGTTGGGCATCGCGCACTCGACGGTGGCCGGCAGGTTAAGAATAAGCTTGCGCTCGGGCGTCGCGCCCCAGGCATCCGCCACGGCGTCGGACACCTCCTTGGCGAAATCGAGCTCGGAAGAACTGAACACCTCGGGCGAATACTGGAACACCCATTCCGTATCCGGCCGCGCATCGGTCAATTCCTTGATGAGGCGGGTTCCGGTCAAAGCCACTTGCTTGACCTCTTCCTTCGTCATCCCGAACACGATACGGCGAAAATCGGGGGCGATGGCGTTGTACAAATGAACGATCACCCGGCGCCCGCCCTCTACCGATTCGATGCTGCGGCGGATCAGGTCTTCGCGCGACTGGGTCAGAACTTCGATCGTGACGTCGGACGGAATCCGGTTCTGGTCAATCAGGCCGCGAATGAAGTCAAAATCGGTCTGCGACGCGGAAGGAAAGCCTACCTCGATTTCCTTGAAACCGATTTCGACCAGCTTCTCGAACATACGGGTTTTGCGCTCGCCGTCCATCGGCTCGATCAAGGACTGATTGCCATCGCGCAGATCGGTACTCATCCAGATCGGCGGTGCGGTCATGCGGCGATTGGGCCAGGTACGTTCGGAAAAGTCGTACGCGGGGAAGGGGCGGTATTTCGCCTCGGGATTTTTCAACATGTTGGAACTCCTGCTACTTGGCGGACTAAACGGATAAACCGGAAGTGTGGCCGTGCGGCTGCCGAACTACCACGGACGCTAGGCCCGGCAGCCGATCAGTAGTAGTAGCGAAGAAGAGGCAAGGATCGCGCGCGCACCCGTATCCGGCGCGATGCGCTGAATGACGGTGAAGCGGATGGCGGAACTGCTGGGGGCCATGGTGCGATCTGGTCTGAAAAGGAAAAAATGCGAGTCTTGGTGACCTGCGTAGGGGTCTAGTCAAACATATTTAAGGCGGGATTGCAAACGCAGGCCACGCCAAAGTGTTGTTGAACGGCTTATATTTCTTGTCCGCAACGGCCATCACTGCCATGAAAAGAAAGGCAAAAGCGGTCAAATTCCATCAGCGCTTGGTGGCAAGAAGTTTGTCGAAATCCCCGTTCAAGCTTTGCAATGCACGGTCTATACCAGCCCGCCTGGCCTGGATCCATTCGTTTTGGCGCGACAGCTCCCCCTTGGATGCCGCCAGCATACGCGCCATTTCCGCAGCTTGAGGGCCGCCTGCCGTAGCACGATTCTTGACGATGGCGACCGGGTCGAGCGTAGACCGGAACTCCGCCTCGTTCATGGGCAATTCAGCCGGATAACTGGAACCCTTGACCGCTTCGGCGTAAATACGCCTTGCTTCCGCATAGGGAAAATCCAGCGGCCCTAAACCTTTTTTCTTCGCAAGGTCCACCACGTCGGACGCGAAGTGATGCCCCACCCGAAAGGGCAGCTTGTATTTGCGCATCAACACGTCCGCCAGTTCCTGCGAAGCCGTCCAATCGCTATTGAGCTCTTCCAGCGCGCGTTCGGAACTGACGACCAGCGCATTCAGGACTTTGTCCCAGTTCTTCAGCACCGTTATGGAACTAAGCACCATTTCAGTGCTGGCTTTCACTTCCTTGGGGTCGCCCATGCCGGGGGTGATGTTATGCGCCTGAATCACCGGTCCCAGCGCCAAGGTAATCGAGGTGGACGCTGTGCGCCGGGTCGTGTTCAGCAGACCCGGATTGCGTTTTTGCGGCATTGCGCTCGACACATAGGTATTGGCCCCTCCTTCCTGCAACAGGATCCATGGCCGAGGCTGCGCATACTGCGTCATCATGTCTTCGATGAAATGCCCCGCGTGCAGACCGATGCTGGTCACGATGGCGCCAACTTCAACCGGCTGTTCCATGGAGGAGATCTGGGCCGCGTCGTAGGCATTGTCCACGACTGCCGCAAAACCCAGGTACTCGGCCATGCGCGCGCGGTTCAGCGGCCAGCTTGTACCGTTCAGGACGGTCGTGCCCATGGGTGAACGGTCGATCCGGACATAGGCCTCGCGGATGCGCTGAGCGTCCCGCTCAAGCCCTGCGGCGTGCCCAAGCAAGTAATGCCCGTAGCTGTTCGGTTGCGCGGCGACGCCGTTGGTGTAATTCGGCACCACGGTCTCGGTGTGTTTCTCCGCCAGATTGACTAGCGATGTAGACGTCTTGTTCAACTGGTCGGCGAGCTTGAGCAGATTGTCACGCAAGATGGCTGCGCGGTAGGTCGCGTGCATGTCCTGGCTGGACCTTCCAGCATGAAGCAAGGTTATTTCGGGTCCGGCGGCGGCAATCAGCAAAGGCTCGAACGTAATGACGCTGGAAGGGCGTTTGCCGCCCGGCTTGCCACCGTCGCCAAGGACTTGGGCAATGCCGGCGGCAAGACGCGGCGCCATGGATTTGTCCAGCAGGCCTTCATCCGTGTTGATGACTGCCGTCGCCTTATTGATTTCGCCCAGCCAGAAAAACTCGTCCCTGGGCGCAGTGGCCGTCTGCGCGTAAGCATGTCCAGCGGGAACGACCAGGGGCAGAAGAAAAACCAGTGTAGATAGTTTCATGGGACACCCTCTTTGCGGTTTTCCGAGGATCTATGACGAATCGCGGCCTTAATCTGCGTTGTAACCGAGGGACCTCCCAAAGGCCAGCCGTGCTGCGCATCAAAAGCCCAATCCCTTGACCCCGCCGGCTTTGCGAAGGCGGCTCTCTTCAGCTTGTCGGCATGCCCACCGCTTCGTCAAGCAGCCATTGCCGGAACAGCGCCACTTTCCGGTCTTCAAGCGCTTCGTGCGGACACACTAGGTAGTAGCCTGAAGAACGGCGCAACACCAAAGGATGCGGCGTCAGCAATATGCCCTGGGCAATTTCCTTTTCCAGGTATTTGAGCTGGCCCAGCGCCACGCCCAGCCCTTCGATGGCGCACTGGTAAACAATGCTGAGGTCTTCGTAGTACATATCGGGCCCTGCCGTGCCACGCTGCGCGCCCGCCGCGGCTATCCAATCGGCCCAATGGCGGGGACGCCTGTTTGAATGCAGCAGGGGCAGACCCAACACCGCCTGCGTGCGCGCATACGTGTCGCCACAGCCCTCGCGCAGCCCCGCTACCGACGCCGCCAGACGTGGCGCCAGCACCGGCGTCAACGCATCGGTAAACAAGAGGTCAGCACTCAATGCGGGCCAACCGCCTCCTCCATAGACTATGCCCACATCGGCGCTATCAGTGCGAAAGTCCACCGGCTCCACGTGGGCGGATAGCCTGACCTTGACGTCGGGATGTCGCGCCTGGAAAGACGGCAAGCGGGGAATCAGCCAGCGCAGGAAGAAGGTAGTGTGCCCGCGCACGGTCAGTACCTGATGAGACCGCGCGGTAATGAGTTCCTGGGTGGCATGGCCGATGCGGGCAAAGGCGGCGCTAAGGGCGGCGGCGTAGTCCTGGCCGCCCCGGGTAAGCGACAGGCCACGCGCCTTGCGCTCGAACAGCTCGAAGCCCAACCAGGTTTCCAGAGCCTTGATCTGATGGCTGACGGCTCCTTGGGTAATGTTCAGCTCGCGCGCCGCCTCGGTAAAGCTCATGTGATGCGCAACGCACTCGAAAATCCGCAAGGGATTGAGTGGCGGCAAGCTGATCTTGCTGGATTTAGACGGCGAGCTATCCATTACAAAAACTAATTTTCTGATGAAATAATCTGGTTTGCCTGAGCAGCAACGGTGGACATAGCATAGCTGTGATCAAGGAAACGTGGTGAATTCCATCGCTTTGCCGGGCCATAGGCATTAATTGCATTCATGGCGAATGCACTATCCCTGGCATCCCTCCTTGTCTTGTCTATGTAAGGAAGATTGCATGGGTACTTATTCCACCGACTTCGAAAACCTTCAAGGCAAGGTCAGCCCTGAAGAATGGGACACCCGTGTTGCGCTGGCTGCCTGCTACCGCCTGATGGACAAGTTCGGCATGACCGACATGATCTACAACCACATCACGGCGCGCATTCCGGGGCCCGAAGAGCACTTGCTGATCAATCTATACGGCTTGCTCTACAAAGAAATCACCGCCTCCAGCCTGGTACGTATCGATCTGGACGGCAACATCGTCTCCAAACAGAACACCGACTACGGCATCAACAAGTCTGGTTATGTCATTCATGGCTGCATTCATCGGGCCAGGCCCGACGTGAAGTGCGTCATCCACACACACACTCGCGCCGGTATGGCGGTGTCGGCCATGCGCCAGGGCTTGTTACCGATAACCCAGACCGCCAGCCGCTTTCATGGGCATCTGGGTTATCACGAATTCGAAGGCCCGGCCATTGATCTGGGCGAACAGCAGCGTCTGCTGGCCGATCTCGGCCCGCACAACGCAATGATCTTGCGCAATCACGGTTTGCTGACCTGCGGCGCTTCTGTGCCCCAGGCTTTCAATCTCATGTATCAGTTGGAAATGTCGTGCCGGGCCCAGGTTGACGCCATGGCGGCAGGTGCCGAGTTAGCGCTGCCTTCAAGCGAGATACTCGAAAAATCGGCCTTGCTATACCAGCCTGGCACGCGACGCCCCTACGGTGAATTGGAGTGGCATGCGCTACTGCGCCTGCTTGATGCCGAGCCGGGCGGATTTCCTTCCTATACCCGCTAACCCAGAACCCGCGCTAGACGGGTGTGTTTTTACGAAGAAGCAAAAGAGGGCGGTAAGGGATGACGCAATGCGCCCTAAGGCAGCGCCGTCCCCCTTCGCGATAGACCACAGGAGACAAGAAAATGGACAAAAGCACGGAAAAAAACGGCAAGGCCCGAGTAGATGATCGCCGCCTCAAGGCATCCCCGCGATATCGCCGGCACTGTTTGCTGGCTCTACCCTTATTGGCGAGCCTGGGGTGGGCAACCCCGGGCCTGAGCCTGGCTGCGACCTTTCCCGACAAGCCCCTGCGCATGGTCATTCCCTTTCCTCCCGGGGGCCCCAATGACATGCTGGGCCGCCTGTTGGCCCAGGAAATGGGCAAGGAAATGGGCCAACCCATCGTTATCGAAAACAAGGGTGGAGCGGGCGGCACGATAGGCACCGACCAGGTAGCCAAGGCTGCACCGGACGGCTACACCATCCTGTTATCGGGCACCGCATCGCTCTCGATTGCTCCCAGCCTTTATAAGAACATGCCGTATGACCCCGTAAAGGACATCGCGCCGATTGGATTAGTCGGCACGGCGCCATCGCTGCTGATTGTCAACCCCAAGCTACCTATCCAGACGGTCGGGGAATTGATCAGCTATGCCAAGGCCAATCCGGGCAAACTCAATTTTGCTTCAGCCGGAGTAGGCACCCCTCCGCATCTGGCGGGCGAACTGTTTAAGACCATGGCCGGCGTCGATATCGTGCATGTGCCCTACAAAGGGGGCGGCCCGGCGCTGGTCGACTTGGTCGCAGGCCAGGTGCAGCTGTATTTTTCCGGCATTTCTTCCGCACTTCCGCAGGTCAAGCAAAAAACCGTGCGCCCGATAGCGGTAACGGGCCTGAAACACACCGCGCAGATGCCCAACATGCCCACCATCGCCGAATCCGGCCTACCCGGCTACGAGGTCGAGAACTGGTATGCCATCGTTGCGCCGGCGGGTACCCCCGCAGCCGTGATCAATCGGCTCAATGCCTCGCTGCTCAAGATACTGGACCAGCCCAACGTGCAGAAGCAGATGGCCGAACTCGGGATTGACCCTCAAGGCTCATCCCCCGCCGATCTGGCCACTTACCAAAAAGCCGAGTTGGCCAAATGGGCCAAGGTAGCCAAAGGGGCGGGCATCAATCCCGAATAAATCGTCAGGAAAGATTGGGCGCCAAAGCGCGCCGCAGCTCTTCTTCGCTGCGGCCGCTACGCGCGGCGTAATCGGCGATCTGGTCTTGGCCGATACGGCCCACATTGAAATACTGCGAGTCGGGATGGCTGAAATAAAAACCCGATACGGCTGAAGCGGGATGCATGGCGTAGCTGTCGGTCAAAATCATGCCGATATCATCGCAAGCCAAAGTGTCGAACATGGCCCGTTTGACGGTATGTTCCGGACACGCCGGATAGCCGGGCGCAGGGCGGATACCCTGATAGGCTTCGCGAATCAGTTCCTCGTTGCTCAAGGTTTCGTCGGCTGCGTATCCCCACAAATCCAGTCTCACGCGCTCGTGCATACATTCGGCAAAAGCTTCGGCCAGCCGATCGGCAATCGCCTTCAGCATGATGCTGGAATAGTCGTCGTGTTCGCGCTGGAATTGGGCTTCCCATTTCTCTATGCCCAGCCCCGCGGTTACCGCGAACATGCCGATATAGTCAGCCACACCCGATGATTTAGGCGCGATGTAATCGGCCAGGCACTTGTTGTCGACCCCTTCACGCTTCACCGTTTGCTGGCGCACATTGCGCCAGGTGAACAAGACCTCGCTGCGTGACTCGTCGGTATACAGCTCGATATCGTCCTCATTGACGGTATTGGCGGGATAAAAAGCCACGACGCCATTGGCCGTCAACCAACGGCCATCCATGACGCGCTTCAACATCGCCAGGCCATCGGCATATACCTTGCGCGCCGAATCTCCTACCACCGCATCTTCCAGGATGGCCGGGAAAGATCCGTGGAGTTCCCAGGTCTGGAAAAATGGCTGCCAGTCAATGTAGCGCGCGATCTCGGCCAGATCGAAGTTCTTGAACAAACGCCGCCCGATAAACTTGGGTTGCTTCGGTATGTAGCCTTCCCAGTTGATGGGAGCCTTATTGGCGCGCGCTTCAGCCAGCGTAACCAGAGGCGTCACTTTGCGATTCGCGTATTGCTCGCGCACCCGTTGGTACTCGACCTTGATATCGTTCCCGTACTGCGTGGCCTGATCGGACACTAGGCTTTGCGCCACTCCTACTGAACGGCTGGCGTCGGTAACGTAGATGACCGGACCGTCGTAATGAGGGTCGATCTTCACCGCCGTGTGTACCCGGCTGGTGGTAGCCCCACCGATCAGAAGAGGCATATTGCGTTCACGGAAGTAGTCGTCGCGCTGCATTTCGGCTGCCACGTAAGCCATTTCTTCCAGGCTGGGCGTGATCAGGCCCGACAGGCCCACCATATCAACGTTCTCTTCCTTGGCCTTGGCCAGGATTTCCGCGGCCGGCACCATCACGCCCATATTGACGACTTCAAAGTTATTGCACTGAAGCACCACGCTGACGATGTTTTTGCCGATATCGTGCACATCGCCTTTGACTGTGGCGATGACAATCTTGCCTTTCGAGCGTACATCGCCTCCGGCCGCTTCGATCTGGCGCTTCTCTTCTTCAATGAAGGGAATCAAATGCGCCACGGCCTGCTTCATGACACGCGCGGATTTGACGACTTGCGGCAGGAACATCTTGCCCGAGCCGAACAGATCGCCCACCACGTTCATGCCATCCATCAACGGCCCCTCGATCACTTCGATGGGGCGGCCGCCACGCGCCTCGATCGCCTGGCGCGCTTCTTCGGTGTCTTCGGTGATGAAGGTGTTGATACCGTGCACCAGGGCATGCGTCAGGCGCGGCCCATTGGGCAGGCTACGCCAAGCCAGATCCTCTTCCTTTTTCACGCCCGAGTTCTTGATGGAATCGGCAAACTGCACCAGCCTTTCAGTAGGCGTGCGGTCATCGCTGGCGTCCTTGCGCCCCACCGGTTCCGGCCGATCCAACACCACATCTTCGACCAAGTCTCGCAGCACCGGATCCAGATCGGCATATACGCCCAGCTGACCAGCGTTGACGATGCCCATCGTCAAGCCCTCGCGGATCGCGTAGTACAGGAACACCGTGTGGATGGCCTCGCGCATGGGCTCATTGCCGCGGAAGGAAAAGCTCACATTGGAAATGCCGCCCGAGATTTTTGCGTGTGGCAAATTCTGGCGGATCCAGCGTGCACCTTCGATGAAATCAACGGCGTAGTGATTGTGTTCTTCAATACCAGTGGCAATGGCGAAAACGTTGGGATCGAAGATGATGTCTTCAGGCGGGAAGCCTACTTCCTCTACCAGCAGTTTGTACGCACGCGCGCAAATCTGCTTGCGGCGCTCCAGCGTATCGGCCTGGCCTTTTTCGTCAAAGGCCATCACCACCACGGCGGCGCCATAGCGACGGCACAAATGCGCCTGCCGCAGGAAAGCTTCCTCGCCTTCTTTCATCGAAATCGAATTGACCACCGGTTTGCCTTGCACACATTTCAAGCCGGCTTCGATCACGCTCCATTTACTGCTGTCTATCATCACCGGCACGCGCGAAATATCCGGCTCGGATGCAATCAAGTTCATGAAGCGCGTCATGCTGGCTTGTGAATCCAGCATCGCCTCATCCATATTGACGTCGATGATCTGCGCACCGCTTTCCACTTGCTGGCGGGCCACGGCCAGGGCTTCATCGAATTTTTCTTCGCGTATCAGGCGCGCAAACATCTTGCTGCCCGTTACGTTGGTGCGCTCGCCCACGTTCACGAACAGGGTATTTTCGTCGATGTTGAGGGCTTCGAGACCTGACAGGCGCAGCTTGGTTTCCACCACCGGCACCTGACGCAAAGGCAGCTTGCCGACCTTGTCGGCAATCGCGCGGATGTGCTCAGGCGTCGTGCCGCAACAGCCGCCCACCACGTTCACAAAACCCGAACGTGCAAACTCTTCCAGCAAGCGAGACGTATCTTCCGGTGTTTCATCAAAGCCGGTGTCGCTAAGCGGATTGGGCAGGCCCGCATTGGGGTAGACGCTGACGAAGGTGTCGCACAACTTGGACAGCTCGGCCACATAGGGCCGCATCAGCGCCGCGCCCAGCGCGCAATTCAAACCGATGGTGATAGGCCTGGCATGCCGCATGGAACTCCAGAATGCCTCGACTGTCTGCCCAGACAAAATCCGGCCCGAGGCATCGGTAACCGTACCGGAAATCATCACCGGCAAGCGCACGCCACGCTGCTCGAATACGTCTTCAACCGCAAATATGGCGGCCTTGGCATTCAAGGTATCGAATACGGTTTCGATCAGGACAATATCGATGCCGCCGTCCAGCAAACCGTTCAACTGCTCGGCATAGGCGCGGTGCAGCTCGTCGAAAGTCACGTTGCGCACAGACGGATCATTCACGTCCGGCGAGATCGACGCGGTTTTGGGTTGAGGGCCTAGCGCGCCCGCCACGAAGCGCGGCTTCTCGGGCGTGCTGTAAGCGTCGCAAGCCTGGCGCGCCAGACGCGCCGACTCCACATTCAGTTCATAAGCCAGTTCGGGCAAGGCGTAGTCGCCCTGCGCAATAGACGTTGCGCCGAAAGTATTGGTTTCGACAACGTCGGCGCCGGCTTCGAGATAAGCCCGATGGATTTCAAGAATAAGGTCCGGGCGAGTCAGGCTGAGAAGCTCGTTATTGCCTTTGACATCCTTGCGATGGGCAGCAAAGCGTTCCCCACGAAAACCCGCTTCATCCAGCTTGTGCTGCTGGATCATAGTCCCCATGGCTCCATCCAGAATAAGGATGCGCTGGGTCAACAGGCGCGCGAATTCTGCGCCTCGGGTATAGGCCGATGGCGGGAAGGGAAGGGTGGGGTAAGACATGGAAACGGCCTCATCGAACGGCGCAGCGCCCGGTGCCAAGTTGGTCCCGAAGCCGCGCCGGCCCGGAATTTAGTCAACCGGGGTGATATGCAAGCGAATTGACCATTTTAACAAGGAACGGCCGGAGCTCTATTTGACCGCCTCCTTTGCCTGGTGCGCACTGCGCCGGGTGCGTGAGCGGTGAGGACTTCTCACTCGTCAGATTCATAGGGCACAGCGATCATCTGTTCGAAAGCGGCACGTTCAAAGCCGATTTCGCTGCCCGCTCGACATCTCCAGCGCGACAAGCCAATATCCAGGCAGCTCGACCCGATATCCGAGAGGTCCCACCCGGTTTGGTGTATCGCATGCCAAAGCAAAATCTATGCGGAACATGCCGAGACGGCCAGCCATACCCGATCAGCCCGTCCAAGCCGGCCCCTGTCGGGCCAAGCCTGGAGCGAGACTTCAGTGCAAGGGGCCGACAATGCGCCCGTAGGGCAGCGCCGCCAGGCTTTCCACCCCCATGATCGGCTCAGAGCTGGCGCGAACCCGCCGGCGCGTGTGGGCATGCGGCTTGGGCAGATCGACGTCGGCATGGGCCTCTCCCCTCCAGGCAGCCACCGCCGCTTCAACCACCATTGACAGCTCTTGGCTGCGATTGAACTGGCTACGCAGCCACTTGGCATCGCCCCCCAGCCTGAGAGCATCTTCGCGCAAAGCGTTCAGCATCTCGCTGGTACCGAGTTCGCGCGCAATGGGTTCGAGCTTGTCGAGGGTGACTCGCAGATGATCGATCAGGCGCACACGCCCCATGACCGGATCGACATAATTGCCATGCAGGCCAAAACGGGTCGCCTGGAAACGATTGCTGCGATACGCCAGCCAGGCTTGGCCGCCAGGCATAGATTCACGCTCCAGAGCGATGCCCAAGGCCTGAGCGAAGGCAGCCAGTTGGCATGCCTTCTCTACCGTCAAAGGCGTATCGCAGACTCGGATTTCGACCGTGCCGAACTCGGGCTTGGGGCGAACGTCCCAATACAGGTCTTTGATGCTTTCGGTCAGGCCGGAGGTTTGCAATTGCGCAAAGTAAGCTTCGAAACCCTGCCAGTCCACGACTTCGGGCGGCAGGTGGCCGCACATGGGAAACGCGTTCAGCGCATTGAGCCGGCTGCACGAAAACATCGTGTCCACGCCCTCGAAGTACGGGGAGGAGGCGGACAGCGCAATAAAATGCGGCACGTAAGGCGATAACTTCTGCGTCAATGCAATGGCGGCATTGCCGCTAGGCACACCAAGATGGATGTGTTGGCCAAAAACAGTGAATTGCCGGGCCAGGTAGCCGTACATTTCCGACAAGTACTGGAAACGCGGGGAATCGAAAATCGTGCAGTCTTGCCAGCGCATGAAGGGATGCGCGCCACCGCCGGCGATGCGCACGCCAACCGCATCAGCTGATTCAACCAGCAGTTTGCGCATGTCGCGCATCTCGTCCAGCAGTTTGCGAGGATCTGTGTGCACCGACGAGTTCAGCTCGATCATGGCGCGGGTGATTTCAGGTTTGACTCGGTCAGCGTAAGGATGGTTGACGATTTGTGCGAGCAGTTCTTCAGCTGCGCCCTTCAGATCGAAGCTCTGCGGATCAACAATCTGCAATTCGAGCTCGATGCCCAGCGTGTGCGGCGCGGACGCCGTAAATGCGATGGACTCCATCGGGGTCTCCTTTGTAGTTTGCAACCGGGAAGCCAGTGCTTGGCCCGGGAGACCGTCTACGGGCGCACAGAGGTCTTGCGCGGGACGGCCTTCATCTCTGGTTCGTGTTGTGGTTGACCGAGTTTAGCCGCAGTTTTGCCGCAATTTGATTGCAATAGCGCGATTTTTAGTGTTTCCCCTAGGACATTGCGTATTTTTGCAGGATTGTCGGTAAGCAATCACTAACAACCCAGCTTATATGCGGGCTGAGGGGAAAAACACGCTGTAGAACACCTGTATACGGCGATTTTTCACAAGGAAAAAGCAAGAGGAAAGCCGATCGCGGAAAATAGCGAAACGCGGGGCCTGAATCCTTCAAGCCTATTATTATTGTTTAGCAGCGATAGTAAGTCCTCACACCCTGCCTGGCAGGGTGTTGGAGAGGACGATGTTAGCGGCGGCGCAAGGCGCAGCCGCCCGGCTTAGTGCAGCCTGACGGGGTGGTTCATGAAATCATCGAACTGACTCAGGAACTCGTCCACATCTTCCATTGAGGGCTCGCTTGCGATCAATTCCTGCACCTGAGTGCGAAACTGGTCGGCAGACTCGCCGGCTATATAAAGCTCTCGACGGGATTGCTTGTCGACGATTTCAAACCCGCCGCCATAATTGGAAGCGCCCTCGAGCTGGGCAAATTCCACCACCACATAGTTGGGGCTGTTATAGATCATTTCCATGGCCTGGCTCCTGAAGTGACAGGGGTCGGACCGACCACCTGATCAATAGATTTGGTGCCTATCTCCGGAAATCAAGGGGCAAGCGACTTTAGTGCTCGACGCCCGCCTTTACCCTCAAGTAAGACTAACGCTCCTGCAAACCCCGGCCCCTGGAGTTGTTGACGCAAGGCCGGTAGGTGATCCCGCATTGAAACTTCTATCCACAAACTGACCGGTTTGACCTGCCGGAGCAATCTGGCCACGGTTACCCGCAACGGCAATTGCCCCATACAACACATGCACCCCGGCGCCAGTTGCACTAGTTCGACCCCTGCGGGAGCCAATAAAGTTCCCGGGCCTCCTTCAATAATGACGGCTTGGCGGCCTTCCGACACGTGCTGGCTAGCCGCTTCCAACGCCAGGCTGCGCCCTTCACGCAGGTGCTCGCCTACCAACAGGATAACCGGGGTCGTCATTTACGCCAAAAAGCTCTTGTAAACAACACAAGCACCGCAAAGAGCTCCAACCTGCCTATCAACATCGCAAACGAACAAATCCAGGTCTGGGCGTCGCTCAGCACGGCAAAAGATCCGGCTGGCCCCACCAGGCCCAAACCGGGTCCGGTGCTGTTCAGACTGGCCAGCACCGCGGTAAACGCCGTGACGGGTTCGAGCCCGGTAAACAGCATCGCCATCGTCATGGTAATTAGCGATCCCAAATACAGCAGAATGAACGCCAGAACTGAAAACACCAATTGATTAGGTACGGGATGGCCACCCACCTGTATCGGACTGATGGCGCGTGGATGCAGAATGCGGATGAATTCGCGACGAGCTTGCTTGATGAGAATGATCATGCGGATCATCTTTATCCCGCCGCCGGTAGACCCAGCCGAAGTTGCAAAGCAGGAAAGCATCAGCATCAAGACCGGAGCAAATACCGGCCAAAGGGAATAGTCGACACTGGCGAACCCGGTCGTGGTGGCTACCGAAACAGTGTTGAACACGGCGAACCGCAAAGCTGTCCAGCCGGAGCTGTAGACACCGTGCGAATAAAGCAGCAGCGTGATTAGAAGCGATGCAACGGCCAAGACCACCAGGTAGGCCTTGGCTTCCGTGCTGCGCCAATACGGTTGGGTACTGCGCGAGCGAAAGGCCTGGAAATGGGTAGCGAAGCTGATACCGGCAATAACCATGAAAACGATGGCAACGAATTCAATGGCCGGAGAATTGAAAGCGGCAAACCCCGCATCGCGAGTGGAAAACCCGCCCAAGCCGATGGTAGAGCCCATATGGCAATAGGCGTCGAACCAACTCATGCCTGCAAGCCTGAACGACAGGAAGCACAGCAGCGACACCAACATGTAGATAGCGTACAGACCCTTGGCGGTGCCGGTAATGCGCGGCGTCAGCTTTTCGTCCTTCATGGGTCCTGGGGTTTCCGCCCGGAATATCTGGCTGCCACCCACGCCGAGCATCGGCAAAATAGCCACCACCAGCACCAAAATGCCCATGCCGCCCATCCAGATCAGCGTACACCGCCAGGCATTGATCGATTGCGGCAGATTGTCGAGCCCCGTCAACACGGTAGAGCCTGTAGTGGTCAGGCCGGACATGGCCTCAAAATAGGCATCGGTCAGCGACAGTGTCAGGCCCGCCTCCTTGTAGTAGATCAACAAGGGTATGGCTGCGATCAGGGGCAATACGCTCCAGACCAGGGAAACCAGCAGAAAGCCATCGCGCGGCGCCAGTTCGCGGCTATGACGATAGGTCAGCAGATACAAACCCAATCCACAAGCAATGCTGATGGCGAAAGCCTGAATGAATGCGTGCTGGGCACCATCGCCGAAATATAGCGACACCCCCAACGGTATGGCCATAGTCAGGGAAAACAAGGCGATGACTAGGCCAAGAACGTTCAAGACCGGGATAGGTGTGCGCATGCGGCGGAGGACCGGATCAGAAGAAGGTGGCCGAAACCTGGAATAGCTTTTCGACTTGCACGATCAGGCGCTGGTGCGCCACAAAGACAATGACATGATCGCCGGACTCGATCACCGTATCGTGATGGGCCATGCGCACCTCGTCCTGATGCACGACGGCGCCGATAGTCGCCCCCTCGGGTAGCGATATCTGCTCTACCCGCTTGCCGACCACCTGTGATGTGCGTGCGTCCCCATGCGCGATAGCCTCCAGCGCTTCGGTCACGCCATGCCTGAGCCGATGAACCGCCACCACGTCGCCTCGGCGCACATAGCGCAGCAGATCTCCGATGGTTGCTTCCGACGGAGAAATCGCAATATCGATACGGCCGCTTTCCATGAGCTCCGCATAGCTTTTGCGACCGATCAGGGCGATGACTCGGCGGGCTCCCATACGCTTGGCCAAGAGCGAGGACATGATGTTGTCTTCGTCGTCACTGGTCAGGGCCAGGAACAAATCCATGTCGGCAACGTTTTCCTCTTCCAGCAGATCTTCGTCGGTGGCGTCGCCGTTCAACACCAAGGTCCGGCTGGGCAACTGTCCAGCCAGGAACTCGCAGCGGCGGCGATTACGCTCGATCAGCTTGACGTCGTACTCCTTGCTGATCTGGCGGGCCAACCTCAGGCCGATATTGCCACCACCGGCGATCATGATGCGTCGCACCGGCTTGTCACGCTCGCGCAATTCTCGAATGACGGTTCGGACATGGCGCGTATCAACCAGGCACAAGACTTCGTCGCCCGGCACGATCATGGTGCTGCCTTCGGGCCGCACCAGCCTACTATTGCGAAAAATCGCAATGATGCGAATATCTATTCCGGGGAGATGCTCTCGCAAGCTCTCGATGGGGTGCAACACCATCGGGCTGCCTGCGTTGGCGCGCACCGTAATGGCCGTAACGCGGCCATTGGCGAACTCGACCACTTGCAAAGCCTCAGGAATCTCGATCAGGCTTTCGATGTAGCTGGTGACAGTGCGTTCGGGGCAAATCAGATGATCGACGTTGAACCCTTGCTCACTCATCAATTCTTCGTGGTCGAGGAATTCCGATGATCGGACGCGTGCAATGCACCGTGGAATATTGAAGATCTGCTTGGCGATCTTGCAGGCGACCAGATTGGTTTCATCGGCCGTTGCACACGAAATCAGCATGTCGGCATCGGCCGCGCCGGCCTCTTGCAAGACAGAGATATGGGTGCCGTTCCCCACCACTCTGCGCAGATCGAAACGTTCTTGCAACAACAACAATCGCGGACCGTCAGTGTCGATGACAGTGATGTCGTTGTGTTCGGATACCAGGTTCTCGGCAACGCTGGTCCCTACCCGACCAGCGCCGAGTATCAGTATTTTCATAAGCTGCGTTTACGCGAAAGCTCGATCCCGAGTTGCTTGAGTTTGCGATACAGATGCGTGCGCTCCAACCCGGTCTTGTCCGCGACCCGGGTCATGCTTCCACCCTCGCGCGCCAAGTGATGCTCGAAATAGACGCGCTCGAAAGCGTCCCGCGCTTCGCGCAGAGGCAGGTCGAGCGACAAACTATGCAGCGGCGAACGCGGCTGCGCTTCGTGCATGCCCAAAGGCGTTGCGCTCCGATCCGAAACCACCGCCGACACCGGCGCGCCCGCGCGTCCGAACTCGGAACTGACAATGGGCGATGCGATATATGACTGCGCCGATGGCCGCATGGCAACGGTAGGCGCCACCGGCTTGGCGCCGCTACGCCCTCGCTCCAGCGCCGACGATATGGTCTTGAGCAGCCGCGTCATCGTGATCGGTTTCTCAAGAAAATCGCTCGCGCCGATGCGGGTCGCTTCGACTGCCGTGTCGATCGTGGCGTGACCGCTCATCATAATGACCGGCATATCCAGCAAACCCTGCGACGCCCACTCTTTGAGCAAGGTCACCCCATCAGTGTCGGGCATCCAGATATCGAGCAACACCACATCGGGCCGGTTGGCCGCTCGATGCACGCGAGCCGCCGCGGCATTCTCCGCGAGGTCGACCGTATGCCCTTCATCGTAAAGAATTTCCGACAGGAGCTCACGGATGCCGACTTCGTCGTCAACCACCAAAATTCTGGCCATATCTTTAGAAACCTCTTTTACGCAGACTGCGTGCCTGCAGTCTCGGAAAAATGCGTGGCAGCCGACTCGTCTATGAGCCGAGTGAATAGTATAGAGACCATAGCTCCTCCTTCGTGTCGATTGGCAAGATCAATTCTTCCCCCATGCTCTTCTACGATCTTCTTGACGATAGCCAAGCCCAAACCCGTACCGCGCGCCTTGGTGGTGATGTAGGGCTCAAAGGCGCGCTGCAGAACGCGCGATGCAAATCCCGGACCAGAATCGGTCACCATCAGTTTGACGCAAGCATGCTCTCGCCCGTCGGACAAAGTCGTGCTGATGAGCCGCGTGCTGACGCTAATTCGGTCATTGAGCAGCGCTGCGGGCACTGCCGCATCGCCAGCCTGCTTGGCCATTTCTTTCACTTTTTCTTCCAGTGCATCACGGGCGTTGGCAACCAGATTATGAATCACTTGGCGCAATTGGGTAGCATCGCCCTCAATGCGCGGCAAATCTTCCGACAATTCAACCGAAAGCGGTATGTTGCCCATGCCGCTTTTCAGCACCCCCTCAGCGGTCTCCCAACCATATAGCGTCAGTACTTCCGCGGTCAGTTCATTCAGGTCCAGCATCTGCCGCTTGGCCGGCGGCGTCCTGGCGTATTCCCGAAAATCATCAACCATGTGCTGCATCGAACTTACCTGGTTGATGATGGTAGTGGTCGAGCGCCTGAGCATATCGGCATCGGCCGGTGCCAATTTATCCGCCAGTTTGATCGCGATACGTTCCGCCGACAACTGGATCGGCGTCAAGGGATTTTTTATTTCATGGGCAAGACGGCGTGCGACCTCACCCCAGGCCACGGCGCGATTTGCCGAAATGACCTCGGTAATATCGTCAAACACCACCACATAACCGCCGTTGGCACCCCCCACCGACAAATGCGATCCACGCGCCAGCAGCGTAATGGTATTGTCGTCGCCTGGCGATCCGAAAATGTTACCGTCGTCGCTGCTCGGCGCGCGCGCAATTTCAAATTGCTGTTGCCAATGTTGGCGTCCGGTCGCCGCTGCGGCATGCTCGGCAAAGGCGGTGCGTATGGTCTGGGCAAAGCTGGTCAAGCCGTCTATGGTTTCCAAAGGCCGGCCAGCAACGGCACGCAAATCCACTCGCAAAATTTGCTGGGCGCCACGGTTGACGGTGGCCACCCGAAACCCTTCGTCAAATACCAATACACCCGACGACAGGTTCGACAGGATACTTTCCAAATAAAGGTTGCTGCGTTCAAGCTGGCGCCGATTGCTCTCAACCATGCGCCGCGCTTCATCAAGTTGACGCGTCATGGCGTTGAATGAGCGGGTAAGCTGGCCGACTTCATCGCTGGAGGGAGGTTCGGGAATCGGCCGATAGTCTCCCACCCCGACTGCTTGCGTTCCTTCCGCCAAGCGCAAGAGCGGCCGCACCAATCTTGAAGATAGCGAAAACGCCGCGGCGATTGCCGAGAACACGGCCAGCAACAGCGCCAGCGTCAAGGTAATCCCGTACAGCTTGCGCAACCCTGTCCGCGACAGCGACAGTTCCTGGTAGTCGCGATAGCCGCTCTGGACTTCCTCCGCATTGCGGGCGATCTGGTCGGGCACCGCTTGAAGCAATTGCAGATAACGCGCTTCGGCCGGCAACATGCCCGGCAATTCGAACCCTCCCATCGGGGCAATCGGCACGATCACCCGCAAACGCAAAGGCCCTGCCGTTGCGCTGTCGCGCGTAGCGCCCATGGGGCCCTGAGGGCTATCGAGCATGGTCGAACTAGTCGGGCTACCCGTTTCCGCCGAGGAGTAGCCCCGTGCGATCCTGAGCTGGCGAATGATCTGTGGCGGCGGCGTTTCCGGCACCAGCGTGCCATAGCTGTTGGTAGACCAGGCGATGACGCGGCCACTCGCGGTAAACACCATCGCGTCTTGCACGCTGACCTGATCACGCAAGCGCGTCAGCGCCAAGGCCACATTCACCTCTTGGGTATCGCCCAACTCGAGCGACATTGTGCGCGCCTTCGCATTCATTTCCTGCAATTGCGAGTCCAGCGCGGCGCGCCCAAGATTCAAACCCGATTCCAAGGCAGTGTCGACCCGCACGTTGAACCAGGATTCGATCGATCGGGACAGGAACTGGACCGACAACATATAGATCAAGACGCCTGGCACCACCCCGACCAGTGCGAACGCCAGCGCAAAACGGGAAGTGAGTCGGGCGCCGAATTGGCCGCGACGCAGTTGCGTGCGCAGACGAACCGTCAGCACCACCACCCACACAAACAAGACCAGCGCCACGATGGCATTGAGCGCAAGCAGCAAACCATATTGCTGCTCGAGCCGCGAAGAGTTCCCCGTCGACCACGCCAGCAACAGCAGCAACAGCAAGGCGCTGACCCCGGCGATGCCCAGCAGGATGCGCATCATTCGGTTCATGAGCCAGATTCGCTTGATGGCTTTCATGGCGACTCCGGCGGCACAAGTCCGTGCGCTCCCTGGCCAGGCGTCATGCCGGGCAGGGTCAGGCCATGGCCGCCATTGGGCTGCGCCCCGCCCCGCAAAGGCATGGCTTGCGAGGGCACGGGCGGGGGCTCGATGGATGGGGAGGTCGGCGGCTCTGGGACTGACAAGGGCTGGGTGATGACCGGAGTCCCGCCATTGGACTCGCGTCCCACCTGCACGGAAAATACCGTCCAAGGTGTTGCCAGCGACCAATCGCTGCTATTGAGTGCGTTGACTTGAAATGGTTTGGAAAGCTGGGATACGTCAAAGCGCACACGCATTCGCCCTTCGTATTCGGTTCCGGGCTCCAGCACATCGCGATCGGCAATGCGCCAATTGCGCACGAAACGCACCACCGAGAGGGCCTCGGACAAAGACCCCACGGGCAGAGCCAGGCTGCCGGAATTGACGCGCCACTGGCGCGTCAACGGATTATGAACAATGCGCCAGGTCTGGCTCGACGCCAGCACGACCTGGTCAAACCAATACCAGCGTGGGCGGCGAATCTCGACTTCCACCGAAAAATACAGGGGCAAGCCCCGTTCGGCGGCGTCCGCCAGCTGATTATTGAGTTCGAGCGAAACATCCGCGCTTAGAAGCAGGTCGCGGCCCCGTTCGGTCAGGGTGACCGACTGGACTGCGGGCCCCGATGCCGACACAAAGCCGCCGCACAGCAGCAACAGTGCGAACATCGGTCCGAAAAGGAAGCGACGAAGGCGGACTATGGTCAAACCTTGGCAAACAACGCGTAGAAAAACCCATCGTTCTGCTCGGCCGGCTGGCCGGGCACTGCCCGCGGCAACAATTGCCCCGGCGCTGGCAAACGCACAGCTTCCGGGTGCCGACGCATGAACGCCTCGGCCTGCTTGATTCCTTCCGCAGGAAAAATCGAGCAAGTGACGTAGAGCAATTTACCACCCGGCGCCACGACCTGCCACAGGGCGTCCACGATGCGGCTCTGCAACTGTGCCGTCTTGGTGATATCTACTTCGCGCCGCAGCCAACGAATATCGGGATGCCGCCTGACGATGCCCGAAGCGCTGCAGGGTACATCGGCCAGCACCGCGTCAAACGGCTTGCCATCCCACCACGCTGCCAGATCAAGTACATCTGCTGCCTGGGTACGTGCCGACAAGCCGAGCCGTTTCAGGTTTTCATCGACGCGCTGCAAGCGATCGGCGTCCACGTCCAATGCCAGCAGGTCCACATCCGCCAACTCAAGTAAATGCGCCGTTTTCCCTCCAGGCGCCGCGCAGGCATCCAGCACTCGCATACCATCGCGCACCTGCAGCAGCGGTGCCGCCAATTGCGCCGCGGCATCCTGTACCGACCACCACCCTTCGACAAAGCCGGGCAGTTGCTGCACCGGCCGTGCCTGCAGCAAAGCAATACCGGCCTCGCCGACGGCCTGGGCAGCAACCCCGTTCTGTTCGAACACCTTTAGCAACTCATCGCGCGAGATCTTCCGGCAATTAGCCCGCAGCACCATGGCCGCAGGCTGGTTGGCGGCACGCAATAAGTCTTGCCAGCAATCGGGGTAATCGCGGCGCAAGCGGCGTACCCACCATCCCGGATGGTTCCAGACTGCTTCGCCCTTATCGGCAAGGCTATCCATGATCGCATCGTGCTCCCGCAGGAAGCGGCGCAGGCTGGCGTTGACCAATCCTTTGAAGGGTGCCAGGGCACGCACGCTAGACGCGGCATTGACGGCCTGATCCACTACCGTATGGGGCGCGTAACTAGCCCCCTGACCCGAAGAGGGATCATCGTCGTTAGGCACGAGCAATGCAAATGCCGTCAACAGCAAGGCATCCAGCAAGGGATCGGCAGGCGCGCGAGCAATCAGCGCCTGCTTAACCTCGCGGGCGCGCCCGAGTTGGCGCATGGTGTGAAAAGAGACGGCCTGCACCGCCGGCCGCAAAGCGCTCGGCGTGCGGGCAATGGCCTCGGTCAGCGAAGTGCCGGCCAAGACCGCTTGCACCGCGCGTGCGGTGCCCAGCATGATGTCGGCCAATGAGGCCGAGACCGGCGTCGCGCCGGAAGCAGATCTGGAAGATGGTGTCATTACGCCAGCCCCCCACCCAGACCACGCACGAAAACGTCGGCGGGTTGGCGCTTGCCGCCCGATTTTTGCAGTTCCAGCAAACGTAATACCCCTTGGCCTGTGGCCAGATCTATGCCCTCGGGCCCGCTACGCACCACTTGGCCTGCCTGCATCCCCGTGGTTTCGTCCAGCGCTTGCGCACGCCAGACCTTGACCGGCTCGGCCAAGCCAGGCAAGCGTACTGTGGCGCCGGGGACCGGGTTGAAAGCCTGAACGCGACGGGCCAATAATTGCGCGGTTTGCGTACAGTCGAGTGGCGCTTCGGCCTTGTCGAGCTTGGCGGCGTAAGTCACCCCCTCGGCGGGCTGCGGTATTGCGGGTAGATCGCCCGCAAGCAAGCGGTCCAGGGCCTGTACGACCAGGCTTCCCCCCAGGACGGCGAGGCGATCGTGTAATTCAGCCGCAGACTGCCCGGGCAAAATAGGCTCGACCCCGGCCAGCAGCATTGCGCCCGTATCTAGACCGGCATCCATCTGCATGATGGTGATACCGGTTTGCTCATCGCCCGCTTCAATGGCGCGCTGAATGGGGGCCGCACCGCGCCACCGGGGCAGCAGGCTGGCGTGGATGTTCAAGCAGCCCAGGCGGGGAATATCCAGCACGGCTTGCGGCAGTATCAAACCGTAGGCGGCGACGATCATGGCGTCGGCACCCACCGCCTGCAAAGCTGCGTGGGCGGCATAGGCCTCGTCGGGAAACTTGCCGTCCAACTTGAGGCTACGGGGCTGCAAAACCTCTATTCCAGCTTCCAAGGCCGCGGTTTTTACGGGGCTGGGCGTGAGTTTGAGGCCACGCCCGGCAGGGCGATCGGGTTGTGTGAGCACCAGAGCAATGTCGTGGCCTGCATCAAGCAAGGCCCGCAGCGCCACTTTGGCGAACTCCGGCGTACCGGCAAAAACCAGGCGCATCTCAATCCTGAGGGATAAACGGGGGACATACCGATGATACCGCGAGCGGATCGCGGCTGGCGGTCAGGAAAAGCTGCCCCAAGGGCAAGACGGATCAGGCGGTCTGGCGTTCGAGTTTGCGCAGCTTGGTCTTGATCCGGCTTTGTTTGAGCGAGGAAAGATATTCGACGAAGACTTTGCCTTCGAGGTGGTCAAGTTCGTGTTGCACGCACACGGCCAGCAAACCCTCGGCATCGAATTCATAGCGTTCGCCGTGCTCGTTGGTGGCTTCGGCCTTGATACTGGCGGCGCGCCGCACTTCGTCGTAGATACCGGGTACCGACAAGCAGCCTTCTTCGTAAACCTGGGTTTCCTCGCTTTTCCAGGTAATGACCGGATTGATGAGTACCAGAAGATCATCGCCAAGTTCAGAAGTGTCGATAACCACGATACGCTCATGGATATCGACCTGCGTGGCAGCCAAGCCCACCCCGGGGGCGGCGTACATGGTTTCAGCCATGTCGCGCACAATGCGGCGGACGCGGTCATCAACGACGGCTACCGGCTTGGCTACCTTGTGCAGCCGAACATCGGGGTAATGGAGGATGGGAAGTAGTGCCATGGCTCTGGTGGTGCTGGTCCGAAAGGCGGACGGTAACGGGTATACCGGATATATGGGGGCGGAAGCGCAATGCTCAAGCAATCAAGATAACACAGGGCTTGCGGGGGTCACAATCGGGCGCTGGCAAAGATTCCCCCGTGCTTATAAGCTCTTTAGCTTAAATCCATTATTTAGCAGGCACTAACAATGGAAGCTGTGTCCGACCTATCCTTTTTCCGTCTGGTGGCTCAGCTTGGAAGCTTGCGCGCCGTCGCTCAAGAGTTGGGAGTGACTCCCCCTGTAGTAAGCAAGCGTCTGGCCGCTATCGAGCGGCGCTTAGGGGTACGCCTGCTCAACCGCACCACGCGCTCTTCCAGCATCACCCCCGAAGGCGAGGTTTACCTAAGCGGCGCTACCCGCATTCTGGCCGAGATCAATGAACTGGAGCAGTTGGTAAGTAGCGTGCGCGCCGCCCCCAGGGGCTTGTTACGCGTAGAAGCCACGCTAGGCTTCGGGCGTCAGCATATCGGCCCCGCGGTCGCAGACTTCGTAAAAAACTATCCTGAGGTAGAGGTGCAACTGCATTTGTCTGACGGCGCAGCCGCCACGCCGGAAACCGTGTTCGACGTCGCGATACGCTTTGGCGAGCCCGCAGATGGCCGCGTCATCGCCCGCAAGCTGGCTTCCAACCGTCGCCGCCTGTACGCGTCGCCGCTGTATCTATCGGCCTCGGGCATCCCGTCTTCCCCTGAAGATCTGACGCAGCATTCCTGCATCGTGATCCGAGAAAGCGAAGCGGCTTACGGTACATGGCGGCTGGAATCGGAAAACAGAAAAAAAACGATAAAGGTGCGCAGCAGCCTCAGCACCAACCATGGCGAAGTTGCTCTCGATTGGGCGTTGAGCGGCCACGGCATCGTCATGCGCTCGGAATGGGAAGCCGCAGCGCATGTGAGTGCAGGCCGCCTGCGCGTCATCTTGCCAGACTGGTCGACACCGGCCGCCGATATTTACGCGGTCTATCCTGAACGGATGCATATGTCATCCAGAGTTCGTGCCTTCCTGGATTTTCTTCTACACCGCTTCGAGCGACAACGTACCGGTGCCGTCCCTTCTGCTCGATGAACTCAAGTGCCCCGGGACTTGGATGGTCGAAGGCTA
>JBEBXA010000011.1:0-69593 GCA_040391825.1 Pigmentiphaga sp.
CTTATCACGAGTCCGGCCATGCCGTCGTCGCCAAGATGCTGCCCAAGACCGATCCCGTGCACAAGGTCACCATCATTCCTCGCGGCCGTGCGCTGGGGGTAACGATGCAATTGCCGGAAGGCGACCGCTACAGCATGGACAAAGAGCGCATGCTTAGCACCATCGCGGTATTGTTCGGCGGGCGCATCGCAGAAGAAATCTTCATGAACCAGATGACCACTGGCGCATCGAACGACTTCGAGCGGGCCACGGCTATTGCCCGCGACATGGTGACCCGTTACGGGATGACGGATACCTTGGGCCCCATGGTCTATGCCGAAAACGAGGGAGAGGTCTTCCTGGGTCGCAGCATTACCAAAACCACGCAGGTGTCGGAAGCGACCATGCAGAAGGTCGACTTCGAGATCCGGCGCATCATTGACGAGCAATATGCCGTGGCGCGCAAGATCCTGGAAGACAACCGCGAGAAGGTCGAGGCCATGACCAAGGCTCTGCTGGAGTGGGAAACCATTGATGCGGACCAGATCAACGACATCGTTGATGGTCGTCCGCCGCGGCCGCCCAAGGTTACGGACTCGCCCAACACGCCGCCCAATACCCCGCCCAGCACGGGTGGAGTTGCGCAGAACGCGACGGCGCCGGCCTGATCTTTTAGGTTCTTGATTCACAGCCCATTGCGGAAGGCTCGCAATGGGCTGTTGCTTTTTTGGAATGGACGTCTTGTGTCTTCATTACGTTGTGGTCGTTACACCCTAGAGTTCTCCCGTCCCTGGGTGATGGGTATTGTGAACAGCACTCCGGATTCCTTTTCCGATGGGGGTCGTTTTGTCGGAACAGATGCTGCGATTGCTCATGCCCGGCAGTTGGTGGAAGAGGGCGCGGATATTCTCGACATTGGCGGTGAATCTACGCGTCCTGGTGCAGACCCGGTTTCAGTGCAAGACGAGTTGGCGCGCATACTGCCGGTGCTGGAGGCGATGCGCGATGCGGGGGTGCCGCTGTCGGTGGATACCGCCAAACCTGAGGTGATGCGCGCTGTGCTGGCTGCGGGCGCCGACATGATCAACGACATTTACGGTTTCCGCCTGCCTGGTGCGATGGAGGCTGTGGCGGATAGCGGCTGTGGCCTGTGCGCCATGCACATGCAAGGCGAGCCGCGTACGATGCAGCAAGCACCGGTCTATACCAATGTGGTGAAAGAAGTCGCGGAGTTTCTGCTCGAACGCGCGCGCGAATTGGAGACCCGCGGAGTGGATCGCTCAAGAATTTGCTTGGATCCAGGGTTTGGTTTTGGTAAAACCGGTCCGCAGAACTATTTGCTGATGCGCGAGCTGTCTACGCTTGGGGCTTTGGGGTATCCCTTGCTGGTGGGGGTGTCGCGCAAAACCATGCTGGGCGAAGTGACTGGCAAGCCTGTCGGTGAGCGGGTAAGCGCAAGTGTGGCTGCTGCTTTGGCGGCGGTCGTTCGCGGTGCTGCTATCGTGCGGGTGCATGATGTAGCCGCAACCGTCGACGCCTTGAAAGTGTGGAGAGCGGTCGAGGGCGCGTAGCTTTGCGGAATCCGGTGTGCCGGTAATAAATAAGAAAGGACGCCAACCATGGCCGCAAGACGCAAGTATTTCGGAACCGACGGCATACGCGGTAGGGTCGGAGGGAGAACCATCAATGCTGAATTCGCTTTGCGCCTCGGGTATGCGGCGGGCCGGGTATTCGCAAAAGAGCAGCAGGATCGCGGGCGGCCCGAGGTTCTGATCGGCAAGGACACTCGTGTCTCGGGCTATATGCTCGAGTCGGCGCTGGAGGCGGGTCTGTCGGCGGCCGGGGTTGATGTGTTGCTGGCTGGCCCTATGCCCACGCCTGGTGTTGCCTACCTGACGCGTGCCTTGCGCCTTTCTGCCGGAATCGTGATCAGCGCTTCGCATAATCCCTACTTTGACAACGGCATCAAGTTTTTTTCCAGCGATGGAATGAAGCTTGGCGACGACGTAGAGTTGCAGATCGAAGAAGCTCTGGCACAGCCGATAGGCTGTGTGTCATCAGAGACCCTGGGCCGCGCCAAACGCCTGAATGATGCTGCTGGCCGCTATATCGAATTTTGCAAAAGCAGTTTTCCCAATGCGCTGGACCTGACCGGCCTGAAAATCGTGGTGGACGCCGCTCACGGTGCTGCCTATCAAATCGCGCCCAGCGTATTCGAAGAGCTCGGCGCCACCGTCAGCTGTATCGGCTGCAAGCCTGACGGCATGAACATCAACGAGGGGGTGGGAGCGACTCACCTCGCGGCTTTGCAAGAAGCGGTAACTCAGGGCGGAGCGGATCTGGGCATTGCACTGGATGGTGACGCGGACCGGGTGCAAATGGTCGATGGTTCAGGGCGCGCTTTTAATGGCGATGAACTGCTCTATGCGGTGGTGACCGATCGCCTTGCGCACGGGCCCGTGGCGGGTGTGGTGGGTACGCATATGACCAATCTGGGATTCGAGCAGCGCATGAAGGATCTGGAAATTCCTTTTGCGCGTGCCGCCGTGGGCGATCGCTATGTGGTGGCCATGTTGAAGAAGCGAGGTTGGCTCTATGGTGGAGAAGCCTCTGGTCATCTGCTGTGCATGGATAGGCACACTACGGGTGACGGTATTATCGCCGCCCTGCAAGTGCTCGCCGCTATGCAGCGCCAGGGCCGCAGCTTGGCCGAGTTGCTGGTCGATCTGAAAATGTATCCGCAGAAGTTGGTCAATGTACCGTTGGCGCCTGGGGTGGATTGGCAGACACACGAAGGTTTGACGCAGGCCAGGCATGATGTCCAGGAACGTTTGGGCAGTCGGGGTCGGGTACTGGTTCGCGCCTCGGGCACCGAGCCCAAGCTGCGTTTGATGGTTGAGGCCTCGGATCAGGACTTGGTGGACGGTTGCTTATCCACCTTGGTAGACAGCCTGAACTAGAGTTGATGCTCGCCTTGTCAAGCGTTAGTCATGGCTGATCGACATAATGCGGGTCTTACCATTACGTAGTGTTTCTCATGAATCTTATTCTCTGGCGTCACGCCGAGGCCGAAGATAGCCTCGACGATATGCAGCGCGCTTTGACCAAGCGCGGCCGCAAGCAAGCGGAAATGGGCGCGCAGTGGTTGCGCAGTCATGCCCCGCAAGACTTGAGAGTGCTTGTCAGTCCGGCTGTGCGGGCGCGGCAGACTGCCGATGCCTTGAAGCTTGACTACGAAGTCGAGCCTGACCTGGCCCCTGATGCCGCTCCAGCTCATGTGTTGGCCGCCAGCGGATGGCCATTCGCGCCCCGGACCATTCTGATTGTCGGGCATCAACCCACTTTGGGCCGTGTCGCCAGTACCTTGCTGGCAGGCGAGGATCTGCCGTGGACAGTGAAAAAGGGTGGGATCTGGTGGTTGGCTAGGCGGCAGCGACAAGAAGATTTTCAGGTAACGCTGCGTGCGGTGGTGAATCCGGAATTTATTTGATGCGCGCTTTTCATAGTCCTGTCATCGTTTCGTCAAAGGACTGAAACGCAAAGCGCCGACACTTGACCGTAATCGTCAAGGAGTGCGCAAATGCTTGAATTTACCCGCATCGAAGCCCGCCGGGATGTCTCCGGAGATCAAAATGGAGCACAGGTCAGCGGTTTCGCCGTTGGGTTGGCGCGGTCCTGGGATGAGGTGGAACAGGCCCAGCGCTTGCGGTACGAGGTGTTTACCGAAGATATGGGAGCGGTCTTTCCCGGGGCAGTCGACGGTGTCGACGAAGACCGTTTTGACGCTTGGTGCGAGCATTTGATCGTGCGTGAGCTGGGTAGCGACAAAGTGGTAGGCACCTACCGTATCCTGGGACCTGATCAGGCCCGTCAAGCGGGTGCCTATTATTCCGAATCAGAATTCGATTTGTCGGGGTTGGATGCAATTCGCACCGGCCTGGTCGAGTTCGGACGCTCGTGCACGCATCGGGATTACCGCAGCGGGGCCGTCATTATGCTGCTGTGGTCTGGTCTGGCGGAGTTCCTGAAACGCAAGAATTATCGCTATGTCCTGGGCTGCGCCAGCGTCAGCTTGCGCGACGATGGAGCAACCGCGGCCAGCCTTTATCGTGAGCTCGCCAGAGAGTCCGATTGGACGCTCGGCCTGCGCGCGCATCCCTTGCATCGTTTGCCGGTCGAGCGCCTGGATGGGAGCTTGCCCACTCGCGTTCCTCCCTTGATCAAAGGCTATCTGAAGATAGGCGCGCGGGTATGTGGCGAACCTGCCTGGGACCCCGATTTCAATACGGCTGACTTTCCCATGTTGCTCTCGGTCGACAGCATGGATGAACGCTATCGCCGCCATTTCGGCTTGTCTGCCCAATCATCGAGACAATCATGAAACAAAGACTGCTTCGCCGTTCAAAGACGAGCGTGGCAAGGCATGTAAGCGGGCAACGTCGTCGTCGGATCAAGTTGCTCCTGCGTCGCGCCGGCTTACGCCTTGTGTGCAAGGCAACAGGCCGGGTCCGGTCAGAGTTGAAGCAGTTCGAACGTGAACCCCACCTTGCGCCATTCTGACTCTTCCGCACGCAAGGTGAAGTCGGTCAGGGGATTGTCGTTGGCCCAGTCAGCATCGATGCGCACAATAATGGAAGAACCTTTGACCGATACCCGCAAGGGCAGAACGGCTAAGTCTTCGCGACGGCGGCACAATACGACAGCGAGCCGCAGGCAGAGGATGGCGATCCACTGCTCTGAGTGTTGCACCAGGGCCTGAACCTTGGAGAGCTTGCCCTGGTGGCTAAGCGCCAGCAAGGCCAGTGCGGACTGATCTTGTTTGGAAAAGCCGGGCATGTCGGCGTTTTCCAGCACATAGGCCGTGTGTCGATGATAAGTGCTGTGGGCGATCGAGAGCCCGATTTCGTGGAGATCCGCGGTCCAGCCCAGCAGGCGGGATAATTCTTCCTGGCCGGCAGGAGGAGGCGCTGGGAGCGCAGCCTGGAAAAGGCTGAGCGCGGTTTTCTTGACCCGCGCGGCTTGTTTGCGGTCCACTTTGTAGCGGGTCATGAACTGCATGACCGTGTCGTCCCGCTTATCGTGAGCTGCGTCGCGGCCCAGCAGGTCGTACAGCACACCTACGCGCAAGGCCCCATCGGCGGTGTGCATGACGTCGATTTTCAGTTCGTCGAAAATGGCGCTCATGATGGCCAAGCCGCCGGGAAGAACCGACATCCGGTCAGTCTTGATGTCGGCCAGCTGAGCGCGCTCCACCGTCCCGGCTTTGATTAGCCGGTCTTTGAGTTTGTCCATGCCGCGCCGCGTGATGCCTTGTTCGGAAAACCCCGAGGCGGTCAGGATTGCGCTAAGCGCCTTGCTGGTTCCGGACGAGCCATAAGCCTCTTGCCAGCCGCTCTTTCGATATCGGCGGGCAATGGATTCGATTTCGCGGCGAGCAGCTATTTCTGCCTGCTTCATGGTGTGAGCATCAATGATGCCGTCGGCAAAATAGCTGCGGCTATAGCTGACGCATCCCATATATAACGATTCCATCAATTCCGGTTCGAAATGCCTGCCCACGATGAGCTCGGTCGAGCCGCCGCCGATATCGACGACTAGTCGCTTGTTGGGCGAAAACGGAAGCGAATGCGTAACTCCGGTGAAAATCAGGCGCGCCTCTTCACGACCGGCGATGATTTCGATCGGAAAACCGAGCGCTGCTTCAGCCGTGGGGAGAAATTCCGCCACATTGCGGGCCACTCGGAAAGTGTTGGTGGCAACCGCCCGTACCCGGTCCGGATCAAAGCTGCGCAGTCTTTCTCCGAAGCGTTTCAGGACTTCGATCGCGAAGGCCGTGGTGGCGGTATCCAGGGTATTGTCTTTCTTCAGGCCAGCGGCCAGCCTGACCGTCTCTTTTAAGCGATCGACGGGATAAACCTGTACCGTACCTCCCTCTTCGACGACCCGCCCGATAGCCAGGCGAAAACTGTTGGAGCCGAGGTCGACCGCGGCGATCAAATGATTCATACGATTGGAACTGAAAGAGGCGTGGGGACAGAGAATAGGAAATTTCGATGACAGAATGGTTGCGCTGTCATAGCCTAGTCACCATTCTGACGCAAAAATGGGGTCTGACTCGATATTCAACCCATTTTCACGACTTCTTCGGATTGAACCATGGCTTCACGCACGCCCGTCCCCGACATGTTCCTGAACAGGGAACTGGCCCTGTTGAAGTTCAATGAGCGAGTGCTGTCCCTGGCGGAGGATGCGCACACGCCTTTGCTAGAGCGACTGCGTTTTGTATGTATCGTCAGCTCGAATCTGGACGAATTCTTTGAGATCCGGGTGGCGAGCCTGAATGAGCAGCTGCGTCAAACCCCTAATCTTAGAGGACCCGACGGCCGTACTCCGACCGAAGTCTGCGAGCGTGTTTCGGCCGCCGCCCATGCTTTGATCAGACGTCAGTACAAGCTGTTGGGTGATGAAATCTTGCCCAAGCTTCGAGACCAGGGGGTCGTGCTGCATATGGCGCAAGACTGGACGCCGGCGCAACAGGCTTGGGCTCATGAAGTCTTTCGCCTGGATGTGATGCCTTTGCTAACGCCCATTGGCCTGGACCCGGCGCACCCTTTTCCACGCGTGTTCAACAAGAGTCTGAACTTTGCCGTCCAACTGACAGGGCGCGACGCTTTTGGCCGCAATGCCGCAATCGCCATTGTGCAGGCGCCGCGCGCTTTGCCGCGCTTGACACAGATGCCGCCGGAGCTGTCCGGGCATCCTCATGGCTATGTCATGCTGACCTCGTTCATGCAGGCTTTCGTGGGTGATCTGTTTCCGGGTATGACGGTCGATGGGTGCTACCAGTGGCGCGTCACCCGTAATAGCGACTTGTATGTGGATGACGAGGAAATCACGAATCTGCGACAAGCCTTGCAGGGCGAGTTGACACAAAGGCACTTCGGCGACGCGGTTCGATTGGAGCTGTCAGATGCTACGCCGCCGGAACTCGAGAACTTCCTATTGCAGGAGTTTTCCCTGGTTCCGGGCGATGTTTATCGGGTGAGCGGACCGGTCAATCTCTCGCGCTTGATGCAGTTGGCCGATATTATCGATCGGCCAGACCTCAAGTTTTCGAGCTTTCATGCACCCCTGCCTGCTCCGTTCAACGAGCGCAGCATGAGCCCCGACGCGCTATTTCGCGCCATTGCTGAGCAGGACCGTCTGCTTCACCATCCTTATCAGTCTTTCCAGCCCGTTATCGATTTCTTGACCGCCGCTGCTGCCGACCCCAGCGTTGTAGCCATCAAACAAACCATCTACCGAACAGGCGAGGATTCGGAACTGATGCGCCTGCTGTTGGCTGCGGCGCGTTCAGGCAAGGAAGTGACGGTGGTGGTGGAGTTGATGGCCCGCTTCGACGAACAGACCAATATCAACTGGGCTTCGCGCCTGGAGGAGGTCGGGGCCCATGTGGTGTATGGCGTGGTAGGGCACAAGACTCATGCAAAGATGGCATTGGTGCTTAGGCACGAACGGGGTCGCATTCGACGTTACGGCCACCTCGGCACGGGAAATTATCATCCTCGTACTGCGCGGCTTTACACCGATTTTGGCTTATTTACGGCCAATCCCCGCATGTGCGAAGACATGGATCAAATATTTTCCCAACTGACGGGCCTGGGGGCGCGCCGCAGCTTGAAGCATTTGCTGCAGGCGCCTTTTACCCTGCATGAGACGATGATATCGATGATTCGCCGCGAGGCCCGCCATGCGCGCGCCGGCAAACCGGCCCGGATCATGGCCAAGATGAACTCGCTATTGGAGCCATCTATCATTGAGGAGCTCTACCGGGCCAGCCGGGCAGGGGTGAAAATCGACTTGATCGTACGTGGCGTCTGCACTTTGCGTTCGGGTGTTCCGGGTCTATCCGAAAATATTACGGTGCGCTCCATAGTCGGCCGTTTTCTTGAGCATTCTCGAGTGTTTTATTTTCACAACAACGGCCAGGATTTGGTTTATCTGGCTTCCGCCGACTGGATGGATCGTAATTTCTTCCGTCGCGTGGAGGTCGCTTTCCCGGTGCTGGACCCGGAACTGAAAAAGCGTGTGATTAACGAATCTTTCATCTTGGCCTTGCGCGATACGGATTTGGCGTGGGTACAGCAACCCTCGGGCGACTACAGCCGGGTGCGAAGCCGCCGCAAGCCCTTGAATCTGCACAATCATCTTATGCTGACCTTGGGCAATTACGACGAAACCCGAACCCAGGCCCAGGCGGGTGTGAAAAACGGCGCCGTCTGAAAGACACGACTGTCATGGTCATGTCACATTGACTACGTAATCTGTCGTTGTAGTGATTTTTCACCCTAATAAACGCAGAGGGACTGCAATGTTCAAGCTCGTTCTCAAACAAGTTACGGTAGGTGTTGCGCTGGGCGTTGCCGCGCTGAGTGCGCACGCCGCCAACATCACCGGGGCTGGCGCTTCTTTTCCCTATCCGATCTACGCCAAATGGGCGTCCCAATACAAGGCCGCTACCGGCAATGCGGTTAACTACCAGTCCATCGGTTCGGGCGGTGGCCAGAAGCAAATCATTGCCAAGACTGTGGATTTCGGGGCTTCTGATGATCCCATGGCAGGTGCCGATCTTGAAAAGAACGGCCTGGTCCAGTTTCCTGCCGTGATTGGCGGCATCGTACCCGTCGTCAACCTGCAAGGCATTCAGCCGGGCCAACTGAAGTTTACCGGTGCTTTGCTGGCCGACATCTATCTGGGCAAGATCAAAAAATGGAACGATGGCGCCATCGCCAAGCTTAACCCCGGCGTAACGCTGCCTGCTACCGACATCATCGTTGTTCACCGCTCGGACGGTTCGGGCACGACCTTTGGCTGGACGAACTATCTGTCTAAAGTGTCTCCCGACTGGAAGTCTGCCGTAGGTGAAGGCAAGGCCGTCAAGTGGCCGGCGGGTCAGGGCGGCAAGGGCAATGAAGGGGTCGCCAACTACGTGAAGCAGTTCTCGGGTTCGATCGGCTATGTGGAATATGCCTACGCCAAGCAAAACAAGCTGTCGCATGGCCAAGTGCAAAACAAGGCAGGCAAGTTTGTACAGCCTGAAGAGGACGCGTTCGCCGCAGCAGCAGCCAATGCCAACTGGAAGGACGCTCCCGGAATGGGCGTGATCCTGAATGACGAGCCGGGCGAAAAGAGCTGGCCCATCACCAGCGCGACTTTCATCTTGATGCACAAGGTCCAGGACAAGCCTGCACAGGCCGCCGAAGTACTGAAGTTTTTCGACTGGGCATTCAAGAATGGTCAGAAATCCGCTTCGGAGCTCGACTATGTGGCCTTGCCTGACGCCGTAACCGCGCAAATCCGCTCGGTTTGGAAGTCTGATATCAAAGATAGCAGCGGCAAAGCGGTTTACTAAGTCCTTATGACTTGACCGAACGGGGGGAGGCGTAGTCCATCCCCCCGCTTTTGCGTTGTTGCGACGCAATTATTCAGCAGGAAATTCAGCCTCTGCATGAGGAACGCACCCATGAGCGCGGTACTTGATAACATTCCGGGCGTGATTCGAGAAAATTCTTCCTCTCAACGTGTAATTACTGCCGGGAATGCGCCCCCCCCGATGAAAAAAACCAATCATGCAGTCCTGGATTCTATTTTCAAGAATCTGACTCGATTCTTCGCTTTTGCTGTCCTGAGTTTGCTCGCGGCTATCATGGTATCGCTAGTGATAGGTAGCCAGGCCACGCTGCAGAAGTACGGAATTTCCTTCTTGTGGTCATCCGAATGGGATCCCGTCAATAGCGAATTCGGCGCCTTGGTGCCTATCGTGGGAACCTTGGTCACGTCGATCATCGCGTTGATCATCGCCGTGCCGGTGTCATTTGGAATCGCTTTGTTCCTGACCGAGCTGGCGCCTGCTTGGCTGCGTCGCCCTCTGGGAACCGCCATTGAAATGCTGGCGGCGATTCCTTCCATCATTTATGGCATGTGGGGGCTGTTTGTGTTTGCCCCGTTGTTCAAAGACTACGTGCAGCCGCTGCTCATCGCTACACTGGGTAATATTCCCGGCGCCGGAGTCTTGTTTCAGGGGCCGGCATTTGGAATCGGCGTTTTTACCGCAGGCATTATTCTGGCTGTCATGATCATTCCCTACATCACGGCAGTCATGCGCGATGTGTTTGAGCTGGTGCCCGCTCTGTTGAAAGAGTCCGCCTACGGTTTGGGTGCAACCACCTGGGAAGTCGTGTCGAGGGTGGTGTTGCCCTTTACCCGGGTCGGCGTGGTCGGGGGCATCATGTTGGGCTTGGGCCGCGCACTGGGGGAGACCATGGCGGTCACCTTCGTCATCGGCAATGCCTATCGTTTGTCGGGCTCTTTGTTTGCTCCCGGCAATTCGATCGCGTCGTCTCTTGCCAACGAATTCGCCGAAGCATCGGACGACATCCATCTGTCCGCCCTGATCGAACTCGGCCTGATTCTTTTTCTTATCACTACCATCGTCCTGGCGTGTTCCAAGTTGCTGCTCTTGCGCTTGTCCCGGAACGAAGGCCTGCGCACCTAAGGACGGGATATGTCGATAATTTCAATGCAGAATTCGGTCTATCGCCAGCGCCGTTTTACCAATAAGGTGATGCTGACCCTGTCCGCCGCGGCACTGTTGTTTGGCTTGTTCTGGTTGTTCTGGATCATTCTTACGCTGCTGTCCAAGGGACTCGGCGCGATGAGTTTTTCCCTGTTCACCGAGATTACCCCGCCCCCGGGCGAAAGCGGCGGACTGCTCAATGCTTTGCTGGGCAGCGTGATGATGTCGTTTATGGGTACCTTGATCGGAACCCCCGTGGGTATCTTGGCGGGTACCTATCTTGCCGAGTATGGCCGTCGCGGCTGGCTGGCGCCGGCTACCCGTTTTATCAATGATGTTTTGCTGTCGGCGCCTTCCATCGTTATCGGCTTGTTCATCTACGCGGTAGTGGTGGCTCGAGCCCAGCACTTCTCGGGATGGGCAGGAACGCTGGCTCTCGCGGTCATCGTGATTCCGGTGGTGGTTCGCACGACCGACGACATGCTGCAACTGGTGCCGAACAGCTTGCGCGAGGCTTGCGTGGCCCTGGGATGCCCTCAGTGGAAAATGATTACGATGGTGTGTTATCGGGCCGCGCGCTCAGGCATCATCACCGGTATTCTGCTATCGGTCGCCCGTATCGCCGGTGAAACCGCTCCCCTGCTGTTTACCGCGCTCAACAATCAGTTCCTGTCGCTCAATATGAATGCCCCAATGGCCAACCTGCCTGTGACGATATTTCAGTTCGCCATGAGCCCGTTTGCCGATTGGCAGCGCCTGGCCTGGGCCGGGGCCACGCTTATTACTCTTCTGGTGCTTGCGATCAATATCATTGCCCGCGCCATGTTTCGCAAGCAGGCAATTTGATCGCCGCCTGTCATCCAGAATCAGACATTTAATCCGGACACGCCATGAATACGATCGCGACCGCCGAGCGTACCAAGCTCGAAGTGAAGAACCTGAATTTCTACTATGGGAAATTCCACGCTCTGCGCAACGTCAATCTGACTATTCCAGAAAAGAAAGTAACGGCTTTCATCGGACCCTCAGGCTGTGGGAAGTCCACACTGTTGCGTACCTTCAACCGTATGTTCGAGCTCTATCCTGAGCAACGCGCGGAAGGGCAGATCAATATGGATGGAGAAAACCTGCTCGCCTCCAAAATGGATATTTCGCTTATCCGCGCCAAGGTCGGTATGGTTTTTCAAAAACCCACGCCGTTTCCCATGAGCATCTACGACAACATCGCTTTTGGGGTGCGCTTGTTCGAAAAGCTCAGCAAGGGCGAAATGGACGAGCGTGTGGAATGGGCGCTTACCAAAGCCGCATTGTGGGAAGAAGCCAAGAACAAGCTGAATCAGAGTGGCCATAGCTTGTCCGGTGGGCAGCAGCAGCGCTTGTGCATTGCGCGCGGTATCGCCATCAAGCCGGAAGTGTTGCTGCTGGATGAACCATGTTCCGCTCTGGACCCGATTTCCACCGCTAAAATCGAAGAGCTGATCGCAGAGCTGAAAAACGATTACACCGTTGTTATCGTGACTCACAATATGCAGCAGGCGGCTCGTTGCTCCGATTACACCGCTTATATGTATTTGGGTGAGCTAGTGGAGTTTGGTGTTACGGATCAGATTTTTATCAAGCCGACCAAAAAGGCTACCGAGGACTACATTACCGGGCGTTTCGGTTAAGTCTTCCAGATGGAAGGCCGGTCGATGCAGCGGGCCGACGGCTGTACCGACCCTTTGGTCAACGCCGTCGCCTCACGACCGCAGGCGTAAGGCAAGAAGCCAATCTTGCCGTTTTACGCCAAGCAGGAAAATTCCTGACGAGCACCGTTTGCCAAGCTCAGTCCGTGGCCGGCGGTGTCGAGCATATCCATCCGTCCGGCATGCAAAACCGGCCAGCCTGAAAATAAGGGCTCGATCAGAGGGAAGTCTTCCAGCCATGCAACATTCGGGCATGCTGCCGCCAGGTGTACGAACAAGCCTGGCAGGAAATGGGGCGATACATCTACGCCGAATACCTCAGCGACGCGTGCAATCTCCAGCGACGGCGTCAAGCCGCCTATCATCGCCAAGTCAGGCTGGATCGTGCCGCACAGGCTTTCGCGAATGAAGGGCAGGCATTGATCGCTACCTTGCAGGTGTTCGCCGGTTGCGATCAGGCCTGGAAAGGCTTGCCCTAAGGCGCGATAGCCATTGATTTGCTCAGCCGGCAGAGGTTCTTCCACGAACAGATAGCCGCAATCCCGTGCGGTCGTCAATAAACGTTGTGCTTGGGACAAGCTGCATTTTTCATTGGCATCGCACATCAGGTCGATATTCGCAGGAGCGCTATCCCGCACTGAGCGCAGAACCGCCATCGCCTGGGCGCTGCCATCGACCCGTGGTTTGACTGCCCGGAAACCCGCATCCAGATGACGCTGCGTGACTTCGGCGGCTTCATCCTTTGTTTGACCTGCGTGATAGGCGCCGCTGCCATAAACCTTCATCGAACGTGGCGCGCCACCGAGCGCCACCCCCAATGCTTGGCCTTGGGCCTTGGCATAGGCGTCCCAAAGCGCAACGTCAATGGCGGCCAGCGCAATCGAGTTTGGCCCGCGCCCCGAGCGTTTGAAGGTGTTGTTCAGGGCGCGCCATGATGCGGCGGGGTGATGCAGCGTGCTGCCTTCCAGATGCCCCGACAGCAAATCCGCCGCCGCCGCCGCAACTTTGCCGCTGCCCGCCAACACATAAGAAAATCCCAGCCCGGATATCCCGGTTGATAGCTCAACTTCCGTCACCAATACGTCAACGCTGGAAACGCCAGACCCACCAACCGGCTTGGCCAAGGGAAAATGAAGAAGGTCGTGCGTGATTCGTTCGATTTTCATTAT
This sequence comes from Pigmentiphaga sp., assembly GCA_040391825.1. Taxonomy (GTDB): domain Bacteria; phylum Pseudomonadota; class Gammaproteobacteria; order Burkholderiales; family Burkholderiaceae_B; genus Pigmentiphaga. The sequence goes on from JBEBXA010000011.1 coordinate 13,410, forward strand.
GCTTTTAGTCATCAACATACAAACTGGCGAATCGCAGCTTTATTGCAGAGCTGCTTCGAGGGGACGGGTGTCTGCAGAGGCTTCCAGGCTTGTGCTTGTCTGGCCTGAGCTGGTTTTTGACAAAACCCCATAATGATATCGCGTGCCCGGTGGTATGGAAGGCGGTTCAGGACGGCTTTATTCGCTGGAAATATGAGGAAATCCGGGGTGCTCAGAAAAAACCTTAGCCGTTTGAGCTATACTTAAAAGATTCGGGGCGTAGCGCAGCCTGGTAGCGCATCTGCTTTGGGAGCAGAGGGTCGTGAGTTCGAATCCCACCGCCCCGACCAGTATTAGCAAGGCCGTTAGTGATAGTGTTCACTAACGGCCTTTTCTTTTTTTGTGTTTCAGGCTCGTGGCTCTACCCGATTAACGGGGGCCGCTCATTCATCACACTCCATATTTTGCAACATGCGGTTAAAATTGCCGGATGCCATCAAAAGGGGCAAGTTTGATGAATTCAGCAGTGACTAAATCTGATTGGCGGCGTCGCCTGGAAGTAAGCGCCACGTTGGGGGCGCTCTCCGTGTTGTTCTTGTGGGGGCTGACAAAGATCGGGGCGGTTTGCCCTTCGATTTTGGACTACCTGGCTATCAACACGTTTTGACACTAGCGATTGGCTCGCGGGCCATTGCTGGATTCAGTGTAATGTCAAAGCTGCATCAGACTAAGGCCCGCAGGCACGATGCCGAGCGGGCTTTTTTGCTATTCAGAGAGGAAGGTGGCTTTTACTGAAGATGGGTCAATCTGAGCCTGCCGAAGCAGGCTATCGATATCGGCCTCAGCGCCAGCTAAGCCATCGCGCGATGGCAGTCTAAGCTGGTGCGCCAGTTCTTGCTTTGCCGCTGCACCGTCGTGCACAGCGCCTTCAGTCAAAACAACGTGATGCTCGCCAGAGGTAGTGCTGTATTTGATTTCGGTCTTCATGGCGCCACTCCTTGTTGGATGGATTCTTCATGGTACTCCGCAAGCTGGATGTTGTATTGGTATCCCAGGCCCAATTCTTCGCATGGTGTAACACCGCTTTCCCTGTGGCAACTGTGAGCGCTGGCCCGGGGCCGTGCGGCAACCGTTACACTCGTATTAGCTTTGATACGAGGAGCACGCCTCATGTTCACGACCATCGCCCGATTCCAGGAGCCGTGGGAAGCACACATTTTTCGCGCGCGACTAGAAGCCGAGGGTATCCCTGCCTCCGTACTTCATGAGCACCAAGTGTGGGTTAACTGGGTGTACTCAAATGCCTTGGGGGGTGTGCAGGTACAAGTTGCCGACGAACATGTGGCTGCGGCGCAAGCTATAGAGGCGCGCTACCAGGCAGGAGAGTTCGCGGCAGATCTGGATGCCGAGTTTGATGATCCCCAAGCTGCGCCAAGAAAACCCACCTTTTAAGCCGTGTGAGCTTTGTGCTGTGTCGGCGAGGCCGCTTGCCTTAGTAGGGCATGTCAGCGCGGATAGAGGTTTTCACTTTTTCGTTGAAAGTGCTGTGAAATTTGATTAGCAGCCGTACGAACTCGATGCTTTCCTGCTTGGTGAATGGTTCCAGAAGCGCCGCGCGCACGGGTGGCAGCAAAGGGGTGGCGCGTTCGAGTAATTGCCCGCCTGCCTCGGTTAGTTCAAGCTGAATCAGGCGTCGGTCTACCGCATTACGTGAACGCCGGATCAAACCGCGGTTTTCCAGGTTTGCAGCTATTACGCCCAGTGTTGATTTGTCGTGTCCCAGCATGCGTGCCAGGCTGCTCTGATCGATGGTCTCGACATATTCAAAGATGGCCAGTACTCCGTACTGTGCGGGGGTCAGGTCGAGTTCGCGAAAGGTTTCGACGAAAATCGATGTGGCTATCTGGTGAGCACGCCGGATCAGCAGGCCGGGGCGGGCGTAGAACTCCAGAAACTTCGGGTCATTGGCTTGCATAGGCGGGTCGGGGAAGTAGACAAGAACAAGCACGTAGCGTGCTTTGGAGACTGCGGCTGTATTCTGCCATAGCCGCCCCGAGCCAATACGGCTTGCGTGTTTACAGGCCGTCGCTTACGTCCTTGCGGTCTATGACGGGAATTCCCGCAGCTTGCAGTAGACGATACAAGGTCTCGATTTCCTCGGCTTTGGGTTTGGGCATGGGCGCGCGCATGCGTGGACTCGGGATCAGTCCGCGCAGCCAGGCAGCAATCTTATAGCGCAGGTGCAGGCGCGCATAGTCCCCGTAGATGTAGGCATGGAGTTCGTCCAAGCCGCCTTCATCCCAGATCCGCCGTGCCTCGGTGATGTCGCCGCGGCGCCAGGCGTCGATGTGGTCCAGCATGGGTTCAAGCGCATAGTTCCATGACCCCGAGGTGGAACCGTCCAGCATGTCGTAGGCCAGGAATTCGTGAAAGAATCTGCCGCCGGCAGCCATGATCGATACCTTGCGATCCAGTCCTCGAAGCAGGCTCCAGATCTTGCGCATGCCATCATAGTTGTAGGTCATTTTCCAGCCGATCACGTTCGGAACCGATTCGCAGATCAGGCGGGTAGCGCCAGCGGGCAGGCCGATGCCCCATTGCGGCGACGGCGAGCAGACCGGATGGCAGATGATGGGCAGATCAACCGCCGCGTCAATCTCCTTGATTTGGTCGAGCCAGTATTCAGGGTACTTGTCTGCATTCCAAGATACGACCAGATCGGCGCTGCCGGCGGGCGGCATCAGGAATAGTCCTTGTGCGCCGATTTCCTTGGCTTCGCGCGCGGTTTCAACGCAGCCTGCGGTGGTCAGTTCGAATATGCCGCAGAAGACCGGCATGCGGCCGCCCACTTCCTCTAGCGTGATTTCGAGCACGCGGCGTTTTTCGGCGCGGCTAAGGGTATAGATTTCGCCCGCCTCGGGGTTGGCGATGATGCCGCCTACGGTGGCAAAGCGTTCTTGCAGGAAGTAGCGGACCAAGCTGCGATAAGCAGCTTCATCGATTTCGCCGGATGCCTTGAAGGGCACGACGATGGCGTTGTACAGACGGTTGGACAGGTCTTGCATGAAATCCTCTTGCGGTAGAAACAGGTGTGTCGCCTATGCTGGGTCCGGCTCAGTTCGCCTTGATGCCAAGCTCGTTGATCAACGCGCCCCATTTGCGGTCTTCGCGGTCTATTTTTTCTGCCAACTGCTGGGGTGTGCCGCCGGCCGGCTCTTGTCCAAGTTCAATCAGGCGCTGGCGGATAGCGGGGTCTTGCAAGGCCTTGGCGACTTCGGCATTCAAGCGGTCGACGATGGTTTTCGGCGTGCCGGCGGGGGCGAAGAGGGCGGTCCAGCCGACCGCTTCGACCGGTAGCCGGGCCTCGGTGATGGCGGGGACGTCAGGCAGACCTGTAAGGCGTTTGTTGCTGGTGACGGCAAGCGCGCGGATCTTTCCGCTTTTGATCAGCGGTACGACTGCGGACGTGTCCAGAAAGCCGATCTCTATATGGCCGGCGATCAGGTCGCCGACGATCTGCGCCGATCCTTTATAAGGCACGTGCACGATGTCGACCTTGGCGGCTTTCTTCAGCAGTTCGCCCGCTAAGTGAGTCGAGCCGCCTTCCCCGGTTGAGCCGAAGCTGAGTTTGCCGGGCTGGCGCCTGGCCAGTTCGATCAGTTCGGCTACGTTGTGGACGGGCAGCGAGGTGGTAACGGCCAGCACGAATGGCGAGGTTGCAAACTCTACGATGGGGGCGAAGTCTTTACGCGCATCGTAGGGAGGCTTGGCATAGATATGAGGCGAGATGACCTGGGTGGTGGATAGCCCCACACCCAGGGTATAGCCGTCGGGCGCAGCGGCGGCCAGATGAGCCATTCCGATGGTACCGGCTGCGCCGGCGCGGTTTTCCACGACTATTGTTTGGCCAAGGCTGTGCGACAAGGTATTGGCCAGCAGCCGGCCTAACAGGTCGGCGCCTCCTCCAGGCACGAATGGCACGACCAGACGTATAGGCTTGCTAGGCCAGGTAGATTGGGCTTGAGTGACTGGCATGCAGAGTGCAAACAGTGCACTGGCGCTCGTCAGCAAGAGTGAACGGCGCGATAGCGAACTCATGGTTTCTCTCCCCCTTGCGGGTGTGCGACCGGAATATTTTCCATATCGTATGAGTACATACGATATGGAAAATATTATCTGTCTGAACCATAGGTGTCAAGGCGCAACGATGCCGCCCAAGCGGAATGTCGCGGCTAGGAACGAAGTTTTAGGGGTGAGTTGAGGGCGCGGCGATTGGGCCGGGTAAGCTCTGCTAGGGCTGGGTCGGATCCGCTGGGAAAGGGGCGGTTTACGACGCCAGCTTCATTTCATGGCACCGCGCCGGTACGACCGAGCTGAACGCCTTGGCGAGTCTGTTGCTCGCAAGGCTTTGCGGGTCGTGTTCGGCAACTACCCGGTTGCGACCCCCTCGCTTGGCGGCATAAAGCAATTTGTCGGCGCGCGCTACGAGCATTTGCAGCGATTCGCCGTTGCCCAATTGTGCGATGCCGAAGCTTGCGGTCACCGAGACGTTGTCAGGCAAATGGGAAATCGAAAGTTGTTCAAGCAGGTGCCGTATCCGTTCGACGAACTGGATAGTGCTGGCGATGTTGGTATGGGGCAGCAAAATGATGAACTCTTCGCCTCCCACGCGCCAGGCAAGGTCGTCGGCGCGTATGCAGCGGCGAATCAGTTTGCCGACCTCAGACAGCACGGCGTCGCCGGCTGAGTGGCCATAAGAGTCATTGATGTTTTTGAAGTGGTCAATGTCGAAGATGACCAAGGTGCTTGGGCGCAGACTGCGAATGCTAGGGGTGTTGAGCGAGTACTCTTCGAAGCTGCGGCGGTTAGAGAGGCGTGTGAGAGCGTCGGTGTTTTTTTCCTGGCGCAGTCGGTCAATGATATCCACCATGCTGGCCGCAAATAAAATCAAGGCCAGCGCCAGGCCGAATAAGATCAAGGTCAATTGCATCGTCAGCCAGAATGCTGAATTGGTGAACTCGGCTAACGAACCATTTATTACCGAGTCCGCTGTCAGCATGGTTCTCGGGATGAAGCTGAGAGCCAGTGAAGCGAATACCCAGTACAACAGACGGTCGATCATTCTTCCGCTGCGCAACTTGCTCAGGCGTAAGGTGGAAAAAAGGAAAATGCCGGCTATACCGAAGTTCAGCGCGTAGAGGCGAATAACGAGGTCGGCCTGAACGTAGTGGAAGTAGTAGACCGAGACCAGGGTGACGGCGGCCGTCAGCATGAGCAAAGTCGTATCGAAACGCGCGCGAGCGCGCGCCAAAATGCCGCGGACGAGCAGTAAGGCGCTAGCCAGGTACATCGTTGCCGATACCATGGCATTCCAGCCGTGATCGCCAGGCCATTGCATCACTTGCGATACGACGCCGGCTGCATACATGGCGAATGCCGCCGAGAACATCAAGAGATGTCGGTGCGATTTGACATATAACCATGTGCACAGGAAGGCGAGCGAAAGCAGTAGGCAGATCGCTGGAGCTCCGAGTGTCAGGATTTGCGAGGTACTGAGGGGCAAGAGAAAAATCCTTCGCTGCCCAACTGATTCAGTTAGTCCATGAAAGCAAGAATGTAAGGGTTTTCGATAGTAGCCTTGATGCGCGAGATTGCGGGGGAACGCTGATGGTTGTTGACCTTTGCGGGCAAAGTTACGCATCTATGGGATGCTTGCCGGGCCGGCGATCACGCCAAAGCCAGTCTTTCCATGGTATTGACGGCTTCCGCCCTGAGCAGATCCACAATCGAGCGGCGGCGCTGATCGGACAATCGGCCAGTAATTGCGGCCACGCTAAGCGCCGCCACAGCTTGTCCCGAGGTGTCGAGCACGGCGACGCCGACGGCGCTGACCCCGGGTATGATCATGTCGCCGTTATAGCCATACCCAAGTTTGCGGGAAGCCGCGACCATGCTGCGCATGGAGGCGATGCGTGCGGGCGAGAAGCGCGACATATACACTTGGCTGGCACAAAAAATAGTATCGACTTCCGCTTGCGCGAGATTAGCCAGGATCGCAGCGCCGCCAGCGGAAACGCACAGGGGGCGGCGTGCGCCGACTTCCACCGTAAGCGCCTTCAGGGGATAGCCTCCCTCACGCCGATCTACGCAGACCGATTCATGGCCGCTGCGAATATTGAGGAAAGCGGTGTCGGCCGTATCGGCTGCCAGCCTGTCTAGCGAAGGCCCTCCGATGGCCAGCCAGTCGTAGCGCGGCATTGCGGCGATACCGAATTCGAAGGCCAATCGTCCTAGCGTGTAATGCTGTGTTTCGGGCAGGCGTGCAGCCATTTCTTCGTGTATCAGCGCATTCAGGATGCGATGAACCGTGGAGTGATGCAGTTCGCAGTAGTCGGCAAGTTCAGAGAGCCGCCACCCGGTGCGGCGGCTCGACAGCGCGCGCAATACCCGAAAAGTCCGTTGTATTAATTGAGTGCCATCCGTGCCGGTGCGAGTAGAGCCAGAGTTGCTGTCGCTTCGTCTGTTCTGAGCTGCTTGCTCATTTTTTTTGGATTTGTTCATAGTTTAAACAAACAAGGTGGCACGGAGCGCCATGAGTATCTGTTGATCCGCATAATCAGGGAAATTTCCTGCCTACATAGGAAATTATTTTTTGAATTGTGAACATAGTTGATTTGCGGAGCAAGATCCATGGGGAAGATGAAAGCGCCCGACACGATGCTTACCGATGTGGTGGTGCTAGGCGCAGGCGCTGCGGGCATTTGCGCGGCGATTGCTGCGGCGAAAGGCGGGGCCCGTACCTTGTTGATTGACGGCGGAGCGATGCCTGGCGGCGAGCTGCTGACCGGTATGGCCGTTGATGGCGCTTTGAATGCACGAGGTGAATGGATACTGGGTGGAGTCGGCCGGGAACTGTTCGATGAGTGCGCCAGGTTGGGTGGGTATATCGGGCCGCTAAATGACTGGCGTCTGATCCATTACGTGTGCTTTGATCCAGAGGTAATGAAGCTGGCCGTCGTCCGCTTGTTGGCGCGTCACGGGGTGACGTTATGGCTGCACAGTTTCGTGTTTGATACTGAGTGTGAGGATGGCCAAGTCAGTGCGGTGCAGGTGCTGAACAAGCGCGGTGTCGTCCGCGTGTCGGCACCGGTGTTCGTAGATGCCTCGGGCGATGGCGACCTGGTTGCGCAAGCTGGCGGATCATTCGAGATCGGTAGCGATACCGGCGAGTTTCAGCCGGTGTCGATGATGTTCCGCATGAGCGGGGTAGATACGCCGCGCCTGCTGGAATTCCTGAGGTCGGCGCCGCAGCATTTTGCCTTGGGGGAAAGCGAAGCGATTCGGGGTGGGCGCAGCGATGACGAGATCGCACAGGCCTTGATCGCACAAGCGCAGCCGACTGTTTTTATCAAGGGCGATGGGCCTTTGCTGGGTGAAGCCATACGGCGTGGCGATATGTACCCCACCGCGCTCATCATGATTCAACCAACATCGACGGCACGCGGGGAGGTTTGTCTTAATACGACGCGCATCGGAAATATCAATGCGCTGGACACCCCGGCTTTGGGCGGCGCGTTGGGACTCTTGGCCGAACAGATCGAAACCTGTGTCGATTTCATGAAAAAGCACGTGCCGGGTTTCGGTGACGCAGTCTTTTCCGGCATGGCGCCGCGCATAGGTATACGAGAGACTCGTCGCTTGCATGGCGAGGTCACCCTGTTGGAGAGCGACGTGCTGCGCGCACGTAAACGGATCGATGGTATCGGCAAGGGCAGCCACCATGTCGATATTCATCAAGATGGTGCGGGGCAGATACGCATACCGGTCGACGATGGCGGATCGTACGACATTCCTTGGGGGTGTTTGTTGCCGCTGGGCTTGCATAACGTGGTGTTGGCGGGACGTTGCATTTCCGCCGATCGTGGCGCCCACGGGTCTGTGCGGGTCATGGGGCCGTGCATGGCAATGGGAGAAGCGGCGGGAACAGCCGCTTCCATGGTGATTTCCTCGCAGCAGGCATTGCGAGAACTGTCGGTAGAAGACTTGCGCGCATGTTTGCGCGCGAATGGCGGTGTTTTGGACGGGACACATTGAGAGCAGCGGCAGGCTATGCCTAGCCAGGTTTGCTCAAAGGAGAAAAGCGATGGGGATAAGAAAAGTCCGTTTTTGGCTGCTGCGCGTATGCGCGGCCTTGGTGTGTACAGCGCCTACCGCAGGCGTGATCGCGGCGGATTATCCGTCAGGACCGATTCGAATGGTGGTGCCTTTCGGTGCGGGTGGCTTGACCGATATTCTGGCGCGGGTCATTGCAGAGAAACTGGGGGAAAACGAAGGCTGGAAAGTCGTGGTCGAGAACAAAACCGGCGCGGGCGGCAATATCGGCGCCGAACTGGTTGCGCGCAGCCACGCCGATGGTTTGACCTTGCTGATGGGCTCTATTGGTACCAATGCAACCAACCCCTTCGTCTACAAGAACATTTCTTATAACCCGCAGAAGGACTTCGTTCCGGTTGCCATGGCGGCATCGGGTACTTTGCTGCTGGTGGTGAATCCCGGGCTGCCGATACGCAATATGAAGGAGTTGATTGCCTATGCCAAGGCGCATCCAGGCGAGCTCTCGTTCGCCACAGGCGGGTTGGGCGCGTCGCAGCATCTGGCTGGCGAATTATTGCAATACATGGCCAAAATAAAGCTGCAGCACGTGCCTTATAAGGGCATTGCTCCGTCCATGACCGATTTGTTCAGCGGAAGAGTATCCATGACCTTCGACATGGCTACCGTGCTGCCTTACGTCAAGGAAGGCAAGCTGCGTCCGATTGCCGTTGCCAACGAGCGGCGTTCTTCAGCTTTGCCGGAAGTGCCGACGATTGCCGAGGCGGGTGTGCCCGGTTATGCCGCCAGCGCCTGGTATGGTGTTTTCGCCCCTGCCGGTACACCCCCGGCAGTGGTCGAGCGTCTTAATGCGGCGATCAACAAGATCGTTGGTGCGCCGGCCATGCGGCAACGCCTCGTCGCGCTGGGGGCCGAAGCCTCTCCTATGTCGGCGGCGGAATTTGCGTCTTTTGTAAAGGCCGAGTCGGAAAAGTGGGGCAAGGTACTGGGGCAGTTGAATCTGCAACTGGATTGACCAGTACCTGAGGGAGAGCAGTCCTTGCTTGCCTTATTCCCCCTTGATCCCAGCCTCCTTGACGACGCGTGCCCATTTGTCGGCTTCCGATTTGACCAAGGCGGTGAACTCGGCGGGCGAGGTTGCGCTGGGCTCGACACCCAAGGCGTACAAGCTATTGCGAAACTCGGGCGCTGCAATCGCATGGCGCACGACCAGGTTCAATTTTGCGACGGTGTCGGGCGGTGTGTTGGCGGGGGCAAACAGGCCATACCAGTTGCTTGCCTCGACATTTGAGATGCCCAGTTCGGCCATGGTGGGAACGTCGGGTAGTGCCCGCAGGCGGGCCGGAGCCGCTACGCCGATAGCCTTCAAGCGCTTTTCCTTGATGAAGTTCATCAACCCTGATACGTCGCCGAAAAATGCGCCCACGTGTCCGCCTATGGTGTCGGTAATGGCAGGCGCAGCGCCTTTGTAGGCAACGTGCAGGAAATCGACTCGTGTACTGGATTTCAACAAGGTAATCGCCATATGCGGCATGCTGCCGACGCCAGTGGAGGCGATGCTGACTTGAGACTTTCCTTGCCGGGCCGCTTTGACGAAGTCCGCGGCGGTAGCGGCGCGATTGTCAGGCGGCACTACCAAGATCTCGGGGGTATGGACGACCAGGGATATGGGTGCGAAATCTGTTTGCGGCGAGTACGGAAGGTTTGTGTAAAGCGATGGGTTGATGGCCACCGCGCCGGCGGAGCTCAGGAACAGCACCGAGCCATCGGCTGGCGATTTGATGACGTGTGTCGCAGCGATGCCGCCATTGGCGCCCGGCTTGTTTTCCACGATGACGCTTTCTTTGAGCTCGGACTCCATTTGCTTGGCAAGCAAACGGGCGAGGGTGTCAGCAGGGCCGCCTGGTGGAAAAGCGACCACCAAACGGGTCGGTGCGGCATAGGCGTTGATTGCCGTCATTGCAAATAGCAGGGCGGCGGTACGAAACAGGGTTGAAGAAGTTGTGTTTTTCATTTTGTCTCCTCGGTGATGGGATGGATTAACCGCCTGCAAGCCCCTGGGTATTGACGTAAAGGGAATAGAGCGAGGTGCTGGATGCCATGAACAGGCGATTGCGGTGACGTCCGCCAAAGCAAAGGTTGGCGCAACGTTCAGGCAAGGCGATATGACCTATCGCTTCGCCCTGTGGCGAAAAAATGCGGACACCATCCAGCTCGTCGCTGCCCATGCCCCATCCGCACCAGAGGTTGCCATCGACATCCACCCGAAAGCCGTCCGGCGTGCCAGCTCCGGCATCGATCAGGACGCGGCTGCCTGACAAGGAGCCATCTGCGCCGACGTCGAAGGCTCGGACCTTGCGTGGTCGTGCGCGTGATTCGATCACATAGAGCGTGGATTCGTCGGGGGAGAAAGCGAGTCCGTTGGGCCCGGCAACGTCGCCCGCGGCGACACTTGCACGTCCTGTCTCAGGATCCAGCCGGTAGATGTTGGCGGGAAGCTCTTGTTTGGCAGCTTCGCCCTGGTAGTAACCGGCAATGCCGAAGGGGGGGTCGGTAAACCAGATGGAGCCGTCGGATTTAACGACCACATCGTTGGGCGAGTTCAAACGCTTGCCGTCAAAGCTGTCTATCAGCACGGTTGTGCCGCCGTCGTATTCCGTGCGGGTGACCCGGCGGCCACTGTGTTCGCATACGATCAGGCGCCCCTGGCGATCACGCGTCATCCCGTTGGCATGGTTGGAAGGGGAGCGGAACACGCTTACGCCGCCGGTGACTTCGTCCCAACGCATGATGCGGTCATTGGGGATATCGGACCAGAGCAGGTAGCGGCCGTCGCCGAACCAGACCGGCCCTTCCGCCCATCGGTATCCGCTTGCCAGTCGTTCGACGGCGGCGGAGGCCAGGTGGTATTTTTCGAAGTTGGGATGCAGGGTGCGGATCGCCGGATCGGGATAGCGTTGGCTTGCTTGCCACATAGAGTTTCCTTTCATAGTCGGGTGCCGTTTTTAGTCGTAGAGACGTACTGGGTTATCAACCAGGATGGCGTGAGCCAACGCAGGGTCGCCACAGGCACGTTCAAAAAGCTGCAGCAAACGGGCGGCTTGCGGCCGTACGGATTGATTTACATGGGGCCAGTCACTACCCCAGATTGCGCGTTCTGGCACGGCATCTAGCAGCGCTCGCATGACGGGCAAGGCGTCCTCGTAGTCTGGTGCCAGGGTTGAGATGCGATCAGCTCCCGATACTTTGACCCAGGCTTGCGATGACTGAAGCAAGGCCAGGAAATCCTGAAACATCGGAGCTTCGGTGTTTTGGTCAGCAGGGGTTCGCCCCATGTGGTCGACGACACAAGGAACGCCCCAGTCCGCCGTATGTTTGAGAGTCGCCACCGTATCTTCAAGGCTGGCGTGGATTTGCAGGTGCCAGTTGTAGCGTGCCACGCGCTGGGCGACGGCCCGCAAGCGGCCCGCATCGAAGCCGCTGGCCAAGTGGCGCATCATGCCGACGCGAGCACCTCGAACACCGGCGGCATGTAGCTGGGCCAGCGTCGCGTCGTCAACATCGGGGCCCACGACTGCCACGCCACGGTAACGTCCCTGGCTCTGTTCAAGCGCCGCCAGCAGGGCGCTGTGGTCGGCGCCATAGGGCGCCCCTTGTACGAGTACTCCATGGCCTATGCCCAGGTTTTTGTGCAGATTCAATAAGGCTTCGAAAGGCGCGGGGTCTGGAAGGTAAACAGGGGCGGGTGGTAGAGGGTAGCTGGACCAGGGACCAAATATATGTGTGTGGCAATCCCAAGCGGTAAATGTTTCTGGCATGAAGATCCTCCGTCGGAAGTAGTGCCGGTTTGCCTTGTTCTTACCCTTACGTTGTCAATCGCAGCGCGCGCTCATGCCGCCGTCCACGATGATCTCGGCTGCAGTAATGAAGCGGGCTTCGTCCGAGGCAAGGAAAAGTGCCGCATTGGCTGTATCGCGTCCGTCTCCCATGAAGTTCAGGGGGATACGTGCCTGGCGCTGTTGCAAGAGAGCTTGAACGTCACCGCCCGCGCGTTGTCCCGCTAAACGCGTTTCCACCATGGGGGTATGCATCTGGCCTGGAATGACGGTATTTACGCGGATGTTCTTCTTGGCGTATTGCACGGCGAGGACGCGGGAAAACTGGATGATGGCCGCTTTGGCTGATGAGTAGGCGATCTGTGCGGAGCCGCTCCAGCGCAAGCCTGATGTGGATGATGTGTTGACGATGGCGCCACCGCCATTTTTTTCCATGATCGGCAAAACGTGCTTGCAGCTGAGGAAGACACTCTTGAGGTTGAAGTCGATCTGATTGTCCCAGAGCTCTTCATCCATTTCGACTGGACCGCCGCGTGCCGAGCCTCCTACATTGTTGACAAGAATGTCGACGCGGCCGTATTGCTCGACGCAAGCCTCGACCATTGCGCGAACCTCCGAGTTGCGCGTAACGTCAGCGCGCCAGGCCGTGACTTCGCCAGACATCTCATGGATATGCGCCATAGTTTCCTGCAGGGCATCCAGATCTTTGTCGACAGCAAAAATTTTTGCACCTTCCTGGGCAAAGCGAACCGCGATGGCGCGTCCGTTCCCCCAACCGGGGCCTACGCATCCCGCTCCGCTAATCAGTGCAACCTTACCCGCCAATCTACCGCTCATGAATTCTTGTCCTCAATTTTCTTGAATGATGCTGCCGGCTCCGGGATAGATGCATTCTCGGCAATGAGAGTGATAACAGTCCAATAGTTTTTTCATCGGCAATTTATTCCCAAATAGAATTACTGCTTCATTGTTGCTATCAAGCTCCCTATGGATCCGAAATCCCTGCGCTTGTTCTTGATCTTGGCGGAAGAGCTGCACTTTGGTCGTGCGGCGCAACGCCTGTGTATATCCCAGCCGCCGCTGACTAAGCATATTCAACAATTGGAAAAGCAATTGGGCGTGACGCTGTTCGATCGCAACAAGCGCCGCGTGCAACTCACGCCAGCCGGTATTGAGTTGGTTCACGAAGCCCGGCGCCTGTTGGCGCAGACCGAGCGCGCTGTGCGCATGGTGCAACGCGCTGAGCGCGGGGAGAGTGGACGAATCCGCATCGGCTTTGTCGCCGCGGTTTTATTCATGGGGGTTGAGCGCAGGTTCCGTCGATTGGAAGTTGAGTTACCCGGCGTGCAGAGCAGTTGGGAGGAAATGGGATCGTTCGAGCAACTCGAGGCGTTGCAGCAGGACCGCATCGATGTAGGCCTGGGGCAGTTGACCCAAGGCCTGGGGGAAATGCGCGCGCACGTGGTGGAAAGAGTGCCCCTGGCGGTTGCCCTGCCAAGTACGCACGGCTTGGCAGGGCAACCGCGGGTACGGCTACGACAGCTTGCCGAAGATCCTTTTATTCTCATTCCCCGGCAAAGCGCGCCGAGCTTTCATGACCTGACGGTCTCGACCTGTGTGCAAGCGGGGTTCAGCCCGAACATTCGCCATTACGCCAAGCATCTGGTATCTATCGTGAGCATGGTGGGAATGGGCCGAGGGGTGTCGCTGGTGCCTGAAACCTTTGCCCGCGCGGCGCTGCCGGGGGTAGTGTTCAAACCCATCGATGGCGTCAAAGCTCTGGCGGAATACACCATTATCTGGAACCCTCGTAGTACCTTGCCGGTATTGCCCCGAGTGCTGGAGCTGCTTGGCGCCCCCGGCCTGGCGTGAAAGGATACTGATTGTGGCTGGGTTGGGCGTGCGTGCGCCGTTGGCATGAGTGAATTGCCTATGAGCGCGATACGCTACAATCGCCACCGCTAGACTCTGGCTGTAGCTCATCCGGATAGAGCAGCGGTCTTCTAAACCGCAGGTAGGGGGTTCGAGTCCCTCCAGCCAGGCCAGTCGCCTCCTTTTCCATATAGGGTTTATATGGAAACTGCATCTCGTTATTGAACTTTTCCGTTTTGGTTCTTGCCTCAAGAATATTGCCTATCGGAGAAAGCCATGTCTGACGGTGCTGGAGAACAATACAAAGGGTATTTCATTCGGACTGTCGCACGCGCGGTCAATCACCCAAACAACGGCTTCACCATCTTGTTTGAGGGGTCTGCCAGCGTGTCGCAAGATCCCGCCGCCCGATACGATCATGTGGCTCGTGGAGAGCACCTTGGTGAAGACCAAGTGTTCGGCACCGAGTTTGAAGCTCATCGTTACGCCGAGCGAGTCGCTCGCCGCTATATCGACAAGTTGGAAAAAAGGCACCGTTAGCGCGCCTTCCCATGGCAGCTAGCTTAGCTTCCTTGTGTTGAATCAGAGCCTACGCTTGGCGCAGGCTCAGCTAGGGGCTTGCCCTAGCTGTGTGGAGAAACTGCCTGCATGGACTATTTAGAAGGCTTCTGGTTAGGGTTCGCCTGGGTGCCTGATTGCTGGCTGCGCTGTGCTTGATCTTGCTGGCCGTGACCACTCTGGTTCTGTTGTTGGGAAGTTTGCGGGTTCTGTTTGGTTTGGCCCGGCATATCGCCTTGTTGGGTTTGCTGCGATTTCTGGGTGCCTTGCTGTTGCTGTTGCGTTTGTTTTTGACCCGAGTCCGAGGGTTTGTGTCTTTGCTGTTCCATGGAATGCTCCTGCTGTGAGATGAGTCGTTGCCTGCTGCCCAGCCGGCGACTGAAAGCAGCGGTCCGCAGACTGTGCTACGGCAAGATTTCGCAGCAATTTGCATGCCCCTAGAGCTGGGAGCAAACAAGGGCGAAGCATCTCAGGCGAGAGGGTTTAAGCGTGTAATTTTTGATGGTCGCCTTGCATAATTTTCGCGTTTGCATGGGCCCATCACGTGTAGGATTTTTCCTAGGGTTTACCTTGTCCGGGTAAGTTCTAGGAATGGGGATATAGATCCGCATAGCCTATACCGAAGATGGTTTGCAAGATAATCATCACGCTTGGTGCGACGCCAATATGTGGCGTTATTTAAAGCGTTATCAAAGGCTGGCCAAATAGGTCTGGCAAACGGCAAAAAAACAAAATAATAAAAAAGTGCCGCAATTGTGATTAAGGACGCTGAACATTGTTGTACAGTCACGATACGCATACGGGTTGACTAAGCGCGCGTTGCGCCGCATAGTCGTCCCGCAAGATTTTCAAGTGTCGCGGTTTTGTTCAGTGTGGTTGCCTTCACGGTGCTTCAGTTGGCCTATTGCCCTTCCTTGATTTCTTCTTGCGGTTCGGGCTTCGGCTCATTCACTTCAAGGAAATACATCATGGCCACAGGCATCGTTAAATGGTTCAACGACGACAAGGGTTTCGGTTTCATCATGCCCGATGACGGCGGAAAAGATTTGTTCGCCCACTTCTCTGAAATCCAAGCTGAAGGCCGCAAGACCTTGCTGGAAAACCAGAAAGTAAGCTTTGAAGCCACCCAAGGCCCCAAAGGCCCGCAAGCTTCCAAGATCCGCGTGCTGTAAGCACCCCGGTCACTGATTCGTCAGACCAAAGGCCCCTGAAAATGGGGCCTTTGTGCGTTCTTGGTGGCCTTGTTTTTGCGCAAGTCGCTAGCGATTCGCTAAATCGAAATAAATTGGCTAGAATAGCAACCTCTGCACTTCGCCGACCAGGCGGGCAGATGTTGTACACAGCGGTGGCTGTAGCTCAGTTGGTAGAGTCCTGGATTGTGATTCCAGTTGTCGTGGGTTCGAGCCCCATCAGCCACCCCAAAATTTCCTTATAAAACATAGCTTTAGCCCCTTGCTAAATTTCGCTATGTGAAAATCAAAACAAACCCGAAATGTTATAACGGCTACTTCGTAGCCGATGCTCCTTTGGCTCGTCGCCTGTACCTGTATGCCTTGGTGATTCCGAGCCTCAGAAATGGCCGCATTCCAGTCTCGGATATTTGACGCCAATCGAAACAGTACGGCGCAGCAAATCAAGTTCAACAACCGAATCCAAATTCCCAATAGTGGCGGTGTGAAAAACCCGGACAGGTCAGTCGTACTTCGTCATGGAACAAGCCCAGAAGATTGGAGCGATGTCCAAGTTCATGGGGTCAGGTCACCGGTTAGGCTTTTTTGCTTATGGCATACTCACCCCGCTCATTAGGCGGAGACGAATATGCCAAAAGATCCAGGAAAAATTAAAGAAGGCACAATCAGCAGGAAGCACCGCGCGAGAGCGGCAAGCGTCGTCGGACAGTTCCTTGCGATAAGAGCCAGTCTGAAGGAAGCTGAGGCGGGCGGCGAAGAGATTGATGATATCGATGAAATTGCTGCCCAGCTCACAGTTGCTGCGTTCAAACCTATCAAGAGATAAATAAGTAGTTGAACGCCCGGCGGTCATTCGACAGTGGGCCTTTTGATTGCCCGTTCGCTATCCGGGCTCATGCGTCTTGAGCCATTCCTTGAACGCAGCATTAATGCGTGTTTGCCAGTCGTCCTGACGATTATCCTGATCGACGAAGGTGATGGGTGGCTGTGACTGGCAAGCCTTGAGGATGTGGCCTATGCTAGGTGGTTGGCCGTAGCAAACTCGTTTTGGCCATTCATTGAGGGCGTTGAAATGGAAAAGAAAGACAAAGATCAGAATCAGGGCCAGGAACCGGTAAAGCCTGAGCGCGTGAAACCTGCGCTGAAGCAACCGCGCTGGCCTGGCCAGGGTTCGGGCTCGGGAATCAAAAACGCTAAGTCTGTGCATGGGCGGATGCAGACCGGGCGCGGCTCGGCGCGGGGGCGCTGAACTGCTCAAGTGCCGTTGCCGCCTGTTTGGCCGCTGGCGGTTCGTCCAGGTGCGGACAGATTGTGCGGTACTCTTACTCTTGCCGCCTTCGCCACTCCCATGGTGGTAACGGATCAGGGTGCGCCCATAGTCCTAATCGTTCGGCTCGTGCTGAACGCTGTAAATCTACCAATCCGCGATCAGAGCTGAACTTTGGTAAGTTGACCCAGGCATGGCCCGCCCGCACCATAATGACTTGCACGCTGCCGTTGCCGTTGCCGCAGTCGACGTCGCCCAGCGTGCGCCCATAAGGATCAAGACTTGAAGCGTATAGCGTTACCTTGTGCCCCAGAGGGCAATGGCGGCGCAGATAGTCGCGCGAGGTAATACCTCCCGTCTGCTGTATTTCCGGAGCATCGATACGCTCCAGGCGTACGGGAATCGCTTTGTGCGAGGCAACGCAGCGCATGTGCATTGAGTCGCCGTCATGGATTGAGGTGATGGTGCAGGTCTGGGCTTGGGCAATGCAAGGCAGCATCACTACGATGGCTATTGTCGCTAGGCGAAGCATCGTCAAGTTTCCTGGATCATTTGCCGTACATAGATGCGGCGCCGGATCTTCATGCCGCGAGCGACACGAAGTCGATGTTCGTCGCGCCTAGGATCTATTGCCAATTATCGAGCTGAACGAACATCGGATAACGGTCGGCCAAGTGCAAGTTTTTCGGGTTGCGTTGGTCAAACAGGATTGTGATGCCGCATGAGTGACTCGCCGGCCAGCACGGTCCGTCGCGCTTCCTCATGCTTGTCGTGTAGAGCGAGATACTTTTCCTGCGAGCCGTCAAGGCGGTCAGCGGTTCCGCTGAATGACTCTTCAAGATAGTTCTGGTACCAGATCGACTCCTTGATTGTCATGCCTACAAACACTTCGTTGTCATCCTCGTCTGTCGACAGGGCCCGGATTTCAGATAGATACGCCCGTGCTCCGGGCTGAAATTCCAACATAAGACTCCTCAGATAAGCCCTCATTGTAGCCACGGACCTAAAACTGAAGATAAAGCAGGGAAGTATTGCTTGTTGCGCGCTTATTCAGACGTCGGAAGCACGACCGTATTCCCGCATGGTTTCAGGTCTCTGCCCAGCGCCGCATCAAATTGTGATAGTGGGCAGTAAGCGATACGGTTTCATTGGTGTCTCCGTATTTGGCGCGTAATGACTGGATGGTCGTGTCTAGCTCGAATAGCATGCTGCGTTGGGCGTCGTCACGGATCATGCTTTGAGTCCAAAAGAACGCACAGATGCGGGCGCCGCGGGAGACAGGTTCCACGCGGTGCAGGCTGGTCGATGAATACAGCACCATGTCGCCAGCTGGTAGCTTGACTTCGTGTTCGCCGTAAGTGTCGTTCACGATCAGTTCGCCGCCATCGTATTCTTCGGGCGCGCTCAGGAAAAGCGTCGCCGAGACGTCGGTGCGCAAACGGTAGTCGCTGCCCGCTAGGGCGCGCACTGAGCCGTCGACATGCGCACCATAATGTTCGCCGCCTTCATAGCAGTTGAACAGCGGCAGCATCGTGCGCGCAGGCAGCGCGGCTGCGAAAAAAACGGGATTGGCCAAAACCGTTTGCTGTACCGCGCGGCCAAGCTCTTGCCCTAATGCCGAGTGCTCGGGCAATTGCCGGTTGCGCTTGACCTGAGCTCCTTGTTCGCCGACCGTGGCCCGACCGTCGATCCAGTCGGAGGCATCCAGGCGTGTGCGAATGGCGCTGAGCTGCTGCGGCGTGAGCACGGCGGGAATGTGGAGCATCATCGTAAAGGTTCCTCGATGTAAAAAACCTCTCTCCGCAGAGAGAGGCTCGTCAGCTCGACTCTTCCGGTCAGGATGTCAGAAACGGAAGTTGGCGGTCAGCATGGCCGAGCGTGCGATGCCCGGTGTGTAGCGGTAGCCGCTCTTGTTGATGCTTGCGACGTAGTCTTTGTCGAAGATATTGTAGAGGTTGAGCTGCAGGTCGAGGTTCTTGTTGACGCGGTAGCTGGCCAGCGCATCGAATACGACATAGGAGTCGGCATACTGGGGCGTGCCGACGGCGCCGTCGCTGCCTCGTTGCAGTTTGCCCGAGTAGCGGGCTCCGCCGCCCAGCGTCAGGCCAAATGGCAGACGGTAGGTGGTCCACAACGTGAAGGCGCTCTTCGGCGTATAGTTCAGCGCGTTGCTGGACGCGTCTGCGCCTACATTGGGGCCGTTTACAACTGAGGTGTCCATGGTTGTAAAGCCGGCGTTGACCGCCCATGCCGAAGTGATCTGCCCGACCGCAGTCAGCTCGATACCTTGCACGCGCTTCTTGCCGGTCTGCGACACGACGCCGGCCGAGTCCGTGACGACTTCATTGGTGATCTCGGTGCGATAGAGCGCAGCGGCCAAACCCAATTGCTTGTTCATCAGATCCCACTTGGTTCCGACTTCAGCGGTCTTGGCCTTTTGTGGGGCGTAATTCACATTATTGGGGCTGGTGGCTGTGGTGCTAAGTTCGAAGGTAGCTCCGCCAGGTGGTTGCTGTGCGACGGCGTAGTTGGCATAGATGCTGCCGTTGGGCGCGACCTTGTATACGGTGCCCAGCGTCCAGTTGAATAAGTTGCCCGATGTGTTTTCGTTGACACCGGGAACAGGGCTGCCTGCGGGTAGAGAACCGCAAGCTGGACCACGTCCGCCGCAGACGACGACGCTATCGAAATCAGTCTTGTAGTGTTCGTAGCGGAAGCCGCCGTTGACCTGCCATTGCGGTGTCAGCTTGAGAGTGTCGAACAGATAGACTGCGGCTGTATCTGTTTGCCCGTTGCTGTGGGTGCCGTTGCGTCGCGAATCGGCGACGATATTCGAACGGGGGTTGTATAGGTTGGCGGCATCCCAGGTGCCGACCGCAGCAAGGCCTATATTCGATTGTTTTTCGCGGGCGAATTCCAGGCCACCGCTGATCGTATGTTCGATGCTGCCGGTGCGCAGTTTTGTCGTCAGGTTGGTCTGGTTGGCGATGATTTCGTTTTCTTGATCTTTGAATGTCGGTAGTCTGCGTTCGATGGTCCAGTCAGCCGGATTGGCGCTGCCGTTGCTCAGCGGGACCATAAATGCGGTGAGCTGATAGTCCTGTGACGTTTTGCCCCAACGTGTGATGTTGCGCAGAGTCGTGTCTGGATTGAAGTCGTGCTCGACGCGCACCGTGAGCATGTTGGCTTCAACGTTGTTGTGATCTGAGTCTGAGCCGTAAAAATTTCTGGAATTGACCTTGGCGCCGTTGTTGAGAAAGGCATCGGGATTGCTGTAGCCAGGCAGGCCTATAGTCGGAACACCGCCATCTGGCACTCCCTTCTGCTGAACGTGCAGGAAGTTGAGGTAGGTGCGGGTATTCGTGTCCAGACCAAAAGCCAATGAAGGTGCGATGCCTGTCCGTTTGTTTTGAATCTGGTGGCGGCCAGGTACGCCGCTGTCTTGCGTCAGCAAGTTCAGGCGAAACGCCGAGGTGTTGGACAAGACTCGGTTCAGGTCCACCGTGGCGCGTTTCTGGTCATGGGTACCGATTGCCGCGGATGCCCCTGCGCTGTTTTCCAGTTGAGGTTGTTTGCTGACTAAGTTGATCGAGCCGCCCGGGGCGGTACGGCCGTAGTCGGCACCCGACGGCCCTTTGATCACCTCGATCGAGTCGATGTTGAAAACGTCGCGTGAGACCGAGCCGAGATCGCGGATGCCATCCACGAAAATGCTGCTGGACGCGTCGAAGCCGCGCATGTAAATCGCGTCGCCGGTGGTTGTGTTGCCGTTCTCTCCAAGATAGAAGGTGCCTACCCCGGGGCTGTTGCGCAGAGCCTCGGTCAAAGTGGTGGCGCCTTGCTCGCGGATCAGTCCCTCGCGAATGATGGTGACGGTGCGGGGTGTATCTACCAGGGGCGCCGTGAATTTTGGTGAAGAGAGGGTGTCCGCTTTGTATTCTTCGCTGCTGGCTTGGGCATTGACGCTGATCTCCGGCAGGCTGCTGGCCTGAGGCGTCTGGCTTTGGGCTCCAGCAGGCAGACATAGCGCCAGACCGGCGGCTAGCGCGGTGCTTGCGAGTGTCACCTGAGGTTGCAGGCTCCCGGTGGGATGCTTGCGGCTCTTGATATGGGACATGACGGTTTCCAACTGGGTGGTTTTTGCGGGTCGGCTACCGTGAGACCCCCTCACAGCCGCCCGATGGCTGGCAGCGGCCAGCACAGACAGCATTATTAATACAAATGAGAATGGTTGTCATTAATGTTTCAAAAAAAAGAAACAATGGGTACACATGGACGTCGCCGCCGTTGCGGAAAAGCAAAAAAATCAGCTGTTGATGATTTTTATTCAGATATTTGTAAGGAAAATACCGCTTTCGCCACGATCTAAGATGCGAGGAGTCGAGGGCTTGCGAGGATGCGGTGTGGGGCATCGAACTGGGCAGCAAGTACTGGCAAGGCGGATGCTGCCCGAAGCATTGTTCATCCAATGTGCCGGATGGGTGTTTTCAGACTGGTCGTCATTTGTATTGGATAACGCTGATCTTGCCGTTGGATTCCATATAGGCATCACGGATATTTTCCACCTTGTCGATTCCTTTGAGTCGCAGTTCCGCCATCAGCTCTTCTTCGGTGATGTATTCGCGGCGCATGCCGCGCCTTTGTAATTCACCGTTGGAAATCAGGCAGACTCGATTGGGGGTAAGCCAACGACGTGTGCTGGGAAAGAAATAACCGACTCTGTCGACCAGCACGCTCCAGAAAAATATTGACGCAACTACTGCCATTCCGTCGCCGAGTGATTTGGAGTCGCCCGTCATGGCGCCGCTGGCTGCGTCGGCAATCAAGACCAGAACAAGAAGGTCGGCAACGCCGACCGAGCCGATATCGCGGCGCCCAGCCAAGCGGAGCAGAAGGAATATGAACCAGTAGATGGTGCTGCCCCGTATGAAAATTTCCAGTGCAGGGGTTTCGAGCCGAAACAGTGCGATCAGATCCATAGCGTCCTCCCGGTTCATGTCCATGACATGATTGTGGTGAAGAGCTAGGTGTACCTGGGTATTTTTTGCAGGCGGATGCGGATGTTGCCTGGGTGTTTCAGGTGTCGTAGTGAGCGGCTTCGGGGGTAGAGCCGAAGCCGGTCGACTGTTTTCGAAAATGGTGCTGGGCGCAGTTACCGAAATAGGGTCAATGCTGTTCGGTTTTGTCCGGGGTCGACTCTTCGTCTGCCTGGCACAGATTGGCGATGACGCTCTGCCATCCTTTCTTGAAAGAAGGGTGGGCTTCGTTCAAGGTCGGGGCGACCTGCTCGGCAATGGCCTGGATGACGGCACGCAGTTGCGGGGCATTGGGATTGGCGGAAATCAGCATGCTCAATACGTTTTGTAAAGCGGTTACTTGCCCTTTCAGGTGTTCTGTATCGGCCATTGCGGCTCCTTTGTTACATGATTGGAAGTCTCAGGATAGGATTTTAGCGGTTTGGCGCATTCGGGGCTTCTACGGTATTGCCCCATATATAGGTAGATTTCCCAGTATCGGAGCACTGACATAGCCGCGCGATTGAACTACGATTGGGCCACCTTGTTTAGGGGCTGGGTTATGTCGATTGATCGTAAGAAGCTCGTGTGTTTCGTTGTATCCGCGAAGAATGTCGCTGGTGAGCAGCTTTGGTGTGCGCTCAACGAAGATCGGGAATGGCTCAGCAATCTTGAGGCTGAGCCGGCAGGCGCTGCCGAGAAGGCAGGTGTTTATTGCTGCAGCCCTAGTGAAGAAGTTCGCCGTGCTGCCGCAACCGCCCTGGGGGTCGATGCCTTTTCTGACATCGTGGCTCACCGCTTGTTCCAGACTTCCGATAGCGACGAATGTGCGGCCGTGATCTCGCGCCGCGCTTTGTCCTGAGCATTCGCCGATGCTGCACCAGGCGTGATTAGCTTCAGGCGCCTTGCTGCGCCCTGCGGTTTGCAGCCCTGGTGAGGGCTGCTTTCTTGGCTGCCGCAGATCGGCCGGCGGCACCCTTGGTTTGCGCCGCTTGGCGCGCTGCAGCCGAGCGATCAGCAAAGGTCCTGCGTTTAGCCGCTGCTTTCGCATGTGCCGCCAACGCTGCTTTCGATACGCCCGCGCGGCTTTCTTTCTTCAGTGCAGTTTCCGAGGCCTGAGAGCGGCGTACCGATTTTCTTGCTACTAGCTGCTCGCCTTTTTGCAGGTCTTGCTGCGCACGTTTACGAGTTTCTTCCGAGGCTTTACCTGCTTTGGGGGCTGCCAGCTTTACCCCGGCGCGTCTGGCTTCCGACAATCCAATTGCGATCGCTTGCTGAGTGGAGCGGACTCCGTGGCGTCCTTCGCGTACGTGCTGGATCTGTTCTTTGATGAATTCTCCAGCCTGGGTCGAAGCGGATTTTCCTTGCGCTTTGGCCCGCTTGGCGCGTTCCAGTGTTCGGCGTTCAGGCATGACGGATCTCCTTATAAAGCAGATCAGCAGCAAGCCCTGTTCCCGAAACCCTGCCGTGCAAGAAAGTAGTGAGTATGCCCAGCACAATGCGCGTTGCTGAGTCTCGTCTCAATCGGCTTTAGGAAAGCCGCCAGTCAAAGTGCAATCGTGTGCCGTGGGCAAGGCATCCTGTATATCGGCATGTTGGCACTCCAGGTAGACCTTGAATCCGCGTGGCAAGGCCGCCAGGGTGTCACGGGCGCAGAGGGCGCCGGTATCGGCCAGGCATCGGTCGTCCGGCTTCATCCAGGCTCGCACAGGTTTATCCGGGGCTGCGGCTTTCAGCTCTAGTAGCAGTCGCCCCTCTGCCATGAGCTGCATTTTCTGTAGCCTGCCTGTCAGCAAGAAAGCCTGGTGCTGGTATTTTTTCAGGGCAGGGATATCTCCGGCAGCAAAGTCGGCGTAGATCAGTTCCGCGTCGTAGCGTTGCAGTGCGGACTGTGCCGGAGTGTTTGCTGTCTGATTCAGTGCGCCACCGTCGGTGGATGATTCAGAGCAAGCGGATAGGGTTAGTAGAAAAAGACCGGCGTACAACAAATGGCGAGACATGGTGTTCCAAGGCACAAGAAACATGCGCCATCAAGTCGAGGCCGCATGCGCAGCAAAACCATATTAGACACCAGGGCCGCCGCGCTTTGTATCGCCTTCGCGTATGGGGTCGGTACGGGAACGCCCGGCAGGCAGTACTGGCGCCACTTCCGGCCGAACTTCCATGAGCTTGTTTTCCAGCATGTAGTCGTTCATATCGCGCCATCCGGCAAATAGAGAAGCCCGAGGCATGCGAGGATTGAAAGTAAAGCAGTCTTCCAGGGCGCGTCCGGCCTGCCGGCAGGCGCCGCCTATGGCACGGCCTTCGGCTTCCTTTCTTGCTTCGATTTGCGATACGGGCTCCAGCCCAAGGTAATCGCAGCCGGATGCCGCTAGCGCGAGGCTGACTGCGAGCAGCCAGTTCCAGGCAGGGCGGTTTGATCGTCGGATGGCGGCCGTTGTGAACGGAAGGTAGGGCGAACGCTTTATAGCGGCGGCAACTACGCGGACGGTATGTAAGCTCATACGGGGTTTATCGGATAGCTGGACGCATAACTGTAGGGTCGGGCCTGACTAAACTTGTACGCTGCCCAGCCGATAAGCACTATATGGCCAACTACTTCCCCTCTCATCTTCCGCCGGACGGCACCCCTGGCGCCTTGACTGCCGACGACTCTGATGCTCTGGCACGCTCGGCCTTGTTCACCGACTGCTGGTCCCAGGCGCGGGACAAGGTAGAGCAATTCGCGTTTGTGCGGCATCTGGCTCACGGCACATTTCTGTTGCAACCCGGTGAGGCGAATCCTTATCTCTATGTGTTGGTTGAAGGCCAGTTGGCGGCATTTCGTGATACTGCCTTGCAACAGCGTCTGGCGCGTTTCGCACCCGGCGAATTCCTTGGCGAGCATGCCCTGATAGCGCCGGAGGGGGGGAGCGTCTATGTGACGGCGCAGTGGCCCTCGCGTCTGGTGGTGCTGGAAGCGGAAAGTCTGCGCCGTGTGATGGAAGATGTGCCGCGTATCGCGCTCAATGTGCTGGATATGTTGGGCCGCCGCCTGCGCGCCGCAAATCAGGACCGCATTCCCGCTGAACAAAATGGCGTCATGGGGTTTATGGCGACTCACGATGCGGTGACTGGCCTTTACAACAGGCGTTGGGTGTCAGGTAGCTATCCGGCCGAAATTGCACACGCTTTACAAGTGGGTGAGCCCTTGTGCCTGATGTTGATGGATGTCGACCACTTCGAGCAGGTGAATCAAGCTTTGGGACGTGCAGGGGGCGATGCCGTCTTGAGGCAACTGGCCGACCTGACGAGGACTGTGTTCCCGTCGCAGGGTACAGTGGCACGGGTGGCGGGTGACCGCTTCGCAGCTTTGATGCCGGGAACCTTGCCCGAAGTTTTGGCAGCCTGTGAAAGCCTGCGTCTACGCATAGTGGGGCGCCAATTCGCATTGCGCGGCCATATCGGCGTACGGATAACTGTCTCAATCGGGGTCGCGCAGACTAGCACGGATCTTGATGCTGCACTGGCACGGGCTTCAAGCGCCTTGGCGCGGGCCAAGGAAAGGGGCCGCAATACGATAGAACCCCTGGCTTAATGAGCTTGGTAGCTGCGGGTGTCGCTAAACAATCTCCATGAGCCTGGCTTCGACTAAGCCCTCGATGGGCAAGGACTGAGGACCTAGGTTCAAGGCGCACGGATTATCTGGCCTGGTCGGCAGTCCGTCGCAGCTGGACGTTATATGATGAAGCACTTTTTGGGGGTGAGGAGTGCATCGGCACAAACTCGTCCCGGCTGTGTTTTGCGATTTGCCCACATTTCAAGCGGTTTGCCGGCCCACTTATCAACTCGTTGATATAAGACGGGAGTGGCCGCAGGCGCTGTCTTGCTTTTATGAATATTTATAAGCTTCTGGTTTTTAATGCCCGTATCGTCTGAGGCCGCTGGGCCGGCGCACGTTGCGCCGGCCCAGGAACCGCCGTTATTGCTGGTGCTGGACGCTTGTGTCTTGATGTCGAGCATCTTGCGGCCATTGCTGTTGGATCTGGCTGCTGAAGGGTGGTTTCGCCCAGTCTGGAGTGAGCGGATAGGGGATGAGTGGCGGCGCAATGCGGCGCGCATCTGGGGGACTTCCCCGCAAGCTCTGAGCGATGAATGGCAGGCCATGTGTGAGCGCTTTCCCGATGCTGATCCGGGCGAATTGTCTGCCTATGAAGCGGGGCTGCATTACAGCGACCCCAAGGATTGGCATGTGATTGCTGCGGGGCTCGCGCGTCGTGCGCGCTCGACCGAACAGCGGCGGCCTGTATTGAGGGTGCTGACATGGAATCTCAAAGATTTCAATCGGTCCGAACTCAAACGCCAAGACGTGTCGGCCTGGGATCCAGACCGCCAACTGGCGGACTGGCTGCAACGCTACCCGCAAGCCATACGGGAAACGCTGTTGTCCGTGTCCCGCCATGCCTTGGCGCGTGGCAGGGACGAACCGATTTCTGAAACTTTCAAGCGGGAGCGATTGTTTCGCACTGGTAGCTTGATGTCGAAGCTTTTGACGCCAGGCGAGCCGTCCGGTTCGTGAAACGGAAGAAGTTACGTATAATTTCGTTTCTGCAACTGAGTTTCATGAGCAATTCGTGACCCTAAGCTATATTTTCCTTGCGACACTGGTCAGTGGGGCGCTGTCGGCTTTGATCGCCGGTTGGCTGGCCTATCGCTATTTTTCGCGCTTTTTGCACGAAATGGTCAGTTTTTCGGTAGGGGTCTTGCTATCGGTCGCCCTGTTGCATACTTTGCCGGAAGCATTTGAAGCGGGCGCCAATACGCATTCGCTTTTTGCCTTGCTTTTAGGGGGGCTGCTGGCTTTTTTCATGTTGGAAAAGCTGGCGCTGATTCGCCACAATCACCACCATGAACACGATGGTCATGATCATCCTGCTGGCCACGATGCCCATGAAGCAGGGCGGGGCGGCTTGGCAGTACTGGTCGGCGACGGGCTCCATAATTTTTGCGACGGCATCCTGATCGCGGCGGCTTTCCTGGCGGATCCGACGCTTGGCGTGTTGACGGCATTGTCTATCGCCGCGCATGAAATCCCCCAGGAACTGGGTGATTTCATCATTCTCGTCAACGCGGGATTCACTCGTCGCCGTGCGCTGCTGTTCAACGTAATGTCCAGTCTTATGGCTGTACTGGGTGGATTCGCCGGCTATTTCCTGCTGCAGGATTCGCAGGAGTGGTTGCCGTATGTGCTGACGGTGGCCGCCAGTAGTTTCATCTACATTGCCGTGGCCGATTTGATGCCGCAAATGCAAAAGCGCACCAGCCTGCGCGACAGTCTGCCGCAGTTTCTACTGGTGGGGGCGGGAGTTTTCGCGATCTATACACTAACCCAGTTGTTCCACGCGCACTGACAGCCAGTTGCATGGACAAGACCGGCTCAGTCAAAGGGGCCGGCCTTGTCCATGCCCGTATCGGCAAGACGCTAGTCGTCGGATATCAGTGGCGTAACACGGCCGCTTTTCTTTGGCCCCAGCCGGGTGGCGAGCAATTCGCCTCGGCTTTCGAGTACCGGGTAGGCGGCAGCCGCGACCAGGTGGGTATTGACGCGACGCAGGTCCCGCAGCATGTCCAGATGGAGCGCGCTGGTTTCCATGGTGTCGATCCGGCCGCTGCGCAGGCGGTCGAAGTGGGCTTGGGTGGCGTCGACTTCCATTTTTCGCAGGGTGTCTTTTTCGGCTGCGAGCAAGCGCGCCGCACGCGCGTCTTCGGTCATAAACAAAGAGGCGGCCAGACGCAGATTGGCATCAAGCCTGGCAAACATGCCGTCCAGTTCAAGGTGCCCCTCGGGCGAAAAAGTCAGGCCGCGTTTCGATAGCTTGCTGATGTGCCCCAGCAGGTTCTGATCGATCACGTCGCCAGCATGTTCAATATTGATGATGAAGGTGAGTATTTCGGTTGATCGGCGCCGGTCGTCTGCGGTGAGTTCGTCTTGATCCAGGCCCGCCACGTATGCCTTGATGGCGGCGTTCAGTCGGTCCAGCGTGTTGTCTTCCTGCCGGGCTTCTGCGATGCGTTTACGATCGCCGGTGGCAAAGGCCGCACGAGTATGAGTCAACATGGTTTGCAGGGCGTCGGCCATACGCAAGGCCTCACGCTCGGCGTTGCCTAGCGCGACGACTGGCACTTCGCGTGCGGCGCTATCCAGATAGATGGGCAAGCCAGGGTCGTATTGGTCAACGTTGGCGGGGAGCCACCGTCTCAGCATGGCGGCATAGGGTCCGAGCAGGGGCAGAAAGGCGGCTGCCAAAACCAGGTTGAACAGCGTATGGAAATTGGCGACGGCGCGCGCGTTATCCTGAGCCAGCTCGTTCATCCAGGGGTGGATGAGATGCAGAATGGCAAGGGCCAGGAGTACGCCTGCCGCGCGATTGATGAAGTTACCCAGCGGCAGGCGCCGGGCCCGCGGGTCGCTGCGTGCGGAGCCTTCCATTAGGGGGTTGATGGCGGTGCCCAGGTTGGCACCCAGCACCAGTGCAAATGCGGTTTCAAGCGGCAGAATGCCTTGTGCGGAAAAAGACATGACCAAGACCACTACCGCTACGCTGGAATGGGCTGCCCACGCCAGTATGGCGGCGATCAGGACTGCAAGCGCGGGTTGGCCAGACAGCGCTTGCAAGCCGATGCGCAAGGTGGGAAGTTCGCGATAAGGCTCCAGCACGCCCAACAGTTGGTGGAGCGACAGCAAGAGCAAACCCAGGCCGATGAATACCCTGCTCAAGTCGCGGGTGCGGCCCGCGTGGCGGCGAAACATCACCACGCCTAGCAGGATCAGCGCAGGAGCCAGTGCGGCGATGTCAAAGGACAAGACCTGAACGATGAGAGTCGTACCGACATTGGCGCCCAGCATGGCTGCCAGAGCGGGTACCAGGCCGACCAGGCCGTTGGCGGCAAACCCCGCAACGATCAGGCCGGTGGCCGTGCTGCTTTGAAGGATGGCGGTGACCCCCACCCCAGCAAGGAAGGCGTTGAGCCGATTGCTCAGCGCAACGCCAAGTACCGTGCGCAGATTCGGGCCGAAGGTGCGCTGAATGCCGGTCTGGACCATGTGCACGCCCCACAGCAGGAGCGCCACGTAGCCGGCCAGGTCAAGAATGGCAAGATAGGGGCTCATGCGGTGAAACGAAAAGCGAAGGTGCGGATAATCATGTGCCTAGTGCATCGACCAACCGTGGCTGACGATGAATGACTGGCCGGTAAAGGCGGCGGTGGGAAAGGTGGCGAGAAACAGAACAGTTTGCGCCACGTCTTGCAAAGTGGTGAATTCACCGTCGACGGTACTGCCCAGCATGACATCGCGGATGACTGCTTCTTCGCTGATGCCCAGCTCCTTGGCTTGTTCGGGTATTTGTTTTTCTACCAAGGGAGTGCGCACGAAGCCTGGGCACACCACATGTGAACGAACGTTGTGTTTGGCGCCTTCTTTTGCCAGTACCCGGGCGAGTCCGAGCAGGCCGTGCTTGGCGGTAACGTAAGCGGACTTCAGGGGCGAGGCCTCGTGCGAGTGGACCGAGCCCGTATAAATGACAATGCCGCCTCGATTGGCCTGATACATATGTTTCAAGGCCGCCTTGGTCGTGAGGAAAGCGCCATCGACATGGATGGCCATGACGCGTTTCCAATCGGCGTAGTCGAACTGGTCAATCGGATTGACGACCTGGATGCCGGCGTTCGACACCAGGATGTCGACGCTGCCGAAAGTATCGACCACCTTCTGGGTGCCCGCTTCGACTGCGGCTTCATTCGTTACGTCTATGTCGATTCCGATGGCCCGCCCCCCTTTCAGGTTTATCTCGTCCGCTGCCGCTTGCGCAGCCTTCAGATTGATGTCGGCAAGGGCGACGGCTGCGCCCGCTATCGCCAGGCAGTCGGCGATTTCTTTACCGATACCGCTGGCTGCCCCGGTAACGATGGCGACTTTTCCGTGAAGCTGCATGGTCTGGATCCTTACGAGAAAAAGCGGTGTTATTCAGCCAGGGCCGAGGCGAGGAGCTGATAGCTGCGGACGCGGTCCGCGTGCTTGTGAATCGTGGAATTAATCATGATTTCATCAGCCCGGGTAGCGTGTGCCAGTTCGCCGATAGAGGCTCGCAGTGCCTGCGGGGTGCCAATGTGTATACGTGTGCGATTGT
The DNA here is from genome assembly GCA_040391825.1 of Pigmentiphaga sp. Taxonomy (GTDB): domain Bacteria; phylum Pseudomonadota; class Gammaproteobacteria; order Burkholderiales; family Burkholderiaceae_B; genus Pigmentiphaga. The sequence goes on from JBEBXA010000011.1 coordinate 43,407, forward strand.
ACTGTCGCAGGGCTTCTTCGTCGGGCTGGTAGGCGTAGGCCAGAGCTTCTTCTACTGTAGGAATGGGCAGGCGAACGCGGCCGCTGCGGGTGCGCATCATGCTTAGATCGGCGGTGGCGGCAAGGCGTTCGGCCTCGTCGGCGTCGGGAGCGCAGATAGCGGATATCGCAAGTATGCTCCGGGGCTCCTGGCCGAACGCCGAGGCCCGGAAGTTGTCACGATACAAGCGCATGGCGGCGTGCGCGTTTTCAGGAACGATGTGATGCGCGTAGGCGAAGCCAAAACCATTGGCTGCGGCGACGCGCGCCCCGAAGGTGCTGGAACCGAGTATCCAGATCGGCGGGCAAGCAACGCCGATCGGCGCGGCCCTTACCTTGGCGTGCGGGTGGTCGGCGGGCATTACGTCTTTCAGGTAGCCGACCAGATCCGCCAATTGCTGGGGGAATTCGTCGGCATCGGCATAGCCCCGGCGCAGGGCGCTGGCGGTGGTCGGGTCGGTGCCAGGCGCTCGTCCCAGACCCAGGTCAATGCGGGTCGGGAACATGGCTTCCAGCACTCTGAAGTTTTCAGCTACTTTCAGCGCGCTGTGATTGGGTAGCATGATGCCGCCCGAACCCACCCGCAGGCGAGAGGTCGCCGCGGCGATTCTGCAGATCAAAATTTCGGGTGCGGAGCACGCAAGCATGGCAGTGTTGTGGTGCTCGGCCAGCCAGTAACGATGGTAGCCGAATGCTTCGGCCTGCTGGGCGAGGTCCACGCTGTTGGCAAGCGCGTCGGAGGGAGTGAAGCCAGAAGGGATCGGGCTGAGGTCGAGTATGGACAGCTTGAGAGACATAGAGGTACAGCTCGCGACAGTAACAACTCAAGTGTGACCTGCCGCGGGCTTTGCCGCAACTGGGCCGGGGGTCGCTTATTTTTCCGACTTGGACAGAATCAGTGTTCGCCAGGTCGACAACAGGCCGGCGGCCACGATCAGCAGCATGCCCAACCAAGCTACGATATCGGGGATATCGTCCCAAAACAGGAAGCCGAGCAGGATAGAGAACGGGATGGTGCTGTATTGAAGCACTGCCGAGAGCGCGGCCGAGCCGCGGCTGAACGCGCGGGTCATGGCGAACTGCCCCAGTAAGCCGCTGATTCCCAAGCCCAGCAAAATCAGCCAACCTGATAAGGACAGCGGCGTCCAACCGGTGAACCAAGTTGCGAGGCCACCGGTCAGGCAACTGGACAAGGCGAAGAAAAGGACGATCCGCCATTCGGCTTCGCCTGCTCGCGCCAGGGTCCGTACTTGCATGACGGCGATCGCGGTCAAGCTGCCGGCAGTCAGGCCGAGCAATGCTGGAAACCATTGAGAGTGGTCGAGAGTGGGGCGTAAGATACCCAGAACGCCAATGAAGCCCAGGACAACCGCATACAGGCGAACCTTGTCGACTGCTGTGTCGCCGCGCCGCGCCAGCATCCAGCCGGCAATGAAAAGCGGCGAAGTGTAGTTAAGGGTGATGGCTGTTGCCAACGGCAGGTGGCCCATGGCGAAAAAGGAAAGCCAGATTGACCCGACGCCGGCGATATTGCGCATGATGTGCGAGCGCCAGGCTGGAGGAATGATGACGCGCTCGCTGGCCACGGCCCAGACCAGAATGCCCACAGCGGTAGGAATGCCGCGAAACAGGATGACCTGCGGCAGCGATGCCTCGGTCGACGCCAATTTCACGAACATCGCCATGATCGCGAACATCAGCGCGGCGAACAACATCCAGAGAGCTTGCATAAATGGGGAGGGCAGACAGATAGCGGGAATTGTAGCGCCTGCTTGAAATTTGCCTGGATGATTTCCTTGAATACGCCGTCCCAGCTACCATATAGCCCTTATCGGGAAATGAGCATCGACAACGTGGCTGCCTGCGGCGGTTAGCGTTGACGGCTGGTGCTTGTTGCTGTCGCACTTGGGGCCGCACGGGGCGGTTTTCAGCGTGGCGGGTGGGACCACCGCCCCGATTTACCCTTCAAAGAAGTTTTCGGAGCTTCCTGTCTCATGAAACGAATAGTGCTTTTCCTGGCCACCAACCTGGCGGTAATGCTGGTGTTGACGTCAACCCTGAGTGTTCTTGGCGTTAACCGGTTTCTTACCGCCAATGGCCTGAACATCGAGATGTTGGCAATATTCTCTGTCATTGTCGGCTTCACCGGAGCCATCATTTCGCTCTTGATGAGCAAGCCGATGGCCAAATGGAGTACGGGCGCCCGGGTGATTGATCCCAAGGCTCCCGGTAGCGCAGAAGAACAATGGTTGGTGGATACCGTGCATCAACTGGCGGATCGGGCCGGCATCGGCAGGCCGGAAGTTGCCATTTATGAAGGCGAACCCAATGCATTTGCCACTGGTGCTTTCAAGAATGATTCGCTGGTGGCGGTGTCTACGGGTTTGCTGCGCGGAATGACGGAAGAAGAAGTCAGCGCAGTGTTGGGCCATGAGGTCGCGCATATTGCCAATGGCGATATGGTGACGCTTACCCTGATCCAGGGCGTCGTCAACACTTTTGTCGTTTTTCTGGCCCGGGTTGTCGGCTATTTTGTCGACCGTGTCATCTTGAAAAATGAACGCGGCGGTGGAATCGGTTATTTTGCGACGGTGATCGTCTGTGAAATCGCATTCGGTATTTTGGCGTCTATTATCGTTGCCTGGTTTTCACGGCAACGCGAATACCGCGCGGACGCTGGTTCCGCTCATCTGCTTGGTTCTGGCGAGCCGATGATACGCGCCTTGGCTCGTCTGGGTGGCATGGAGCCGGGCGATCTTCCCAAAACCTTTGAAGCGTCAGGCATTGCCGGGCGCAGCGCATTTTCCAAGTTGTTTTCCACCCACCCTCCTATCGAGCAGCGGATTCGCATGTTGATGGCTGCCGGTGGCCGCCGTTGAAAATGCTGGGCTAATCAAGCAGTTCGCTTCCCAGAAAAAACCCGGTTCATAAACCGGGGTTGGTGAAGCGTAAGAATACTAAATCCCTATGTCGCTATCTTTGCGCCATAGGGATCTTTACCTTGTGCTTTTACTGACCTTTGACGCGTAGATTGTTCTTGACGCTTTGGACACCCTCCACCCCGCGCGCCACTTCGACGGCCCGGTTGATTTGGGCGGACGAGTCGACAAAGCCGGATAGTTGAACAGTGTGGCGGAAAGTTTCGACGTTTACATCGATGGCACTGACATCCTTGGCGGCCGCGAGCGCTGCTTTCACTTTGGCGGTGATCGCAGCATCGCTCGCATATTCCCCGGCGGATTGCTGAGTGCGTGTGGAGGTGCATCCCGCCATGACGGTAGACGTTCCGATAATGCCTGCAATAAGTATTGTGCGAATGTTCATGTTTATTCTCCTGAATATTTGCTTATTTTCTAAACATACCGCTAAGCAGCGACAGCACTGCAAGGGCGATGAAAACAAAGAACAGTATTTTTGCAATTGACGCAGCACCTGCGGCAATACCGCCGAAACCCAAGACGGCGGCAATAATGGCAATGATGAAAAATACGACTGCATAGTGCAGCATGTGCTTCTCCTTTTTCTTGCCCGATGAATATCAAACCGCGAAGCCTGTGACGAGAGACCTGCATTAGCCATGAAGTATGAGTAATGCGTATCCAGTAAAACTGGAATGGAGCCGCTGTCGTCGTTAATTCAAGCTACGCGCCGACCTGGAGTTTGACAAGGCGACCGTGTGTGAATTTGTAATTGAAGCTGAAAGGGGTAACTCGTAGATACGCAGACGGAATTGCCGATATTTACCGCGCGCAGCCAGGTGGAATACCCTAGAGGCGAATGCGTGGCGACAAGTTTGGGCTATCGCAAGTAAAGCGTGGGCAGAGCTCTTGCTTTTCTAGAGATAAAAACCGGTGGCGCATTCGCCGGAGAATAAAAAATAAAGACTTGATCGATCTTAATGCCTGACGCTGTTTTCATGAGACAGCGAAAACAGTCAGCTTAGCGACTGCGGGGGAACGGTTGGCGATCCGGAGAGCAAGTCTGAGCCACCGTTTATTACAACTGGAAAAACAGTCAGGAGCCCTTTTACGAAAAGAAGTACCAGGAAAATCACTATGAAAAACGCCCGCGCTGCATGCCAAGTGCAGGGCGGGCGTTTGCGACAGCAACGCAAGGGCGCTGAGTCGTTCAGAGATCTCTCGGTTCGTTCATCGCCTGGCGATACCATTCGTGGAAGTGCAGCATGCCGTCTTCCATCGGCGATTGGTAGGGACCGACTTCGTTGACACCGCGTTCCATCAAGGCGCGCCTGCCTGCGTCCATCCGTTCTGCAATTTCGTCATCTTCAACGGCGGTTTCCATATAGGCTGCTTGTTGGGCCTCAATGAAACCTCGTTCGAAGTGGACGATTTCCTCAGGGTAATAGAACTCGACGATGTTCACCGTTTCCTGGGGGCTTTTGGGGTACAGCGTAGACAGCACCAGAGTGTGCGGATAGAGCTCGATCATATGGGTCGGGAAGTGCGTGACCCAGATCGCGCCGAATTCGGGTGCTTGCCCGCGCCGAAAAGCCAGCAGTTCGTCATGCCATTGCCGGTAGACACCTGATCCGGGATGGGCCAGGGCATTGTGCACGCCTACGCGTTGCAGGCTGAACCAGTCGTCGAGCTCCCAGCTTAGGTCGTCGCAGGTGACGAAGTGGCCAAGTCCGGGATGAAAGGGGCCGACATGGTAGTCCTCAAGGTAAACCTCGATGAAGGTTTTCCAGTTGTAGTTGCACTGATGCACCTCGACGCGGTCCAGGACGTAATCCGAAAAATCGAATTCCGGCCGACCATCAAGCGCTGCCAGTTCGCGGGCGATCTGGCGACTACCCTGGCGGGGCGCCTCAAACAAGGAGCCGTTCCATTCCTGCAGCGGATAGCGTTGCAGGTCGAGCGAGGGTGTTTCACCAAAAAGCGGTGCGCCGATGAGCGATCCACGATTGTTGTATGTCCAGCGGTGCAGCGGGCAGACGATGTTGCCCGAAGGCCCTAAATTGCCTCGGCTATGGGCCAGCGGGTTTGCCGCGTGGTCGCCGGTGCAATTGCCTAGCATCAGCGCCTGCCGGTGGCGGCACACGTTGGACATCAGTTCGACGCCTTGCTGGCTGCGCACCAGCACACGGCCGTCATTTTCCTGGATTAAGGTACGGTAGTCCCCAACCTCAGGGACGGTTTTCTGATGCCCGACATATAGAGGAGCACGATTGAAAATCGCTTGCATCTCGCGCGCAAAGCGCGTTTCATCGAAATAGGCACTGACTGGGAGCTGCGCTCGGCTCGCCGCCACGTGTTCCACGCGACCGATATCGGTCATGACTTCCCTCCGCGTGAGTAGTGGAGCCAGTTAGTTCTCTGCTGCGAAACCACCCCTTACGCGACCTGGAGCGGCATATGGTTTTTCGCAGCGTATAACTGGCGCGAAGAAAATGATCTGCCCGATCAAGCCGAGTATTGTACCCCGGACCCGCGGATAAGTCCCCGTGGGAAAAGGGCGCTGGGGCGGACGAGGGCGGGGAAGGCGAGGTTTCCCTTACAATCCTGAGTTCGACTCCCTGACGAGTTCCCAGGAGGCTTGATTGGCCGACAAAACAGAGGCCCCGGCAAGTGCCGGGAAACAACAAAGTACCGCATCCGAAAACGGAACCACCCAGGATCTGCCGCAGGATTTCGAGATAGCCCTGGGCGAGCTCGAGATGCTGGTGGCCAAGATGGAGGATGGCTCCATGCCCTTGGAGTCTTCTCTGGCTGCTTATCGCCGAGGCGTGGACCTGGTGAGAGTTTGCCAGGACAGACTGGCGCGCGCCGAGCAGCAGGTCCGAGTGCTGGAAGGGGAATTGCTGCGTCCGCTTGACGATGCCGGGGATTGAAGCAATGACCGGTGGTAGCAGCGATTTTTCCTCATGGATGACGGCCTGCGGGCAACGCATCGAGCAAGCGCTCGACGGGGTTTTGCCGGATGACGGCTTGGCTCCCCAGCGCCTGCATGAAGCCATGCGCTATGCGGTGCTGGGCGGCGGTAAACGTGTGCGCCCGCTGCTGGTGTATGCGGCCGGTGAGGCATGTACGGCAATGGTCGCGCAAGCCGATGCCAGTTTGGATGCCGCCGCGGTGGCCGTGGAGATGATTCACGCTTACTCTCTGGTCCATGACGACATGCCTTGTATGGACGACGATAAGCTGCGCCGTGGCCGTCCAACGGTACACGTGCAGTTCGATCAGGCGTGTGCGCTGTTGGTGGGCGATGCGCTGCAATCGCTGGCCTATGATGTGTTGGCCCGTATGCCGGTCGAGGCGCCCTTGGTGGTGCAGGCGATCCAGGTATTGGCGGTAGCATCGGGCAGTGCGGGCATGGCGGGCGGCCAGGCAATCGATCTTGCCAGCGTCGGTCGTGCCTTGTCGCGCGACGAGCTGGAAACCATGCATCGCCTGAAAACCGGGGCTTTGCTGCGGGCCAGTGCTGCTTTGGGTGGCATTGCCGTGGGTGCGAGCGCGGCGCAGCGTCGCGCTCTTGACGAGTATGCCCAGGCGATCGGGCTCGCTTTCCAGGTGGTCGACGACATCTTGGATGTGACGGCGGACTCTGGGCAGTTAGGCAAAACAGCCGGTAAGGATGCCGCCGCCGACAAACCTACGTATGTATCGATTCTGGGCCTGGACGAAGCGCGCATGCTGGCCGAGCGTTTGCGCCTGCAGGCTCACGAGGCGCTGGCTCCGCTGGGCGCGCCAGCGGCCCGCCTGGCGGCCTTGGCCGATTTTATTGTGCTGCGCGACCGCTGAACGGAGATTTATTCAACGATGGCAACCCATTTGCTAGATGGTATTGATTCTCCGGCCGATCTTAGAAAGCTCGAGCGGCGCGATTTGCCTGCCCTAGCTGACGAATTGCGACACTTCGTGCTCGAGTCCGTGTCCCGTACTGGTGGGCATTTGTCGTCCAATTTGGGGACGGTCGAGCTGACGCTCGCCTTGCACTACGTCTTCAACACCCCCCACGATCGCATCGTATGGGATGTCGGTCATCAAACCTATCCACACAAAATTCTTACCGGCCGGCGTGCGCGGATGGCGACATTGCGCCAAGCGGGCGGCATTTCAGGATTTCCGAAGCGCAGCGAATCGGAATACGACGATTTTGGAACGGCCCATTCGTCGACCTCGATCTCCGCTGCCTTGGGGATGGCGGTTGCCTCCCGCAACGCGGGAGTAGAGCGCAAGCACATAGCGGTAATTGGCGATGGAGCAATGACCGCCGGTATGGCTTTTGAAGCCTTGAATAACGGAGGGGTTTTGCCTGACGTGGATCTATTGGTGATCCTGAACGACAACGATATGTCGATCTCGCCGCCAGTCGGCGCGATGAATCGCTATTTGGCGCGCCTGATGTCCGGCAAGTTCTACGCCACTGCCCGCAATGTGGGCAAGGCTGTGCTTTCGCATGTGCCGCCGGTGCTCGAGTTGGCCCGCCGGTTTGAAGAGCATGCCAAGGGGATGGTGACCCCGGCAACCTTGTTTGAAGAGCTGGGGTTCAATTATGTGGGGCCTATCGACGGCCATGACCTGGATTCGCTGATCCCGACCCTGCAGAACATGAGCAAGCAGAATGGTCCGCGTTTCCTGCATGTGGTGACACGCAAAGGGCAAGGCTACAAGCTGGCCGAGGCCGACCCGGTGCTGTACCACGGCCCGGGCAAGTTCGATCCGGCGGTGGGTATCTGTAAGCCTAGCGTCCCCGGTAAAAAGACCTTTACCCAAGTGTTTGGCGAATGGCTGTGCGATATGGCCGAGGCCGATCAGCGTCTGGTCGGTATTACGCCCGCCATGCGCGAGGGCAGCGGCATGGTCGAGTTCGAGCAGCGGTTTGGCAAGCGCTATTTCGATGTGGGCATTGCCGAGCAGCATGCCGTTACCTTCGCTGCCGGGCTAGCCTGCGAAGGGCAGAAGCCCGTGGTAGCCATTTATTCCACTTTCTTGCAGCGCGGCTACGATCAACTGATTCACGATGTGGCGCTGCAAAATCTGGACGTGACCTTTGCACTGGACCGAGCCGGACTGGTCGGAGCCGACGGCGCGACCCATGCCGGTAACTACGACATTGCTTTCTTGCGGTGCATTCCGAATATGGTGGTGGCAACCCCGTCGGACGAAGCGGAGTGCCGCTTGCTGCTATCTACCTGCTATCAGTATGAAGGGCCGGCGTCGGTTCGTTATCCGCGTGGCGCCGGACGTGGATCGCAAACCTTTCCGGGTCTGGAAACGGTGGCGCTAGGCAAGGGCGTCATTCGGCGCGAGTCAGCTAGCGCATCGGCGCACGGCGGCGTGGCGATTCTGGCTTTTGGCACTTTGGCCACGGCTGCGCTGAAGGCTGGCGAGGCGCTGGACGCTACTGTTGTAGACATGCGCTTTGTCAAACCTCTTGATCAGGAACTACTACGCAAACTGGCCGCTGGCCATGCCGCCTTGGTGACAGTTGAAGAGGGCTGTGTCATGGGGGGCGCGGGCAGCGCAGTGACTGAATGCTTGAATGAAGCCGGTATAAGCATTCCGGTGTTGCAACTGGGTTTACCCGATCGCTTTATTGACCATGGTGACCAGGCGGTGTTGCTGGCGGAGCTAGGCCTGGATGCCGGCGGCATCGAGCAATCGATACGTACCCGCTTTGCGGCGCAGCTTCCGCACGCAGGGGCTTAGTCGTATGCAAAGCAAGGATTGCAGGCCCGCAACGAAATAATTTGCAACCGTCTGCACGATCATTACTGGGCGAAGAACAAAAGGTGATGTAAAAGCGGTAGATGCAAGTCTCTGGCGTAAGGACTATGGTAACAAATGCCAGCACCCTTGAGATTACCTAACCCCTCGGCGTCCCTGACTACTCTGCGCGAAATACTCGGCTATAACGTCAGGGCATTTCGCGTAGAGCAGCGAATGTCGCAAGAGCAGTTGGGATTCGCCGCTCATCTTGACCGCACCTTTGTGAGTCAGGTAGAGCGGGCTCGCGTCAATATTTCGGTGGATAACATCGAAAAGCTGGCCAAGGCCCTGAAGCTGGACCCCGATGTCTTGTTTCGCCGCCCCGCTGCTTGATTACCCGCTTCAGTCACGAAAATTTTCGTAGCCCAGAGGCAGGTCGGTCACTTCTTTTTTCAGCAGCGCGATAGCATTCTGCAGGTCGTCACGCTTGGCTCCCTGAACTCGTACTGAATCCCCTTGAATGCTGGCCTGAACCTTGAGCTTGCTGCTTTTGATCTGGGCAACGATCTTCTTGGCGGATTCCTGGGGAACGCCGTTGCGCACGGTCAGTATCTGCTTGACCTTGTCGCTGCCGATTTTCTCGACTGTGCCGTGATCAAGAAAACGTACGTCCACGCCACGTTTGGTCATTTTGTTGAGCAAGACGTCAAGCACCTGTCCCAACTGGAAATCACTGTCGGCGTAGACGGTTAGTTCCTTTTCGCTTTGCTCGACGCGGGCATCGGAGCCCTTGAAGTCGAAGCGAGTGCCGATTTCCTTGCTGGTCTGCTCGACAGCATTGCGCAGTTCGACCAGATTGGGTTTACAAACAACATCAAATGTAGGCATGAAAAGCTCCTTGTCCGCGTGGTGCCGGCGCTGGCAATAAAAAGGGATTGTAGTCAATGCCGTCCGGGCTTAGGGGGAAGGGTGAGTTTGCCAATGCTGGCCGTGATGTGAAGGAGCGGGGGCACAGGCCTCGCATGCAGTTAATATGGCGTTCGCAGGCGAACTTTCGACGTCCGCATCCATAATTTCGGTTTTTCGGTGATTTTCCTTGGCGCTTCTATCTGAGTCCGGCCAGCCTACGCAACTGCTGCCGGTAGCCTGCAATCTGCAATCCTTGAATACGCTGGCGTTGGAGTGCGAGGCGTCCGCCTGCGTACACCTACGCGATTTTTCCGAGTTGCCCGTGCTGGCGGACCTTGCGCTTCATTATTCGCAGTTGCTCGTGCTGGGAGGCGGTAGCAATCTGGTGCTGCCGCAGCGGCTACCTGGTTTGGTCGCGCGAGTGGGGTTCAGTGGAATCCGGCTGGTCCATGAGGATAGCGAGTGCAGGGTAGTCGAGGCTGCCGCGGGCGAATCCTGGCACGGTTTAGTCGCCTACTGTGTAGAGAGGGGGTGGGGCGGGCTGGAAAACTTGGCGCTGATTCCTGGCACGGTGGGAGCGGCGCCGGTACAGAACATTGGCGCATACGGCGTCGAGTTCAGCGAGCGTTTTGCCGGTTTGCGCGCTTATGATTTGACGCGCCGGCTTTGGGTGGAATTCAACGCCGCCCAGTGTCGTTTCGATTATCGCGATAGCGTGTTCAAGCACGAGCCTCAACGCTGGGTGATTGCCTCGGTGCGTCTGCGTTTACCCAAAGCCTGGAAGCCGGTGCTGGAGTACCCGGACTTGCGGCGTCATCCGCACCTGCAAGGGAAGCTGGCTGCAGCACAAGATATCTTCGAGGCGGTGTGTGAAGTTCGGCGCAGCAAATTGCCTGATCCGGCGGTATTCGGGAACGCAGGGAGTTTTTTCAAAAACCCGGTGGTGGGAAAAGACCAATACGATGCCTTGCTGCTGCAGTTTCCGGGCTTGGTCGCGTATGCGCAGGCCGATGGCCGCTACAAACTTGCAGCGGGCTGGCTGATTGATCGGTGTGGCTGGAAGGGGCGCCGTTTGGGTCCGGTTGGCATGCATGAGCGGCAGGCGCTGGTCTTGGTCAACTACGGTGGCGCGACGGCCAGAGATGTACTGACGCTCTCTGCTGCCGTGCAGGCGGACGTGTTGGCGCGATACGGTGTTGCGCTGGAGCTTGAGCCCGTGCTTGTGCAGGGTGAAGCCGCCTGAGTTCAAGCGGAAATTTGTGCGCGCAGCTCGGTACCCGAATGGCGATCAAGAAAACTTAGTAAAAGCTGGCGGGCGTGGGGAGTGGTCTGCAAGCCAGCTTGCAGACTGTCGACATCGAAGCCTTCCTTGGCCAGTGCAAGCGCGTAGTGCGCCAGATAGGTCCGCATGATTTCGGTAGAGAACTCCGGGTGGTACTGGGTCGAGAGCACCTGGTCCTGGTACTGAACGATCTGGTGGGCGTCATGGGCCGATCTGGCCAGCACCTTGGCGCCAGGGGGCAACTCCAGCACACTTTGTTGATGAATGAGATGTGCGGGGAATTGAGCCGGCAGCCCTTCCGCCAGGGCCTGCGCAGCGATTTCATCCAATAGTTCCACGGTCTGCGTGCCGACTTCCCTTCCGCGGGGGTTATAACCCACCTTGCCACCCAGGGCGTGCGCCATTAGCTGATGGCCGTAGCAGATGCCCAGCATGGGCAGTCCTTGCCGGGCGGCGTTACGGATCCAGGCGGCGGTGCGTTCGCTCCAGTCCGTGAGATCGGTCACCATCGCGGGCGACCCTGTGATGACGGCGGCCCGATAAGCGGAGGGTGCATCGAGAACTGCGCCCTCATGGACAGGGATGACGCTGATTTCATCGCGGCACAGATCTGCAGCGCAGCAGATCATGTCGCTGAAGCTGCCGTGGCGCGCAGCCACGAAATCTGGCGGCAAGCCGGTCTGAATAATGGCGAGAGGGCGGTGCGGCTTGTTCATGATGGTACGGCACAAATGACATCGGCGACCTGGATAGGTCGCCGATTGTTGATGCAGGCCCGTTGCCGGGCCGCAAAGTCAGGGCGACCCGGAATCAACTACCGCGTTTGCGGCGTGCGTTCTCGGCAATGCGCATGCGCAGGGCGTTGAGCTTGATGAAGCCGCCTGCGTCGACCTGGTCGTAGGCGCCGCCGTCGTCGTCGAAGGTCGCGATGTTCTGGTCGAACAGCGTGTTCTTCGAGTCACGGGCGACCGTGTACACATTGCCCTTGTAGAGCTTGACGCGTACCCAGCCGTTGACGGCTTTCTGCGTATGATCGATAAGCACCTGCAAGGCCTCGCGCTCGGGGCTCCACCAGTAGCCGTTATAGATCAGGCTGGCGTAGCGGGGCATGAGATCGTCCTTGAGGTGGGCGATTTCACGGTCGAGAGTGATCGACTCGATGGCGCGGTGGCCGCGCAGCATGATGGTGCCGCCCGGTGTTTCGTAGCAGCCGCGCGACTTCATGCCGACGTAGCGGTTTTCGACCAGATCCAGGCGACCAATGCCATGTTTGCCGCCGAGCTTGTTGAGCTCGGTCAGGACTTCAGCAGGGCTCATACGTTTGCCGTTCAAGGCGACGATGTCGCCTTGCTCGTATTCGATGTCCAGGTATTCGGCCTGGTCAGGGGCTTCCTCGGGGGAAACCGTCCAGCGCCACATGCCTTCCTCGGCTTCAGCCTTGGGGTCTTCCAGGTGCCGACCTTCGTAGCTGATGTGCAGCAGGTTGGCATCCATGGAGTAGGGCGCGCCGCCCTGCTTGTGCTTCATGTCGATGGCAATGCCGGCATTTTCGGCATAGGCCAAGAGTTTTTCGCGCGAGAGCAGATCCCATTCGCGCCACGGTGCAATGACCTTGATGCCGGGTTCGAGCGCGTAGTAGCCGAGCTCGAAGCGGACTTGGTCGTTGCCTTTGCCGGTGGCACCGTGCGAGACGGCATCGGCGCCGACTTCGCGAGCGATTTCGACCTGGCGTTTGGCGATCAGCGGACGGGCGATGGACGTGCCCAGAAGGTATTCGCCTTCATAGATGGCGTTGGCGCGGAACATCGGGTAGACGAAATCACGCACGAATTCTTCGCGCAGATCATCGATGTAGATGTGCTCGGGCTTGATGCCGAACTTCAGGGCCTTGGCGCGGGCGGGGGCGAGTTCTTCGCCCTGGCCGATGTCGGCGGTGAAGGTAACGATTTCGCAGTGATACGTGTCCTGCAGCCATTTCAGGATGACGGACGTGTCGAGGCCGCCCGAATAGGCAAGTACGACCTTCTTTACTTCGCTCATTGATTTTCCCAGGACATGGACGGGGAGCGCCGCGCATGGGCTTATCGCGGTGCGGCTTGCCGCCGGTTGAGGTCACCGTAGGCATGAACGGGGCACCGCTTGGGCGGAACATCCTCGTAGCATGCAGTCGGGATCGGGCAGTCGCCCCCCGGCTTAAACAGGGCGACCATGAATTGTACCCAAGCTGACCCTGATGGGGGGATAGTAAGCGCTTTTATTGTGCAATGAACAACAAAAGCGCTGTCTCGGAGTCCGCTGGGGACGTTTGAACCGTTGTTTCAGGTTCCTGCTGGGCTTGGTTCAGGCCTTTGGCTTGGTTCCCCGACGGGCCTAGCCGTTCAGTTTTTGCGGCCCAGCAGTAGGAACTCCATCAGTGCCTTCTGGACGTGCATGCGGTTTTCGGCTTCGTCCCAGACCACGCTTTGCGGCCCGTCTATTACCTCGGCGGTGACTTCTTCGCCGCGGTGGGCCGGTAGGCAGTGCATGAAAAGAGCGTCAGGGGCAGCTTGCGCCATCATTTCGGTGTCGACGCACCAATCGGCAAAGGCCGTTCGGCGCTCTTCGTTCTCGGCTTCGAAGCCCATGCTGGTCCAGACGTCGGTGGTGACCAGGTGTGCGCCTGCGCATGCCTGCATGGGATCGGCGAACTGCTTGAGGCGTTCGGCGTCCAGGATGCCGGCGCGTTCAGGCTCCAGTTCATAGCCTGGCGGTGTCGATACGTGCAGATTGAAGTCGAGCAATTCGGCCGCCTGCAGCCAGGTATTGCACATATTGTTGGAATCGCCCACCCAGGCTACCGTTTTGCCCTGGATCGAGCCGCGATGCTCGATGTAGGTGAAGATGTCGGCGAGGATCTGGCAGGGGTGGAACTCGTTGGTGAGCCCGTTGATGATGGGTACCCGCGAGTTGGCTGCAAAACACTCGATCTTGGTTTGCTCAAAGGTGCGGATCATGATCAGGTCGACCATGCGTGAGATGACCTGGGCCGAGTCCGCCACCGGCTCTGAGCGGCCCAGTTGAGAGTCACCCGTGGTGAGGTGGATGACCGATCCCCCCAGCTGGTACATGCCGGCTTCAAAGGACACGCGGGTTCGGGTGCTGGCTTTTTCGAACACCATGGCCAGAGTGCGGTCGTGCAGGGTCATGTGTGGTTCGTAGTTCTTGAACTTGCGCTTGATCAGCGCAGCGCGTTCAAGAAGGTATTCGATTTCATCCCGGCTCAGGTCGTTGAACTGGAGAAAGTGCCGAATGGGCGGTGCCAGACTGGGGGTTTGCTTGGAATTTGCATTCATACGACGCCTCCGATTGGAAAGGCCGAACCGGCAGGCCGGGCGCGCTAAGCGCATTGGCGGGCTAGTGACTAATCGGCTTCGTTTCGCGGAAAAGATCAATGATACCCGAGCGACCGCGGCAGACCCGCGGTGCCCCGGCGGGCGGTGCGAAGAAATCGATAGGCTACAATGCTGAGCTGTCTTTTCAGGGGGATTTCCCTGTGATTTCGGGCTTTCCGCTGCGGTGCAAGGTTGGCCCGAACCGAGGTGGGCGGGTTCAAGAGACTTGGCTTGCCGTGGAACTCTTTCGCATGCATATCAATGGCTGACAGCGTCACGCAACTTATTATTCAGGGCACCACCTCCACCGGTGAGAAATTTCGCCCCAGCGACTGGGCCGAACGTCTGGCGGGTGTCATGTCCCCTTTCCGTCCGCCTGGCAGCGTGGCCAATCACCTTACTTATTCCCCTTACGTGGTGCCCACCCTTATCGAGGGGGTGAAGTGCGTAATGGTCGATGCGCGCCTGCGGGCTCTAGAGCCTCTGGCATGGCAATTCGTGCTGGATTTCGCCCACGATAATGATCTGCGCACCGTTGAGGCATGCCTGATCCCCGAGCCGCCAGGGAAGCAATGATCGCCGGCCGGCAGCGCTCATGGGTCGTGGATTCGCTTGTGCGGCTTTGGGCGTTTTCACGAAAAGAAATCAAACAAGCATAGCCCGGCAAAAACGTGCAGTTTTTGCCGGGCTATGCTTGCGCGGTGGCCCAGGCCTTTTAGGCCGAGCCTGCAAGAAACTTAGGCGATCGCCTTGACGGCGGAGGCCAGACGGCTCTTGTGGCGAGCAGCTTTGTTCTTGTGGATGATGTTCTTGTCGGCAACGCGGTCGATCACGCTGGTGGCCTTTTGCAGAACTTCAGTGGCGGCGGCCTTGTCACCGGCTTCGATAGCCTGGCGAACGCGCTTGATGGACGTGCGCAGCATCGAGCGCAGGCTGGAATTGTGCTTGTTGCGAGCCACGTCTTGACGGGCGCGCTTGCGTGCTTGAGCGGTATTGGCCATGAAAATTCCGTATCGAATAAGGCGAAGACATGTCTTGCAGTACACGACAGGAGCTTCGCAAAGCCAAGCAATATAGCGCTAAATAGCCGTAAAATCAAGTCGATGTACTATCACAACATTCATTGCGGCCGTGCCGCGTTGCCAAGGCACCTATGAATCTGCTGCGCGCCGCCGCTACAGTCAGTAGCTTTACCCTGTTATCACGCCTGACGGGCTTGGTCCGCGACATTCTCATCGCCCGGGCTTTTGGGGCGGGCAGCTTGACCGATGCTTTCTGGGTAGCTTTTCGCATTCCCAATTTATTGCGGCGCTTATTTGCGGAAGGCGCGTTTGCCCAAGCTTTCGTTCCCATTTTAGGTGAAACCAGGAACCGCGGTTCAGATGAGGCGGCTCGCCATCTCCTTGACCGGGTAGCTTCCCTGTTGACGTTTACCTTGATGGGGGTGACTTTGCTGGGGATACTGGGCGCGCCCTGGATCGTCAGCGCTATGGGTAGTGGCTTGCGCAGTGCCGAACGAGCTGGCGATTTCCATGCGGCGGTCTGGATGACGCGAGCCATGTTCCCCTACATCTTGTGTATGTCGCTGGTGGCGTTTGCTTCCGGGGTGCTGAATACTTGGCGGCGTTTTGCGGTGCCGGCGTTTACTCCGGTGTTGCTGAATTTGTCGATGATCGTCGCCTGCATATGGCTGGCGCCGCGTTTTGCTACTCCTATCTACGCCTTGGCTATCGGGGTGATGGCTGGCGGTGTAGCCCAGTTGGCGGTGCAGTTTTTAGCGCTTGCGCGCCTTGGGCTGAGGCCCCGGATCGGGCTGGATCTGCGCCTGGCTTGGGCTGACCCCACCGTCAAGCGGATCATGCGCCAGATGCTGCCGGCCATTGTGGGGGTGTCGGTCGCTCAGATTTCCATGCTGATCAATACCAATATCGCTACCTGGTTGGCGCCAGGCAGCGTCACCTGGCTGTCCTTCGCGGATCGCCTGATGGAGTTTCCCACCGCCTTGCTGGGCATGGCTCTGAGTACGGTGCTTTTGCCCAGTTTGTCGCAGGCGCATGCGGGTGGACGTACCGAGGAATACAGCTCGCTGCTGGATTGGGGCTTGCGCTTGACGCTGCTGCTGGGTTTACCCGCCTGCTTGGGCTTGGCCCTGATGTCGAGGGCGCTGGTCAGCACCTTGTTTCACTACGGTGCTTTCACCGCAGCGGACGTGGTTCAGACGCAGATGGCGGTGCTTGCCTATGCGGTAGGCTTGATTGGTTTGCTATCCGTAAAAATTTTGGCCCCAGGTTTTTATGCGCGCCAGGACATCAGAACGCCTGTGAAAATAGCTATCTGGGTATTGGTGGGCACCCAGTGTTTGAATTTGATCTTCGTGCCTGTGTTGCAGCACGCCGGCTTGGCCCTATCCATAGGCTTGGGGGCCTGTTTGAATGCCTTGGCCCTGTTGGTGGGATTAAGGCGCCGCGGAGTTTACAAGCCATCCGCAGGATGGGCGGGCTTTCTCCTCAGATTGCTGCTTGCCTTGCTTGCGATGGGCTTGCTGTTGTGGACGGTAGAGCAGCGTATTGACTGGTTGAGCCTGCAAGCGCACGCCTGGTTGCGTGCGGGCATGTTGCTGGCAACCATAAGCGGGGGCGCGCTGGTGTACTTCGCGGCGCTGTTCGCGCTGGGAATACGGCCCCACCATGTGCGGCGAAAGATGATTGCTTGAGGCAAGGCCGGTGAAAGGGACTCCAGCCTTGAGGCAGCCCTGCGCACCGGTTGCAGCTGCAAAGTACCGGTCGGCACTTTGCAGCTGCGGTTTTTTTATCTGGGGTGCTCACCGCCTTGCTTGCGGGACGCCGGAGCCCCCGCAAGCGTGTGGGGCGATTACAGCAGGGGTACCAGCAGTAGCGCCACGATATTGACGATCTTGATCAGCGGGTTGACCGCGGGGCCGGCCGTGTCCTTGTAAGGGTCGCCCACGGTGTCGCCAGTGACCGCGGCCTTGTGGGCTTCCGATCCTTTGCCTCCGTGGTTGCCTTCTTCGATGTATTTCTTGGCATTGTCCCAGGCGCCGCCGCCGGTGCACATCGAAATTGCGACAAACAGCCCCGTAACGATGGCCCCCATGAGCATGCCGCCCAAGGCCATGCGCGCGGCTTCGCTACCCATAAGCAAGCCAATGATGGCGACCAGGGCAATCGGGGCGACCACGGGAAGCGCCGACGGAATCATCATTTCCTTGATGGCCGCTTTGGTCAGCATGTCGACCGCACGTCCGTACTCGGGCTTGGCCGTACCCTCCATGATGCCGGGGATTTCCTTGAACTGGCGCCGAACCTCGACCACCACGGCCCCGGCCGAGCGGCCAACGGCTTCCATCGCCATGGACGCGAACAGGAAGGGGATGAGCCCGCCTATGAACAAGCCGATGATGACCGCGGGTTCCGCAAGTGAAAATTCCACTACTTTGCCCAGGTGATCGAGTGCATGGGTGAAGTCGGCGAATAAAACCAGCGCCGCCAGTCCGGCCGAGCCGATGGCGTAGCCCTTGGTAACGGCCTTGGTGGTATTGCCGACCGCATCCAGCGGATCGGTAATGTTGCGCACCGCCTCTGGCATATGGGCCATTTCAGCGATGCCGCCCGCGTTGTCGGTGATCGGCCCGTAGGCATCTAGCGCCACGATGATGCCCGCCATGGAAAGCATGGATGTGGCGGCAATAGCAATACCGTATAGGCCGGCCAAAGTGTAGGAGCCGTAAATGGCCAGGCAGACCAGAATCACCGGAGCGGCGGTGGATTTCATGGAGACCGCCAGCCCGGCAATGATGTTGGTACCGTGGCCGGTGGTGGACGCCAGGGCGACGGATCGTACCGGAGCGTATTCGGTGCCCGTATAGTATTCCGTTACCCACACCAGCAAACCGGTCAGCACGAGGCCGACAACGGTGCAGCCGTATAGCCTGGCCACGCTGTCCGCACCCCCGAGCGGCGTGTCGCTGAATACCCAGGCCGTGATGGGATAAAAGAAAATGAGGGCCAGAACGCCCGCCACCAACAGCCCTCGGTAGAGGGCGCTCATGATGCGCTTGCCAGGGCTTGAGCGCACAGCCGAGCAGCCCAGGATGGAAGCGATGATAGAGAACCCCCCCAGGGCCAGCGGATAGAGCACCGACTCCAGAGGCGCGACCTCGATCACCAGTGAGCCCAGCAACATGGTTGCGATCAGAGTGACGGCGTAGGTCTCGAACAGGTCGGCCGCCATGCCCGCGCAGTCTCCGACGTTGTCGCCCACGTTATCCGCAATGACGGCTGGATTGCGCGGATCGTCCTCCGGAATCCCGGCCTCGACTTTTCCCACCAAGTCCGCGCCGACGTCGGCGCCCTTAGTGAAAATCCCCCCGCCCAGGCGAGCGAAGATGGAAATAAGCGAAGAGCCGAAAGCCAGCCCGATCAGAGGTTGCAGGCGTTCATGCAGGTCGGCGTTGGGGGCCGCGCCCGACAGATTGGTGTCAAGCAACAGCCAAAGAAGCACGGTGATACCGATAAGCCCCAGTCCCACCACCAGCATGCCGGTGATGGCACCCCCCCGAAAGGCCACCGTGAGCGCGTCGTTCAGCCCTTTGGTAGCGGCTTGCGCGGTGCGCACATTGGCTCGGACCGACACGTTCATGCCGATATAGCCCGCCGCGCCGGAAAGGATGGCGCCAATGGCGAATCCCAGCGCGCAGGGCCAGCCCAGTCCAGGAATGAAGCCTATGATGAGAAACAGCACCACGCCGACGATGGCTATGGTGCTGTATTGACGATTGAGATAGGCTTTCGCGCCTTGCTGGATGGCCGCGGCAATTTCCATCATTCTCGGGTTGCCGGCCTCCTGTCGCAGAATCCAGCGGGTGGAAATCGCCCCGTACAGTACGGCCAGAATGCCGCACGCAAGCGCAAATACTAGACCTGATGTCATGCAACTCCTCCTTTTGTTCTACTGCGAAACCGTGATTCGACGACGGAGCAAACAAAAACGACGAGCGCAGGCCACCGGCCCGGCTGGGGTAATTGCGATGCGCGTGTACGCACCGCTGATAAGGCGGTTTACTTCAATGCGTCGAAAAGCCTAGTCTTGATTTCTTCCACACTGCCCACGCCGGAAATTCTGCGGTAACGCGGTGCACGCGCGTCGCCTGCGTCAGCCCAGCGCGAGTAATAATCGATCAGGGGGCGGGTCTGCTGGCGATAGACTTCAAGGCGCTTGCGGACCGTTTCTTCTTTGTCATCATCTCGCTGAACCAAGGGTTCGCCGCTGACGTCGTCGACTCCTTCTTGCTTGGGCGGATTGAAGCGCAGGTGATAGGTGCGTCCGCTGGCCAGATGGACGCGGCGACCGCTCATGCGTTCGATGATTTCTTCTTCGGGAACGTCGACCTCGATCACGAAGTCGATATCGACGTTGGCCGTTTTCATGGCATCAGCCTGTGGGATGGTGCGAGGGAAACCATCGAACAGATAGCCTTTGCTGCAGTCGGGTTCGCGTAAGCGATCCTTGACCAGGCCGATGATGATGTCATCGGAAACCAGGCCGCCAGCGTCCATGACTTTTTTGGCTTCCAGGCCCAGCGGGGTGCCAGCCTTGACGGCGGCGCGCAGCATATCGCCGGTGGAGATCTGGGGAATACCGAAGTGTTCCTTGAGAAAGGCAGCTTGAGTGCCCTTGCCGGCGCCGGGTGCTCCGAGCAGGATTAGACGCATTGATACTTCCTGAAGTGTTGGTGTTCTGTGGCCTGATCAGCGAGACCAGCGCAACCCGCCACCGCGAGTGCACGTTGGTTTTCAGTCCGTACATGGTGTTGCAGTGGCGATAACCGCCGATGCACGTGAGACGCTAATGGTTGTGCGGATTACCGCCATTCCCCCTGGCCGCTTGTTTCAGGCACGATTTTCTTAAACTTACCTCAGCACGGGAAAGCGGTCAAATCGAAGCCAGGTCTAAAGCTGGCCTGGAGACGCGGTTTAGCCTGTGCAAGATAGGGTAATCGGTTACGACGTTGCTCAGACCGTGGGGCTGAGGCCTTTGCGCGCCACTATTCGACGTACATGATCCAGGTCTTCTTGTGTATCGACTCCGGAAGCAGGCGCATTGGGCGTGACATGGACCTGGATGGTGTAGCCATGCTCAAGCGCGCGTAATTGTTCCAAGGATTCCCAGCGCTCAAGCTGGCCGTGGGGCAAATTCGGGAAGCCGCGCAGAAAACCGGCCCGGTAGGCATAGAGGCCGATATGGCGCAGGGCCGGCAAACCTGGCGCAAGCAACTGTTCGCCGGCGGCAAGGGCGTCGCGTGCCCAGGGCATGGGCGCGCGCGAAAAATAGAGTGCGCGCCCATCTGCCCCGCATACGACTTTGACGACGTTGGGGTTAAACAGGTCGGTTGCGTTGCCGATAGGGTGGGCCGCCGTGGCAATCGCTGCTCTCGAGTGCTCAGCCAAGGTGTGAGCCATTTGGGCGACCAGGGCGGGGTCGATAAGCGGCTCGTCGCCCTGGACGTTTACTACGATGCGATCGTCGGCCAGGGCCAACTGTGTGCAAACCTCGGCCAGACGGTCGGTGCCAGTGGGGTGGTCGGCGCGCGTCATCAATCCTTCAAAGCCGTGACGCTTAATGGTGTCGAGGATGGCGGAGTCATCGGTGGCAACGACAACGCGGGAGGCGCCGCTCGCGCGTGCCTGCTGCGCTACCCGTATCACCATGGGCAGGCCGTCGATATCGGCCAGCATCTTTCCTGGCAGGCGAGTGGAGTGCGCGCGCGCCGGAATGACTGCGAGAAAATCCATCTGATCAATCCTGCATCGGTGGCGGAGTCGAATCTGCTGAATCGCCGTGCCAGGGTAGCGCTTCGGATTCGAGCATGACGGGAATGCCGTCGCGGATGGGAAAGCTCAGGCGGTCGGCCCGGCAGGTGAGGAGCTGATTGGCGCGGTCATGCTGCAAAGGGCCTTTGCAGAGCGGGCAAACCAGGATGTCAAGCAGGCGTACGTCCATGCAGTAGGGTATCCAGCCAATCGAAGAAAAATGGGTCGGACAAATGAGCCGAGACGCTGACGGCCCACAACCGGGGGTCGTTCAGTTCCAGGCATTTTACGGCGTCCTTGTCCGTGATGAGAATGTATTGCGCATCGAGGCCGCTAAAAGGCGACTTGGCGTAGTCGTAATGGTCGGGCAGCGGTACGGTGACCACGGGGTGAACACCGGCTTGGCGCAGGGTTGCGAAAAAGCGTTCCGGGTGCCCAATACCGGCTACCGCGGCAACTCGTCCCGACAAGGCCAAGTCGGCCAAGGGCCGCTCGAGCCCGTCCACCAGGCGCCAGGCCGTCCGGGCCCTGAGTTCCATGTCTACTCGCCGCGCGGGCCCTGAGCCATCTGCGGTGGCCGAGGTGGTGGCCCCCGTACGATTGGTGACCAGGGCATCTATGCTGCCCAGTCGCTTGACGGGCTCTCGCAGGGGGCCTGCGGGCAGCAGCAAGCCGTTGCCGATACCTCTGGAGTCCTGGATGACGATTTCTACGTCGCGTGCCAGAGCAAGATGTTGCAGGCCGTCGTCGGAGAGAATGACGTCGACCTGCGGGTGTTGGCGGCGCAAGGCCTGCGCTGCCAACACCCGCAGCGGGTGGACAGCGACGGGGGCCCCGGACTGGCGAGCAATCAGGGCGGGTTCGTCGCCGAAGATGCGGGCGTCCAGCGAACCTTGGCCAACCTTGGGAGCCGCCCCGGCCTGGGTGCCGTAACCGCGGCTGATGACCCCGGGGTGCCAGCCGCGCTCGCGCAGCGCAGCAACGGCGGCCAGAATGAATGGGGTTTTTCCCGTCCCGCCGACGTAAAGGTTGCCCACGACGACAATCGGGACATCTAGGCGGCTGGCTTGTTTCCAGCCACGACGATAGGCCAGATGCTTGAGCGCCACAGCCGCGCTCGTCAATAGCGCGAGCGGACGCAAGGCCTGAGCCAGCCAGCCGCCTTCTTGCCATTGTTGCTGCAGGTAGCGTTTCATTGCTAGGCTCAAAGTTTATGGCTCAGGGCGAGCGCCCGCCGGCCGGGCCCGCTTGGGTAGTGAAGCCGACGCGGGCGATCCCTGCTTGACCGGCCGCCTCCATCGCCCGTACTACCGCTTGATGAGTGGCCGACGCATCGGCATCGATGGTTAGCGAGGGTTGATCTTGCCCTGCAACAGCCTGGCGCAGCGCGCTAGCCAACTGGACGGCATCGCGATAAGGCAGGACGCGGCCGTTGAGGGCGTAGCGGCCGTCCGCCGCCACTGTGATGGTCAGCGGCGCCGGAGCATCCGCCGTTTCGGCGTTGATGCCGGGCAGACTGACCGTCAATTGGCTGTAGCGCGCAAAAGAAGTGGAGGCGGCCAGGAAAATGAGGATGACCAGCAAAACGTCAATGAGCGGAATCAGGTTGATGTCCGGCTCGTCGGCGTCCAGGCTGCGGCGGAAGTTCATCGTGATGGCCTTTTGAGCATGGGACGATAAAGCACTGGGTCAGTCGCCTCGCAGAGCGTCCGCCAACCGGCTGGCGGCCTGTTCAAGCTCATGCAAGCTGTCATTGACCCGGGCGCGGAAGAAGCGATAGAAGATCATGGCCGGAATAGCGATGAAAATACCGAAGCCTGTGTTGTACAGTGCAATCGAGATGCCGTGGGCGAGTTGGCTCGGATCATTTCCCGCCGGAGCGTAAGCCCCGAAAATTTCGATCATGCCGATGACGGTGCCGAATAGGCCCATTAGCGGGGCAATGGTGGCGATTGTGCCGATGGCGCCCACGTAGCGGGATAGGCGATGGGCGACGGCTTGTCCTGCCTGCTCCATCGTTTCTTTGACCGCGGCGCTTGAGCGATGGCGGCTGCGCAGTCCGGCGGCAAGAATGCGGCCCAGCGGCGAATCGGCCTCCAGTTTGTCGACGATCTCGGGTGTGATGCGTCGTTTGTGCATCAGCGAGAGGACGTCTTCAAGCAGACGAGGTGGGATGATTCGGGTTTTGCGTAATGTGAGCAGACGCTCGACAATAAGCGTCAAGGCTATAAACGAAGTGGCGATGAGCGGCCAGATGGGCCAACCTGCTTCGCGAACGATGGCCAGCAAGGACCTCTCCTGTTTCGGTGAAGGCGAGAATGTACGGGTGCAGGCGGTCTAGAGCAAGTCGCCTACAGGGAAGTATCCACAAAATCTGTGGATAACTATGTGTGTAACTTAGATGAACGCCATGATATACGTGCTTTTAGCTGGGTTGCCTGCATTTTATTCATGCGTTGAAAAACACAAAATTTCAATTAAATCAATGGCTTATATGAATTTATTAGTTTGTGTGACGGTGGGGTTACCTGACACGCAGCATTTACGGGCTTGTGGACAGCTTCCTGCCCGGAAAACCGTATGAGTACTGGATTTGCATCTGCACATGATGCTTTTTCGCGGGAAATCCTGACGATTTCGCAGCTAAACCGCGCTGTGGCGGGATTGCTGGAGCGCAGCATTCCTTTGATTTGGGTTCGCGGAGAGGTTTCCAATTTTACCGCTGCCGCATCGGGTCACTGGTACTTCACCTTGAAGGACGGGAATGCGGCCGCGCGCGGGGTGATGTTCCGTGGCCGCGCCATGCTGGTTGGTTTTACCCCGCGCGAGGGCGACAAGATCGAAGTGAGGGTCAGGGTATCGCTGTACGAGCCGCGCGGCGACTACCAATTGCAGGTCGAGGCCATGCGCCGGGCCGGCCAGGGGGATTTGTTCGAAGCTTTCCTCAGGCTAAAGGAAAAGCTCGCAGCGGAAGGGCTGTTCGACAATGCGCGCAAGCGCGAGCCTATGGGCTTGCCGCGGGCGATCGGGGTGGTGACGTCTTTGCAGGCGGCTGCGTTGCACGACGTATTGACTGCGCTAAAACGCCGCGCGCCGCATGTGTCAGTGGTGGTTTACCCCGCCCCGGTACAGGGGGAAGATGCGGGCCTTCGCTTGGCGCAGGCAATTATTACGGCCAATCGTCGGGCCGAGGTCGATACCTTGTTGCTGGTGCGTGGCGGCGGCAGTATCGAAGACCTGTGGGCATTCAACCATGAAGGCCTGGCCCGGGCGATTGCCGCCAGTGCGATACCGCTTATCAGCGGTGTCGGCCACGAAACAGATTTCACTATCGCGGACTTCACCGCCGATGTACGGGCGCCTACACCCACCGCTGCCGCCGAATTGGCTTGCGATCCTCGCGTTCAATGGTCAGCTCGCGTGGAGCAAGCCGCGCAGGCTATCCAGCGCGCCCAGCAACGCCGCTTGGAAAGGATGGCGCAGCGTGTTGACCGGCTGGCGTCTCAAATGGTGTCACCGCGTGAGCGTCTGGCGCGCCAGCGTGATCGCCTGAGCGGCTTGACGCGTGGTTTGGTGTCGGCTTGGGGCTCGGGACAACGCGAACGTGTCGGCCGTGTCGCTTTGTTGCGGCAACGGCTGGCGGCAGAGGCGCCTGATCCCGCTCGAACCCGCACTCAAGTGCAGGAATTGGCTCGTCGTCTGCGGCAGGGTGAGTCATATCGCTTGGCTAAACTGCAGGACAGGCTGGCGTCGAGCGCGAATCAGCTGCGCGCTTTGGGGCCGCAGCAGACCTTGGCGCGTGGGTATGCGATCGCTCGTGATGATCAAGGCCGTATCGTCCGGCAGGCAAGCACGCTGCAATCCGGGCAGAGCCTGAGCCTGAGTTTTGCCGAAGGGGCTGCGGACGTACTGGTGTCGGCAGTGGATGGCAGCCGTCCATTGGTGTAATCCGGCCTTGTTAACCTTTCGTCACGCGGGGGCATCCCGGCACAGTGCGATACTTACCGATAAAATGAATCGTTAGTCTCTTAACCAGAACAAGGAGCTCAGATGGAACACACTCTTCCGCAGTTGCCGTATTCGTTGGACGCGCTTGCCCCGACCATCTCCAAGGAAACCCTGGAGTATCACCATGGCAAACACCACCAGGCTTACATCACCAACCTGAACAACCTGATCAAGGGCACCGAATTCGAAAACGCTACGCTCGAAGAAATCGTCAAGAAATCTTCCGGTGGTGTCTACAACAACGCGGCCCAGCACTGGAACCACTCGTTCTACTGGAACTGCCTGACACCCAAGAGCGCTGAACCTACCGGCAAGCTGGCTGATGCCATCAATGCCAAGTGGGGCAACTTTGCCGCATTCAAAGATGCTTTCAACAAGTCGGCCGCCGGCAACTTCGGTTCGGGCTGGACTTGGCTGGTGAAGAAGGCTGATGGTTCGGTCGATATCGTCAACACCGGCGCCGCTGGCACCCCGCTGACGACCGCCGACGTTGCGCTGTTGACCTGTGACGTGTGGGAACACGCCTACTACATCGACTACCGCAATGCGCGTCCGAAGTATCTCGAACAGTTCTGGACCGTTGCCAACTGGGATTTCGCAGCCAAGAACTTCGGCTGATCCCGGCACTGCCAGTAAAGGCTAGATGGCCTTAGGGCCGTCCTGTTGCGCGTCATGTCTCGAATGTCCGAAAGGCTACCGGAGATGACGCGCATTTTTCATGGCGGACCATGCCCAAGCAGCGAGCGAGCTCTGAAACCCCTTGTTGCCAAGGCCGCTCCATCCCCCACATTGGAACTGCCTCGTTACCAAGGCCGTCTCGTCCCACATTGGAATTGCCTCATTGCCAAGGCCGTCGCGCGGCTCCCCGCCGGTGGCGAATTGGCCAGCCGCGGGCTACCGAAGGACCGCAGGGACGAGGTAGACGACGGGTAGTCCGGCAAGCGCAGCCTTGCCGGACCGCAGCCTCTGAGCCGCCGACGGGGAGCCGCGCGACGGCCTGACTTAAGAACTCAGCCCCCCGTAATTCCCACACAAAAATTCGTAACTCCACCCCAAGAACCAGCCCCCGCTCCTTCT